>NZ_JALQCK010000001.1:0-582651 GCF_030464835.1 Paraburkholderia sp. WS6
ATGATTAACCTGCCGGCGTGAATCCACCCCGACAGGAAAACCTTCCTTTAATACTCGTGTGAGACTTGATACTTTCGCTTCCGGCAGACCCCGAAGGATCCACCGCCGCGTCGCGCATCAAGCGCCCACACTTATCGGCTGTTAATTTTTAAAGATCGATTACGCACTCACTAACGGACCAGCGCCGTCGTCGTCAACATCACAACCACCCGGCACCGCTTCGTTCTGCGTCGCTGCATCAGCAGCAGAGAAACGAGATTATGAAGAACGACCGGCAGGTCGTCAACCCCCTTTTGTGAATTTTCTTTTGACCAAGTGCGATTTGACGCCGAAACATGCGCCCCACTATATGTAGCAAGATCGACGGAAAGTCATCCGGTCGTGCGGGAGTGGCCGACATAGCCTATAGTGAAGAGCCTGCATACGCGCACGACGAGCAGTTGAAGTGCTGCCTTCTGCCCCCACCTGAACTTACGGATGACAGGCGATGAAGGGACCCTGCGACAAGAGCGCATGACAAATTGGTGTGCTCATAATGCGCGCGAAGGCGCAAGCTCGTATATAATGCGAGCCGCGCGAATTTCGCACATTTCTATCGGCCCGCTTCGCGCGGGCTCATCTTTTTTGCTCCCCAGAGCACAGCCAAACAACCGCGTTGAGTCACTCAGGTGATGTTGAGCCATGCTCGAAACGCCTGACGGTAGCGTCTTGCGTCTCATAGCGAAGCCTCTAGAGGAGAATACGTGAACCCTTTTGATCGCGAAGATTCGCAACACGAAACTGCCGGATACACCGCCAAGGCGCCCGCTGGCCGTACGGCCAAGGGCAAAGGCGCAGGCAAAGCGATCCCCGTAGCGGCTGAACTGCCGCCGCAACAAGCTGAAGAACGCCAGCGCCAGATGCGTGCGCTGATCCAGCTGGGTAAGGAGCAAGGCTACCTGACCCACGCGCAGATCAACGACCACCTGCCCGACAACTTCGCGCAGACGGCGGCGATCGACAGCATCGTCAGCGCCTTCAACGACATGGGCGTGCAGGTCTACGAGCAGGCTCCGGATGCGGAAACCCTGCTGCTCAACTCGAACGCCCCCGCCGTAGTGTCGGACGATCAGGCCGACGAGGAAACCGAAGTCGCGTTGTCGACCGTCGATTCCGAGTTCGGCCGCACGACCGATCCCGTGCGCATGTACATGCGCGAAATGGGCGCAACTGAGCTGCTGACCCGCGCCGGCGAAATCGCGATTGCGAAGCGCATTGAAGACGGTCTTCACGAAATGGTGCAGGCGATTGCCGCTTGCCCGCTCGCGATCTCCGCCATTCTGGCCAGCGCCCAACAGGTCGCGGACGGCGAACTGCGTATCGACGAACTGGTCGACGGTCTGAATGAAGATACGGTTGCGGCGGAAGACGCCAGCGCGAGCGCGGACGCCGCAGCAGACGTTGACGCCGACGCGACCGACGATGACGACAGCGATAGCGAAGACGACGACGATGCCGGTCCGGCCGACTCCTCGGCAGCGGACGAAGCACGCCTGAAGCAACTCACCAGCGATTGCCTGGAAATCTTCGCGCAAGTCGGCATTCTGTCCGACCAGCAGAACGCCTCGCACACGCGCGGCGACGTCAGCTCGAAGGCTTACCTGCGCGCCCGCGAAGAGATTCAGCAGCACCTCGCCAAGATCCGCTTCACGGCACGCACCATCGACCGCCTGTGCGGCGACGTGCAGCACCAAGTCGCGCAAGTTCGTGCGATCGAACGCCGCATTCTGCAAATCGTCGTGACGAAGAGCGGCATGCCGCGCGAGCAGTTCATCGAATCGTTTTCGGGTCATGAAGCCGATCTGGGCTGGACCGAGCGTGCCGCGCGCGGCGCGTCGACGTTCGGCGCGGCGCTCGAGCGCCATCTGCCGGCAATCCAGTCGGAACAGCAGAAGCTGATCGACATCGAAGCAACCGTTTCGCTGCCGCTCAAGCATCTGAAAGAGATCAATCGTCAGATGGTCGCGGCCGAGTCGAAGATGCGCAAGGCCAAGAGCGAGATGATCGAGGCGAATCTGCGTCTCGTGATCTCGATCGCGAAGAAGTACGTCAACCGCGGCATGCTGTTCCTCGACCTGATCCAGGAAGGCAACATCGGTCTGATGAAGGCGGTGGACAAGTTCGAATACCGCCGCGGCTGGAAGTTTTCGACGTATGCAACGTGGTGGGTTCGTCAGGCCGTGACGCGCTCGCTCGCCGACCAGGCGCGCACGATTCGCGTGCCGGTGCACATGATCGAAACGATCAACAAACTCAACCGCATTTCGCGCGAGATCCTGCAGCAGACCGGTCAGGAAGCCCATCCGTCGGTGCTGGCAGAACGCATGGAACTGTCGGAAGAGAAGGTGCGCGGCATTCTGAAGATCGCCAAGCAGCCGGTGTCGATGGAAACGCCGGTCGGTGACGACGGCGACGCCACGCTCGGCGACATGATCGAAGATTCGGCAGCTTCCTCGCCGGCCGACGCAGCAATGCAGGCCGACTTGCGCGCCGCCATCGACGACGCGCTCGACTCACTGTCGCCGCGCGAAGCGAAGGTGCTGCGTATGCGTTACGGCATCAACACGAAGTCGGACCACACGCTCGAAGAAGTCGGCAAGCAGTTCGACGTCACGCGTGAGCGGATCCGTCAAATCGAAAGCAAGGCCATGCGTAAGCTGATGCATCCGAGCCGTGCAGATCGCCTGAAGTCGTTCCTCGACCGCTAAGCCAAGCCGGTCGTTGCGCTTGTCGTGCGTCATGCACGACAAGCGCATCTCCCTCTCCCATTTCAAGCAAGCAACGAGATGATCCCGCCAATGCGCCAATGGTGATTCCCGCGGCCAGCCAACGCCCAGCCGTGTAGAACGCATTACGCTCTTCATGAGGCTGATCCGGGCGTTCGAGACCCAGCGTACCGTACGCGAACAACTTGACCGCCGAGACGTCGGTTGTCGATGCGCCCTCTCCCGCTGAATCGCTTACCGCACCGTCCTGAACCGTATTGCCCTCTTGCGCCGCCGTCGCTGCGCCTTCGGCGGAGATATGGACGGCGTCGTCCTGCCCGGATGTATTTGACGCAACCGTCTGCGTGGCCGTGTCGTCCGTTGCGGACCGGCTCTTCGTCATCGCGCGATCCGATTCCGGCAGTGTCGACGACAGCGCACTGTCGATTTGCATGGCAACCTCCGTTTATTTCGCCCAACGCATGCGCCGCCTCCGGTTCGCTGTGGCAATGCAAACAGACCCATTACGCTCGCACACGGCGGTTCGACGCACGACCGCTTACAGGACCTATCGACGGCAGCAAGCCAATACTTGAGCGCCGGAAAGAAGCGGTAAGCTCCATCGGATGGCATTGCGCCATCACACGCCGATCACTCGAAGAGCCTGCCAGAAACGCATACGACGACTGCGCAACACGCGGTTCTACAGAACGGATTCCATAGTTCGATTTGTCCACAGAAACTGTTCAGAAGCCTGTGGATATCCTGAGCAAGAGTCACCCAACTCGTTGAGTACATTGGTTTTCACATCTACGCTTCCGACAGGTCGAACGGCTCACGGCTTCCCGCACATTGCGCGAACCGCTGCCCATTGCTGCGCCGTCAACGCACTTTCGCCGACTGGCGATCCCTGACTCCGCTTTTCCCGGTCGAGCGTACGCGGATGATCTGACAGAAATTCAATCGCACCGCTGGCACTGCCGCTACGCTTCTCGGTCAACGCAAAAAATGCTGCGAGCCCATCGCTGCGCAATCCACTCGCTTGCAGATAGGCAACGCCGTTCGCATCGGCGAGACGTTCCATGTCACGGCTATACGACAAACCCACTAATCGCCCCGCCAGCGAAGAAACGTCTGCGAAACCCAGATGGATACCCAAGGTTGTGCTGATCAGAGTGATACCGGCGCTGCGAAACAAAGCGGTCAACGGATCGCGCCGCGCGATATGTCCCGTCTCGTGCGCCATCACGCCGGCCAGTTGATCGGGATTGTCGACATGCTGGAACAGGCCGCGCATGACGATCATGCGTGCTCCAGGTAGCGTAAGTGCATTGACCGTCTTGCTGTCGATGACCACCACGCGTACCGGCTGCGCGATCCCCGCCGCGTGAGCGAGGCGCGCTTCGAGTTGTTCGAGCGCACGTTGTCCGTCGTCGCCTCGGCACACCCGATGCTTACCGACCACGACCGACTCCACCACCTCGCCAAGCCGGTTTTCCGCGCTGCGTGGCACAAGCGCCGCGCCAGCCGCAGGCAGTCGCACGACGAGTACGAACGCAAGCGCCAGTGCCGCCACGCCGATCGTGACCCAGCCCAGATAATGCCAACGCTGCCTGCGTGGCGCCGTCATCTGCACAGGTAGTGCAAAGGCATCGGTCAACACGCGGCCCGGTTCGCCCTTGCACGCCAACGCGACCCTGCCTTCCGGGTCGGGCTCGCTGACGATCAGCCGCGCACGCGGCCAAGCCGCCAGCTCGCCCTCAACACCGTCAATCGACAGAAACGCCTCGCTCCAGCGCAGCGTTGCCACGTGAGGCGCGGCGGTATGGCCATCGTAATAGCGTGTGCCGGTCGGCACTGAAGGCTCCACAACCGCGTCAGAACGCGCCGCCATGATCGAGCAGGTTCAGCATGCCTTCGCCCGTGCGCGGCGGCGGCTGATCGCTTTGACCGAGCGTCTGCGGGTCGAGTTGACCGGACACCTGCAGCGTATCGGCTGCGAAGCGCATCACACGATGCAGCACGATCGGGAAACCCAGACCCAGCGTAAAGACGATGATCGCCAGATTGCCCAGCATCATTCCGAGCAGACGCCCGGCGGTAATGCTGCTGCCGAAGCGCAGTTGCGTGCCAAGCGTCGTATTGCCCATGACATGGCGCGTCACCAACGCCAGATAGAAGCACTGGATCAGCAACGCACCGACGATGAACAGCACGTAGAACAGAAATATCGAGCCGAATGCGGCGAACGCGGCAGGATCATGGGCCTTCAGCGGTGCATGCCCGATGGGCAGCAACGCCATGATGCTCTTGAGGAAAACTGCCCCGAGCACGACGAACAGCGCGACGACGCCCAAAAACGTGCCGACGAACGCGCCATACAGCGCACGCGCGCGGCCTTCAAAATGAAACGGCAGGCTGCCGAAACTGCTCGCGTTGATGCGTCGCTCCGCAAGGCGCATGGACACCCACGGCACCATCTGTCCAAGCGTGACGATGCACAGCAGGCCATACAGCAATGCGTACGCGCCGTAGACCCACGACGAGCCGGTCATGCCTCCGCGAATCCCACACCATTGGGTGCGGCTCAAGCGGTAACGCTGCGCGCTGAAATACGCCCCTGCTGCGATCACCGCGATCACGATGTAGAGCACAATGATCGGCACGAGAGCCAGTGCAGCGCTCCCTGTGATGGCGCGCAGAATCGCGCTAAGAATGCCAGCACCGACAATCGCGCCAAAGATAATCGCAATCGCCAGTAGAAAACCTTTGAACAGTTCGCCGCCCGTTCCGGTGTACTCAAATCGCTCACCTTGAAAACGCATGCGCGACCAGATATATCGGCGGGTATTCGTGGTGGCCCAAAAACGATAAATGCCAAGCGTGATGATCTGCAGCAACAGATTCTTGATGAATATCCCGTACAGCTCTCCAACCTTGCCGTCGTAGCTCAACAGCGGCTGCTTCTGGTCGAGTGAGTTCATTTTTTCTTCCCCCGGCTGGCAAATATACGTTTTTGAGGCCCGCGTGCGCATAAGCGCATATGCACGTCGGGCGGGTGGTCTTTCCTTCGCAAAACTGACTACGACAGCGTGAAAATTTGAAATCTGGCCCGCAAGAGAGCAACTGTTTTACGGCATCACGAATGTTTTCACGAGCGTCAGCTCGCCCGGCTTACGCATCGGCACCCGAATGGTTTCGCTCTTCTCGTTCGGCGTGTTCTCGTTCGTGATGATCGTCACCTGCGCGACGGTCATATCGCTGCCGCTGTTCCCGTTACCGTAGTAATTCACATAGACCAGATACGTGCCCTTCAAGGGCGCCGCCGACGAGTAAATCTCCGGCCCGTAGCCGGTAGTCACATCCACGTCGAGTGCGCCGCCGTTCGGCGCAACGCGATCGCCATACCAGGTGTGCACCCCGTCCGGCGACACCACGTGCAAGTCCAGATCGGTGCCATCGGTGTCCCATGCGAGCACCACGCGCAACTTGGGTTGCGTCTTGCCGCTGTAGGCGTCGTAAAACTGCACGCGCTTGCGCGAGCCATCCGGCGCCCGCAGTTCCACGCTGTTGCTGCCGGACGGAAACGCGTAAGGCCGCGAAAACTTGCCGTCTTCCTCCACCCGCTGCGGCAACGGCGTGCCGTCGACCACCAGCGTGCCCACCGTGGTGCTTTTCTTCTTCGGCGTGTTGCGGATCTGCCCTTCGATCAACGCGAACTTCGACTGCCCTTCCGGTGTCGATACCGACACCGCCGGATAGTGCACGTCCTGCGTATAGCGCTCGCTGTCACCGCTGGTGTTGCGCCAGCCGTTCAACGGCGCGCCGAAGTCGATATCGCTCGCGTGCGCCACCGTCGCAGCCTGCAAACAGGCGACGACGAGCATCATCCAGCCAGCCTTCACCCACCCCGTCGTCTTGACCTTCATCGTCACTGCTCCCATCCCGCTGTCAGAGTCGCTCGCTTTTCACGAGCTGCAGGTCGCCGATCTTACGCAGCGGCACGACCATCGTTTCACGCCGCTCGTTCGGCGTGTTTTCATTGAACACCAGCGTCAACGTCGCGGTAATCACGTCGCGCTCGTGCGCGGCGGCGTCGAAGTTGTAGCCGGTCGAATCGAAGTTGCCCCAGTAGTTCAGAAAGAACAGCCACGTCCCGTGCTCGGGTGCCGCCGACGAAAATATTCCCGGCCCCGCACCGTCCACCGAATCGACATCGAATCCGCTGCCGTCTTCGAGCGTGGGATTGGCGAAGAACGCGTGCAGACCGTCCGGCGTAATCACGTGCAGATCCACCTGCGCTTTCGGATCGTCCCATGTGACGATCGCGCGCAGCTTCGCCTGCGGCTTGCTGCGGTCGGCTTCGTAAAACTGCATGCGCTGGCGCTGCTTGCCGTCGGCGGAAATCAACTCGATGCTGTTCGAGCCCGCGCCGAAAGCCCACGGGCGCGCGAAAGCGCCTTCGTCGTCGGTATAGAGCGGCGTTGGATTGCCGTTGACGACCAGTGTGGGCGGCTTGCGCGCGTGTTTGTCGATGTGCTTCAGGCGCCCCTCGATCAACGTGCGATAGCGTTGCGCGCCACGGTCGACCGGCGGCCGGGGATACGCCGCGACGAAGTGCTCGCCTTCGTTCGTCAGCCCGCTGTGACGCCAGCCGCCGAACGCGCCGGTGAGGTCGGCGAGCGCCCCGCCATTGCCGTCTGCGCCGGCGGCTTGGACATTCGTCGCCATACTCGCCGCCAGCACAGCCGAGGCCACAGCAATTGCCATGTTGACTCGAACACCGCGCGCAAGAGGTGCCAAGGTAACTGCCACGCGAACGCGAACTCGAACGCCCTGCATAAGACGCGTCAAGGCAACGGCCGCAGGAATTCGGACGCAGCGCATCACAGGAAGCGCACGGACCACGGCAGAAAGCGAGCGCGAGACGTCGTTCATTGGATCGGATTGTCGGTACGAATCAGCGTGCGCGCGGTACGTTCGACGAATTCTTCATCGAGACCACGCGGATGATGCTGGAACGCGAGGTGAATATATTCATGCGCCAGCGCGATACGGTCTTCTTCGGTCTGCAGGTGATACACGTACACGCGATTGCGCTGCGCATCCGCATACGGCCGACCTTCGCGCACCGCGCACACGGCCGGCAGATCGGGCGTCTCGTAGCCCGCCGCGCCGTCCATGCGCCGCGCCCACAACGGCGCGTTGCGCTGCAGCCATTGCTGCGCGCCGGCCACCTGGATGCAATCGCCGGACAACGGGCTCTCGAACGACGTCAAGGTCGCCTGCGGCCACGTGCGCGAGAGAATGGTGTCGAACGTGAGGCCGGTTTGCGCGGACGCTTTCGCGGCGAGCCAGCTCATCTGAGCGGGCGCGGCCTTGTCGTGGTGATACTGAACCGGCACGCCGGTGAGCACCAGCGCGTCGGTCAGATCCGCGGCACGACGCGCGGCGGCGGTCGGCACGCGCGGCAGGACACGCTGCGTGCTGCTGCTGTCATCGATACGGAAACAGCCGTGATCGTGGTTGCCATGCTGCACGACGTAGGAGCGCGCCGCCACCGCCAACGCCTTGGCTGCTTCCGGTTGGCTCGTGTCGCCCTCCCGCTCGACTACCCGCGCGACGTAGTCGTTCATACCGAAGCGGCCGACCACTTGCGGTGCGCCTGAAGCGTCGCGATCGAGGCGCAGTTCGCCTCGACTTTCCACACGTGCCCAGTTGCCGTTGACGAAGCCGATCCGAAACTCGCCACGCAATGGGCCGTCCGGTACCGCAGCCGGACCTTTGTCGCCGAGCACCTGGCGAATCGGATAGCGGCTGAAGAAGTCGACCAGCACGCACGCGTTGTCGTCCGGTACGGTGACTTGTGTGAGCAACGGCGCGATGCGCGGCGCGGCGGCCGCCAGCACGCGCGCACTGCCGCCGGCGCCACCGAGCCACACTGGCGTGCCATCAGCGAGCCAACCTGCTGCACCGCCGATCGAGGCGCCAGGCCGCGCCGGATCCGGCATCGTCCAGGTTTTGGCGCGCAGCAGGCTGCCGTATAGCGACACGGTGCCTTCGCCGCGGCCGCTGGTCAGCACCGACACCAGCGTGCTCGCCGCCGCTTCGCGCGGCTTGGCCGGCATCGCCTGCAAGGCCGCGAGCAAGTCTGTCACGGGCACGCGGTGCGTCGGCGTCATCGCGTGAAGGTCGCGCAGCCAGACGGGTGCATGCGCGGCAGTCCAATACTTGCGCCAATCGGCGGGATCGAGTTGCAGGCGTGCGGGCTCGAAAAAGCGTCCGCATGATTGCACCAGCGCATGTTCGCGGTCGATGTGACCGCCCGTCATGCAGCAATACACTTCTTCAGGATCGCCGCCGCTGCAAGTGTAATCCGGCGTAGCGATATTGCGATCGACCAGATAACCGTAGACGAACAGCTTCCACACGCTGCCGAGCGGCGTTTCCAGCGTCGCCGGCAACGGACTCGCCGACTGCGGCACGAGGCCGTCCGCGCCGCCGCCGGCGTTGAATTGCCAAAGCAGCGATTGACCGTCGCGCAACCAGGCGAAGCGCAGCATGTTTACCGGTGGTGCGGCTGACGGCGAGGTTGGCGATATGGTTGACGCCGATCCTGGCAATGAGCTTGGCGACGACGTTGACGGCACATTTAGCGATGAGCTCGTCGCCGACCTTGACGACGCGTTCGGCGCCGAGCTTGCCACCGCAGCTAGTGACGCAGTCGACAATGCCATCGCCGCAGTCGCTGCCACACCCGCGCCACTCAAAACACACCCCACTCCCACGGCGAGCGCAATCCGCAGCGTAGCTGCCAGACGATCGCGCGAGTGCCGAAGAGCGGAGAACATAGCGGTCTCGCTTACTGAATACGCAGAGTCGTCATGCGATCGCTCTTGCCGCCTTCGAACGCCTTGGCGTCCGGCTGATACATGCGGAAGTAGCGCGCAGGCGGCAACGCGAACGTGCCCGGCAATGCAAAGCGCACCAGTTGCCGCAGCCTCACTGGACGATCGAGCAAAGGCACCGGCTGGTGATAGGCCAGCTCGCCCATCTCATACGAAGCGGCACGCGCAAACGGCTGCGGACCGCTTACCCCTTCCTTCTCGCCCGGCAACCCGTCAATCGACACGCCCCAGCTTGTCGCCTCCACATCGCCGCCCGGCGACAGCGGCACGTCGAGCAGACCGTAGTGGTACGCATTGCCGGAGCGCGGTGTGAGCGTGACTTCGTCGACGTACAGCGCATTGCTGTCGATCGCATCGCCCTGCTTAACCAGGCGCGCAGTAAATGCCGAGCGACCCAGTTGGCTCTCGGCGCCACCCGCCTTCTTCGGATCGACCTTCACTTCGAGCGGCTCCAGCTTGTAGAAACGACGTTCGACGGTGATGTTCAGTCGGCTGTCCTCGCTCGTATGACTGCGGAACGAAACCAGCGCGTTCACGTCGGTGCGCGCGCCGCCTGCATCGAGCGTGGCCGGCAATGCAGCGCCGGTCCACTTCCACAGCGGCGTGCCAGTCGGGGTCGCAGCGCGCGTCCAACCCGCGCCTTGTAACGACGGCAGCGAAGCCGGCGCCGCGTCGCCACCGAGCGCTTTACGCACCCACAGCAACGTCAACGCACGATCGAGCGTCGGGTAGTCGGCGCTGCTCTTCGCGAGCAAGGCCGATGCATCGATCGCCGCGCCGCCGTCGCCACCTGTCATGTAAAGCAGGCTTTGCACGAGCGGTGCGGGATCGTTGGCCAATGCCGTGCGCGCAGCACTCGCCGCCGCATCGAAGCCGTCCGGCAGTTGAGCACTCGTGCTACGCGCCATGTTGGTGACCAGCAGCGTCGCCATCTGCTTGCCACGCGGCGAATCGGCTTGCGCGAACACGATGCTGTCCGACGCGCCATACGTGCCGTTGCGCGCCGGGGTCGAAGCATTGGCCGCGGCCGTTGCATCGCTTTGCAAGTCCGCCGCAACACCCGACACCGGCGTTGCGACCGGCAGGCCCATTTGTTGCATGAACCACAGCGCCAACGCGCGATGCAGCAGCGGCTCTTTCGCACCGGCATCGCGATAGACGTCCATCGCATGCTGCCAGTTGTCGGTGGGCAGCGTAATGCCGAGGCTGCGGCTCGCGAGCCAGTCCGCGTAATACGCGTAGGCGGTGATCAGCGAACTGCCACCGGTCGTATCGCCCCACCAGCCGAACGTGCCACCGACACCGGCCAGCATCGCCAGACGTTGGCGCTGATTACGCAGCAACGCTTCGAGCCCCTGCGTCGAACTGGCGTTATCGCCATGACCGATGGCGTCGTGCGCAAGCGCCAAAGGAATCAGGCGGCTCGACGTTTGTTCGGCGCATCCGTACGGATAGTTGATCAGATCGTCGGCGACACGTGCAAATTGGCTCGCGGCACTGCCGATGAAACGCACGCTGACGTCCTGCGCATCTTGCGGCAGATTGAGCGGCTTGCTCGAGCCGTCGAGCGCCACTGTGTTCTGATGCAGATCGAGCCAGCCGCTCGCATCGAGCCGGATGGTGGTCTGCAAGCGATCCACATCCTTACCCGCCCGACGCAAGCTCGCGTTGATCACACCCGCCTTCAACGCACCGGTCGGCAAACGCAGGTAGTTCGCGCCGCGCTTGAGCGTGACCTTCTGGTTCAACGAGAGACCGCCGCCGTCGACCACCCACTCGGCGTCCATATCCGCGTCGGTCTGATTGAAGGCGATCATGTCGATGGCCGGCTGATCGTTGACGCGGAAATGCGAAGGCCCACTCCACTTGAGATACAGCGCCTTGTCCGAACGCACATACGCGGTACGTTGTCCGACCATGCCGTCCGGCGCCGCCGCGCGCACGGTGACGCGCCAGCGGGCCAGCGAGTCCGGCATCTTGAAGGTCATGGTGGCGTGGCCATTCGCGTCGGTCTTCAGCGTACCTTCCCACGCGGCCGTGTCCTGATCGTCACGACGCGGCCGTTCGAGCACCTTCACACCGCGCTCGTTGTAGTTGGCGCGTTGCGGACCGCCCGGCGCGCCCTTCAACGGCGAGCGCGCAAGGTCGTACGTAATGAACGACAGGCTCGACGACGTCCGCACATTGTTGCGACGCGGATGATAGAAAAAGTCGACGATATTCGGTGCGATTTCCGGCTGCAGCACGTAGACCATTTCATCGACCACGCTGACCGTCAGATTCGCCGCTTCCGGCTTGCCGTTCAGCGTGCTGTCGAAGCTGAGCGTGACCGTATCGCCGGGACCATACACCGGCTTGTCGCTCTTCACGTTCAGTTCGATCTGCGGCTGCGCGACCACGATGCCCGCATTCTGGAACACGTATTCGCCGGCATGCACGTACAGCACCGAGAACGTCATGTTCGGCGCGAATGCTTCGCCGACCTTGATGCGCGCCTTCCATTGCGACGGCGCCACGCGTTGCAACTGCAGCCAGTCGCCGCCTGCTGTCAGCAATGCGCGATGTTCGACGTTGTCGCGCTCCAGCGTCAGAAGGGCATCGCCGACCGGCATCGGGAACGTGATCAGCGCTTCGGCGGTATCGCCGATCTTGTACCTGTCGCGATCGAACACGATCTCGACGCTGCCCGGAATCGCCTTCAGGCCATCGCCCGCCACCCAATGGCTCGCGGCGGCGAGCAGATTGCCGGTGTCGTCCTTGACCGACAGCATGTACGAACCCGGTTCGTCGAATTGCACAGGGAACGACAGCTTGCCGCCTGCCGTTGCGCCTTTGATTGCGCCTTCTCCGTGTGTCTGCGATTCAAGGCGCGTCCATTCCCACTTGGCCGGCGCACGCGAAGACGGATCGATCGTGCCGAGCGCCTGCAGATCGAAATTGACCGCTTCCTTCGGCTGCGAAAACGACTTGGCCGTTGACAAGCGATAAGGCGTCGCGCCGCGCGCGATCAGCACCTCACGTGTCACACGCACCTTGTAGGCCGCGCCGTCCTGCGCGAACAGAGTCAACGCATAACGGCTCGGTTCTTTTGCAGCGGGCAGCGTGAGACTCGCGTTGCCGTCGCTATCGGTCGTGAGTTCCTGCTGTTCCAGCTTGACCGGAAACAGCCCTGCGTAGCGGAGTTCACCATCGACGATCGTCACTTTCTGCGCGCGCAGCGTAACCGAAACCTTGCTGTCGCGGACCGGCTTGCCATCCGGATAGCGCAACTGGATCTTGCCCTTCAGTTGCTCGCCCGTCGCATAGTCGGTTTTATCCATCGACAGGTTGACGTCGAAATGCGGCTTCACATATTCGGCGACGCGAAATGCGCTGCCGTATACATCGCCGTTGTAATCGAAGCGCAGCGTATAGCCACCGGCGGTAGCATCGGCGGGCAACGTGAAGGACGCGTCCGCGCCCGTATCGGAAGCAAAATGCACCTTGCTGGTCGCCACCGGTGCGCCGTTCGGATCGAGCACGTCGAGCTTGATATCGGCTTCTGCAGGCGCGGTGGATTGCGTCGCGTTCTGGAACGTGCGGCCGATGAACTTCACATGCACTGCGTCGCCCGGCCGGTACATCGGACGATCGGTCACCGCGTAGATCTTGGTGTTGTAGATCTCGCTGTCGTAGTAGAAATTCTCCGAAACGAATACGCCGCCTTGCGGATCGGTGCCGAGCACGTAACTGCGCTCAGGGCTCACGTGTTGCAGCACCAGTGCGCCGTCGCTGCCGGTGGCGCCGCTTTGCAGCACACCTACGCCGTCGGTCCAGTTCACGTCGGTATTCGCCACCGGCTTGCCGTTATCGCGCCGGGTGGTCCACACCAGCATGCCACTCGATGCCGCTTTCACAACCGCAACCGTGTCCGATACGAACAGCAAGGTATGCGCGCGATAGTTGCCGATCACCGCCTCGACGATATACAGCCCCGGCGGCAGCTTGCCCACCGGAATCATCACGTTGCCCGAACTCGCTTCGATGAAGTTACTGCTGCTGCCTTCGAGATTCACACCCTTCGGCGGCTCGATCACCTTCGCGTCCCAGATCGGATAGCGAAAGCGCGCGACCATGTCATAGCCCTTCAGCGGCGCGAACTGCGAGTTCCGCTGGAATTGCGTCTGTTTGCCGGTCTGCTCGCCGAGCTTGAATTGTGGCTCGGCTTCGGTTGCCTTGCTTCGCGTCGCGAACGACAGCACACGTTGCCAGGCGCGGCGCGCTTCGGTGAACCAGCGGTCCCACAGATAGGCCAGCGTATTTGCCAGCCCTTCGCCCTGATAATTCGGCGCGACGTTCAGGCGATGCAGATTCTTCTGCGCCTTCAAAAAATCCGACGGCTTCGGCACGCGATACACGACGATGTCCGCACCGCCGTACGCTTGCAGCGCATCCTTGAACTCACGGCCGGGCGCTTCGAGACGCACCTGCGCCAACTGATCGCTGCCGAAGCTCGCATCCGAGAGCAGGAAGAACGGCTGGCCGTCGACCTTCTGCGACGCGAAGTTACTCGATGGCGTTGTTTGCAGCGTCGGGTTCGCGGCGATGTTGGTATCGGCGGCGCCGCTCGAGGCGGCGTCGTCGGCATAGGCCGTTGGTGCGATGGCGAGCGTCAGGGCCGCGAAGAGCGCGACCACGGTAAAGCCCGCGCGACGTTTCAGGTTGCCGAGCCAGGCGCGCGACGCAGTGACGGAGTTCATTCGGGTCATGGTGTGAGAAAGTCCAAACGAAACACGCCAACGAAATTCGGATTGCCGTCGAGCGGCTGCCAGCGGGAATCTTTCCATTGCATCAGGTCGGAGACGGCCACGGCGCGCAGACCGGTATCGGTCGGCGTAACGGTGCCTGTGTGATAAGCGATGTAGCGATCCAGCCAGATCATCAGATGCTGGTCGTCGCCCTGGTCGAAGAACAACAGGTCGCCAGGCAGCGCCTGGTTCACGTCCTTCGAAACAAAACGGCTATTGCGTTGAATCAGTGCGATCGCCGACGCATACGCGCCGGTGGAACCGTCGAGCCGCGTCCAGCGATTTGCGATTCCGCGTTGCGACGCGGACAACTGCAACTCGGGCGGCATGCTGCTGGTGTCCGCGAGACTGGTCATGCCGTTCGCGCGCAACCATTTGGTGTCGTGTGGCTTGAGCGTTTCGCCGACGGCAAAGCGCACGAGGCCTGCGCAATCGCGTTGCGTCCAGCGCGGCGTCGGACCGCGGCGCATTTGCTGGTCGACGATGCGCACGAACCACGCGCGAAATGCAGCGGATTGCTGCGGCGAGAGCGCGTCGGGGTCGGGCGACGCGGTTGTGCTGGTGAGCGCGTTCGCGTACGGCGCGAGGCTGGCCATGACGAGCGCTGACGCAGCGCGCGCGAGCCAGATGCGGCGTGACGTGCACGCACTCGTCGCGAATGCCACGTCGGGGACGTGAAGGCGGCGCACTTAGTCGCCCTCGGTGCCGGGCTGATCTGCAGGCGAGTCTGCTACTCCCGCGGTGGCGCCGGAATCCGCACCCGCCTTCGCGCGATCGAACCACCACTCCACCGGGACCCAACCCGTCGACCCCGGCAAGCTCTGCGGCAGCGTCAACGAAACCGGCGGGTAGTGTGCCAGCGCATGCAGCTTCGGCACGAGATGGGTGCGCGACGCATTGCGGAACACCGCTTCCTGATCCGCCGGCAACGCCGCGCCCGCTTCGCGTTCGATCAACGCAGCCGCGGACGAAGGTGTCAGCGTGAGAATCGTGCGTGGCAGACGCTGCGGCGCGAGCGTATCGGCCAGCGCCGGATAACGCTTGTCGAGCACGGCGAGCGTGTCGTCGACTAGACGTGAATCAGGGGAGAAAATTAGATAACCATGCGCCAGCGCGAGCGTCACCGGGAAATAGCGCTCCGCCGACAGTTGCGATGCAAACGACGCCTTGCTGGACAGCGCCGTACCGGAGAGCGCGCTGACCGGCCGTTGCCACACGGTAACGCCGACGCACTGGTCATGCTTCGTGACCGGCAAGCGACGATAGCCCGAATCGGCATCAGCGGATTTGGCGGCCTTCGCCTCATACGCGCCGATCACGTCGCCAAAGGTCTTGCCGAGCGCGGTCTGCAGCGCGGCGATGCTCGCCGCGTCCTGCGTCTTCACGCGAGCGACGAACACCGGCGCAACCAGCGTGGACTTCGCATACCAGCAGACGGCCGCGGGACCGGTGAGCTGATCGCCGATCGCAGCAGCGCCATCCGCGCCCACATCGGCCACCTTGCCCAACAAGCCCGACGCTTCTTTCCAGTCCGCCGGCAAGCTCGTGCATGCAGCCGGATTGGCCGGCAAGGCGCGCCACAAGTCGGCACTATTCCAGGCCTGCGGCAACTTGCCCGGCTCGATCAAAGCGGAAGTCTGCCAGTTCGCCGCAGCACTGCCGTTCGGCGAAAAATCGAATCGCAGCGCGTCGATACCGGAGAAAAACGCCTGATAACCAAACGACAAATAATTGGCCGACACCACCAGCCGGTGCCCCTTCGGCGCATCGCCCGGCGCGTCCAACTGATAAGCGCGCGCCGCATCGTCGCGGCCTGAAGAAAGCATCTCGGACACGGCGTCGGCCCGCTCGCCCAGCAAGCTGCCTTTCGCGTCGAGCAGCACGCCGGGGGCGGACATCACGACAAGCCGGTCGTCCTTCGTGGCGAACAGAATCGTGCGGCCAACTGCCAGCTTCAACGCGTAGACCGGTACGTCGCCGGAGAGTTTGGCGACCTGGCTCAACTGCGAATCGCTTGCGGCGACGTTGCCGAAGCTTTGCAGCAGCTTCGCCAGACCGTTGCGGTGCATCGACATCACCCAGTAACCGAGGCGGCCGTCCGGCGAGCGCCACAGCAGCACATGCGCGGGTTCGTCGAATACGCGGCGGATCAGTTCATCACGCCAGTCTAGTTGATGTTCGAACGCGAGACGACGCAGCGCGCCTTCCGTGGACAAGCGCGTGTCGTTCGATTCGTAATAGTCGACGAAGTCTTGAGTCAGCACGTCGTGCAACAGCGGCACACGCAAGATGTCGCGCGGCAAACGCGAAAGCGCTTCGCTGTCGATCACCGCATCCGGGTGATGAATATCGAGCACGATTTCGCTGGTCCCGGCGGCTTTGCGGTGCCCGAATGGACGCCACACCGCCTGAATGACGACGCCGGCCACGACCAGAAGACCGACTACCAGGATTGCAATCTTTTTTCGCGACATCTTCATCTGATTTTTTCTGGTTCGATGCGACGGTATTAACGTGGATGGCCGATGAATTAACTCACCGAAATCATTCGCCGAAGGCAGCGATGATAACCGATATTTTTAGTCCAAAACCAGCGGCACTCTCCATTTAACATTCAGCCATGTTTCAGGAGTTTGACGGAAATATTGAACGGGCGAAATTAAATCTTTAGAAAGCGGGCTCGTTTGAAGCAACGGCTTGAGTTAAAGGGCGGAGCAAGGCGGCGGAATACAAAGAAGGGGATGTCTACGCCCGCTGCCGGCTTGAACAGCGCATAGGAGAGCGTGCGAGCATAGTCAAGCCAGGCGCGGTCTTATGCTGCTTTACAGGATCGGGATGGTTATCCCAAATCTCCGTGATTTAGCACTTGCATAAAAAAACCCGGCTATGCACTACGTGCTCACCGGGTTATTTCAGGTATTGCCCTTACCGCTTTACCGCCAATACTATGTTAGCCGCGTTAGCCGTCATCAAAACAGTGCGAGCGCCTGCTTCATTCTCTGCACACCGGTTTCGATTTCGGCGACGCCGGGCGCTGCAAATGACAGACGCAGTGCCGTCAGATCAATATTGTCTTTATAGAACGCGACGCCCGGCACGAACATGACATTGCGCTCGATACAGGCGCACAGCGTATCGGACGCATTCTGTCCACCTTTCAATTGCGCCCACACGAACATGCCGCCGGCAGGACGATGAAACGCGATGGCGTCACCCAGATGCTCATCGAGCGCGTCGCACAGCGTGCGGCACTTCACGGCGTAGGCGTCGATGATCTTCGGCAGATGACGCTCCAGCGCTCCACTCGCGAGGTATTCTGCGGCGATCGCCTGAGTCCACGGTGAACTGCACAGGTCGACGGTCTGCTTGGCAACTACACAGCGGCGCAAAATTTCCGCGTGCGCGACCATCCAGCCGACCCGCAATCCCGGCGCGACGATCTTCGACAGACTCGAAAAATGCACGACCCAGTCCCGCGAACCGGGCACCTGATCGCTCAACGCGAGCAGCGACGGCAGCGCCGCGCCGCTGAAACGCAGATCGCCATAGGGATCGTCTTCGACGATCAGAAAATGGTGACGCGCCGCGAGCTTCAACAACGCCATGCGGCGTTCGAGCGACAAGGTCGCGCCAGTCGGATTGGCAAAGGTCGGGACGGTGTAGAGCAGCTTCGGTGGGCGAGCTAAAGTGCCCGCTTCGAGCAACGCGGCAAGCGCGGCGACATCGAGTCCGTCCTGATCGACCGGCACCGTCACCACGTCCACCTCCTGCAGCTTCAATGCCTGCAAGGTCGCCGGATAGGCAGGCTGTTCGACCAGCACCACGTCGCCCGGCGCGACCATCACGCGCAACAGCAGATCGAAGCCTTGCTGCGAACCCGTCGTGACGAGCAATTCCTGCGGCGTGCACGGCGTACCGCGCCGCGTCATCAAATGGGTGAGTTGTTCCTTGAGGACGGCGATGCCGTCAGTCGGGCCATATTGTAGACAGAGCGTGGGCTGCTGCGACGCACGCGCGGCGGCCGCATCCAAACCCTCGCGATCGAACAGATCGCTCGCCGGATAGCCGCCGGCAAACGAAATCATGCCGGGTTGCGCCAGATACTTGAACAGCTCGCGGATCGGCGAACCGGTCGGCGCTTCGAATGCAGGATTGAACTTGAACATGGTGACGGGCCGCTTATCTTATCGATGGAAGATTCGCGTCGATTGTGGCCATCGTCCGGGTGGGCGGCAAACGATATCTACGCACTACGTATTGCGTTTTCCGCATCACCTCGAACGCGCGAGCTAAACCACGTTCTTCTCGACGATCGGCCGGTTTTCGAGCACACGAGTGAAACTCAGCGAACCAAGATCAAGCGTCGTATAGCGGCCATGAAGGATCAATTCGCTGACACCGCGGCCGGTTGCCGGGCCCTGCTGCAAACCGTGCCCGCTAAAGCCATTGGCAAAAATGCAGTTATCGACGTCCGGGTGATAGCCGATGATTGCGTTCTGATCGAGCACGTTGTATTCGTAGTAGCCGGACCAGCAGTTCTGCACGCGCAGCGCCTCGAATTGCGGCACGCGGTGCGCGAGTGTCGGCCAGATCACGTCGTCGAATAGTGCGTGATCGACTTCGTCGAGCGGTAAATCGTCGGGATCGTTATCCGCTGACGGCGACGTACCGCAGATGAACGAGTTGCCCTCAGGCCGGAAATACACGCCGCTCGGATCGATCAGCAAAGGGCACTGTTCGAGCCGCGCGGGCGACGTGACGTTGAAAATGCTGCGGCGTCGGGCGAACACCGGAAGATCGATTCCAGCCATCTGCGCGATTTTGCGCGACCAGGCACCCGCAGCATTCACTACGAAATCGCAGGCGTAGACCTCGCCATCCGCGGTTCGCACTTGCGTGACATGCTTGCCGTCGCGATGCAGCGCGGTCACGTCGGCGGCAATGTAGCGCGCGCCGAGCGCCTGCGCTTTCTTGCGCAGCGCCTGCACGAGGCCGTAACCATCGAACCAGCCCTCACCGCTTTCGCCGAAAGCGCCGGCAACGAGGTCGTCGGTATTGAGCCAGGGAAAGCGCGCTTGCAACGCATCTTTATCGAGCAAACTGATATCGGCGCCAAGACGCTTTTGCAGCGCGTGATTCTCACGCAGCGTCGCCTCACCGGCGGGCGTGGCGAGAAACAGATAGCCGCCTTCGTGCAGATCGATCGAGGGCTTCGAGCCGTCGATTTCGAGCCGCTCGCCGATCGAGCGCAGAAACTCGATGCCAAATAGCGACATCTGAATGGAAAGCGGTGTAGAGAATTGCTGGCGAATGGATGCCGCCGATAACGCCGACGACGAACGCGCATACGTCGGATCGCGTTCGATCACCGTGACGCTGACCGACGGATCATTAAGCCGCAGAAAATACGCAATCGAGCTGCCGATCACCCCACCGCCGACGATCACAACTTTGGAACTCACGTCTTACTCCACGAGTAGCGTGGCCGCTCTGAAACGGCGGGCGGCGCAAACGAATTGCTGAAAGAAGTTGTGAACAGCGGCGCGTGGATGCGCCGCTGCTTTCTGCTGAATGCTCTACTGATCGACTGCTCTATCGCTGTATCGCTACTGGCCGGATCAGTCGATATTGAAGTCGATGCCCTGCGCGAGCGGCAACGCCGACGAGTAGTTGACCGTATTGGTCGCGCGGCGCATATAGGCCTTCCACGCATCCGAACCCGACTCACGACCGCCGCCGGTTTCCTTCTCGCCACCGAACGCGCCGCCGATTTCCGCACCGCTCGGTCCGATGTTCACGTTAGCGATACCGCAGTCGCTGCCCGAGTCGGACAGGAAACGTTCAGCTTCGCGCAGATCGGTCGTGAACACGCACGACGACAAACCGTGCACCGCCGCATTGTTTGCATCGACCGCATCTGCGAAATCCGAATAGCGCAGCACGTAAAGAATCGGGGCGAAGGTTTCTTTCAGCACCACTGCCGTTTGCGACGGCATTTCGACGATCGCCGGACGCACGTAGTAACCGCCTTCATGGCCCTTCACCTCGACGCGCTCGCCGCCGAACACCTTGCCACCTTCGGCCGTAGCCTGCTGCAGCGCTTCCTGCATGCGAGCGTACGATTGCTTGTCGATCAGCGGTCCCATCAGCGTGCCCTTTTCGAGCGGATTGCCGATCGGCACCTTGCTATACAACTGCTTCAGACGTTCGATGGTCTTGTCGTACACGCTCTCGTGCACGAACAGACGCCGCAGCGACGTGCAACGCTGCCCCGCCGTACCCACTGCCGAGAACAGAATGCCGCGCATCGCGAGTTCGTGATCTGCCGTTTGCGCGACGATGCCCGCGTTGTTGCCGCCGAGTTCGAGCAGCGAGCGGCCGAAGCGCTTCGCCACTTCAACGCCGACCGTGCGGCCCATTTCCGTACTGCCCGTCGCGCTGACGATCGATGCACGCGGGTCCGCCACCAGCTTCGCGCCGACATCGCGGCCACCGTTGATCAGTGCGGTCAGGCCGGCCGGCGCGTCGCCGAATTCCTTCAGCGCTTCGCTGAGAATCTGGTTGACGGCGAGCGCGGTCAACGGGGTTTTTTCCGACGGCTTCCAGATCACTGCGTTGCCGCACACCAGCGCCAGCGCCGCATTCCACGACCACACCGCAGCCGGGAAGTTGAACGCCGAAATGACGACGCACGTCCCCATGGGATGCCATGTTTCCGCCATACGATGGCCCGGGCGTTCCGAGGCGATCGTCAGACCGTACAACTGGCGCGACAGACCGACCGCGAAGTCGCAGATGTCGATCATTTCCTGCACTTCGCCCAAGCCTTCCTGCAGGATCTTGCCGGTTTCGAGCGTGATGATGCTGCCTAGTGCGTGCTTCTTTTCACGCAGACGGTTGCCGAGCAGGCGCACCAGTTCGCCGCGGCGCGGCGCCGGAACGTTGCGCCAGGCGGTGTACGCCTCTTTCGCATTGGCGAGGGCCGCGTCGACTTCCGCGACCGTATTGCTGGCCACACGGCCGATGAGTTCGCCGGTAATGGGCGAATGAACCGCGATGTCGCCGGCTTGCGCCGCGTGGGCGATGCCGAGGTCGGCGAGGATGGTGGAAGCGTCCATGAGAATCCCTTTAATTTCCGATGCGAAACAAGAGTAAGTTCGGAAACTATACACGCGGGATTTTGTGGCGGCAAGGGTATTTGCCCCGGGGTTGAGTGGCGGATCGGGCTGAATGGGCTTGTGAGCTTGGTGCGCCGTAGAGATGGCGTGGCTTCGGGCGGTGTCGTGGGCCACGGCTGCCGACACCCCGGCAGCGCGGTATGGCTTGTTCAGTCGTTTCTTATTGGAAATTCGCAAACGACCTTCACGCCTCGGAATCCCACTGCACGAGCAGCTCCGGCGGGATTGCCTGCACCACCTCGGCGTAGCGCTTGCCCACGAACTGCTCTGCGCGCCGTAGCAGCACCGGAATTGGGCTGCTGGGCTCGTGGGTTTCGAACCAATGCCGTGCCTCGCGCATTTTCTCCAGAGCCATCAGTCGATCAGTCGCGGACGTGCAGGCGCTCCGCATGGGCTGGCCCGGCTCGACTGCATGCGGCGTTGTCGCAACCTGTACGGTAGTTGTAACGTCGAGTGGCGCACCCATATCGGCGACCTGCGTTACACAAGCGGCTGCGTCTTCCAGAATGCCGTCGTGCGCGGCCAGGCCTTCAATTGGCCGCGCAAACAGCCGCAGCACGTTACCGAGCGTGGACAGATCCGGGGCAAATGAATGCAGATGCAGTTCGGACCATGTCTCGATGCCATCGAAACTCGCCAGCGCCTGATCGAATCCACTCAATACTGCGGGAGTCTGCGCGCGCAAATAATCCAGTTGCTGTCGCACCGAGTCCTGCGAAAGCGCGTCGGCCGGGCGTGGTCGGGCAAATGCGCGTTCCACGTCCCGGACCTGCAGGCGCGTAGCGGTCGATTTGACGAGGGATATTTCCCGCAGATCCGACAGCAGGCCATCGACGTCGGTTAGCGCCTGGAGTGCGTTCGATCGTATCTCTAACGCAGCATCGCGATCCGCATCCACCGCGAGTTGTGGATGGATCGTGTCGGGGTAGAGGTCGAGCCAGCTTGCCAGCAAAGACATGCCTTCCGCGAAACCAGCACTGCCAGCCAGCCTTGTCCGGCTCCGAGCGAACAGCACGGCGAGCCGGATAGCGTTACAAAACGCTTCCAGGCGCAACCGAGCCCGTGCAGGGGCCGAGTCTGGCGCCATTCGAGCGTGCGAAGGCCATCAGGGATGTGTTTTTCACAGACCCAGGACAGAAGAAACTAGCCTGGAAAGCCGATATCACCATCCCTGAACTCGACCCGACGATCACCGGACTCGTGCTCGATATCGACGGTCAGGGCGAGCAATACCAGCATGGCCCCGTCCGGCCGTTCTCCATAACGTGGCCCGGGCCACGTGGCGGTGCGCATGCGGAAGTTACAGCGAACCCGCGCATTCGTCCGGATACCTCAACGATTTCGACCGACGGCCCGTGGGCGCTGTTGCGTCTGCTAAGCAAAGGGACGCTGATCAATACGGCGACCCGTGGCCGCACACGCGTTGAGTTCGATTTCGACGGACGCAAGGCCGTGCTCGATATTGCGAGTGCGGGCAGTGTCGCCAATCCACTGACGGGCGATGTGCTGAGGGGATTTCAATGCCCCAGTTCCATGGCGATGTTCAGTTTGCCGGATAGCGGGCCGCCGGTGGGATTGCCGCCTGGGTTGCCGGTCACCCGGGCTGTGAATTGACATGGGAAATGACCGTCAAGGTTATCGAAGAACAGTTCATTGGTCTCATGATTGCCCCTCAAATCTCCTGAACCCATCCCGCCGCGTAGTTCGCGCAAACAACTCTCGCAGAGTTCAAGCAAGCGCGGCCGTAGCCCGCATAGTTAGATAACCTTCGTGGTCTTTGGCCCACAGGTCGACGGTCCTACCGTCGGCAGAAGGTTTGCCGCATACCGTGAAAGCCTGGCCAGCGAAGGTAGGCCGCAGCGCCTTGAACGCAAAGCTTTGCACCACCGCGTCCGGCTGTTCACGACGCACCAGATCAACCAGCAACGTCGCGATCAACGGCCCGTGTACGATCAGCCCGGGATAGCCTTCCACCTCGGTCACGTAAGGGTAGTCGTAATGGATGCGATGGCCGTTGAAGGTCAGCGCGGAGTAGCGGAACAACATCACGGCGTCCGCATCGATCGTACGGCTCCACGTTTCGCCCTCGGGGGCGAGCGCCGCCTGCGGTGGTCGGGCACCCTCTTGCGGCGCATCGCGATAGACAATGTCGTGCTCTTCTTCGAGCCTCAGCTCACCGTCGACCTCAATCGCGTGCTGCACCGTCACGAACACGAGACGGCCCGAGCGGCCGGTCTTGTCTTCGATATTGGCGATGGTCGAGGTACGTTTCGCATGCTCGCCGACTTTGAGCGGCGCATGAAACGTCAGGCGGCCACCGGCCCACATGCGGCGCGGCAACGGCACCGGTGGCAGAAAGCCACCACGCTTCGGATGACCGTCCGGACCGACCTCGGACAGCGGCGCGATCGGCAGAAAGTACAGCCAGTGCCAGAGAGGTGGCACGGTATCGCCACTTTCTTCCCGGTCCAGGGTGGCAGCCATTGCCGTCAGCGGAAACGCGGTGATGTCGTCTTCGGTCACCGCTTCCTTGTTGAGCCAGTCGTCGAGTTTCTCTAGGGAAGCAGACATGGGCAAAGTCTCCAAACACACTGATTGGACGAAATAGGTCTTACGATAAACCTTGCGGCAGGTTTCGCGAAGTTTGCATTTTCGAACCGGGCCTTCGCTTTTGCTTAAGACGCTCCGGACACCCACGCGGCGGATTGGAGCGGCTCGGTCATAACGATACGGGAATTGGAGAGCAAGAGTCGGAGTGCGTGGCCTTGGGCGTGTGCTTACACTCGGTCATCGTTCGATGAATCGCCTTACGGAGAATGTTCATGAATACGGTCGCGAAGGATCTGCAGTCGCCGGAGTTGGAACTGGAACTGGAACTGGAACTGGGGTTCGAGCCCGACCTGAAACACGCTGGCGCACGGGAGTCAGGCTCCAGCACCGTCACCGGCTCGTTTACGCGGCGCGTCGACGCGATCGACTGGTTCGATGTCGAAGAAGAACTGAACGGATATGGCTGCGCGATGCTGCGCAATCTGCTCAGTGCGCAGGAATGCGACGCGCTGACAGCGCTCTATCCACGCGACGATCTGTACCGCAGCCGCGTCGTGATGGCGCGGCATGGTTTCGGTCGTGGTGAGTACAAGTACTTTGCGTATCCGCTGCCGCAGTTGGTAGCGGCGTTGCGCGCCGAGCTTTATCCGCGCCTCGCGCCGGTGGCGAATCGCTGGAACGAGGCGATGAATATCGATGTCCGCTATCCGGTCGCCCACGGCGAATTTATCGAGCGCTGTCACGCCGCCGGCCAGCTGCGTCCAACGCCCCTGATGCTTCAATACGCCAAGGACGACTACAACTGCCTGCATCAGGATCTATACGGCGAACACGTGTTCCCGCTTCAGGTCGCGATTCTGCTTTCGGAGCCAGGCAAGGATTTCACGGGCGGCGAGTTCGTCATGACGGAGCAGCGTCCGCGGATGCAGTCGCGCACGGAAGTCGTGCCGCTCGGCAAGGGCGACGCAGTGGTGTTTGCGGTTCATCACCGGCCGGTGCAGGGCACGCGCGGCGTGTATCGGGTGAATCTGCGACACGGCGTGAGCCGCCTGCGGTCGGGTCACCGGCACACGCTCGGGGTGATTTTCCACGACGCGACCTGATTGCGCTCCACACGATGACCACCCGTCCCGGCTGGACGCGCCGCCAAGCCACGGACCGGTCCCGTGTTCAATTGGGCGCTTAGGAGTAGGAGCGCGTAAGCGGCGATGGGATTTGGACTTTGTTTGTCCACGGCGTTAAGGGACGGTAGCTGTTGTGAACTTGTCCACAGAAAATGTTCGCAAGCCTGTGGATAACAACCCCACAACAGCGCCAACTACTTGATCCACTTAACTTCCTAAGCGCTGCACGCTGCGCGCCGAAAGGCGATTCCCCTCATCCCGCGACGATCTCGAACCACGCGCCATGCGTGCGATCACGGTCGAGCACTCGCGACTCCGCTTTACCATCAGCGCGCAAAGCGACACCCAACACCCCTTCCCCACGCGTGGCGAGTTGCCGGCGCAACGCCGCGCCTTCGGGGGTAACACTCGCGGCATCGACATGCACGGGGCTCAGCAACACAACCGACGCATCGCCAATCGACACCGTCGCCGACGCTGCCCCAAGTCCCGGCAAAGCCACCGTCCGCGCGTCCGCAAAACCAAGCAACGCCCGATACCGCTGCAAACTCGCCTTCAAATCCTCCACAGCGACCGTCAAGCTCGCCACCCCTCGCACGCCGTTCGCATGTTCACGCACCGCGCCTTCAGTCACACGCAGATCACGCGGCGTGATATCCCCGCACAGGAATGGCAAGTCGCTGGTTTGCGGGCGGCCGGTCTGCCACTCGAGCCGCGCGCCGTCCGGGCGGACGCGCCCACCTGCCTGTGGCCCGTCGTATTGCAAGCCCCGCCCATGCGCGGCGTCAATCACAGCAGCCACGCTCGACGGCAACAACGCGTAATCAACAAATCCATCGCCATGACGCTGCCCCACATCCCACCAGCGACGCTGCGGCGCCGCCTGCAAGAAAGCGATCAGCTCGATGTAACTGCCATCGGCGAAACCGATCAGCGCGTTATGCGTCACGCCATCGGCATGTGTACCGCCTTGCTGCACGGTGAAACCGAGCGCCGTGAAATCTTCAATGGTCTGCGTCAGGTCGTGGACGCGAATCACAATGTGGTCGAGTAAAAGGCTCATGGCACAAAAGTCGTGAATGTTGTGAATGATCGAAGAGTTGGACGGCCGGCGAAATACCTACTTCTGGGCAACCGTCGCCTTACTCTCAAGCAATGCCCACTTATCGTTCTTCACCACCACGTTGATGTTTTTCACGCCGATCACACGACGCGTCGCCGGATCGAAATTGGCCTTGCCGAACACGACGCTCGGAATGTCGTGCAGCTTCGGCAGCGCATCGCGCACAGCTTTGCGGTCGGGACCGCCGGCGCGCAGCGCATAGGCGGCGATGATGACGGCGTCATACGCGTAAGCGTTGAACGCGTCCGGTTCGCGGTGGTATCTCGCCTCGAAGCGTTTAACGAAGCTTTGCACTTCCGGCCCGGATTCACCGGGGAAGAAGCTGGTGTTGGTCGCCACGCCGTTGACGGCCTCACCGCCGAGTTCGAGGAATTTCGGCGAATACACGGAACTGGCTGCGGCGATCGGCAGGTTGATACCGCTTGTGCGCGCCTGGCGGGCGATCTGCGCGCCGTCGGAGTAGTACGAGATCAACACGATGCCATCCGGATTCGCAGCGCTCACGCGCACCAGCGTCGCGCGGAAATCTTTCTCGGCCGACTGATAGCCCTCTGCCGCCACGACTTGCGCACCGCGTTCGTTGGCGGCTTTGACGAAGACGTCCTTGCTGGTGCGTCCCCAGTCGGTGTTCAGATAGAGCACGGCGATGCGCTTGAGGCCGAGCGTTTTCACGGCGAGGTCGGCAAGCAGCGGCTGGGCGTCGGCCTGGCTGACTGACGGGCTCCAGATGTAGTCGCCGCCTTTGGTGAAGTCAGGATGCGAGTTGGTGAAACCGAGTTGCACAAGGCCGGCATGCTGATAAATCGGCGACGCCGCCATCGAAGCGGGACTCGAGAAGTCGCCGAGTTCGATCAGGATGCGCGGGTCGTTGACGAATTTCTGCGCGATCGTGATGGACTGGCGCGGGTCGCTCTGGCTGTCCTCAAAGACGTAGTTCAGCGGGCGGCCGTTGATGCCGTTGTGGCTGTTGATCTCATCCAATGCAAGATCGAAGCCGGCTTTCCATTGCGCGCCGTACTGAGCGTTCTGTCCGGTCAGCGGGCCGCTGACGCCTATCAGGATCGGATCGCCCGAAGGTGGCGCTGCGATGGCCGTTGTCGTCGTCGTTATTGCCGATGCGGCCAGCAGCAGAAGTGCCGTGATACGAGTGGCCCATGATGGGCGCAGGCTTGATGAGTTCGACATGGCTCCAGGCTCGGTTTGCTTGAGATTGGAGTGAGTGTCGGATTTGCCCCGGCTTCGGGCAACCAAGCGATTCGCATAACGTTATGCACCCATGGAACTTGTCCACAGAAAATGTCCATAAGCCTGTGGATAACATTCCCGCAAACGCGCCAAGTACTTGATGTATTTGGTTTCTCTCGCGCTGCACGCCTGCGTGACCGCGGCTCGCGCGGTCACGCCATTCACATCAAAGGTAAGCGGACTTCGCGGCGCTGCGGCTCGCGGAAGCCAGCAATTTGCTTCGCTCGACGAGGGCGCCGAACAGCAGCCCAACTGTCGTCCACATAACCACCTGCATGCCGATGGCCGCGACGCGGAATTTCCACAACAGCACCGCCGGGAAAGCCGCCGGTACTTCGTTGATCGTCGGCATCGACAGTTGCACGGCAGCAATGATCGCGACGAACACCAGGCCCGCCACAATCGAGCCATTCCACGCGCCCAGCTTCAGCGCCGCGCGGCGCCGAACCTTCAGCGAGAACACCACTGCGGCCAGCGAGATCGCGATCATCAGGAAGAACAAGCCGGTCCGCATCCCGATCGTCTCGGGGTCGCCCACCGAAGGGGGATTCGCCGGGTACTTGATGTTCGGAACGATCACCAGCGCAATAAACGCGCCAAGCGCGAGCCATGCGGACAACGCGCGCGCACTCAGCGCGCCGACGCGCCCGTACGCATACGCGAACACCAGCGAGAACAGCCCGCCGAACGCTGCGCCGTACGTCACCACGCCAGTCAACAATCCCAGGCCCGCCTGGGTGCCGCGGCTCACCAGTTCGGGTTCGGGCGCTTCGCCTTTGGCGGCGTCGGCCTTTTCCTCGAAGGAAATCGCCTGATCGACCTGCGGTTCGCCCACCAATCTCGCGAAGCCGAACGTGAGCAATCCCGCGGCGATGCCTGCAAGCATCCCGCGTACCAACAATTTACCGACCATTTTCGACTCCGTTAGTGGCAGGGAAAGCCGAGCAGATGGCGGCCGTCGTGCACGAATTCGTGCACATACATGCCAGGCACCAGCGACGTGGCACCCTGTTCCGCACCAACGAAATACAGCGCGAGCAACAGCAGCAAGCCGCCGAACACGACCCAAGGCAGCAATTCACGCAGCGGAATCGGCGTGGGTTGGGCGACAGGCTGTGTCGTGGAATCGAAAACAGCGTTGGACATAATGGACATCTCCTGGGGGTAACGCGCCCCGATAGTAGATTGAAGAGGGATGGTGCAAAGCTCAGGTCTGGCTTTCGGCTCGTGAATGCCGATTACAGTGGCGCGACCGCGCCGGGCTCTCACCGGCTTCCGTGCTTCGCAGTGACGCTATTCTACGCGCTAAACTTTGCCTCCCGGCAACGTAAAGCATGCACGCGGCGTCCCGCTTTAGTCCGGTCTTTATGGAAATCAACTGAATGGACACACGGCTGTTACTGATCAGCCACGCATCGACCGCGGCGATGCGCGCGGGCCGCTTCCCCGCCGACGACCCGGTCGATGCACGTGGCCTCGCCGAAGCAACCGCCGCACGAGCGCGCCTGTCGATTCCGGACGACGCGGCGGTTTTCGTCAGCCCTGCCGTTTGTGCGCGCGACACGGCGTCGGCCTTGGGGATCGGTGCCGCGGCATCGGGCCAAGGCGCATCGGTCGACGAGGGACTGGCAGACATGGACTACGGCCTGTGGCATGGCCGTCGCCTTGCCGATCTCGCGGCCGAAGCACCGCACGACCTCGCCGCATGGACACATGATCCCGACGCAGCCGCGCACGGCGGCGAGTCGTTCAGTCAACTTGTGAAACGGGTGGGACAGTGGCTCGATGCGCTAAACGATGCGTTGAGCGAGGACGTGACCCGCGCAACAGACCGTGCATCAAATGATGGAGCGAACGAGGCAAGGAATCGTACGTTACGCGAAAAAACGAGCGTCATCCCGAGCACCACGCAAAACGTGGTCGCCGTCACGCACCCGCCAGTGATCCGGGCCGCCATTGTTCATGCGCTTGGTGCGTCGCCGGCCGTGTTTCCGCGTATCGAGATCGCGCCGCTCTCGATGGTCGAGTTGCGACGCTCACGACGCGGCTGGACATGGTGGCCGGCGTCGCAATAACGGCGGCCGCGAGGAGTCGGGTCTTGTTCATGTCGGCACAATCCTTTGAAAGGTGGCCTTATCGCGGTAGCACGGTTCATGCCTTGCCGAACAACGCCGCCAGCCCCTGCACCGATGCAAAAATCCCCTTCGCATCGTGCCCAACGCCGTCGATCACAAACGTACGATGCTTCGCCGCCCCTTCCGGATGCCGCGACGCCATATAACGCGCGTAAGCCAGTCCGCGCCCCAGCCGATGCTCGCCTTGAGTCTGCGCGGCGCATGAACGGTCGAGAGCCGGATGCTGCGGATCGCAATCCGCGCCGCCGAGCAGCACGGTGACATCACGACGCGCATAGCGCGATTCAAGCGCATCAGCAGAGCCCGCCTCCCCGCCACTAGAAGCATAGGCCGGCAACTCTTCGAGCCCATACTTCCAGCGATTGAACGACGGACACGCCGCCGCATCGAACGCCGCGAATTCACCGGATGCGGTCGGCCGCATCGCGTCGAAGTACACATACGACGAAGGATTCGCGACCACATAGCGCAGCGCGATTCCGCGCGCGACGAGCGGCGCTTCACCCCGCGTCACCACGGCATAGCGCTGCACCACCTGACCACCACCCGAATGCCCGGCGATCACCACCTCGGTTAGCGACGCAAACTGCTCGCGCGACGCCAGCGTCTGCAGGATGGCATCGAGCACATCGAACGAACTGAGCGGCGCCGGACCTTCGGCGTTGTCGCCGCCCATCCAGCCAGCCCATTCCCAATGCAGCGTGGATGACGGCAACACATGCGCGCTAACGTCGGCACTCGCGAGGAATTGCGGCACGATCAGCAGCGTATCGGCTGCATCGCCACCAGCAAGTGCGCACGCGCGCTCCGCCAGATGGAAGTACGTGTCCGCGTTGCGCAGGCGTCCGTGAATCAGAATCACGGCGCGCTTGACGTCACGCGTCGGCGCAAGCCAGTCGCCGTTCGCGAACACCGGCACGGTGCCGCTGCCCGCAGGCGTCGCGACACTCAGATGCCGGCTGGCGACGACGGCGACCGGACGTTCATTCGGTGCGCGTTCGTCATCTGTTATCAAAGGCTGGGTCATGCAATAAGCTCGTGGGTCATCTAATCAGTCTGGCTAGTGGCGGTTAACGCGTGACGAACTTCGCTGTTGCGCCGCCCGCTTCACGTCCCGAGCGCGTGAAATACACCATCGCGAGCGACACGCAACCGGCAAAAATCAGGTAGAACGCCGGCGTCAGACTGCTGCCAGTCAGATGCGTCAAGGCGGTGATGGTGAGCGGCGCCATGCCGCCGAACAGCGTCACCGCAATGTTGTACGACAGCGCCACGCCCGCCGACCGGCTGCGCACCGGAAACAGCGTCGCGAGCATGCCGGGGTGCGAACCGGACATGGCGGCGAGGAACACCGTCGCGACCATCTGCGCGATGAACAGATGCCCCGGCGTGGGATTCGTCACGACGAAGTGATAAAGCGGATACACGCACACCATCCACGTGATCACGATCGGATAGAACAGCCGGTACGCGCCGTAACGATCGGCAAGCTTGCCGGACAGTGGAAACAGAAACAGATTCAGCACGCCCGACACGAACGCGCCGAGCAGCGCGGTGGACAGCGGCAGATGCAATTGCCGCTCGACATACACCGACAGATACGAGTGCCACACATAATTGGTCGCCGCGCCGATGATGATCACGCCCATCGCGCAGATCGCCGCGTCGCCGTTATCGCGGAAGAACTGGCGCACCGTCACACGTGGCGGCTTATCCTTTTGATCGAGCAAGCGCTCGAACTCCGGCGATTCCGCCACGCGATGCCGGATGTAGAAACCAAACGGCCCCGCCAACGCGCCGAACAGAAACGGCAGGCGCCAACCCCATGCCACCAGTTGCTCATGCGTGAGCTGCGTGGTCAGCAGATAACCGACGCCTGACGAAAGCAGCAACGCGAACGCCTGCGCGGACATATTGAAGCTGCCGTAGAACATCTTCTTGTGCGACGGCGCATACTCGACCAGCATCGCCGAGGCCGTCGCGAACTGCCCGCCCACCGAGAGCCCTTGCAACAGCCGCGCGAGCACCACGAGCAACGGCGCCGCGATGCCGATGCTGGCATAACCCGGCGTGAGGCCCATCAACAGCGTGCTCGCCGCCATCGAAATGATCAGCAGCGAAAGCGCTTTGCGCCGCCCCGCCCGGTCCGCGTAGATACCGAACAGAATGCCGCCGATCGGTCGCACGATAAAGCCGACGGCGAACGTGGCGAGCGTCAGCATGATCGACACGAAGCCACTGCCGCCGGGAAAGAACACCAGCGCGATGATCTTCGCGAAGTAGCCGTAGATCAGAAAATCGAACCACTCGAGTCCGTTGCCGAGCACCGAGGCAAAGATCGCGCGCCGCACCATCGGCGGGCTCAGTCCGTTCGATGCCTCCGCGGTGGACGCCGCACCGTCACGCTGATTCACGCTCGCCCCGCTCATTGCTCGCATCCTTGGGTGTCGAACATTGCCGACAATGCGCAGACCGACGTCAGCATGCGCGCGCCGTTGTGACCCACACCTGGCACGACATGAAAACTCTGCTTCAGCCCTTCCGGATGACGCGACTGGATGTACCGGTAATACGCCTCCGCACGCGCAACGCGCTGCGGACCTTGCGCTTCGGCGGCACAGCTTCTATCGAGCGCGCTTTGCTGCGGATCGTCGTCCGCGCCGCCGACCAGGTAGTCAATGCGGCGCGACGCATAAGTCGCTTCGAGTTGTGCGGGCGAGCGGTCGTCGAGGTATGACGGCCGATTGTCCATGCCGTATTTCCATTGATTGAAATCGGCGCATTGCGCGGCATCGAACGGCGCCGATACACCTTGCGCATTCGGCCGTTGTGCATCGAAGTACGCATACGTCGACGGGCTCGCCACGACGTAGCGCACGTCGATGCCCTCATTCGTCAGCACGTCGATGTTATGCGCCGCCACCGCGTAACGCTGCACGACCTGCCCGCCACCTGAATGCCCCGCGAACACGACGTGCCGCAGATTCGGAAACAGCTTGCGATCCGCGAGACGCGTGACGATTTCGTCCAGCACCGCGTACGAACTGACGGGCAGCGGCGCCCGCGCCGCTTCGCCACCCATCCACGCGTCGCCGGTCCAGCGCAGCAGATCGGCCGGTTCGTCATGCACGCGCACGTCGAGCGTGGCAAGGAATTGCGGCGCGATCAGAAGCGTGCTGTCGAGATCCGCGTGGGCGGCGTCGCGTGCGTTCTGCGCCGTACGGAAGTACACGTCCGCGTTGCGCAGTTTGCCGTGAATCACGATCACCGCGCGCGTCACCCGCGGTTGCGCGACGTTCCAGTCCTTCGACAGGTACAGCGGAAATTCAGCTTGCCCTTGCGGCGTGTCGATCACGAACCGTGTGTCCGAGATCGTCGCCACCGGCTTCAGATGCGACTCGTAGGCATGCACCGCGAATGCCGGTTGCGTGAGCAATGTCAGCATGGCGGTACCCACTGCCGCACACCCCATCGCCAGACGTCGTGAAAAATTCAATGTCATGCAGCTTGCTCCTGATCACCGTGCACTGTCTTGAACGCGGTGCATCGTCAGATCCGTCGTTGAAAAGTTCGAAAACTCAGAACCGGTGGCGGATGCCGAGCGTCACGCGGAAGGCCAGTTTGGCATGACTATCACTATCGTCTCCAGTCGATTTAGTTTTATGTCGCGGAGCGCTCGAGCCTGCTTGCCGTGAGCAACGCGGGCCTCGATCGATGCGATAGACGAGATCGTAGGATTGGGCGTGGTAAATGTAAAATACCTGTTTTATGCACCATCCATATCTATACGATATGGTAATGCACAGAAAGCAAGGCACGACCGAGGAGACACAACACGATGGAGCTTCGCCACTTGCGCTACTTCCTGGCGGTTGCCGAGGAAGGTCAATTCACGCGTGCAGCCGAGCGGCTGGCCATGCAACAGCCGCCCCTCTCGCAGCAGATTCGAACGCTGGAGGAAGAGATCGGCTTCGAACTATTTGTGCGCATGCCTCGCGGCGTAAGCTTGACGCCCGCAGGGCAGGCCTTTGCGGAAGACGCGCAACGCTTGCTGCAGGACCTGCAACAGTCGGTGGAGAGAGCGCACCGGATTGCGCGCGGCGAGCTCGGCACGATCTCGATCGGCCTCACCAGTTCGGCTGCGTTCCATCCTTTTACGACGGAGACGATCCGGGCTTTTCGCGCGGTGTGTCCCGAGGTCGCCGTGGAGCTTGCCGAACTCAATGCGGCGGAGATTATCGAGCGTTTGGCCGCGGGGCAGATTCAGGCCGCGTTTCTCCGCAAGCCGGTCGATGTGCGCGAGGGCGTGGCGTTCGAGTTATTGCTCGACGAGCCGATGGTGGTGGTATTGCCAGTCGGGCATCCGTTGCTGAAAGGAGCGGGCAAGAAACGGCCGCAGGTGTCGTTGAAGGCATTGGCGCACGAGGACTTCATTCTGGTGCGCCGGCCGGGCGCACCCGGCATGTATGCGGATATCCTGGCAGCATGCAGACAAGCCGGGTTCGTCCCGCGGATTGCGCGCGAGGTGCCGCGCATGGTGTCGGGGATCAATCTGGTCGCAGCAGGGTTGGGGGTGACGCTGGTGCCGGCGTCGATGCAACGTTACGACCAGGTTGGCGCCGTCTATTGCACATTGACGAATCCCGCGAAGTTGAGTGCTCCGCTGCATCTTGCTTACCCTGCGGGACTGCGCAATAGCGCGGCGACCCGCTTTATCGAACTGGTGAAGGAGCGCGTTTACGGCTAAATGAGCCGGGCTTTTGCGACAGCGGCACGAAAGCCGCGCTTCACAAAAAATTCCGATTCAATAGCTTGCTAACGAATATTTAGGAAATACAATAGCGGCCATGTCGAATCTCGATACCTTGCGCCGCACCGTCAGCAGCACCCTGGTCGTCGCTGCCAGAAAATGGCGACGCACGAGCCATGGCGTGCTCACGGCCGACGCAGCGGCGCCGCCCAATCCCCGGGATGCCGGGTAACGGGTTATGGTCTATCCCTCCGTCCGCGACTGGCTCTTCTCCGTCAAGACGTTTGCCGCGGCGATGATCGCGCTTTACATCGGTCTCTCGCTCGAATTGCCGCGCCCGTATTGGGCGATGGCCACCGTCTACATTGTGTCGAATCCGTTTGTAGGCGCGACCCGCTCCAAGGCGCTTTATCGTGCGCTCGGCACCATGCTGGGCGCGTCGGCCGCGGTGCTGCTGGTGCCGCCGTTCGTCGAATCGCCGTATCTGTTCAGCGTGATCGTCGCGTTGTGGACCGGCACGCTGCTGTATCTGGCGGTGGCCGATCGCACCGCGCGCAGCTACGTCTTCATGCTGGCGGCCTACACCATGCCGATCATTGCGCTGCCTTCGGTGACCAATCCAGGCGGCGTGTTCGATCTGGCAATCAGCCGCACCGAGGAGATCCTGCTCGGCATCGTGTGCGCGAGCATTGTCGGCAGTTCGCTGTTTCCCAGCCGGCTCGCGCCCACCATCATCGAGCGGACCGACGCGTGGTTTCGCGACGCCGCGTTCTATGCGACCGAGACGCTGTCCGGGCGCATTGCGGGCTCGGCGATTTCTGGGGCCCGCCAGCGCATCGCGAGCACGATCAACGGGCTGGAACTGCTGCTGAGCCAGCTTGCCTACGACCACACCCGGCCGGACATCCTGGCGCGTGCTCACGAGTTGCGCGGGCGCATGCAGTTGCTGCTGCCGATCATGTCGGCGCTGGCCGATCCGCTGATCGCCCTCTACAACAGCGGCCGCCAGACATGGCCCGAGGGTCTCGAAACGTTGCTCAACGACGTCATCAAATGGTTCCATGCGCCGCTTCCTGAAGCCAGCGAAGGCTATCACCCCGACCCGGAAGCCAACGCATTGCGCGAGCGCATCGCCGCGATGCAGCCGCTGCCGGCCGCGCTGGCGACCTGGGACGGCGCGCTGCTTTCGAACGCGCTGTGGCGCATGAAACAGGTGATCGATATCTGGCAGGACTGCCGCTCGCTGCGCATCATCATCACGCGCGAAGAAGGCTCGTGGCGGCCACGTTTTCGCCATTGGCGGCTCGGTGGCACCGAGCAGTTTTTCGACCGCGGCATCATGCTGTTTTCGACGGTTTCAGCGGGCGCCGCCGTGATCATCGCGTGCAGTCTGTGGATCGGCTCAGGCTGGGCGGACGGCGCCAGCGCGGTGACGCTGGCCGCCATCGCGTGCTGCTTCTTCGCCGCGCTCGACGAACCCGCGCCCATGGTGTTCAAGTTCTTCGTCGCCACGGCGATCGCCGTGGTGGCCGCCGGTATCTATCTGTTCGCCGTGCTGCCTCACGTGCACGATTTCCCGATGCTGGTCGTCCTGTTCGCCGGGCCGTTCATCCTTGTCGGCACGCTGATCCCGCGTCCGCAGTTCAGCATGGTGACGGTGCTCGTGGCCGTCAATACGGCCACCTTCATCAGCATTCAGGATGCCTACTCGGCCGACTTCCTGATCTTCCTGAACAGCAATCTCGCGGGCCTTGCCGGCTTGCTGTATGCGTATCTGTGGACCCGCGCGACGCGGCCGTTCGGCGCCGAACTCGCGGCATCGCGGCTGTTGCGCTCGAGCTGGGCCGACGTAGTGCTGACTGCGTCCACCCGGACTATCGAAGACCCGCGCAATCTCGCCGCGCGCATGCTCGACCGCCTGATGCAGTTGATCCCGCGTCTCGCCGCCACGGACGACCACCGCCATCCGTCGATCGAAAGCTTCCGCGATTTGCGCATCGCCTTCAACGCGCTCGATCTGCGCCGACTGACCGGCAAGCTCGGCGGCGAAGCGCCGGCTGCGATCGATCATGTCCTCGAAGACGTGCGCGAATACTTCGAATGGTGCATCGACCAGCGCGCGCGCCAACCGGTGCCCGAGAGCCTGATGTCGTCGATCGATGCAGCCTTGGCGCGCGTCACCGCACAAGGCCTCGCCAATGCCGGTGCGCCGGGCCCGACCGCGCAAACCTCGGCGCGCAGATTGCGCGAGGCGCTGCACGCGCTGGTCGGCTTGCGTCTTTCGCTGTTTCCGGCCACGCTAATCACACCCACGCCGCCCGAACCGGAGGCCGCTGCCTGATGCGCCCGTCCCGCAACCCAATCCTCTCCCTGGCCCGTTCCCGCGATGATCGGTGAAATCGATATCTTCGGCGTGTTCGTGCCGGCCGTGCTGGTGCTGATGTTGATCGCCTATCTGATCAACCTGGCCATTCGCACGGTGTTCGAACGCGTCGGCTTTTACCGCTTCGTCTGGCATCGCTCCATCTTCGATCTCGGCATCTATGTGCTGGTGCTGGGCCTTGTCGTCGTCGTTTCGCACAGACTAATAACGTGAAAAAAACCTGGTTCTCCGTCGGTCAAATTCTGCTGACCCTGATCGTCGTCGTGGTTGCAGCCTTCGTGCTGTGGAAACTGGTTGCCTATTACATGTTCGCGCCGTGGACGCGCGACGGCCACGTGCGCGCCGACGTGATCCAGGTCGCGCCGGATATCTCGGGGCTGATCTCATCGGTCGAGGTGGTGGACAACCAGCAGGTCAAACAAGGCCAGGTGCTGTTCGTGATCGATCAGGCCCGCTATGCGCTCGCACTGCGCCAGGCGCAGGCCACCGCGCAGCAACGCCGCGCTACCCTCGATCAGGCGCGCCGCGAAGACGCGCGCAATCGCCAGCTCGGCAACCTGGTCGCGACGGAAGTCGCCGAAGAAAGCCGTTCGCGTGTCGAAACAGCGGATGCCGCGCTCGCCGATGCGAACGTCGCAATCGATACCGCCAAACTGAATTTGCAACGCACTACCATCGTGAGTCCGGTCGACGGTTATCTGAACGACCGCGCGCCGCGTACCGGCGAATTCGTTTCGGCGGGCCGTGCGGTGCTCGCGGTGGTGGATATGCATTCATTCCGCGTCGACGGTTACTTTGAAGAGACCAAGCTACGCGGCATCGACATCGGCCAGCGGGTCGATATCCAGGTGATGGGCGAGCCGAACGTGCTGCGCGGCCACGTGCAAAGCATCGTCGCGGGGATTGAAGACCGCGACCGCACGCAAGGATCGAATCTGCTGCCGAACGTGAACCCGGCATTCAGCTGGGTGCGGCTCGCGCAACGGATTCCGGTGCGCGTTGCGCTCGACGAGGTGCCTGCCGACTTCCGCATGATCGCCGGACGCACCGCGACGGTGTCGGTGCGTGATCTGTCGGCGACCGGCAAGCCGCGTCCGGCTGCGGGCGCTTCGGGTACGGTGGATGCATCGGCGGCTTCGGCTTCGGCTTCGGCTGCTGTTCCGGCTGCCTCCGCTACTTCTACTGCGCAACCGGCGTCTGCTGCCGTCATGTCGGGCGCGTCGCAATGAAGCTGTCGCGCGCCCTTCCCTTATTGCCGCTGCTGCCGCTATTGCCGTTGAGCGTCGCGCTCAACGGCTGCGTGAATGTCGGCCCCGATTACGCGCTGCCGAAGCAGGCGCTGGTCAACGCGCCGCTCGCCAATGCGCCGATCGAAGGCGCCGACGCCAAACTGACCACGCGGCAGAACGTGCCTGCGGTCTGGTGGAAGCTCTACGACGATCCGGTGCTGAACAACCTCGTCGACGAAGCGCTGCAGTCGAACACCGACTTGCGCGTCGCGGCGGCGAACCTCGCGCGTTCGCGTGAAGCGCTGGGTGTCGCGCAGGCTCAAGGCGGCTTCTCAGGAAAGACGTCGGCGGTCGTCGAGCGGGCGCAGGAATCGGCCGAACAGTATCTGCTCTTCAACAAACTGCCGGTCACTAACGAAGGCGATATCGGCATCAGCATCTCGTACGAAATCGATCTGTTCGGCAAGCTGCGCCGTGGTGTCGAAGCGGCTGCGGCGGATACGGAATCCGTGCAGGCGGCCGGCGATCTCGCGCGGATCACGGTGGTCGCGGATGTGGTGCGCTCGTATGTCGACCAATGCTCGGCCGCCGAGGAGCTCAGGATCGCGCAGCAATCGCTGGCCTTGCAGAAGGAACGTGTGGACGTGTCGCGCCGATTGCGCGACGCCGGCCGCGGCAATCAGACCGATGTGACGCGCGGACAAACCCAGGTCGATACGCTGGCGGCGGATATTCCGCGCTATACGGCGCGCCGCCAGATTGCGCAATACCGGCTCGCGGCACTACTCGCACGCGCACCGTCCGATTTGCCGCCAGCCGTGCTCGCCTGCAGCACGCTGCCGCAGATCCGTCAGCCGATTCCGGTCGGCGATGGCGCCGCGCTGCTCAAGCGCCGCCCGGACGTGCGCGAGGCCGAGCGCCAACTGGCAGCGTCGACGGCGCGCATCGGCGTCGCGACGGGCGCGTTGTATCCGACGGTGAGCATCGGTGCGTCGGCGGGTTTGACGGGGATTCTGGAGGACCTCGGCACCTCGCCGACGGCACGCTGGGCCTTCGGTCCACTGATCAGTTGGACCTTCCCCACGAATGGCGCGCGGGGCCGTGTGCGTGAAGCGCAAGCGTCAAGCAATGTTGCGTTGGCAAAGTTCGACGGCGTGGTGCTGACCGCGTTGCGCGAAACTGAAACCAGCCTCGCGACCTATGCGTCCGACTATGCCCGCGCCGACGCCTTGCGTGCCGCGCTGAAGTCGGCCACCGCGTCGGCGGATGAAACGCATCGCTTGTATCGCGCCGGACGCGAGTCGTTCATTTCGGATCTGGATGCGACGCGCACGCTGACTTCGACGAAGTCTCAGGTTGCGGCAGCGGAAGGTCAGGTGGCGATCGATCAGGTCAACCTGTTCCTCGCGCTGGGCGGTGGGTGGGAGACTGATGCGCAGACGGCGCCTGGGACAGCAGTGTCTAACACCGCGACTCCCGCTGCTGCGGCGCCGGCTAAGGCGGCCATGCCGACGGCGGCCACCAAAGCGCCCTAACCCTCCCGCCTCGTCTCATCCGGGTAAATCGCTATTATTGACAAGCTTTCTTTGGCCTTTCAATTCAGGTTAAATACGAGCCTCAACATCACACGGTACGGGGTCACGTATGTCGCAATTCATGCAAGGCGCAGCCACACTGGGTGGTTGTATCGGCGTTTTCACGGTAGTGGTGGCGGTCGTGGAGATGCTGGCGAACTGAGCCCGCCGGGCTCGTGATCGGCTCACCCAGGCGTCTCTGTCTGCGGTGATGCCGGCCTTAAACGGGCCGCCGTTTCGCAGCCGCCTGGTGAATCGCCGCCCTTACCCTCGGATACGTGCCGCAACGGCACACGATGTTGGACATCGCCGCGTCGATGTCCGCATCGGTGGGATTGGGTTTCTGTTTGAGCAGCGCGCAGGCCGCCATCAGTTGCGCGCTCTGGCAATAACCGCACTGCACCACGTCGAGATCGATCCACGCCGCTTTTAACGCCTGCGCTTCGGCGCCCTGCACGCCTTCGATCGTCGTGATCTTCTGCGAGTGCAAGCTCGACATCGGCGTCTGGCAGGCAAGGCCTGCCTTGCCGTCTAGATGGATCGTGCACGCGCCGCAAATGCCCACGCCGCAGCCGAACTTGGTGCCGGTCATGCCGAGGTCGCAGCGCAGCACCCACAGGAGCGGCATATCCGGTTCAGCTTGCACAGCAACCACGCGGCCGTTGATGTTTAGTGATCCCATTTTTTCTCCGTCAATCTGAAGCGTTTCACGCAACCCTCAACGGCAACCCGCGCAAGCGCTGGCCGGTCAGCGCGAATACCGCGTTGGCCACCGCCGGCGCAACCGGCGGCACGCCCGGTTCGCCGACGCCCTGCGGGTGCATCTGGCTTGGCATGATGTCGACTTCGATCACCGGACAGTCGTTCATCCGCACAACCGGGAAATCGACGAAGTTCTTCTGCGTCACCTGCCCGCCGACGATGGTGATTTCGTCCTGCAACGCAGTCGAGAGGCCGAATACGATGCCACCCTCCATCTGCTGACGAATCAGGTTTGGGTTCACCGGCAGTCCACAGTCGATCACGCAGACCACCCGATGCACGCGAATCTGCTTGTTCGCACCGACCGATACTTCCGCCACCTGCGCGACGACACTGCCGAACGCTTCGTGCAGCGCGACGCCACGTGCCCGCTTTGTGCCATCGGCGGCACGCGTCATGGGATGTCCCCAGTCCGATAAGACTGCAACGCGCTTTAACACCGCCAGATGGCGCGGATGCTGCGCGAGCAGCGCCGCGCGAAACGCAATCGGGTCCTGACCGGCGGCTACGGCGAGTTCGTCGGTAAAACCTTCGGTGAAAAACGCCTGATGCGAATGGCCGACCGAGCGCCAGAATCCAATCGGGATCGGTAGTTCGACGATCTTGTGCGCCACGCGCACAGTGGGCCATTCGTAGGGCTGATCGAATGCGCCTTCGCAAGTGGTCTTGTCGATGGGGATGCGCGGCACGCCGTAGTAACGCGCAAGCGATTCCGGCACGATCGCCTGACTCGCTGAAGTGGCTTGCCACGCGACGAGCTTGCCGTCTTTGTCGAGACCGGCCTTGAGTCGCGACACGCACGCCGGACGATAGAAATCGTGGGTGAAATCCTCCGCACGCGACCAGATCGTTTGCACCGGACGACCACCGCCTTCGCGCGCAATCGCCGCGGCTTGCGCGATGAAATCGAGTTCGAGACGGCGCCCGAAAGCACCGCCGAGCAATTGCGTTTGCACGTCGACCTTGTCGGCATCGATGTCCAGCACTTTCGCGACGTGCTGCCGCGCGAGCGCCGGCATTTGCGTGGAGACCCAAACGGTGGCCGCGCCGTCCGCAACCTGCACCGTGCAATTCACCGGCTCGACCGCGCCATGTGCGAGATACGGTGCGTGGTACTCGGCGCTGATCGTTCGCGCCGCGCCGCTCAATGCGGCTTCGACGTCACCGCGATGGTAGTAGGCGTGGCCGTTGCTGTCGTCCAGCGCTTGCGCGAGCTGGGTGTCCACGTCTGCGCTCGACAGCGTGGCTGCGGGGCCGTCATTCCACACCACGTCGATCGCACTCACCGCGTTCATCGCGCGGAAAGGGTTGTCGGCGATTACCGCGACGCCGCCGCTGCCACCAGCGTAGGGCTTCAGCGAAAACGCCTTGATGAAACCCGGCATGCTCTTGGCAGGCGAAGCGTCGAAATGCGCCACCGTGCCGCCTAATGTGGGACACATGACCACGCTTGCGTAGATGAGACCATCGGGCAGCGCGTCAATGCCGAAGCGCGCCGTGCCGTTGATTTTCGACGCGGCTTCGATACGCCGCATCGGTTTGCCGATCAGTTTGAACTCAGCGGGATCTTTCAGCGCGACCTTGCGTGGCAGCGGCTGCTGCGCGGCCATCGTGGACAGTTCGCCGAAGCTCGCCTTGTGGCCTGCTGCGTGCAGTACGTAGCCGCCTTCCGTACGGCATTCGCCGGGTGCCACCTTCCATTGCGCGGCCGCCGCGCCGATCAGCATCGCGCGCGCCGAGGCGCCGGCTTCACGCATCGGCGTCCATAGATCGTTCATGCTCGATGAACCGCCCGTCATCATCGTGCCGGCGTCGCGCACCAGCTTGCGGGTCATCCAGACCGTCGCGCGCTTGACCGCGCTGTCGTCGTCCGGGCGAAACGGCAGATCGTCGACGATGTTCTGCACGCTGTTGTAGATCTTGTCGATCGGCGAGTTTTCCACTCGAACCTGCGACCAGTCGGCGTCGAGTTCTTCGGCCAGCAGCATCGCAAGGCCGGTGTGGATACCCTGCCCCATTTCCGCTTTGCACACCACGATCGTCACGGTGTTGTCCGCGGCGATTTTGACCCAGCCGTTGAGTGCGACCTGGTTGCCTTCCGCCGGCAGCGGTGTGGAGGGGGTCAGGCGTTGACCCGGCGGCAGCACCGACCAGCCGACCAGCAGCACGCCGAGCGCGCCGGCGCCGCCTAGCAGGAAGGTTCTGCGCTTTAACATCGTATGGCTCGATCAGCTTGCACGGTGGCGGGGACGCTGTGAAAGCGCGGGCTGGCGCGGGAGTTTGTTTCGTCGGAACAGTAGTAAGACGGGAAAGTGGGTGGGGGACTGAAAGCTAAGGGGTTTCAGCCGACCTGCACAGTGCTGGCGGATGCCCTTCGAGGAAAGGGCGAATGCAAGCCGTGTGTCAGTTCATTAAATGTTATTCGTCGCGTGGTGGCACGCTGCAGCGCAACTGGCTTGAACGGCGGAAAAAATGCGAGAGGTGGCGGATTTTTGCTTTCACCCGCCCTCCCGAATCATCTCAATCAACGCCCGCAACCCCGCCGGCACATGACGCCGCCCAGGATAATAAAGACATAGCCCGTCGAACGCCGGCGTCCAATCTTCCAGCACACGCTGCAGCGTGCCCGCTTCCAGATCCGCCGCCACATTCCATTCGGTCATATACGCCAGTCCGAATCCCTCGCGGGCCGCCTCCATGATGAGCAACGGCTCATCGAGCGTCAGCATGCCCTGCACATCCACGCTGAAAGCCTCGCCGCGTCGCTCGAACTCCCAGTGATAAATACGTCCGCTCGGCATGCGCATCCGGATACAACGGTGTGCACGCAGATCGTCCGGCTTGCGCGGCTTCGGATTTTCGGCGAAATAGGCGGGACTCCCAACAACTGCAAATCGCTGCGGCCGGTTGAACGGCACAGCAATCATGTCCTGCGGCACAATCTCAGCCAACCGAATGCCGGCATCAAAACCCTCCACCACGATGTCGATCATGCGCCCCTCGGTGACGAGATCCAGCTTCATCTCCGGATAACGCCGCAGGTATTCCAGCAACAAGGGCATCACCTGGCGCGCCGCGCCCGTCGATGTGTTGATGCGCAGCGTGCCAGCGGGCGTGTCGCGATAGCTGCCGGCCTGCTCGATGGCGACGCGGATGGTCGACAACGCCGGCGCCACACTGTCGACGAATTGCGCGCCCGCTTCGGACAACGACACGCTGCGTGTCGTCCGATTAAAGAGCCGCACGCCGATGCGCGCTTCCAACGCCGCGATCGCATGGCTCAGCGCCGATGTCGACACGCCAAGTTCCGTGGCCGCTGCGCGGAAGCTGCGATGGCGCGCCACCGCAAGCACGCCTTCCAGTTCGCTCAAACCCGGCGTCTTCATTATCCCATCCTGCTCAACGAATCATCCTTGATTATATGGCTAGTCGGCTTAATCGATTGAGCCTATCTTTGAGGCAACAACTTTCTGGGTAGGAGCTTTCATGCAGCAAATCGACAAGGTTTATATCGACGGCGCGTTCGTCACGCCGCACGGCGAAGAGTGGTTCGATCTTCACAACCCGGCGAAGGAAACGGTGATCGGCAAGGTGCGTCTGGCCGACGCGGAAGACGCCCGCCGCGCGATCGCGGCCGCCAAACGCGCCTTCCCGGCGTTTTCCCGCACCAGCAAGGAGGAGCGAATCGCGCTGCTCGAACGCATGCACGCCGCGGTTCAAGCGAGAGAAGACGAGCTGTACGAAGCAATCGTCGAGGAATACGGTGCGCCGGTGTCACGCGCGCGCTGGATGGCGAAATACCCGGCGGACGTGCTGGCGGAAGTCATCAAGGTCTTGCAGACCTATGATTTCACGCGCCGCGCTGGCACGGCCGACGTCGTCATGCAGCCGCTCGGCGTCGCCGGACTGATTACGCCGTGGAATAGCAATGGCGGCTTTATCTGCGGGAAACTGGCTGCGGCGATTGCAGCGGGCTGCACGGCCGTCATCAAGCCGAGTGAAATGAGCGCGATCCAGACACGCATCATCACGGAGGCACTGCACGAGGCCGACTTGCCTGCGGGCGTGTTCAATATCGTCACGGGCCGGGGCGACACGGTGGGTGCGGAAATCAGCGCGCATCCGGACGTGGCGAAGATTTCCTTCACCGGATCGACGGCTGTCGGCAAGACGATCCTGCGTACCGGCGCGGAGACATTGAAACGCGTCACGTTAGAGTTGGGCGGCAAATCGCCGGTGGTCATACTCGACGACGCCGATTTCGCGGAAGCGGTGCCGTTGGCGCTCCAGGCAGGGTTTATGAACAGCGGTCAGGCGTGTATCGCCGGTACGCGGATTCTTGTGCCGCAGAGCCGCCTTACGGAATTCGAAGAGCGGGTGCGCTTTGAAGTCGCTCGCACGCAAGCCGGTGATCCGCGCGATCCGGCTACGCAGATCGGCCCGATGGTCAGCCGCAAGCAGTGGGAGCGCGTGCAGCGCTACATCGGCATCGGCATCGACGAAGGTGCGAGATTGGTTGCCGGTGGCGAGGGCCGACCGGAGGGCGTGGAGCACGGCTGGTTCGTGCGTCCGACCGTATTTAGCGGTGTCAGCAACGACATGACGATTGCCCGCGAGGAGATTTTTGGGCCGGTGCTGTCGATCATTGCGTATCGCGATACCGAGGAAGCGATTGCAATCGCCAATGACACGAGCTACGGGCTGCAAGCCTACGTAGTCTCGGCCGATGCGGCGCGGGCTCGCGCGGTCGCCACGCGTATCGACGCAGGGCGTGTACTGATCAACACGTTGGCACACGAACCGGCCGCACCGTTCGGCGGCTTCAAGCAATCGGGCATCGGGCGGGAATACGGGACGTTCGGGTTGGAAGCGTTCATGGAGCCGAAGTCGTTGCTTGGCGTGAACTGAAAACCGCGCCTTGCTGATTGAAGAGCGCGGCTAATCGCTCAGCAGGCGGTGCGTCAGCATTTACATGACGCGCCGCCTGCTGTTTCAACGCCGGTTCGATCCCGACACGACATCGATCCACACGGCCAGCACAAGAATGCTGCCCTTCACGATCATCTGCCAGTACGCGTCGACATCCAGCATCGACATGCCGTTGTCCAAACTCGCCATCACCAGCGCACCGATCAACGCACCGTAGACCGTTCCGGACCCGCCGCGCATCGACGTCCCGCCGATAAAGCACGCGGCGATCGCGTCGAGTTCACCCATCGATCCCGCCGACGGTGAGCCGGCCGCGAGTCGCGCCGTATTGACGATCCCCGCGAACGCACACATCAGTCCCATCAGTGCGAAGATGGCCAACTTGACGCGGTTGGTATTCACGCCGGAGAGGCGCGTTGCTTCCAGGTTGGACCCCACCGCGTAAATACGCCGCCCGAAAACGGTCTGCGTCGCGATCCACGTGAAAATGCCCAGCAATGCGAGCAGCAACAAAACCGGCACGGGAATGCCGCCATAACGATCGAGCGTGGCAACAAACGCGGCCAGAATCACGCCCGCCCCGACCACTTTCGCGACGTCCTGCCAGATCGGCACCACCCGCAACTTATAACGCTCACGGTTGCTTCGTTGTCGCACGGTCAGAAAGGCCAGCACGACAAACAGCACGACAGCAAGCGTATCGCCCGCAAAACGCGGCAAATACCCCTGACCGACAAACACAAAACCATCGGAGACCGGCGCAATCGTCGAGCCGCCGGTGACACCAAGCAGAATGCCGCGATACGCGAGCATGCCGCCCAGGCCGACAATGAACGAAGGCACACGCCGGTACGTCGACCACCATCCGTTGAACATGCCGACGAGCACGCCAAGCAGCATTACCACAGGCACGGTGACGCCAATTGGCCAATGCCGGTTCACATCGAGAATCGCCGCGACACCGCCGAGCAGACCCAGCAACGACCCGACCGACAGATCGATCTCGCCCGCGATGATCACGAACACCATGCCGCACGCGAGCATGCCGGTAATCGACATCTGCCGCAGCAGATTCGACAGATTGCGCGGCGTCACGAACGCGCCGTGCGTCAGAAAGGAGAAGAAAATCCAGATCGCGGCCACGGCGATCAGCAACGCGAGAATCTTGTAACGCGCGAACAGTTGCTGAATGCGCTGCGGGCCACCGAATGCGCCTCGCGACGCAGCGCCGTCGGCGGGTTGGGAAGTGACGTCGGGAGTCATGCGGCACTCGCTTCGGTTGGTGCGGTCGGGTTGAGGGATCGCTGCACAGGACGGATTGCGGCGCTGAGAATGTCCTCTTGCGTGAGGCCGTCGTTGACGAAATCGCCGCGCAATTCGCCTTCGCCGATAACCAGCACGCGATCGCTGATGCCAAGCACTTCGGGCAATTCGGACGACACCATCACGATCGACATGCCGCGCTGTGCCAGTTGAAAAATCAGTTTGTAGATCTCGAACTTCGCGCCGACATCGACACCTCGCGTCGGTTCGTCGAGAATCAGTACTTTCGGGTCGGTCAGCAGCATGCGCGTCAGCACGGCCTTCTGCTGATTGCCGCCCGATAGACTCGCAATCGAGAGCATCGGATGCGCCGCGCGCACCGAAAGCCGCTTCATCTCCGTGTGAATCGTGTCGAGTTCGGCGGCGGAATCAATACGGCCGCCCTTTGCGAAACGTTGCAACACCGCAAGCGTGATGTTGTGGCCGACGCTCAGACCCGGCACGATGCCGTGGCGCTTTCGATCTTCCGGTACCATGCCGATACCGGCGCGAATCGCATCGACAGGGGCGCGAATTTTCAACGGCTTGCCGTCCATCACCACCGTCGCCTCGCTCACACCGGGATACGCGCCGAAGATCGCCTGCATCAGTTCTGTACGCCCCGCGCCGACCAAACCGGCAACACCGAGAATTTCGCCACGCCGCAGCGCAAACGACACATCGTTCACGCGCTTTCGGCGTGGATTGTTGACGTCAAAACAGGTCACGTGGCGCGCTTCAAAGATCACGTCGCCAATGGGATGCGGTTCACGCGGAAACAGGTTCTTGATTTCGCGCCCCACCATCAGGGAGATGATGCGGTCAGTGGTCAGCGCGCGCATGGGTTCGGTCGCGACGTGGCGGCCGTCGCGAATCACGCTGATTGTGTCGCACACCGCCGCTACTTCGTCGAGCTTGTGCGAGATGTAAACGCAGGCAACACCGCGCCGCTTCAGATCGCGCACGATATCCAGCAGGATGTGTATCTCCGTAGCGGTCAGCGACGACGACGGTTCATCGAGGATCAACAGTTTCGCGCGCTTGTTCAGCGCCTTCGCGATCTCGATCAACTGCTGGTGGCCGCCACCGTAATTCATCACTGGTTGCGCGGAGTTGATTCCGCTTATGCCGAGTTCGCGCAGCAGTTCGTCGGCACGCTGATACATCGCGGCGTAATTCATTCGGCCACCGGGCAGCGTGATTTCGTTGCCGAGAAAGATGTTCTCTGCGACCGAGAGCTCCGGCACCAGCATCAACTCCTGATGGATGATGATGATGCCCGCGCGTTCCGTGTCTCTTATGCTCGCGGCCTTCAGCGGCTCGCCTTCCCAGATGATTTCGCCGTCCCACGTGCCGTGGGGATAGACGCCGGACAGCACTTTCATCAGCGTCGATTTGCCCGCGCCGTTTTCGCCGCACAAGCCGACGCACTCGCCAGGCGCCACCGTCAGGTCGATGCCGTCGAGCGCCTTCACGCCGGAAAACGCTTTAACGATGCCGCGCATCGTCAGTAATGGTTCACTCATTCGCTATGCCTCGCTGCAGGGCGCGCGGTCGCGCCGATGTGCCTGACGCATACCAGGCACATCGGCTTGAACTACGCACACGTTACGCTCATTGGCTCGCGAGCTGGGCCTGGGTGTAGAAGCCGTCCTTGACGACCACATCAACATTGCTCTTGGTGAGCAACGTGGGTTGCAGAAGCACCGTGTCGACCTTCTTCTTGCCGTTGTCGTACTGTGCATTGAAGGCTGGCTTTTCGCCCTTCGCAAGCGCGACGGAGAGTTTCGCCGCTTCGCCTGCAATCAGCTTCAGCGGTTTGTACACGGTCATCGTCTGCGTGCCGGCGATCACGCGTTTCACAGCAGCCAGATCAGCGTCTTGTCCCGACACCGGCACCTTGCCTGCCATGTGCTGTGCGGCAAGCGCCTGGATCGCGCCGCCTGCGGTGCCGTCGTTCGAAGCGACGATTGCGTCGATCTTGTTGTTGTTCGCCGTGAGCGCATCTTCAACGATACGCAGCGCCGTCGATGCGCTCCATTCCGGTACCCATTGCTGACCGACGATCTTGATGTCGCCCTTGTCGATTGCGGGCTTCAACACCTTGAGCTGGCCTTCACGCAGCATCTTGGCGTTGTTGTCGGTCGGCGCGCCGCCGAGCATGAAGTAGTTACCCTTCGGTTGCGCGTTGAAGACACCTTGTGCTTGCAGCTCGCCAACCTTCTCGTTGTCGAACGAGATATAGGCATCCACGTCGGCGTCGAGAATCAGGCGGTCGTACGAGACGACCTTGATGCCTGCTTTCTTGGCTTCGGCGACCACATTGCCGAGCGTCTTCGAATTAAACGGCACGATCACGATCACGTCGACGCCGCGCGAGATCAGGTTTTCAATCTGCGAAATCTGTCGCTCTTCGCTCGCGTCGGCGGATTGCACCGATACTTTGGCGCCGAGTTTTTCTGCTGCGGCAACGAAATAGTCACGATCGCGCGACCAACGCTCGACACGCAGATCGTCGATACAGAAACCAATTTCCGGGTGGTCCTTGCTTGCGTGCGCGAGCGGCGCGACAAGCGACAGGCTGGCGAGCATCGCTCCACATACGAGCGAACTCAGTACGGTACAACGCGTTGCGAATTTCATGTCTCACTCCTTGTTCTGATAGCCGGAATACCGGATTGGACGGTCTGCGCTGCGAGCCGCAGAACCGGACAAGCGACAACCCAAAGCTTCTTTTATTCGCGCGGTCAACGTGGCCGCGCGATTTTTATGTCTTACTGCGTGCCCTTTTTCAGGCGTTACTTCGTGACTACCTTTTAGCGTCGGCTGTAAATCGCCTGATTTACAACGTTTTCCAGTTGCTCCTGTCTGCCACTCACATGCTGCGGATTCAGGCCGCGCGTCAATGCATCCGCAGCCAGCGTCGAGAGCGAATAGTCGCCCTTCAGAATCTTGCGGCCGAACTCCGACTCCCAGCCCGCGTAGCGTTGACGTTTGAACGCTTCGAGCCGGTCGTTTTCGATCAGTGTCGCCGCACGCTCGACGGCGAGCGCCAGGTTATCGATTGCACCGATATGACCGAAGAACAGATCTTCCGCATCGACGCTCTGCCGCCGCACTTTAGCGTCGAAGTTCATACCGCCGGTGGTGAAGCCGCCGTGCTTGAGGATTTCGTAGAAAGCGAGAGTCAATTCTTCGACGCTGTTCGGAAACTGGTCCGTGTCCCAGCCGTTTTGTTGATCGCCGCGATTCGCGTCGACGCTGCCGAAAATGCCCAGCGCGTAGGCCGTGGCGATCTCGTGATGGAACGAGTGGCCAGCAAGCGTGGCGTGATTGGCTTCGATGTTCACGCGAATTTCTTTTTCGAGCCCGTATTGCAGCAGGAAACCGTGTACCGTCGCCACGTCGTAGTCGAATTGATGCTTGGTCGGCTCCTGCGGCTTCGGCTCGATCAGCAATGCGCCTTTGAAGCCGATCTTGTGCTTGTGCTCGACCACCATGTGCAGGAAGCGGGCAAGCTGATCACGTTCGCGCACGAGGTCGGTATTGAGCAGTGTGTCGTAGCCTTCACGGCCGCCCCACAACACGTAATTTTCACCGCCGAGCCGTTGGGTCGCGTCGAGCGCGTGACGAACCTGCGTCGCAGCGAACGCGAAAATCTCAGGATCAGGACTGGTCGCCGCACCTGCTGCATAACGCGGATGCGAGAACAGATTGGCCGTGCCCCACAGCAGTTTGACGCCGGTATCCTGCTGCTTGCGCGCCAGATAGTCGGCGATGCGCGTGAAGTTCTCGCTATAGGCCTTCAGGCTGTCGCCTTCCGGTGCAACGTCGGTATCGTGAAACGTGTAATACGGCGTGCCGAGCTTCGAGAAGAACTCGAACGCGGAATCCGCCTTTTGCTGCGCCCGTTCCATTGCGTCGCCGGCTTGCTGCCAGGGACGCCGAAACGTCCCTTGCCCGAAGATATCGACGCCCGGCCAGACAAACGTATGCCAGTAGCACACAGCGATGCGGAGATGTTCTTCGAGTGTCTTGCCGAGCACCCGCTTACTCTTGTCGTAATGGCGATACGCAAGCGGATTATCCGATTGCGGGCCCTCGTAGCGGATCTCGGGAATGTGTTCGAAGTAGGACATCAGCGTCTCCTGTTTTATGCTGCACTGCAACCCGTGCGGCATCGCCGCGCCGGTCGACAAGGTGACGCCATGCTGCCGCTTGCAAGGTGCATCGGCAATTGCGAAATTGCGCAGCGTGCTTGATGTTTCTTACCGCCCATGCTTTTGTTTCACACCGGCGCGATCTTCGCGGCCTAGAATAACCAGACGCTTAAAAACGGTGCTGCCTTCAGAGCACACCCAACAACAGGAGACGAAGGCGCTGCGTATCTTGACGATTCGCACGCCACCCACTGCCATGACCCGTCCGCAAACACCACAGACGACCCATCGGATCGCGCTGCTGTTCAACGCGAACAAGGTGTATGACCGCGAGATCATCACCGGCATCGGCAATTACCTGCTGTCGACGCGTGTGGCGTGGGATCTCTTCCTTGAAGAAGATTTCCGCTGCCGGTTGACGGGTATCGAGCGTTTCGACGGCGACGGCATCATCGCGGATTTCGACGATCCCGCTGTGGGTGAAGCGCTGAGAGACTGTCCGTTGCCGGTGGTGGCAGTCGGTTCATCGTTCGAAGATCCGGCGCACTACCCCCCGGACTTACCCTATATCGCGACCGATAACGCCAAGCTCGTTTCCCTTGCGTACACGCATCTGATCGGTGCGGGACTCGAGCACTTCGCTTTGTATAGCCTTCCGCAAGCGCAAGAAAACCGCTGGGCGCAGCAACGTGAGTTGGCATTCGCTCACCTACGCAGCACGGACGGCCATAGCGCCGAGCAGATCGGCACCGAGATCTATCGTGGCCTGTCGACCAGCGCGCCGTCGTGGAATCAGGCAACCGAGCAACTCACCGCTTGGCTCGCCCAGTTGCCGAAGCCGGTCGGCATCATCGCCGTCACCGACGCCCGCGCTCGGCACCTGTTGCAGGCCTGTTTGATCGCGGGTATTCCCGTGCCTGAAGAAGTGGCGATCATCGGCATCGACAACGATCCGCTCACGCGAACGCTGACCCGCATTCCGCTTTCCTCCGTGATTCAAGGCACCGAGGAAATGGGCCGCACCGCCGCTCACTTGCTGCATCAAATGCTGCACGGCGCGCGTTTTCCGGGGCGGCGCATTCTCGTGCCACCGGTCGGCATCAATGTGCTCGAATCGACAAAACACCAGCCGCTCGCGAGTCCGTATGTGATGCGCGCACGTCATTTCATCCGCCAGTACGCGTGCCAGGGCATTCGCACCGAACAGGTTGCCGATTACGTGGGCGTGTCGCGTTCGTCGCTCGAAGAGTACTTTCGGCGCGAACGGCAGTGCACCGTGCATCAGGAAATCCTGCGCCATAAACTCGACGTCGCTAAAGCGCTGCTTGCGAAGCGCGATGCGTCGAGTGCCGAGGTGGCGATCCGTTGCGGCTTCACGTCGCTGCAATACATGTACGCGGTGTTTCGCCGCGAACTCGGCTGTACGCCGCGCGAATACCAGGACCGTGTGAATTCGACGGCAGAGCCTGGCTGAGCATGCCTTTCACCTTCTCTTTCTACCGACGACATGATCAGCATCGCACCACTTTCCTCTGAGCCATGGGGCACGCTGCCCGGCGGCGATCCTGTGCGGCTCTTTACGCTGCGCAATGCGCACGGCATGAAAGTCGCCATCAGCGACCTGGGCGCGACGCTGGTCTCGTGGCATGCGCCGGACCGCGCGGGTCGTCTCGGCGACATCCTACTCGGCCACGACACGCCCGCCGAATACGTTGCGGCCACAACCTACATGGGCGGATTGATCGGCCGTTGGGCGAACCGCATTGCCGATGCGCGTTTCACGCTCGACGGCATCGAGTACACGCTCGATCGCAATGAAGGCGCGAATCTGCTGCATGGCGGCACGCAGGGTTTTCATCGCACACTGTGGGACGTGAGCGAAGACAACGGTGCGCTGGTTATGCGTCTGGAATCGCCCGAAGGCGACGCCGGCTTTCCGGGCAACGTCACGGTGCAGGTGCGCTACACGCTCGACGACGACGGCACCTTGACGATCGCCTATGAAGCGATCACGGACGCCCCTACGCCGCTCAATCTGACGAGCCATCCGTATTTCAACCTGACGGGTCGGCGGGGTGCCGACATTCGCGGACATGTGCTGTCGATCAATGCCGACCGGTTCTTCGAAGTCGATGCGTCGATGATTCCTTGCGAGCTTGCCGAAGTGGCAGGCAATGCGTTCGACTTCAGACAGAGCGCGCCGATCGGCGCACGGCTCGATTGGCCGCATGCGCAGCTTGCGAGGGCCGGTGGCTTCGATCACTGCTATGTGCTGCGTGACGCGCCTGACGCCACGATGGCCGGACGCGAACCGCAGGTACGCGAGGTTGCATGCGCCTATGACCCCGGCAGCGGACGCGAACTGACCGTCTCGACCGATCAGCGCGGCTTACAGTTCTACACCGGCAATTTCCTGAAAGGCGACACGGGACGCGGCGGCATCGCCTATCAGGCGTACTCCGGACTGTGTCTCGAAGCGGGCGGCTTTCCGAATGAAGTCAATATGGCCGAGCAGGATCAGGTCATCGTGCGACCTGGCAGCGCATACCGGCAGATGACGGCGTACCGCGTAGGTGTACGTTCTGGAGTCTGAAGCAATTCTTCCAATCTTAGGAAGATCATTACATAACGCCGACTTATCATTTGCTGCAAGACTGAATTACGGGTTTAGGGGTTTGCCCTAGATCGCCCGCTTCCTAGAATCCCTCCATAGGTCGCCGAACACATGTTGCGGCGCCGAATAAAACATCCTCGGAGGGACGCATCATGAAATCACTGATCAAAGCAGTCGCAGTGGTCGTTGTTCTCGCAGCCCCGGTCGCTTCGTTCGCACAGTCCGAGCAACCGCTGACCCGCGCGGAGGTCAAGGCGCAACTGATCCAGATTGAACAGGCCGGCTACAACCCCGCCGCTGCAACCGACTCGACCTACCCCGCGGACATTCAGGCAGCCGAAGCACGCGTAGCCGCACAGCATGACGCCACCGGTTATGGTTCTTCGGCAAACGGCTCATCGCAAACCGGCACACCCGTACCCGCTGCGCCCGCGGTTCAGCCCGAACCGATGGGCGGCCAGTAAAACGCTAACGTTGTCTGTTGTTGCGTAGTTCGATGCGAGCCATGCTTGTTGAAGCATGCGCTCGCATGAACGCGTTCCACTGCGCATGACTATGACAGCGCAGTGTCAGAAAATCCTTTGACGAAAATAATGGCTCATATATCCTAGGGCGGCAGTCTGGTGGTTCTCGCAGCGCGGTCAATCTGCATCAGCGAGGACTTCTACTCAACGTCGCTTCGGGTTCCATCGTGAAAGTCCGTGGTCCATTGGTGAGATATCAGCCTGGTCGGGAAAGAACCTTCCTGTCCGGCTGTTCTATCGCTCATCAGGGGAGCAACTGCGCTTCGCCATCCCGCCCCCTGTCCATCGATACCGTGTTGTCGCGTCGCTCTGTCCGTCGACACAACGTCATTGCAGCACCCGCAACTATCGGGGTGCGTACCGACGAAATCGCGGCGCTTCTGCCTTAGCCCCCTTCTCTTTTCGCGAGCAAGTGTTGCATGCGATCAGGCCGCTTTATCTAGCGGTCGAACGTCTGCAATGCATTTGTCTGTCCGCGCTTTGCATTTGTCTTGCTAGCGTTGGCCGGCTTATAGCGCTCGCCTCTCTGCGTCCCTTTTAGCTCTGCTGTGCGCTTGCGCTGCGGCAGGCGGCGTCACGTCCCTGATTCGTCCGCACTCGTGCAGGACATAAGGACGTGCGGGTCGTCACGCTCGTGCATCGGTGCCTACGCTGCGGCGAAAACTGAAGATCGAAACCAAGGAGATAGTCGAATGAAGATCCGTCATGCCAAGCTTCTCTCGCTCACCGGCACGATGCTGTGCTCGTTGACCGCCCTAACGCCGATGAACGCTGCACACGCAGCGGATACGACGATCAACGTCTACAACTGGTCGGACTACATCGCCAAAGACACGATTACCGGCTTCGAAAAGCAATCCGGCATCACGGTGAAATACGACAGCTACGATAGCGACGACACACTGCAGGCGAAACTGCTGGCAGGCAGTTCCGGGTATGACATCGTTGTGCCCACATCGAGTTATATGGCGCGCCAGATCGAAGCCGGCGTGTATCAGAAGATCGACAAATCGAAGATGCCGAACCTCGCGAACCTCGATCCGGGTTTGATGAAACTGATTGCCGATGCGGACCCCGGCAATCAATACGGTGTGCCTTGGGCCTGGGGCACGGACGGTGTCGGCTATAACGTTCAGGCCGTAAAAAAGGCTCTCGGTGCCGATGCGCCCGTTGATAGCTGGTCGCTGTTGTTCGACCCTCAGAATCTTTCCAAGCTGAAGAGTTGTGGCGTGTCTTTCCTCGACGCAGCGGCGGATGTTTTCCCGGCCGTGCTTCAGTACATGCATAAGGACCCGAACAGCACCAATCCCGGCGATTACCAGGCCGCATACGAAGTGCTGAAGAAAGTGCGACCGTATATCACGCAGTTCAATTCATCCGGCTACATCAACGATCTGGCGAACAACGATATCTGCGTGGCGTTGGGCTATTCGGGAGATGTGGGGATTGCACGGCGACGTGCGTCGGAAGCGAAGCGTTCGTATGATGTGCGGTTCTCGAACATCAAGGACGCCGGCCTGCTCTGGATGGACGTGATGGTGATTCCGAAAGATGCCCCGCATCCGGAAGCGGCGATGAAGTGGATGAACTACATCGAAGATCCGAAGGTAAGCGCGGCGATTACGAACGAAGTGTTTTATCCGACTGCGAATCGCGCGGCGAGGCAGTTTGTGACGCCGGCGATCGAGCAGGATGCGAATGTGTATCCGCCTGAAGCCGTGCTGAACAAGATGACGTTGATGCGGCCGCAGCCTGCACCGATCATGCGGCTTGAGAACCGGCTGTGGGCGCAGTTGAAGTCGGGGAGTTGAGTTCGGTTTAGCTGATGCAGTCTGCTGACGGTAGGTGTCACCTTTTGAGCGTGGCGCATGCAGTGGGTGTGTGCGCTACGCCCTTTTTGAAGCTTTGATTTTTAACTCTGTTTGCATCGAGCCATTATGAGCATTCTGAATATCGTAGATTTTGCGCAACCTGCCAAGGAAAGCGTTGAGTACATGCCGAAAGCAGAAGCGGTGCTTGCCGGCAATCCTTCGCAGCTTGTTCACACGCATTTTGCCAGTCCCTGTGGGCAGCTCGCGGCTGGCGTTTGGGAGGGAGCTTGCGGGCAATGGACGGTGAACTTCACCGAGAGTGAGTATTGCGAAATACTCGAGGGCGTGTCCGTGATTCGGAATGCGCATGGGACTAGCAAGACTGTGCGGGCTGGGGACCGGTTCTTGATTCCGGCGGGATTTAAGGGGACGTGGGAAGTGGTTGAGCCGTGTAAGAAGATTTTTGTTTCGGTGGAGTTTAAGGGGTAGGTTGCGGTGGTGGTGCTGCTTTCAGGCTTCGCTGTTGATCGCGCATCACGGGTGGAGTCTGGTCGATCGCATTCCTCGCTTTTCTGGTGACCTATCAATTCATGTTCTGGATACCGACTTTGCTCGTGTCGTACGGATTTTCGCCAGCGAGCGCGGCGTTGGGCTCCGCGGCGAGCGCAATCGGCGGCATTCTACTAACGCTTGGGTTTTCGCCGCAGCGAATCGTGTTGTTCAACTGCTTGCCGATTTTCCTGATTATTGCCTTGCTCGCGATCTCGCAGCTCTACCCGCGACGGTCGCGAGCTGGTCACGTGCGTACCGATTGACGGCGGCAAGGTCAGGAGTGTTCGTCGATCCACGCCTCGTGCAACACTTGAGATGTTGAGCCAGGATGCAACCCTATCCCCGACAGATCTCACGAAATCAAACGGGTAAGTTCGTCGTGAAGCTCCTTTGAAAGCGACACGCCGTGCTCAACGCTGCGCTGTCGCGCATCGAATCGTCGCTGAGAGGGCAGACGCGCGCCCTGACCCACGATTCCTTCAAACAGAGTCTCGGCGCGCTGCAGGTTGTCCGTAGGGGCAGCGCCGGCGAAGACTGCAGGGTCGAAAGCGATGACGATTTCACCATGACAGGGGGCCGCGCCTACGTCTTCGTCAAAAGCCAGCGATTCCGGGCTGAGCATATCGCCAATTAACGGACCAGCCAGCAACTCAACCATCGCTGAGAGCGCGGAACCCTTATAGCCTCCGAATGTAAGCATGGCACCCCTCAATGCTTTATCAGGATCATCGGTAGCTTGACCGTTTTCGTCGATCGCCCAGTCACTCGGGATCTTCGAGCCAGACCGCTTATGCAGCTCGATGTCGCCACGGGCGATTCTGCTCGTAGCCATGTCGAACACAAACGGAAAGGGGCCTGGACGTGGCCAGGCGAACGCGATCGGGTTGGTTCCAAATAGCGGCTTGTTTCCGCCAGCAGGTGCTACACAGCTATGGGTCGGTGTCATGGCCAGTGCGGCTACGCCTTCAGCAGCAATTGCCTCGACCTCCGGCCACAAAGCGCTGAAGTGAAAGCAGTTGTTGATTGCCAGGGCCGCGATACCAGATCTCTTCGCCTTTTCAACGAGTACTCGACTCCCCAGTTCAAAAGCAAGCGGAGAGAATCCGAACCGAGCATCGACTTTAACAAGCGAAGGCGAGACATCGTTTATCTGCGGTTCGGCATCAGCATTGATTTTGCCCATCTTCAGCGTTTTTACGCATCCAATAAGGCGCCATACACCGTGTGAGTGGCAATCGTCCCGTTGACCTGCAACGAGTACCTTCGCCATCGCGTCCGATTGACGCGCGCTGAGCCCATTGGATGCCAATACGTCAAAGGCCAACTTGTGCAGGTGATCAAGTGAAAGAACTATTTCTGCCATGTCTTCTGAAGTCCGTCTTTTATTAGTGGCCGCGCGGCCACGCGCATTCGATTTGTATCCAGCGTCTGGTGATGATCATCGGGGACATCGCTACTGCGATCTCTTTGTCGACGATGGTGGAGTGTTCGCGGCCAGCTAATTGATCAGGCCGGCTTTACTTGGGCGCAATATCCCGTCGCACCCGCTTGATATGCTGCTCCACGTAAAACCCTGCTGCGTCACCATCGCCGCTCACGATTGACTCGTAAATAAGCCGATGCTCGGACGCATACAGGCGTATCCGTAGCGGATCGTAAATCGCGTCGTCCTTTAGCCGCTTCCACAATGGTTGATCCATTGTTTTCGCTACCTCGTCTGCGATCTTGACGAGCAGAGCGTCACCCGTCATGACCGCCAATTGCCGGTGGAACAATCTATCGCTGTTATTCCACAGCGCACGCTCTTCGAGATTGGTGATATCGTGAATTGTCTCCATCTCTGCAAGATATTGCTCAGCCAGGCGATCGCGCTTACCTCGTGCGGCGGCTCGACGTGCGATTGCAGGTTCGAGGATGAATCGCGTTTCGAGCGTTCCCGTTGGACTGAAATCTGGCTCCGCGTTCTGAGTTCCATGATTGCCGTCGACGTTAAGCAAACGCTCAGAAGCTGCCGAGGAGACGTAGGTACCGGAATTCCGTTTCGTCACAACGAGGCCTTCATTCTGAAGAGCCCCTATTGCCTCTCGAACCGCAGGTCGGCCGACGCCATAGAGCGCTGCAAGTTCGCGTTCCGATGGCAGCCGGGACTCGGCCGCGAACCGTCCCGTGCGGATTTCTTCCTTGATCTTCTCCTCGACCTGCTCATAAATCTGCAGTGGTCTGAAATTCGATTCGAGATCCTGCCGTGTCGTACCCATCTCACTTCCTTTCATTTCCTGACGCCCGATGCGCGGGAGTTCACCTGTCATTGACGGATAATTATCATACGTCGTGGCGACATGATGCCATCTCCTGATGCGACCACGCATGAAGTGTTCCCCGTGGCTCGCACAAGGCAAAAAGCGCGGCGGCATCCCATTTCAGAATGCGCCGCGAAGGCACCAAGGAGATGGGCCAAAAGGTGTCACGCCAGTGCGGCAGTTGCCGTCGAAGCAGCGCCTGTAATCTGCCCTCTCTACCGCACCAGGAACCCGTAGGTCAAAGGATCGCGCTCGTCGATCAACCACGTTCCGTAGCCGCAGATAAACGCATTCCCTTCGATCTCAGGAATCACTGCATCGAATTCACCGCATGTCGTCTCACTCAGCACGCGGCCCTTGAAGATCGTTCCGATGATCGACTCGTTCACGAGCGTCCCATCCGGGGGTAGCTTGCCACGCTGGTAGAGCTGGGCAACGCGTCCTGCGGTGCCGGACCCTGTTGGCGATCGGTCAACCTCGCGATCGGCGAAGATGCAGCAGTTCGCCTGAGTCGATCCCGGATGGCGGGGCGTATTCGAAATGATCGTGCCGTAGAGCCCTCTGATTTCTGGAATCTCCGGATGAACGATGTCAAACGCTGCGTTAGTTGCCTGGGTGATCTCGTCGCCGAACTGCTTCAGTCGATCAACGTTGTTTTCGCCTACCGCCATATCGCACTGTGCGCCATCGACGTAGAAATAGAACGCGCCTCCGTAAGCGATGTCTCCGGACACGGGGCCGAACGTTGGCGTATTGACGGTGACGTCGTTTTTCCAGACGAATGACGGCACGTTCACAAAACGCACATTCCCTGCATTTTCGCCGTCCCACTGGACGAAAGCTTCGAGGAATCCGCAAGGCGCATCGATACCCACGCGCGTTTCTGGCGACGTGCGCTCAATCCACCCCAGTTCAACCGCTGCGGTGGCCAGCGCAATGGTCCCGTGGCCGCAATGGGGGCTGTAGTCCTTATTCTGCGTAAAGATGATGCCGAAATCCGCGCCTTCGGTCACCGGCTCAGTGAGGAAGCCTCCGTACATATCGGCATGGCCTCGAGGCTCCAGCATCATGGCGCTCCGCAACTCATCCGCATGCTTCTGGATCCACTCCCGCCGCTCCACGATGGTTTTCCCCGCGAGACGCGGGAAACCATTGGTGATGATGCGAAACGGCTCACCACCGGTGTGCATTTCGATCGTGTTAAGTGTTCTGGTAATTCGCATAGATACTCCGTCTTGCTTACTATTTTAGTTGAGACCTTAGTTGCCGTACGTTACGACGGCGCCATCCTTGAATGTGTACACGGTCGTCGCCGAGCTTTTCAGATCATGATGTACGTCGAACGAGTACTCGCCGGCCACGCCGGTGTAGGCGGACTTGGCGAGTTGCGCACCAATTTTGGCGCGGTCGGATGTCGTGCCAGCCTTCACCATCGCGTCAGCCAACAGCTTCATGCCGTCGTAATAGCTCACGCCATACACCTGCGTATCGACGTTGAAGGTTGTCTTGTACTTTTTCAGGAACGCGCTACCTGCTGGCGTCTTGTCCAGCGAGACCCCGCCTTGGGAGCAATACGCATTCGTCGCTGCGGGACCTGCGATTTTGGCCATATCAGACGTACAGATTCCGTCGCCACCCAACAGCTTCGCCCGCAAGCCGAGCTGACGCATCTGTTTGACAAGTGGGCCGCTTTGCGACGCGTAGCCACCATAGAAGATGACATCGGGATTCGTCGCCTTGATCTGAGAGAGGACGCCCTTGAAATCGACGGCCTGACCATTCGTGTATTGCTGGTCGATAATCTTCAGCCCGCGTGCCTTGGCCACGCTCATGAACTCTTCGGCCACGCCTTGCCCGTAGGCCGACCGGTCATCCATGACTGCCGCTGTTTTCGCTTTAAGCGTATCGACGGCGAAATTCGCCATCGCACCGCCGAGTTGCCCGTCACTAGCTCCGATACGAAAGACTTCGTTAAAGCCTTGGAGAGTCAACGCCGGGTTTGACGCAACCGAAAGCATCGGGATGCCAGCGTTCTGGTAGAGCCTGGAGGCCGGAATCGCGACTCCGGAATTGTATGGGCCCAGAACTGCGGCCACCTTGGCGTCGACCAGCTTCTGCGCGACCTGCACCCCGATCCGGGGATCCGCCTGGTCATCTTGCGATACCAATTTGAATGTTACGCTTTTGCCGGAAATCGTTGTTCCGGCGCTATTCAGCTCGTCAACCGCCATGCGCGCGCCATTCTCGTTGTCTTTCCCCTCCGCCGCCTGGGGGCCGGTCAAAGGCCCGGAAACTCCAACAAGAACAACCTCTTGGGCGCTTGCGCTACCGAAGACGAGAACTGCAGCGACCGTCATTGCCGAATAGACCAATTTTTTCATCGCACACCCCAAGTGGTTAAAGTACACTGGACTCGATAGTGACCACTTTTGGTTCTATTTGCAACCATTGTAAAATAAAATCTCACAGGGGGTTTCCCCTGGCCGTAGGCGGTCGCAGAGCAGCGCCTGGAACCACGACCAAGAATGATTGATCATTTGACTATGACTACTTCAGACTCCCAAACTCCCGCGATCATCGGCTATGCAACCCCGTGGAGCGCACACGCTGGTCAGGAACTGGCGTTCAAAATCAGTTCGCGCGGCGCTCGCGCCTTTACGGCAGCTGTTGAGCGCATAGATTGTTGTGACCCAAACCCCGATGGGCCTGGGATGAAACTGGTCCCGATCGATGTCCGGCTGCAAAGCACCTACCCAGGACAGGAGCAGCCAATATTTCCCGGCTCCTGCGCTTACGGCCCGATGCCGGCTCTGGAGAACATTCAGCACATCAAGCTCTACCTGACGGTTCAACCCACGCTTGAAGACGCTTCCCTCCAGACATTGGTCGCTCTTCAGAACCACGATGGAACGCATGGTGTAACGATCGCTCTCACTCGCGGCGAACTTGTTTTCCAGAGCCTCGCGAACGGGGAGCTGATCACAACAGGCGTACCTGTCGCCGCCGATCTGTGGACAAATCTGCAGATATCGATCGACCGTGACGGGCACATCCGGGCGATTAGCTCCGGTACAAACGCACGCGAAGAGGCATTCAGGAACGTGGCGGACTTTGAAGTGCCGTTCTCTGCCGCCTCGTTCGACGCTACTTCCGTGTGCTTTGCGGCTGTCTGGACAGGATACCCGGAGCACGCCTTCAACGGCTTCATCGAAAGCCCGGAGTTGCGCGCGCCTAGCAACGATGCACGCGGCGATCAGCGCGAGGACATCCTGTTGGCACATTGGGACTTCACGCCAACGCTTGCTCACACGAGCGTACCGAACTGCCTTGATAGCGGAGCCCCGTTGACGCTTGTGAACGCACCAATGAGGGCAGTTCGGTCGTCGGGGTGGACCGGACGCGAGCTGGACTGGAAGCATGCACCGAATGAATACGCCGCGATCCGGTTCCACGCTGACGACCTGTCGGACTGTGGCTGGCAAACGTCGGTACATCTGAAAATTCCGGCCGACATGGCATCGGGTGTCTATGGACTGCGCGTGGACAATGGAGAAGGGGTCGATACGATTCCGTTTTACGTCACGGTTGCGCCGGAGGGGAAGCATGCGCGCATCGCGTTTCTTGCACCCACGCTGACTTACTTGGCCTACGCCAACAACGCTCGCGGAAATTTTTCGGGCGCGCTTGCCGATCGCGTGGACAAATGGGGCGGCTATCCTCACAACCCGGACGTCGTAACTGCATTTGGTACATCAACATACAACTCCCACAGTGATGGCTCAGGTATAAGCCTCTCCTCCCGCCTGCGCCCGATTCTCACAATGCGTCCAGGTTATCTGACGTTCCTTGACAAGCATGGCTCAGGTCTGCGCCACTTCTCCGCGGACTCCCATCTGACCAACTGGTTAAGGGAAAAAGGATTCGAATTTGATGTCGTTACGGACGAGGATCTCGATGAGCGAGGCGTCGACGCGTTGAAGCACTATGACGTCGTTCTGACCGGCTCTCACCCCGAATACCATACCCGCCGAATGCTCGATGCGCTCCTCGCCTATCGGTCTGCGGGTGGAAGCCTGATGTACCTTGGCGGAAACGGGTTCTACTGGAAAATCGGGCGCGCAGCGTCTGCACCGCATCTGCTCGAAATTCGTCGAGCCGAGGCGGGCATGCGGGTATGGGAAAGTCAGCCCGGTGAGTACTACAACCAGTTGGATGGCGAGTATGGGGGGATGTGGCGTCGAAACGGATTGCCGCCGCAAAAAGTTGCGGGAGTCGGGTTTACGGCGGAGGGAGATTTTCGGGGCACATTCTATCGCCGCACGCCGGCCTCGTTTGCCACCGAACATTCCTGGCTGTTCGCGGCGGTTAAAGCAGGAGCAGGAGAACCACTTGGAAACTTCGGCTTGTCTGGCGGCGGCGCTGCGGGCTTTGAAATTGATCAAACTGCGGCCGACCTCGGCACGCCCGCCTACGTGACAGTGGTCGCGTACTCCGACAATCACGACGCCAGTTTCGTGACCGTTCCCGAGGAGCTTCTCTTCAATCGAATGGTCGGCAAACCTAGAGTGCATAGCGGCATTCGAGCCCACATGATCTGCGGCTTCAGCCCGAGCGGCGGCGGACTATTCGCAGTCGGCTCAATCTCGTTTCTCGGCAGTCTCTACTGCGCCGGTTATGACAACGACGTCTCGCAAATCGTCGAGAACTGTTTGCGCCGCTTTCTGGCCGTCTCCCACAGCTCCCGCAAGTTGCCCTTAAAGCAAGTTTGAAAGGCGCGGTTTTCCGCGCCTTGGTTTGCTTATCCAAACTTGACGAAATTGTGCACCGGCAGCGGGCCGCCCGGAATTTGAACTAACTTGCCCCCGGCTTCGAGCGAACCCAGGTCGATGCCGAAGAAACCGAGCTGCTCGATCAGTCCGCTCACTGCCGCTTTCGCCTGCCCGTCGTCTCCCGCGAAGAACAACACGCGGCGTCCGCCTTCGGCCTGCGGATCCTTCGAAAGGAGATGTGCCGGAAGATGGTTGAACGCCTTCACGACGCGTGCGCCCGGCACGAGTTCCGCGAAGATTCCGCTCGACGTCCGGCCATGCAATTCAGCCGGTTTGAACAGCGGCGGCTCGATCGGGTTGTTCGCGTCGATCACGATGCGTCCGCCGAAGTCCGGCAGCCCGGCCAAGGCGGTCGGCAGCTTCGTCCAGTTGACGGCGACAAGGACGATGTCCTGCGCGGCCGCCTGTTCGCGCGTTCCCGGCGTGATCAAGGGGCCGAGCTCGCGTGCGAGGTCGGCGAGTGAGGCAGGGCCTCGGCTGTTCGCGATGACGGCTTTGAGGCCTTTGCCCGCCAGCGCTCTCGCGAACGCGGACCCGATGGCGCCTGCTCCGATGATACCGATGGTGCTCATAACGATGCTCCTGGTGAAGAGTGATCAATCAAGTGATAAGCCGGCAAGGAGAGGGACATCTGAGGTTCACTCCCGGGGCTAGGTGACTGAATGTTGCCGCCTTTATTGCTTGATGATTAGCTGTGAATCGCTTGAATTATTTTCAAGCAATGCTTTAAGATTCCTGGATGGAAACCCTCGCCAACCTCGAGTCGTTTGTCCGTAGCGCCGAAACGGGCAGCTTCTCCGCGGCCGCGCGGCGTCTTGCGCTGACGCCCGCCGCGGTCAGCCGGAACGTTGCGCTGCTCGAACGCAATCTCGGCGTGCGGCTGTTCCAACGCTCGACGCGCAAGCTCACGTTGACCGAGGCGGGCGAGCGCTTTCTCGTGGAAATCGGCGGCAATCTGGACGCGCTGCAGGCGGCAATCGCGTCCGTGTCGAACGATCGCAGCGAGCCGGCCGGCGTGCTGAAAGTCAGCATGGCGCCAACGTTCGGCATCACGTACGTCATGCCGCTGCTGCCGGCGTTCCTCGCGCGCTATCCAATGATTCGTCCTGATTGGCACTTCGAGAACCGGCCGGTTGACCTGATTGAAGAGGGATACGATGCCGCGCTGGGTGGTGGCTTCGATCTCGCCCCGGGCGTCGTGTCGCGCGCATTGGCGCCTGCGCATCTCGTGGCGGTCGCGTCTCCGGCATACATGGCCGGCCGCATCACACCGGCCGATCCCGGCGATCTTGCGAACCTCGACGGCATCGTGATGCGCTCGAGCCGCACGGGCCGCGTGCGTCACCGAACCATGCGTAACGCAGTGGGCAATGAGATGCCCGCACAGCTTGGCGAGACCATCATGGTCAATGACCCGGCAGCGATGCGCGAGGCAGCGATTCTCGGACTGGGCGTGACGCTGCTGGCCGTGTCGGACGTGCTGTCGTCGATTGAACGGGGGGAACTCGTGCGATTGCTACCGCGCTGGTACGCGGACGCCGGGGCGATCTCGATCTACTACGCGACGCGAGCGCTGCTGCCGGCGAAAACACGGGTGTTTGTCGATTTCGTTGTCGAGGCGTTCGAGCGGGAGCGGTTGGCTGAGAGGTTTGCGGGCAGCATTGGGTGAGTCGCGCCGCGCAGGCACGCTCCCTTCTTCCCCACGAAATGCACCGTTCCTGAACGCGTTCGCCGGTAACACGCGCAGGCGCACGGAACCGGTGCGCCGACGACAGCCGCGCCTCCGTTAAAGACCAGCCCGCGTCTCCCTCACAGCCACACCAGACCTACATCACAGCGCGCTCACCCACCTCCTCGCTTCCTTGGCTCGGATCCTGCTTATGCATGAATTATTGTTGAACAATATTTTTTCTATTGTTCAACAATGTATATTACCTCCACCCCGACGAGCGAGAACTCCATGAAAGCCCAACCTGATCTGAAAACTGTCATGCCCTCCCTGCCGCGGGTCGCGAAGTGCGCCGCCGCGCTCGCGCTATTCGCCGCGTCTCACGCGTTCGCCTCGAGCGGCGCGCCGACCGTGGCGCCCGGCAAGCTGACGATCGGTGCGGATCTGACATATCCGCCCTACGACTACGTGCAGGACGCAGACCCCGCCGGCTTCGATCCCGCGTTCATGACGAAGCTCGCCGGGCACCTGAAGCTCCAGCCCGGCTTCGTCGACACACGTTTCGCGAATCTGATCCTCGGCGTGAACGCCAATCGCTTCGACGTAATCGCGTCGGCGCTCTACGTGACGCCGGAGCGCGCGAAACAGATCGACTTCGTGCCCTACCTGAAAACCGGCGGCTCGCTGCTCGCCTTGAGCCACACCGGTTTTGAGCCGAAGAAGCCAGAAGATCTGCGTGGCAAGCGCGTGAGCTCGATCAAGGGTGCGTCGTGGATTCCGAAACTCAACGACGTGTCGAAGCAGGTCTGTACGCCTGCGGGCCGCGGCGCAATCGACGTGCGCGAGTTCGAGACTTCGCCGGAAGCGGCCCAGGCCGTCCTCTCGCACGCCGTCGACGCGCAATTCGAAGACTCGGCCGTCGCGCAAATGACCGTCAACAAGCTCGGCGGACGCGTGGCAATTACGTCGACGACCCCGCTCTATCCGGTCGTCATCGGGCTCGGCGTCAAGAAAGGCAATGACGCGCTGCTCGGCCAATTGAAGAGCGCGTTTGCGTCGATGAAGCAGTTAGGCGAATACCAGGCGCTACTCAAGCAGTACAACGTCGCCGAACCGACCGGCAATGACATTGCCCAGGCGCTCGGTACGGCATCGAACTAACTGCACGTTGCGCGCTCAGCCTGAGGCCGGGCACTCGCCCGCGCCCTCGTGGCTGCGCGTCGTAAGGGGAAGCACATGGTATTCGACTGGCACTACACGGCTTCGCTGTTGTTCGACGCCGCCTTCTGGAAAGCCACCTGGCTCGTCGTCGAACTGAGCGCCGCGACCTGGCTGATCGGCATTGTCGCGGGCTTCGCACTCGCGCTCGGCAAACAGTCTGCGTTCATGCCGCTACGCGTGGCGTGCAGCACCTACATCTGGCTCTTTCGCAGCCTGCCGCTGCTGGTGCTGCTGATCTTTGTCTATAACTTGCCGCAGGTGCTGCCCTGGACGGGCGGCCTGTTGTCCGACCCGTTCTGGGCCGGCCTGCTGGCGCTTTCGATCAGCGAAGCGGCCTACATCGCCGAGATCCATCGCGGCGGCCTGCTGTCGCTCCACAAGGGCCAGCTCGAAGCGGGCAAGGCGCTCGGTATCCGCTTCGTCGGCCTGCAGCGGCTGATCGTGCTGCCGCAGGCGTTTCGCGTCGCGCTGCCCTCGCTCATTAACGAGTACGTTACGATCGTCAAACTGACGTCGCTCGTGTCCGTCATTTCGCTCGCGGAAATCCTGCTGGTTGGCGAACGCCTGTATACGCAGAACTTCAAGGTGCTGGAGACGATGCTGGCCGTCTCGTTCTACTATGTGCTGATCGTCACGGTGTTCGGCCAGGCGCTGAAGATGCTCGAAAAGCACCTTGATGTCACGCTCCGCACGCGAGCTGCGAATGCCGTCATTCCTGTGGAAACACCGCGGCCTGTGCAGGCAGCAAAGGACGTTCGTACCGCGCGAACAAGCAGCGCGACGCGTTCGCTGGAAGCCATCGGCATCCGCAAGCGCTACGGCGATCATGAAGTGCTCAAGGGGATCGACTTGACCGTGCGCGCAGGAGAGGTGGTGTCGATCATCGGCCCGTCGGGTTCGGGCAAGACTTCGCTGATCCGCACGCTGAATGGCCTCGAGACGCTCGACGGCGGCGAAGTGCGCCTGCATGACAAGGCGTTCCTGTGGCCGCCGCGTGCGAGGCATGGCAAGGTGCCGCATGCGAAGTACATGCGCGGCATCCTCGATATCGGCATGGTGTTTCAGAGCTTCAACCTGTTTCCGCATAAAACGGTGCTGCAGAATGTGACGCTTGCGCCTCGCTACCACGGGCGTCTGAACGGGGCCCCGCTCGACGAATCCGGCATGCGCCTGCTGGCAAAGGTAGGCATGGCTGCGCATGCGCACAAGTATCCGCATCAGTTGTCCGGCGGTCAGCAGCAGCGCGTCGCGATTGCGCGGGCACTGGCGATGCAGCCCTCGATTGTTCTGTTCGACGAACCGACTTCGGCGCTCGATCCGGAACTGGTCAACGAAGTACTGAAGGTCATTGAGGGACTTGCCCAGGAAGGCATGACCATGATTATCGTCACACACGAAATCAACTTTGCGTTCCGTATTTCAGACCGTATCGTGTTCATGGAAGCGGGCACGATCGTGAGCGATGCGCCGCCGCGCGAACTCGCGACGCTCGACAAGACTTCGCGTATCGCCAGCTTCCTCAAAGACGTCCACCTTGCATAAAACACCGTATGCCCACCTCGCAATCAACTGTTACCCCCCTCGCTGGGCAGGAGCCCGAGCAATCGGTCACGGACCGGATTCTGTCGACGATCCGCAACGAGATCATTGAAGGCAAATTGCCGCCGGGCACCGCACTCGTCGAGAACGACCTCACCCAGGCGCACGACGTCTCGCGCAACACGCTGCGTGAAGCGCTGCGTCTCTTGTGCCGTGAAGGGCTCGCGGTGCATTACCGGCATCGCGGCGTGATCGTGCGCACCCTGACGCGCCACGATGTGCGCGACATCTATCGGGTGCGGCGCACGCTCGAACTGCAAGCCCTGATGCGCGAGGACCCGATTGAGGAAGATGAAATCGCGGCGATGCGCGACGCAGTCGTGCACGCGCAAGCGGCGGCGGACGAAGGCGACTGGCGCAGCGTCGGCACCTACAGTTTGCTGTTTCACCGGCGCATCGTGCAGTTGCTCGGCAGCCCGCTGTTCGACACATTCTTCACGACGATACTGGCGCAACTGCGCCTCGTGTTTGCCTCGGCCCCCGACGAGCGGCGCTTCCAGCGTCCCTGGATTGCGAAGGATCAGGAAATTCTCGAACTGATCGCGAGTGGGCGCACCGCCGAGGCGAGCGCCGCGCTCGCCGGTTACCTGAAGCAATCGGAGCACGCCCTGCTCGATTACCTTTGATTCGTTGCCTCTCATTCCGGCTTAGTCCACCGATTCACGGCTACTGCTCAAACAGGCGATAGTGCGTGACAAGCGCAGCCTGTCCGTGTGCTTTATCAAGGAGTCTCCATCATGTTGAATTACCCCGCCGCCTATCAATCCACCAAGGGATCCGCGCTCGACCCCGACAAGGCGTTTTATGGTCGCATCGCCTCCGAACACGATACGCGCACACTGGTCGAATCGATCGTCGTGCCCATCCGCTCGGGTCAGGCATGGACCGTACCGGCTGGTCATGTGTTTCGGATCGTCACGATTGAAGGTCCGCAAGTGGCCGACCTGAACATGTGGAATCTGCACAACCCGCGCGAGCGCATGTGGGCCTCGCGCACGCGCCAGTTGCAGCAGGCGCATGTAAGCACCTTCGACCGTTTGTGGTCGACGCTACCCTTCCTGCGTCCCATGGTGACGATCACCGACGACAGCCTCGCCGACTACGGCGTCGACGAGCATGGCGGCCGCGTTCACGACCTGCTCGGCACGCGTTGTGATCCGTACGTGAACCGCATGCTGACGGGTGAGGATTTCCATTTCCACTGCCACTCGAACCTGACGCGCGCAATTGCTCCGTATGGCTTGACCGAATACGACGTGCACGACGTGCTGAACGTGTTCCAGTGCACCGGGCTGAATCTCGAAGACAAGTACTTCATGAAAGCCTGTCCCGCGAAGAAGGGGGATTACCTCGAATTTTTCGCGGAAATCGACCTGCTTTGCGCGTTGTCGACGTGCCCGGGCGGCGATCTCTCGTTGCCGATGTGGGGACCCGACGCGCGCGATCCGCTGGAGGTATGCCGTCCGCTCGGCATCGAGATCTACCGGCTCGCTCCGCAGATGCTGGAGGGGTGGACCTCGCCCGCGGTCGCCGCGTACAAGGGGCAGCACGGGATGACACTGCAGCAGCCGCAGTGGAAGTGCGGGTGTTGAGGATTCCGCGTCGGCGCAAGGATTGCAACCTCGCGTAGCAAACGCAACGCGCCGATCTAACTTCTCGCCGAAGACAGCGCGATGCGCTTGCCCTGCAGGAACCGGCGCACGGCCGGATCACGCTCGAGTCCGATCGCGAGATCGTACGCGCCGAGCGCTTCGGCCGTCGCGCCGGCACGCGCGAGCAGATCGGCGCGCGCGGCCCAGTACGGCTGGTAGTCGGCCAGCCGCGGATCGTTCGCATACGGCGCGAGCGCGTCGAGCGCCGCCTGCGGGCCGTCCCGTTCCGCCAGGGCGAGCGCACGGTTCACCGCAACCACCGGCGATGCCGCAATCGCGAGCAGCGCATCGTAGAGCTGCACGATCTCGTCCCAGTTCGACCGATGCGTCTGACAGCGGTAAATGTGCGCTGACTGCAGCGCGGCTTCGAGCTGAAAGCGTCCGATTGCGTTGAATGTGCTTGCGCGCCGCAGCAATGCGTTGGCTGCGTCGATCATCGGCGTGTTCCATGTCGCCGGATCCTGAGCCGAAAGCGGCACGTAGTCGCCGGCCGCATCGCGTCGCGCATCGCGCCGCGCCTGCGCATACAGCATTAGCGCGAGCAGACCCAGTGCCTCTGGCTCCTCGGGCAGCAGCTCAATGAGCAGTTGTGCAAGAAACAGGGCCTCGCCGACAAGATCGCGCCGCTCGGTATCGCCGCCGACCGGATCGGTCCATCCTTCCGCGTACGCCGCATAGACCGCTTCCAGCACGGCAGCGAGCCGGCCGGGCAACTCCTCGCGCTCCGGTACGCTGAACGGAATGCCCGCTTCGCGGATCTTGTTCTTCGCCCGCGCGAGGCGCTTGCTCATCGCGGCGGGCGACATCAGGAACGCGGACGCAATCGTCTTCGCTTCGAGCCCCAGCACCACCTGCAGCATCAGCGGCGTGCGAATCGCGGCCTCGAGTGCAGGGTGTGTGCACGCGAACAGCAACGCAAGCCGGCGGTCGGGCAACACGCCTGCTTCATGCTCGTCGATCTCGTCGGCGAGGATCGCGAGCTGGTTTGTTACTTCGTCGCCGACATGTCGATGGCGCGCGCCATCGATCGCCCGGCGGCGCGCAACCGTCATCAGCCACGCCTCGGGATTCGCGGGGCAGCCGCGCTCGGGCCAGTCCGCGAGCGCGGCTGCAAACGCGTCGGCGAGCGCGTCCTCGGCGGCGGCGACGTCGCGCGTGCGCATCGCCAGCAGGGCGACGAGCTTGCCGTAACTGCGGCGAGCGACCGCCTCGGCAATCGAACGCGCGGCGCCGTCAGCGTCACGGCCGCCGCCGCCGCCGGACGGACTCATGCAGCAGATGGCGCGTCGTAGGGAGCAGTCCAGACCGGGCGCACTTCCATGAGGCCGTGCGCCGCGCCGGGACAACGCGACGCCCACGCGATTGCCGCGTCCAGGTTGGGCACCTCGATCAGGTAGTAGCCGGCGAGCTGCTCCTTCGAATCGGAATACGGCCCGTCAAGCACCTGCGGCTTGCCGTCGACGAGCCGCACCGTGGTGGCCGTGTTGGTGTTCTGCAGCCGGTTGGCGCCCACCAGCACCTCCGCTTTTTTCAACGATTCGGTGTACGCGTGATACGCGGCGACGCCTTGCTGCCGCTCGCTGTCGGTCATCTGGTTCCAGCCGTTTTCCTGCGAATAGATCATCAATAGGTATTGCATATGAGCCTCCGTCATGGGGTTAGGGCGGGTGAACATATCGGGCCGCCATGACAATGACGCTCGGGCGGCATGCTAACGGACAGGTGGTGGCGAAAAATTCAGAGTGGCACGCGCGATCTGCTCCTGTCAAACGCCGTGCGCCGGCACCGCGCGCGTCACATGCGCCAGCAAATTGTCGACATCCTCAATCGTGGTGGAGAAGGAAGTCACGAACCGCACAACGTTTTGTTCCCAACGATCGTGATAGAACCCGAATCCCGCCTGAAGCAGCGATTGGATGGCCACGGAAGGCAATCGACAGAAGATAATGTTGGCCCCAGTCGCGCCGAGCACCTCAACGCCGCTCAACCCCGCGAGTCCTCGGCTCAGGTGCTGCGCGGCGTCGTTGGCCTGGCGTGCGTTGCGCAACCAGAGATCGTCGGTCAAGTACGCGTCGATCTGCGCCGAAAGAAAGCGCATCTTCGAGAACAGATGGCCCGCGCGCTTGCGACGGTAGCCCATTTCGGGTGCAAGGGATGCATCGAACAGCACGATCGCTTCCGCTGCGAACACACCATTCTTGGTCGCGCCGAACGACAAGGCATCGACCCCGGCCTTCCACGTCATCTCCGCAGGCGAACAGCCGAGGGACACTAGCGCATTGGCGAATCGTGAGCCATCCATATGAAGTTTGATGGAAGATGCCTTGCAGACGTCCCCCAGCGCTTCGATCTCGGCCAGTGTGTACACGCCACCCTCTTCCGTCGCCTGCGTGATGCTCGCGCAGGACGGCTGCGTCGAATGCACGTCGCCTACCTTCACGCGAGCCGCGCCATGAAGACTTGCGGGGTCTATCTTCGCTGATTGCCCGTCCACGGTGACCAGCTTCGCGCCATTCGTGTACCACGCGGGCGCGCCGCATTCGTCGTTGTTGATATGGCTCGACGGATGGCAATAGATGTTGCCCCAAGGCGGCGTCATCGCGCTCAGGCACAAGGAGTTGGCGGCGGTGCCGGTCGGCACGAGAAACACGTCGACTTCGCGCTCGAAGATTTCGCTCAGTTTGCGTTCGACGCGGGCAGTGAACTCATCTCCTCCATATGGGCTCGCTTGCCCGGCGCTGCTCGCCGCGATGGCTTCAATTACCTCTGGCGACGCGCCCGCGATGTTATCGCTCGTAAAACCCAGAGCCGGCGCCCTGGCAACGTGTGATCGATTACTGCTGTCCATTGTCCTATCCTCAACTCGACGGGAGGAGAACTTCCCCCCGGATTGGCGCATCCTATGTCGAGTGAGGCCGCCGGACTTGTAAAAAATTGATCAGTCGCGCAGCCACAGGGCGAGATTGCGCTGAACCTCGTGCTCTGCCGCCAACTGCGCGTCTTACGCCCTGTAGCACGACGGCGCGACGCCGTATGCCTGCCGGAAAGCGCGATTGAAGTGGCTTTGATCGTAGAACCCGACTTCCTGAGCGACTGTTGCGATCGCTTGCGAGCTTCGCGACAAAAGCGCACAAGCCCGCTCGAGACGAAGACGGAGCAACCACGCGTGAGGCGTCATCCCCACGGTCTGCTTGAATTGCTTGAGGAACTGGAACCTGCCGAGTGAGCACAACGCGGCCAATTCGTCCAACGTGATCTTGTCGCTGAGATGACTGAAGCAGTAGTCTCTGACGCGTTCCCACTGAATGCGCGAGAGCGAGCCCTGGACCGTTTCAGGCACGATCGCGCGCGATTGACTCAACAGGCATTCCAGCAACGTGAGCCATTCCGTCTGCATCTCGAGACTGCTCGCGGCGTTGCACCGTCGCATCGCATCGTGCAGTCGAAGAAGATGGCCCGCGAGCAACGGATCCTCAAGCAAGGCGCCGGCGAATTCCGGCTCGCGATGAAGGCCGCTGATCTCCTCCGCCACGCTTGCAACGAGTTCGCGCGAAAGGCGGAAAGTCTTGAGCGTGGATTGGCTGCCGTCCTCCACGATTCCATCGTGAATCTCGCCTGGCGGCATCAGAACGACAGTCCCGGGTGCGTGCAGTACGCTCTTTCCGTTAACTCTCTGGCGCTGCACCCCGTCCGTCACCAACCCGACGTGGAAATCGAGGTGAAAATGGCGGTCGAAACTGAAATCCGCAAAGTGTGCGGTACTCAGCACCAGGCCGGGTATCTCGGACACTTGCTGGAACTGGACATTTTCAGTCATGGAACAGGGGGTGATGGCACGTGTTGGCGGACGTCAGCAAAGTATAGCGCTGCCGAATTCGAGCGGCTTCGTGTTCAGTCACCGATCACTCGCGAATCTTGCCCCGTATCCGCCTGCTCACGCATCAGCAGGAGCAGCGCGATAAGCACAAGCACTATCGTCAAGCCAACGAAGAGCAACGTCGCGCGTTGAATGTCGGCGAGCTGCACGGCGATGCCAAGGCCGATCACAGGTAGTGAGATCGCCACATAAAGCACGAGGAAAAAGCTGGACGTGACTTCCGCTCGCCTGTGCGCCGGCGCCGCGGACGCGATCTCGCCCAACCCGGCGCGAAAGCTGATGCCTTGCCCGATTCCTGCCAGGGCGGTGCCGAGCAAAAGCGCACCGAGCGAGCGCTCCGGCACGCACAGACCAACACATATCAGTCCCACGACGAGTCCAACGCAGCCAGCCGCTTGCCTCCATCGGGCAGTAATGACCGTCTGCACGATTTGCCCGAGTGCGGAGCACGCGAACAGCAGGAACACGATCGCGCCAGTCACGATGCCGCTGTGAAAACCGAGTACGACCCGAATCAGTTGTGGAGCGACAGCCGCAAAGAAGCCCACCACGACGAAACCGGCAAACCCCGCCAGCGCGGCAGGAATAAACGCACGGCGTACTTCGGCAGGAAGCGAAATTTTCTGGATGCCGAGCTTCACGCGCGCAGACATCGTAGCGGTCTCCGGCACGCCAAGGACGACCAGCGCGGCGACACCCACCAACGCGAGATGCGCGGCATAGGGCAGGCGCATCGGCCAGGGGAATAGTTCGACGAGGATGCCGCTTAGCAAAGGACCACAACCCAGCCCGAGCATATTGGACGCCGTAGCCGCGAGCATGGCTTTGCCGCGCCACGCAGGCGGCGCGAGTTCGATCACAGCTACGGTGGCGGTTCCTGTGAAGATGCCGGCGGAGATTCCCGACAACAGGCGGCCGAGCATCAGCAGCGCCAGCCCGTCGCTGAGCAGGAACATCAGCGCTGATGCGGCCGACGCAAACAGTCCGGCCAGTAGCATGCGACGACGGCCGAGCTGATCGGACCAGTTGCCGACCAGTAGCAGTGCACCCAGCACCCCGATTGCATACGAGGCATAGATCACCGTGATGATGGTCGGGGTAAAACCATACTGCAGTTGGTAGTACCGATAGATTGCCGTCGGTAGCGTTGTGCCCATCATGTTGATCGCGAACGTCAACGCGACAGCCAGAAATGCGATCGGGGATCGCGGTGTGACAGAATCTGCTTTCATGAAACGTCCCAACGGTTGCTCGAAGACTGCGCGCAATTATGGGCAATTTCTCACGGCCTTGCTGGCGGCTCGACAGTGGCGGTCAGCTTCGACCTCGCATTACGACGGCGGCGCTAAGCGATCGGCACATCACGCGGGCGCAGGTGATCGACCCGCTTTTCGCCGTGGTCGAACTCGCGCCGCGCCAATTCCATTTCGCTCATATGGACTTCGACCCAATCCCATATCCCGCAGATCTTGTCGAGCAGGCTCCGCCCCAGCGGCGTCAGCTGATAGTCGACCCGCGGCGGGATCACCGGATGCACGTAGCGCGTGACGAGGCCGTCACGCTCAAGCTGTCGCAATGTCTTGGTGAGCATTTTCTGGCTCACGCCCTCCACCACTTCGCGCAGCCGCGAAAAACGCATCTCGCCGTGCGTACCGAGCGCGTCGATGACGAGGATCGTCCACTTGTCCGCGATCTGCTCGATGATGTTCCGCGCCAGGTCATCGGTTTTTTTTTGCGGATTGTCGTGCGCGTAAGCGCCGTCGTAGCAATTAGTTTCCATGGGGAAAGTATGAAACCGTCAGGTGCCTTCTTGTGATCGCCGGATGCCGCTGAAATAATCGGCTCTCCTGCCCGTCCGATGGGCACGTCGCCGTTAGTCAGATCGCATTCGACCCGGATGTGGTGCTTTACGTAGTGCTTTGATTAGAGAGCTTCACATGACTATTGAAACAATCGCAATTGAAGGTTTAACGACCCCCGTCTCACGCATCGGCCTTGGCACCTGGGCGATCGGCGGATGGATGTGGGGCGGCACCGATGAGAAAGACTCGATCGCGGTGATCCGCCGGGCGCTCGACAGCGGGGTCAATCTGATCGACACAGCGCCGGTGTACGGCTTCGGCGCATCGGAGGAGATTGTCGGCAAGGCGTTGGCCGATGGATATCGGCACAAGGCGGTCATCGCGACCAAGGTCGCATTGGAATGGCACGACGGTGCGGTGTTCCGCAATTCGTCGCCAGAGCGCATTCGTCAAGAAGTAGAGGATACGCTTCGGCGCTTGCGGACAGATTACATCGATCTGTATCAGGTCCACTGGCCCGATCCGCTGGTGCCGATCGAAGAAACCGCCGCGGTGCTCGACGATCTGCGCAAGGAAGGCAAGGTACGGGCGCTGGGCGTCAGCAACTTCTCGCCTGCGCAAATGGATGCGTTCCGGCGCGTGGCGCCGCTGTCGACCACGCAACCGCCGTACAACCTGTTCGAGCGCGATATCGATCGCGACGTGCTGCCGTACGCAAAACAGCATGGGCTCGTCGCGCTTGCCTATGGGGCATTATGCCGCGGGCTGCTGGCGGGGCGCATCGGTGTCGAGACGCGTTTCGAGGGCGACGATCTGCGCCAGCGCGACCCGAAGTTTCGCGAGCCGCGTCGCGAGCAGTATGTCGCGGCCGTGAAAGCGCTGAACGTGTTCGCGCGCGATAACTTCGACAAGTCGGTGCTCGCACTGGCGGTGCGCTGGGTGCTCGATCGCGGCCCGACGATCGCGCTGTGGGGCGCACGTCGTCCGGCGCAGTTGGACGGGATCGAAGATGTGTTCGGCTGGCGCCTCGACGAGAAGGCGTTCGAGCAAATTGACGCGATTGTCGCGCAGTTCGTCAAGGATCCCGTTGGGCCGGAATTCATGGCGCCCCCGGAACGTGTGCTCGTAGCGTGACAGGGAGCCATCGAACATGCGAACCCATCGACGCACCTTCATGCTCCATTCAATCGGCGCGGCGGCGCTCGCGATTACGGGGCGCCCCGTCTGGGCAGGCAAGAGCATGAACGGCGTGCGCAGGTAGGCGATGCCAGGCAGCGCCGACGGTGGATAGTGCGTTGTTGAAGCGGGCGTGATCGGCGGTTTATCCGCCACGTCTCATTGTGTCGCGCCGGCGTGCCGCAATGCATCCTCCGCAGCCGGGTTGTGTTGTGCGATCGCCATTTGCAACGCGGTCCCGCCGCGCGCATCGACATGATTCGCGTTGGCGCCGTGCGCGACAAGCACCGGAATCATATCGAGTCGGCCGAATAGCGCGGCAAACGACAATGCCGTTTCCCCCGCGTTGTTGGTTTGATCGATGTCGCAATGCGTGTCGAGCAACATCGTTGCAATATTCGTCTCGCCTTTGAAGAGCGCCCCCATCAGTGCCGTGTTGCCATGCCGGTCGGCGGCGCAAGCGTTGGCGCCTGCAGAAAGAAGCGCCTTCAATGTCTCCGGGTGATTGTCATACGCGCTAAGGATCAGCGCGGTATAGCCTTCGGGCGTTGTTGTCTCGAGCGGGAAATGCGCGTCGATCAACGCCTGAACGATATCCGTGCGTCCCGCACGCGCCGCGACAAACCAGTCTTCGGTGAAACGCGGCGTGTCCGTCACGGCCGAATACGTTCCCGGCTGATACACATGCTGTGCGCAACTCGCCGTCAACAGTGCGGCCAGGGTGGCGACCGCCACGGTCCGAACAAGGCGCCGGGCAGTGAAAGAGCATTGCATTACGTTCTCCGTAAGAAAGCCTGTTTAGTCATTTGTTGGGAAGCCTGCTTGCGCAGGCTCCCGTGCATGCTTCAGTTATCGCTCAGGTGTGCGGCCGCATCCTTCACACGGGTGACATCCGCGTTGGTCGCACGCGCGAGACGGGTACCGTAGTCGGCATCAGCCTTATAGAAGTACGAGAGCATTGCGTACTTGTTCGCGTCGTTGGTCACGCGGCCAAGGTCGCCCGACAGCGCCGTGATCAGATCTGTCTTGCCGGTCTCGGACAGCGTCCGGTAATACTCGCCGGCCTGACGGAAGTCGAGCGTCTTGTGGATCGCTCTTTGCTGGGTTGTCCCCTTCAGCGGCGTCTGTACGGACTTGTACTTGTCCTGCTGTGAGATTTCGGCGACTCCGGATGGCTCGTAGTTCACTTCGCCCTTTCGATCCCCCTCATTCATGAAGCCGTCCTGGTTGTTGTTGTGGACCTGAACGACCGGGCGGTTGATCGGCAACTGGTTGTAGTTCGGGCCGAGGCGATACATCTGCGTATCGGCATAGGAGAACAGGCGACCCTGCAACATCCGGTCCTCGGAAGGCTCGATCCCCGGCACGAGCCGCGACGGCGCGAAAGCCGATTCTTCCGTGGACTCGAAATAGTTGTCCGGAACGCGGTTGAGCGTCATCGTGCCCACCTTCTGCTCCGGGATGGACGACGGCCACACCTTCGTGTCATCCAGCGCATCGAAATCGAATTTGTCCAGATCCTTCGGCGAGAGCACCTGGATGTAAAGGTCCCACTGTGGATACGAACGCGCCTTGACCGAGTTGTACAGGTCATTAGTCATCAGATTCCAGTCCGCGCCGATCGAATGCGGGATATCCTGGGGACGAATGCCTTCGACACCCTGACGGCTCTTCCAGTGAAACTTCACGTAGTGAACTTCACCTTTTGCATTGACGAACTTGAAGGCGTGCACGCCGTAGCCGTCCATGTGGCGATACGAATCCGGCATGCCCTCGTCCGTGTAGAGGTGCGTCAGCATGTTCGTCGCTTCGGGCGAATGGGCGAAAAAGTCGAACGCCAGATTCGGATCCTGCACGCCAGTCACCGCCGATGGTTTGTTCGCATGCACGAAGTCAGGAAACTTGATGGCGTCCCGAATGAAGAAGATCGGCCAGTTGATGCCGACCATGTCCCAGTTGCCTTGCTGCGTGTAGAACTTGATAGCGAAACCGCGCGGGTCTCGTGCCTGCTCGGGCGAGCCGCGATAGCCCATCACCGTCGAGAATCGAACGAAGACCGGAGTCTTCGATCCAGGCGTGAACACCTGGGCAGAGGTGAGGGAGCTGATGTCTGTAGTCGGCACGAACTCGCCATAGATACCTGTGCCACGCGCATGCACGACGCGCTCGGGTATGCGCTCGCGGTCGAAGCGCTGCAGTTTCTCGATGAGATGAGAGTCCTGCAAAAGCACCGGACCTTCGGGGCCCGCCGTCTGGGAGTTCTGGTTGTCGCCGACAGGCGACCCGCTATCCTGGGTCATATCCACGGCATACGCCGGTTGAGCGATCGCCATTGCCGAGACGATCGAGAAAATGCTTGCTGCAATCTGTGTCTTCAGTATTTTCACGTTGTATTCCTGGTTCAGGGGGAAACCGGAGGAATCCTATTACTCAGACATTCGATTATCCAATCTCTTTTTCCTATCATTTCAATAGCCACTGAATTCTCTTTGAAAATAAAAATTACAAAAATAAAATTGACAGCAAACACGAATTGTTCCGCAGAGCGATTGCAAACCCCATGACGAAAAAGTGAAATAAAAGATTATTCGAAATTTTGAAGAGAGAATCCGCCACGGGCCTTGTTGCATTGCCGTTTTCTCAACAATGACTCCGCGTCGCGCGTGTGGTGGCCCGCGTAGGCGCCGTGCGCGGTGGTGCTGTGTACGCTTTATTCATCTCGAGTAATTTCAACTGCATTTATTATTTTCACGCATACCCTTATGAATGATATGTTTTTATCCAGCATATCCACAAGACATTCAATTGTTTTATAAATGACCTTAACTTAAGCTTATCATTGCACGGAATAGCGATAATTAAATCAGGAACGCAGGCATGCGCGCCAATAGTTGGAGATGCCTTTCCTGATTTCGCCACTTGCCCCGAATGTGAATTGAGGCGTTATCGATAATCATTCCTGCAACAAAGCTCTGGCCGAGTCGTTTTCGATAGAGCGGAATGCACAGTAGATGTCGCCCGAGCACGGCGTGCCAACCGACTCCGATGTCATCGAGGGCTGACGCAAATCAGCTCTGATCAGCACGGTGAATCGAATACAAATCAACTAACCAGTCGATAAAAATGTCGACCCGCCGTGGCTTGGTTCGATTAGGCATATACACAACGGACACAGGGCGGGGATTCAACGGATAGTCTCTCAGCACCTTGCTCAATCGGCCGGCTCGCACATGAGCGTCGAGAATGAAAGTGCTCCCCTGTATCAATCCGAGGCCCGCAAGCCCACACGCCACGTAGGTATCTGCGTCGTTAACCAGGATCGCGCTCTTCAGCGGAACAGAACGGAGCTCGTTCCCCTCGAGAAACTCCCAACTTCTGATACGGCCTGACTTCATGGCGTAATTCACGCCGACATGATCGCCGAGGTCATCCAGGGTGAAAGGCTCACCATAGGCCCGGATATATTCGGGCGACGCGTAGGTCAGCGTTTTGTAATGCCCCACCGTTTTGGCAACCAGTCCAGGTTCGCTCACCGTTCCCACGCGCACCGCACAGTCGAGCCCCTCTTCGATCAGATCGGAGTGTTGATCGGCAATGCGGATGTCCAGTCGAATATCCGGATTGCTGGCGAAAAATTTCGGCAGCTCCAGGATAACGGTCGACTTCGCAACTAGCGAGGGCATGCTGACGCGGACTATTCCGCTTTTGTTTCCCCTGGAAGCCTGAGCGTCGGCGTCCATTTCATCCAAATCCCGAAGCAACGCGACGCAACGTTCGTAGTAGCGAAGGCCCGCATCGGTCGGCTTGCTTCGGCGGGTTGTTCGGATAAGAAGTTTCACGCCCAGATCCGACTCAAGGGCCTGAACCATACGGGTCACATAGACTGCCGACGTATGCAGAACTTCGGCAGCCCTCGTGAAGTTAGTCGCTTCGACCACCTTCACGTACACCTTCATTGCGGAAATCTTATCCATCGCTTGTAGTTACGTCGTTCTTTACATGTCGAGGTGCGTAGCAGGAATACGGCTAGAACATATCCGCAACCGCTTGACGCTCTGCGCCCTTCTCTCCGGGTTCTCGCTCGGACCGGGACGGGATAAACGGCCCGGTGATCATGTTCGAGTAGGTTTGCCCCGGCCCCACCATCGGAAACACATCAGCGTCCTGGTCGACCATCACCTCGAGGAAAGCCGGTCCGTCAAATTCCACGAAAGCCTTCAGTTTGTCCTCAAGTTCGCTCTTTGCTTCAACGCGACAGGCAAACTCAAACCCGTCGGCCCGAGCCGCCATGACAAAATCCTTGCGATGAAGCGACTTATCGCTCACGCACAATCGCCCCTCGTAAAAGAGACGCTGCCACTGCCGGATCATCCCGTCACCGAGATTGTTGAGCAGCAGGACTTTGACGGGCACGCCGTAAGTGGTTGCCGTCTCCAGGTCGCCAATATTCATGCGAATGCTGCCGTCACCATCGATATCGATCACGAGGGCATCTGGTCGCGCCAGTTGGGCACCAATCGCGGCGGGCAGCCCGAAGCCCATCGTGCCCATACTCCCCGAAGTAAGAAAACTTCGCGGCTCGACGAAGTCGAAAAATTGCGCAGCCCACATCTGATGCTGGCCGACGCCAGTGGAGATGATTGCTCGCCCGCCGGTAATTTCACTGAGCTTTTCGACAACGAATTGCGGCTGAATGGCGGGATTGCTCCGGTCATAGTTCATACCGTAGACCCGCTTCAATTCCCTTATATGATCGAGCCAGTCCAAAGGCGCTTGCGCGACAGGACCGTGCTTCATCAGTGACAGCAAGGCATCCTTCGCGTCGCCTACATGGGTCCAGTGCGCCCGTTTGACCTTGTTGATCTCCGCCTCATCGATGTCGATATGCGCGACGTACTGCGCCCCAGGAGCAAATGCGTCAGGGCGGCCACCGGCCACCCGGTCGTCAAACCGGGCACCCACCGCGATCAGGAAGTCACAATCTTCCACCGCGTAGTTCGCACAGGCCATGCCGTGCATGCCCAGCATGCCAAGCCCCAGTTCGTGTTTCACGGAGAGTGCACCAAGACCCATCAACGTGGTCACCACGGGGATCCTGTAGCGCTCGGCAAACTGACGCAGTTCAGCCGTCGCGCCGGCCGCAATAATGCCGCCGCCGGCATACAGCAGCGGTCGCTTGCTCCGCGCCAGCAGATCGAAAAATTCGCTGCGCTTGTCCTCTTCCAGACGGGCGCCTTTGGCAACCTTTCGAAGACGGTCGGAGTAGCCTCGAAACTCCAATGTACCTTGGCCATGGTACAACCAGGTTGATCTGGCGCCCGGGATTCTCCGCGTGCATTTCATTGAAACGAAAGACAGCATCGTACGTCGGCAAGATCGCGCCGCCGCTATAGCCGAATACCGTATCGACGCTCTGTTCGCTGAGCACGTGCAGGATGATGTCGGCGCCCGACATCGATTCGCCGGCAAGCGATGGTTTCCGGAAGGCGTCTGAAACAGCGTTTGGGTTTCGGGTCATGGCTGGCTCGCATACTCCGCGAATGCACTCGAAATAAGCGCCGCCTGTCTTGCCGCATGTGCCGAGTGGTAACCCGGCGCAGTCGATGCGGATGCGAGCGGCCCCGCATACTGCAGTTGCGCGGTCGAAGGCAGAATCTCACGCAACTGTGGCTCGATGAAACTCCACGCACCCTGGTTGCGCGACTCCTCCTGACACCAGACCACCGTCTTCAGATTCGGATAGCGCGCAAACTCCGCAGCCAACTGCCGGGACGGAAACGGATACAGCTGTTCGGCACGGATGAGCGGTATATCTTCAACACCAGACTTGCGGCGGTGCTCGAGCAGTTCGAAGTAGACCTTGCCCGAAGATACGATGACGCGCTCCACGCTCGACGCCCGCCACGGCTCGACCTGTGTGTCGCCCAGGACCTCACGGAACGCGCCCCTGGCCAACTCGTCGAGCGTGCTTACTGCTTCCGGATGACGCAACAGCGACTTCGGCGTCATCACAACGAGCGGCCGGCGATCGAAGACAACCGCTTGCATCCTCAGTAAATGAAACAGTTGCGCAGGCGTCGTCGGCTGGACGACCCGCATGTTGTCCTGCGCGCAGAGTTGCAGGTATCGCTCGAGCCTCGCCGACGCGTGTTCTGGACCTTGCCCGTCCTGCCCGTGTGGCAGCAACAGAGTCAAGCCGCTGAGTTGCCCCCACTTTGCCGCACCCGCTGCGATGAACTGGTCGATCACGACCTGGGCACCATTCGCGAAGTCCCCAAACTGGGCCTCCCACATGACGAGCGCGTTGCGGTTCACCGTCGAGTACCCATATTCGAAGGCCAGCACGGCCGCCTCCGAGAGAATGGAATTCGTCACGGTAAACCGGCCTCGTGCTTCGTCGACGTGATCGAGCGGGATGTACACGCCTTCCGACCGGCTCGTCCGTTTTTGATTGTGCAGAACGGCGTGACGGTGATTGAACGTCCCCCTCGCGCTGTCCTGCCCGCTCAAGCGCACATCCACCCCAGCGGCCAGCAGCGAGGCGAATGCCAGGTGCTCGCTCATCCCCCAATCGACCGGCTTTCTTCCGGCCGCCATCTCGCGGCGCGCGGCCATCATCTTGCCGACCAGCGGATGAAGTTCAACACCGTCCGGCACGGTCGATATCTGCTGCGCCCATGCATGCACCTGCGCGGGCAACGGAGGGCCATAGTGGACGGGGCCGGCATAGTCCTCGAGAAACTTCGGCCATGCCGGCATTTCGTCTGGCTGGACGGAGCCCGAAGGCGCCTCGCTTTTGCGCGCAAGCTCGAGACCGTCGCGATAAGCATTGACGTAGTCGCCGACCTGTACGGACGTCACCACGCCTTCCTGAATCAACTGTTCAGCGTAAACGGTCCTCGCGCCTGGATGGCTGGCGATCGAACCGTACATGAGGGGCTGCGTGATGCTGGGCGTGTCCTGCTCCTGATGTCCGTGCTTGCGGAAGCAGACGAGATCGATGACCACACTGCGCCTGAAAGCGCTGCGATAGTCGAGCGCGAGCCGCACCGTCATGGCCACCGCTTCGGGGTCGTCGGCGTTGACGTGCAGAACCGGTGCCTCGATCATCTTCGCGACGTCCGTGCAATAGAACGACGAGCGCGTATCGCGCGGATCCGACGTCGTAAATCCGATCTGGTTGTTGACGACGACGTGGACGGTTCCGCCGGTACCGTGTCCGCGGGTGTACGAAAGATTCAACGTCTCCATCACAACACCTTGCCCGGACATCGCCGCGTCGCCGTGAATTTCGACGGGCAGCACGTCACTGCCGTCCCCTCTTCCTAACGCTTCCCCTTTGGCGCGTGCCATGCCCTGCACAACCGGGTTGACGATTTCCAGATGTGAGGGATTGAATGCCAGCACGACTTCGACTGGTCCGTCACTCGTCTGCGTGACACTGCTATAGCCCTTGTGGTACTTGACGTCGCCTGCCGGAAGATGCTCCCCATCCTTGCCGTCGAACTCGTCAAAAAGCGCGCGCAAAGGCTTGCCAGCAATGTTGATCAGTACGTTCAAACGGCCGCGGTGCGCCATACCCATCACCACGCTGCTGACCTTCTTCGACGCGCCATAGCGCACGAGTTCGTCCAGCAGCACGATCAACGACTCCGCGCCTTCGAGCGAGAATCGCTTTTGCCCGACATAACGGGTGTGAAGGTACTTCTCCAGTCCTTCGGCGGCCGTCAGACGTTCGAGAATCCGATTTTTCTCCGCGACTGAAAACGAAGGCCTCGCTCGTGTTGACTCAAGCCGCATCTGCCACCAGCGCCGCTCACTGGCATCGGTCAGATGCATGAACTCGGCGCCCAGCGTGCCGCAATACGTCTGTTCGAGCGCCGCGACGATATCGTGCAACGTTGCGTCTTCATCAAAAAGAAACGTGTCGGCCGTACTGAATCGCGTCAACATGTCTGCTGCCGACAAGCCGTAGAACGTTGGCGTCAGTTCGACCGAAGCCTGCGGCGCAGTCCACATCAGCGGGTCCAGTTTCGCCTTGCGCGTACCGACCATGCGGAACGCAGCAATCAGCGACTGTACCGCCACCTGTTTTCTGGCGATCGCAAGACCGTCATCGCGCGTCATCCCGGTGGCGCGCGACCGCTTGCCGAGATCGACGAAGCTGGAAACAACAGGCGCGTGCGGTTCGTCATCGCGGTCGCTCCCGTCGATGGCGGGGGTTTCACGCAATGCGTCGAAATAGGCGCGCCACTCATCGGCGACCGACGCCGGGTCAGCTAGGTAAAGTTCGTACTGCTCCTCGACATAGGGGGCGTTTCCCCCGAACAGGAAAGAGCTTTGATGTTTTTGCATTAGCATGATGAATCTGTCCTCGATTGGTGCCAGGTCCGAACGTCGACACGGCCGCATTGATGAGATCAAGAATAGATAGTCGGCACGGCAACTGGAATACGCAGATGGCGCGGTGCCAGGCCAATCGGGGTGAGATTTGGGCCACGTAGCAGCGATCGGCATGCGCGTCGGCCATGAACAGTGCGTGGAGCGTGACGCGACCCTCGCATCACACGTGCACGGACCGTTGCCAGCCTTCCCGGGTTGCATACCCATCCTCCATGTAACAAGTGACTTTCAGCACGGACGCTTTATCCCGCCGCGCTTCGCTTATAGACTCCGGTCCATCGAAGACACATTTGTATCGCGAATCGGCAGGCAAGCCACCCACCGGGCGGCGCGGTGTCGTCCCAACGGTGGCGTGCTTACAATCAATGAGGGTCACGGCATGAAAGTCGGCATTGTTATATTCGACGGTGTGCAGGCGCTGGATGTCGCTGGCCCCCTTGACGTGTTCGCAGAAGCAAACACATTCCTGCCTGCGCATCAGCGATATCAGGTCTCTCTCGTCGGATATGAGGCGGGCACCGTGGCCTGCTCGAACGGGATGGGACTCTCAGTTCCTTATGGCTATGCAGACTTCGACACACCATTCGACCTGCTGTTGATAGCAGGAGGACCGCAGTTGCCTGATGCCCAGCCACGAAGCGAGTTTCTGACATGGTTGCAAGACCAGGCGCGCGGCGCGGCACGGTTTGGCTCCGTTTGCAACGGAGCATTTGTGCTCGCGCACGCCGGACTGCTCGACGGCAAGGAAGTGACGACCCACTGGGCCGATGCGGACCGCCTCACTGACGAGTTTCCGCAGGCTTGTGTGCAGCCCGACAGGATTTTCATCCGCGATGGACGCCTCTTTACCTCTGCCGGCGTGACAGCAGGCATCGACCTGTGTCTATCGCTCGTGGCGGAAGACTGGGGGCACGAGCTTGCGGTGCGAGTTGCAAAACGTCTGGTCGTCTACATCCAGCGAGAAGGCGGACAGTCTCAATACAGCCCTTACGTTGGCGTACGGAAGGACCAGGATCCGATCGTCAGCAAGGTGCTCGGATACGTGACCGAGCACATCACCGATACGCTATCGATCGAACAGCTTGCGAGCGCGGTTTCAGTCAGCCGGCGTACCTTCTCGCGGCTGTTTTCAAAGTATGCAAAGGTGACGCCGTCCGCGTTTGTCGAACAGGTGCGCGTTGACACCGCGAGGAAGCTGCTCGAGGAAACCGATGCGCCTCTCAAGACCGTGGCGTTCAACTGTGGCTTTCACAGCGCCACGCATATGCGAGCAATTTTCTTCCGGCGGCTCAATGTAACGCCTAGACAGTATCGCCAACGATTCCGTGGCACGGCAGGCACACAGCAGTGGACGTCCGGCGATATCAACGAGGAACTCGAAATAGCAGAGATGGAAGCGTGAGATAGCTTTCCGGTCTACCCGAGGCCGGCCAGGTTTGCACAAGCGCCTCTCGCGTGGAGAAGCGCAGGTATATACCGTCGCAGGCCAGAATCGGGACACGTTTGACCTGGAATCGACCCTCTTGTGGCTTGCCCACTCTGACGGGGTGGCTCAAACTGTTGCGCTTGTGGGAGCCGCTCCCAATCAAGGCGTACACCATCCGTGACTCACTCCGATCCACTTCAATGTGTTCCCGACCTCCTTGAACCGGGTTTATCGGTGGTGTTTTGCGGAATCAATCCGGGCGCGCTTGCGGCATCCACCGGCCGCCACTTTGCCGGCAGAGGCAATCGGTTCTGGCGGGTCGTTCATCTTGCGGGTTTTACTCCCGAACAGATCTCTCCTGAGGACGATCACACGCTCCTGCAGTACGGTTGTGGCCTGACGACCGTCGTGTCGCGTCCAACCACACGAGCTGACGAACTATCACAATGGGAGTTCAAAGCGGCTGCGACAGAATTCGAGCAGAAGATTGAACGATATGCGCCGCAATGCGTTGCCTTCCTCGGAAAGATGGCGCTCTCCGCAATGTCGAGCACTCGCGACATCCATTGGGGTCTACAACCGGCAACGGTCGGCGGTGCCCGCGCATGGGTGTTGCCAAACCCCAGCGGCCTGAACCGGACATTCAGTCTCGACGCGCTTGTGATTGCCTACCGGGAACTTCGTCTTGCAGTCGCGCCGGCTGATTCGGCCTTTCGCGATACTCCACGTCAGTGAAATTTTCCTGATCTGCGCGTTGCCAGGGTATCCACGTGGAGTCTGGCAAAATTCCCGCATGAAATGGCCCAATACGCGGCCTACTTGGACTTTAAGAACCTCGTTCCATCTCCGACAATGATGTAACGCATCGCGCTGCAGTCGCCAGTTAATAAATCGACTGATCGCCCGATGCAGGGTACTGACGCGCGCCGCAAGATCGCCATCACCACTGCGCTGCATGTACCGCCACATCATTAGGCATCCTCAACCAGACGAGGGAATCCATGTTTTCTGCAATGCTTGAAGTCAATCCAGAAGTCGAACAATTCGACGCCTATCTCGGCATGGCGAAGATGCTGCGCCCCGAGCTCGAAACGATCGATGGCTTCGTCGACAACACCCGCTACGCCAGTCTGACGCGCCAGGGATGGCTGCTCTCGCTATCGAGCTGGCGCGATGAAAAGTCACTGATACGCTGGCGAGTGACGGCGAACCATCACAAGGTGCAACAGGCGGCGCGTGATCGTGTGTTTGCCGACTATCGCCTGCGCATTGGCCAGACCGTCGCGGATACGCGCGTGCCTGCCGGGCAGACCTTGCTCGAGCAACGCCTCGACACGACCGAAACGGGAATGGGTAAGGCAGTAACGCTGCTCGACGCGAAGTACGCGCCGGACTGGGTCAAGCAAGCGGGTGCAGACGCAGTCGCGAAGTCACTCGGACTCGATACAGGGGCATCCAGCCTCCTTGCGTGGGATGCGTTCGACGCGTTGATGACGCCCGGCGACGTCATCGCGGTGGCGACATGGGCCGACCTGGAAGCCGCTGAAGCCTTTGAGCGCAATGCTGCTCTGCCCGAGGGCGTACGCTTGCGGCACATCCGTATCGTCCGGGAGTACGGAATGTTCGATCGTCGCGAGGCGCCTCAATACTTTGCAGAGGCGCAGCCCGAGGCCAGACCCTTATGAACGCCGCCAACCCACGGACAACCGGCGCGCGGGAACTGAAGCTCGCACAATCGCCGGCGCCGGTTTCTGTACGCGTGACAGAGACGCCTGTACAGCAGACGTCCGCAGAAGCAAAGCTGCCACTTCGCCTTGCGATCGGCCTGATCGGAATGTTGCTGGCGTCACTACTGGCGATATTGAACGAACAGGTCACCGCGGTGGCGCTGACTGATATTCGCGGTGCGTTCTCGATCGGACGTGACGACGGGACATGGCTGACCACGCTCTTCGAGGCTGCAAACGTAGCCACGATGGTATTTGCTCCGTGGTTTGGGATGACGTTCACGCTGAAGCGATTCACGATCGGCGCCGTGCTGGCCGTGATGTTTCTTGGATTCCTGTGTCCCTTTGCACCGAACCTGCATACGCTTTATGTGTTGCGTGCGCTGCAGGGCGTGGCTGGCGGATGTCTGCCGCCGATGTTGATCATCGTGGCACTCCGTTATCTTCCGCCGAAAAGCAAGTTATATGGACTCGCGGGTTATGCGCTGACTGCGACCTTCGGCCCAGCGCTCGGCACGCCGCTCGCCGCCTTGTGGACTGAATATGTCGGTTGGCAAATGGCCTTCTGGCAAATCGTGCCGCTTGGTTTAGTGAGCTGCGTGGCAATTTACAAAGGACTTCCGGCCGATCCCACCAAACTCGAACGGTTCCGTTTGTTTAACTGGAGCGGATTCATACTGGGCTACCCCGCTGTAGCCATGCTCGTCATTGGCTTTCTGCAGGGCGACCGCCTTGACTGGCTGAATTGCACGTTTATCTCCACGATGTTTTATGGCGGGGCGCTGTTGTTCGTGGCGTTCCTTGTCAACGAGTGGTTTCATCCGCTGCCGTTTTTCAAACTGCAACTGCTGTCCCGCCGGAACTTCGCGCACGGGCTCCTGACACTGGTAGGCGCAGTTGTGCTGCTGGTGGGCGTTGCCACCATACCCGGCCAGTATCTCGCACAGATTCACGGTTACAGGCCGCTGCAAACCACGCCGCTGTCCTTGCTGCTTGCCATTCCCCTATTGATTGCGCTGCCTGCGACCGCCGCCGTCCTGAACCTGCGGCAGGTCGACCACCGCTGGATCATGGCCATTGGCCTTTCGCTGATGGCCACCTCCTGCTTCATGGGGAGTTTCGTGACCTCCGAGTGGATTCGCGAGAACTTCTACTGGCTTCAGTCGTTACAGATCGTTGCGCAACCGATGGTGATCATGGGAATCCTGATGGGTGTAACGACAGGCTTGCCGCCAACGGAAGGTCCGTTTGCTTCGGCCATGTTCAACACGCTCAAAACGTTTACTGGCGCTGCGGCAACCGGTCTCATCGAAGGGCTGGGCACGACGCGCGAGCATTTTCATTCGAGCATGCTCGTGGACCGGTTGGGCAACAACACGCTGGTTACGGGCCAAAGCATCGATGCAGTTCATGGTCTCGGCGAACTCGCGCATCGGATCCACGAGCAGGCTGTAGTGCTGACATCGGCGGATCTCTATCGCGTGATGGCAGCTATTGCCGTCGCCTTTCTTTTCGTTATTCCGGTGTTACCCGTGCGCATTTATCCGCCATGGAGTACTACGCCGCCCTCTTCCCGCTAAGCGGAGATAGATATGTCATCCGTTACCCGATTTTCTCCCAAAACAATTCGTCTTGCCGCGTATGTGGTCATACTCGCCGTCGCCGTATTGGCCGGCACAAGGCTATTTGCCAACTCGAATAGCGAGACCACAAACGATGCCTATGTGACGGCCGATTTCACGCTGGTAGCACCACGCGTCGCGGGCCAACTGTCAGAGGTACTCGTAGAAGACAACCAGCAGGTGAAAGCTGGACAGTTGCTGGTGCGTATCGATGACCGCGACTTCCGTGCCGCATTGATGAGTGCACAGGCGGACGTGACGGCAGCAACCGCATCGGTCGCGAACTACGATGCCGAGATCGCACGGCAGCCCGCGCTCGTCGATCAGGCGCGTGCCACGCTTCGCTCAGATGCAGCTTCGCTCGAGTTTGCGCGAGCGAACGCCTCGCGTTACCAGAATCTCTCGGAAGCCGGCGCGGGAACCACGCAGGAGCAACAGCATGCTACGAGCGCACTGGCCGAGCAACTCGCGCAGCAGTCCCGCAACCAGGCTGTGTTTGTGGCGACTGAGCAGAACCTCGATGTTCTGCGTACCCAACGCGACAAGGCTGCGGGCGCGTTGGCCCACGCCGGGGCCGCTCTCGAGCAGGCGAAGCTCAACCTGTCCTATACGGAGATTCGCGCGCCCATCGACGGTAAGGTTGGACGACGTTCGGCGCGGGTCGGCGCATTCGTTACACCCGGCGCGCCGCTGCTCGCGATCGTCCCGCTGTCGGATGCCTATATCGTCGCCAACTTTCAGGAAAACCAGCTCGCCAGAATGCGGCCCGACGACACCGTGCGTATCAAGGTCGACAGCTTTCCAGGCGAGGTGATCAAAGGGCATGTCGATAGTCTTGCCCCTGCTACCGGCGTGAGCTTCGCGCCTATCGCGCCCGACAACGCAACGGGCAACTTCACCAAGGTCGTCCAACGCGTGCCTGTGAAGATCACCATCGACCGCGGACAACAAGCCGCGTCTGTGCTGAGCGTGGGGCTTTCTGTCGAAACGGAGGTCGCCGTCGGCAAGCATGCCGATACGCGGACAGAAGGGAGCGACAAAAAATGAAAGCGAGCGAATTCTCCCTCCGCGAGTTAGCGCTGTTTATCCTGGCGTGCCTCGTGATGACCGGCTGTACTGTCGGCCCGAACTTCGAACCTCCGCAGGCAACTACGCCCGACGTGTTTAACCGTACCCAGTCTGCGCAAGCGCCCAGCAAAGCAATCGAATCCGAATTCAGTCCGGAATGGTGGAAGCTGTTTAACGATCCCGTGCTGGACTCGCTTGAACAACAACTGGCGGACGCGAACCTCGACGTGGCGGCAGCGTCGGCACGTCTGCGGCAAAGCCGGGCCGAGCAACGGATCGCCGGTGCCGAAGAATATCCGACGCTGGATGGCGCCGCATCCTATGACCGCGAGCGCGGCAGTCCGAACGGTATTCTGTCATTGCTCGGCGCCACCCCGACGGGAAGCCAGCCGCAGTCGGCTTCGGGCGGCACACCACTTGGCGTGGCACCGTTACCGGGCGCCAAGGGCTCGCCCGCTTACAACCTCTTCCAGTTCGGTTTCGATTCGTCATGGGAACTCGACATCTGGGGTCGGGCTCGACGTGGTGTCGAGGCTGCGACGGCGCTGTCCGATGCCTCATACGAGGACCGCAACGCGATTCTATTGTCCGCACGCGCTGAACTCGCGCGAGACTATATTCAGTTGCGTGACACGCAGGCTCTCCTTCAGATAGCGAAGCAGAACCTTGAAATCGCCCACGACGCTACGAGGCTCACTCAAACCCGGGTGCATGAGGGCGTCACTACGGACCTGGACGTGGCCAACGCTATGGCACAGGCAGAGTCGATCGAAAGCCTGATCCCCACGCTCGAATCGCGTTGCGAGACCACGATCAATGCGATTGGCGTACTGCTGGCCAAGGAACCGGGCGCGCTACAGCAAACGCTCGGCGAGTCGCACGACGTGCCGGCGCTGCCTGAACAGGTGCCCATCGGATTTCCGTCAGAGCTGGTGCAGCGCAGACCCGACATCAGAAAAGCAGAGGCTCAACTGCACGCGGCCACGGCGACGATCGGCATGGCGAAGGCCGACTTCTATCCACGCATATCGCTGAACGGCAGCGCGGGGTTCCAGAGCCTTCAGCTCTCGAATCTCGCCAACTGGGCGTCCGGCCAGTTTGTCGTCGGACCGTCGATCACGCTTCCCATATTCGAAGGCGGGCGCCTGAAGGGAACACTCCATTTGCGCGAGGCACAACAGCAGGAGGCGGCGATTGTCTACAAACGTACCGTACTCGAAGCGTGGCGCGAGGTGGACGATGCACTCGTCGTCTATGACGCTGAACAGCGGCGGCGCGATCGCCTGACGACGGTGGTTAGCCTGAACCAGCGTGCGCTGTCGATTGCGCAGCAACGGTACAAGGCAGGCGCGGTCGATTTTCTCGACGTACTTAACGTGCAGAAACAGTTGCTCGACGCAGAGAGCAAGCTTGAGCAAAGCAGGGCCGACGCCGACGCCAATCTGATCACGCTATGCAAGGTGCTCGGCGGCGGGTGGGAATCAACCTATGCCAAACAGAACAGTATTCATTGACGTGGTTTCGCCTCTTCGTCAGCGGTCATTTCCGTCAGCGCGAAATCTGTTGCCCACATACTGCCTTCGTTGAGGTCCGCCTTGTCGCTGAAACCGAGCGGCGCGGACCTCGTCTTGAACTTCCGCGCAAATAATTTCAACAAGCTTTCATCGCGCACTCCCGCTCGCTGCGACCGCGGCCCAAAGAAAACCCCCACGATCAACCGTTCGTTGGCGCGAGCTACGGGCCGAAACACACCCGACGGAGTGTTTCAGATCCCAACATGTATCACTCCGGTAACTCAAGCCTTGCGCGCCCCGAGTACATTGACGCCATGCTTGGTCTCAATGGTTGTCCACGCGCTTCCACCAAGGCGAACATGAGCACCACACGGTCTGTCAGCAAGGCCCTCGTGGCCGTCGGCGATTCGCCGCACGCGCTATTCCTCCGGCCCACCTTGATAAAACATTACCGCCAATTACGAAGCGCATTCATCGTCACGGATCCAGTCACCAGGCCATAACATCGCCCTGTGCCAATCACGACGCTATACATTTTGCGCAGTCCGCTTTGCTTGCAATTAGCTAACAGCATGCCAAACGGTCGTTGGGTTGTGACAAGGCACGAGAACCATGGCATGGTCCCAACATCCCGGCAGAGAATGACTCCCCATCCGACTATCAACGGCAGCATCTGTTTTCGGAGATACCTATGAGCGAAGCCGTGTCCAAGCAACCCAAGCGCTCCCGACGCGGGCTCATTCTGTTTGCGGTTGTCGTGCTGGCGCTAGTCGCGCTTGTCGTTGTCCACCTGTTGACCCAGAAGAAACCCACGCGCGACGTCGCACCGATCGTCGTCACTGTAGCGAGCGCTACACTCGGTTCGATGCCAGTCACGTTGAGCGAGCTCGGCACGGTCACGCCGACCGCCACCGTGACCGTGCTGCCACAGCTAAGCGGCTACCTCACGGCCGTCGGTTATCACGAAGGCCAGGAAGTACAGAAAGGCCAGTTCCTCGCCCAGATCGATCCACGCCAGTATCAGATCAGCAAGCAGCAGGCTCAGGCAACACTCGCCAAAGACCGCGCGACGCTGGCCCAGGCGCGTGCCGATCTGGTCCGCTTCACGCAGTTGAACGAGCGCAAGTCGATCGCCCAGCAGACCTTTGCGGATCAGCAATTCCTGGTGCAGCAGGACGAGGCCGCAGTCCAGGTCGATCTCGCCAACATCGCCCAGTTCGACCTCGACCTGATCTATTGCCGGATCACCGCGCCGGTCGCCGGCAAGGTCGGCCTGCGCCTCGTCGACCCAGGCAACTACGTGACGGCGTCATCGTCGACGGGGATTGTCGTCATCACCACCATCAAGCCGACTACCGTGCAGTTCACGGTGCCGCAAGACGCGCTGGCCTCCATCGTGCAGCGCCTGAATGGCGGCGCGACCTTGCCGGTCACCGCGTATTCCAGCGACAACGCGCGCGAGGTTGCCACAGGCGCGCTTTACGCCGTCAGCAACCAGATGGCCACGTCGACCGGCACCGTCACCTTACGCGCTACTTTCGCCAACGAGGACGAAGCGCTGTTCCCCAACGAGTTCGTCAACGTCAAGCTGCTGGTCGATACGATGCAGAATGCCGTGCTGGTGCCGACCCCCGCCGTGCAAACCGGCGCGCCGGGTGACTTCGTCTATCTGGTCAACGCGAACAATACCGTCTCCGTGCACAAGGTGAAGCTGGGTCCGAGCGACGGCAAGAACACGGTCATCCTGTCCGGCCTCGCCCAGGGCAACCAGGTGGTCACGGACGGCACGGACCGTCTGAACGACGGCGCCAAAATCCAGCCGGCCAAGTCGAAGCCCGCGGCGGCTGGTCCATCGGCCAGTGGCGCCGCCGCGGAGCCTGCCGCTTCCGAACCCGCTGCTGGGTCGGCGCCAGCAGCGGCGTCGGCCAATGCTGCTTCGTCGTAGCGGGCTCACGCGCCGATGAACATTTCCCGTCTGTTTATTCTTCGACCGGTAGCCACGCTGCTGCTGATGATCGCCCTCGTGCTGGTGGGCCTCGTCGCCATGCGCGTGCTGCCGGTTTCGTCGCTGCCCAACGTCGACTATCCGACCATCCAGGTACAGACGTTCTATCCGGGCGCGAGCCCGGACGTGATGGCCACCACGGTCACGGCGCCGCTCGAAGTGCAGTTGGGCGAGATCCCCGGCTTGCAACAGATGACGTCGTATAGCTCGGACGGCGCGTCGGTCATCACGCTGCAGTTCGATCTGTCGCTGAACCTCGACATCGCCGAACAGAACGTCCAGCAGGCCATCAACGCCTCCAACAGCTATCTGCCCTCCGGTCTGCCGGCGCCGCCGACGTATGCCAAAGTCAATCCGGCCGACCAGCCGATCCTGACGCTCGCGGTCACGTCGAAATCGATGTCGCTGACCCAGCTTGAAGACATCGCCAACAACCGTCTCGGCACCAAGATTTCCGAAGTGTCGGGCGTGGGCGTGGTCACGACGAGCGGCGGCAATGTGCCGGCCATCCGCGTCGAAGCGGACCCGCACAAGCTGGCCGCCTACGGCCTGAACATCGACGATCTGCGCACGCTGCTCAGCTATGTCAACGTCAGTCAGCCGAAGGGCAATTTCGACGGCCCGGACCTCGATTACACGATCAACGGCAACGATCAGATCACCGATCCGAAGGACTATCTGGACACCGTGATCGCCTACCAGAACGGCGCCCCGGTGTTCATGCGCGACGTCGCTCGGGTCAGTCAGGCCGCTCAGGACGTCGAGCGCGGCGCCTGGTACAACGGCTCGCCGGCGATCGTGCTCAACGTGCAACGGCAACCGGGCGCGAACGTGATCGCGACCGTCAACCAGATCATGAAGCAACTGCCGCAGCTCGAGTCCACGCTGCCGGCCGGCATGAAAGTGACGGTGGTGTCGGACACCACGGGCGTGATCCGCTCGTCGGTCTCCGAAGCGGCATTCGAACTGATTCTCGCCATCGTGCTGGTGGTTGCGGTGATCTTCGTATTCCTGCGTAACGTGCCCGCCACGCTCATTCCGAGCATATCGGTACCGGTGTCGCTGATCGGCACGCTGGCTGTGATGTACCAGTTGAACTACTCGATCGACAACCTCTCGCTGATGGCGCTCATCATCGCCACCGGCTTCGTGGTCGACGACTCGATCGTGATGATAGAGAACATCGTGCGTTATCTGGAGGAAGGCAAGACACCGCTCGAAGCCGCACTGGAAGGCGCGGGTCAGATCGGCTTCACGATCCTGTCGCTGACCATCTCGCTGATTGCCGTGCTAATTCCGCTGCTCTTCATGGGCGGCGTGATCGGGCGTCTGTTCAGCGAATTCGCGGTGACGCTCGCCGTCACCATTGTGATCTCCGCAATCGTGTCGCTGACCGTGGTGCCGATGCTCTGTGCGCGCATGTTGCGCGCACAGGCCGACCGTCATCCGAGCCGCTTTGAGCGGATCAGCGAGGGCCTGTTCGACAAAACACTCGGCGCCTATGAGCGCGGGCTGCGCTGGGTGCTGGATCACCAGGTGCTGACGCTCGTGGTGGCCATCGGCACCGTCGTGCTGACCGGCATCCTGTACGTGGTGATTCCGAAGGGTCTCTTTCCGGTGCAGGACGTCGGCGTGATCGAAGGGATTAGCGTGGCCGACAACTCGGTGTCGTACGCCGCGATGGTGAAACGCCAGGGCGCGCTCGCCGATGCGATCCTGAAAGACCCGGATGTCACCTCGCTGACCTCCTACGTGGGTATCGACGGCACGAACTCGACGCTGAACAATGGCCGCTTCCTGATCAATCTTCGCGACCGCGACAAGCGCTCCGACACGGCGCAAGAAGTGGCCCGGCGCCTGCAACAGGAAGTCGCCAACGTGCCGGGCGTCAGGCTCTACATGCAGCCCGAGCAGGATCTGACGCTCGACACGACAGTCTCGCCGAATCAGTACAGCTTCGTGCTGCGCGGACCGAGCCAGCAGGCGTTCCAGAAGTACGTGCCGGAACTGATAGCGAAGCTGAAGCAGATTCCGTCGCTTGCCGACGTGCAAAGCGACATGAATACCGACGGCCTCAGCGTGAACGTCGAGGTTAACCGGCAGTTGGCGGCGCGCTTCGGCATCACGCCCGCGACGATCGACAACGCGCTGTACGACGCGCTCGGCCAGCGGATCGTCTCGACCATCTTCGAGCAGTCGAACCAGTACCGCGTGATTCTCGTCGCCAAACCGGAATCGCTGCCGAACGTGCAGTCGATCGGCAACCTGTACCTGCCGAGTCAGACCAGCAGCACGGGCCAGGTGCCGCTGTCGGGCATCGCGAAGATCCAGATCACGAAGTCACCGCTCGTGATCAGCCATCTGGCGCAGTTCCCATCGGTCACCATCTCGTTCAACCTCGCGAAGGATGCGTCGCTGAGCACGGCGGTCACGGCCATCCATCAAGCCGAACAATCGGTGAACCTGCCGCCGTCGATCACCTCGTCGCTGCAGGGCGCGGCCCAGGCATTCGAGGATTCGCTGTCGAGCGAAGTCTATCTGCTGATCGCGGCGCTGGTCGCGGTGTATATCGTGCTCGGCGTGCTTTATGAGAGCTTCATCCATCCGGTCACGATTCTGTCCACGCTGCCCTCGGCGGGTATCGGCGCGCTGCTCGCGCTGATGATCGCCGGCAGCGACCTGGATGTGATCGGCATTATCGGTATCGTGCTGCTCATTGGTATCGTCAAGAAGAACGCCATCATGATGGTGGACTTCGCGCTGGACGCCGAACGCAATCACGGCAAGCCGCCGCGCGAGGCGATCTTCGAGGCTTCGCTGCTGCGGTTCCGCCCGATCCTGATGACCACCCTCGCCGCCATGCTCGGCGCGCTGCCGATGCTGCTCGGCAGCGGCACGGGTTCGGAATTGCGCCGGCCGCTGGGGCTCGCGATCATCGGCGGCCTGACGCTGAGCCAGATCCTGACGCTCTTCACCACGCCGGTGATCTATCTGTTCTTCGACAGAATGGCCGAGCGTACGAGACGCTGGCGCAACCGCAATAAACCGGAGAACTCGCCTCCTGGCGGTGCGGAGGAAACGCCTTGAACATCTCGGCGTTATTCATCCGGCGGCCTGTCGCGACCACGCTTCTGGCCGTAGCGATCCTGATCTCCGGGGCGCTCGCCTACTTCCGGCTGCCGGTTGCGCCGTTGCCGAACATCGCCTTTCCGGTCATCGTGGTGCAGGCGAACATGGCGGGCGCGAGCCCGGACATCATGGGGACCACGGTGGCCGAGCCACTCGAGCGGCGGCTCGCCACGATTGCCGACGTCGAAGAACTGACTTCGATCAGCTCCGTCGGCTCGTCGGTGATCGTGGTCGAGTTCGGCCTGAAGCGCGACATCAACGGCGCCGCGCGCGACGTCGAAGCGGCCATCCAGGCGGCGCGCGCCGACTTGCCGACCACGCTGCGCAGCAACCCGAGCTATCGCCAGTACAACCCGGCGGATGCGCCGATCATGGTGCTCTCGCTGACGTCGGACACGCTCACCAAGGCGCAACTCTACGACTCGGCGGACTCGGTGATCCAGCAGCAACTCTCGCAAGTCCAGGGGGTGGGCCAGATCACGCTTGGCGGCGGCGCGTTGCCCTCGGTACGTGTGGAATTGCAACCGGGCAAACTGAACAGCTACGGCATCGGCCTGGAAGATGTGCGCGCGGCGATCAGCGCCGCCAACGCCGACAGTGCGAAGGGCCACCTCGACGAGGGCGACCAGCGCTACGTGGTCACGTCCAACGACCAGATCACGCATGCTGCGCCGTATCGCGACCTGGTGGTCGCCTACCGCAACGGCGCGCCGGTCCAGTTGCGCGACGTGGCCCAGGTTAGGGATTCGAACGAAAATATCCGCAACGCCGGGCTCTTCAATGGCAAGTCCGCCATCCTCGTGATCGTGTATCCAATGCCGGGCAGCAATATTGTGAGCACCGTGGCGCAGATTCGCAAAGTCCTGCCGTCAATCGAGGCGACGCTGCCAAGCAGCGTGCACGTGGGCATCGCCATCGACCGCTCGGAGTCGGTCAGATCGTCGGTGGGCGACACCGAGCGCACGCTGTTCATCGCCGTGCTGCTCGTAGTGGGCGTCGTGTTCATTTTCCTGCAATCGCCGCGCGCCACGCTGGTGCCGGCCGTCGCGCTGCCGCTGTCGATCGTGGGCACCTTCGGGCCGATGTACCTGCTCGGCTACAGCATCGACAACCTTTCGCTGATGGCGCTGACAATCGGTACCGGCTTCGTGGTGGACGATGCGGTGGTGGTACTGGAAAACATCGTGCGTCATATGGAGTTGGGGCTCAGCCCGAAAGAGGCCGCCTTGAAAGGCAGCGGCGAAGTGGGCTTCACGGTGATCTCGATGAGCCTGTCGCTGATCGCGGTGTTCCTCCCGATCATGCTGATGCCGGGCGTCGTCGGCCTGCTGTTCCATGAGTTCGCGGTCACGCTCTCCGTCGCCATCCTGATCTCGCTGGTGATTTCGCTGACGGTCACGCCGGCCATGTGCGCCTACGTGCTGAGCCGCGACAACGCCGGGCATTCGAAAGCCCGTTGGGCGATGTGGGTCGAAAAGCAGTTCGATCGCTTCAAGAATGCGTACGCGCGCTCGCTCACGGCCGTACTGGACCATGCGCTGCTGGTCATCCTGCTGTTGATTGGTCTGCTGGTGGCCAACGTGTTCCTGTTCAAGCTGGTGCCGGCCACCTTCTTTCCCGAGCAGGACACGGGCATCCTGATCGGGCAGATCATCGCCGACCAGAGCATCTCCTTTCCGGCAATGCAAAAGAAGCTCACGCAATTGCAGGAGATCGTGCAGAAGGATCCGGCAGTGGCCTCGGTAGCGGGCTTTACGGGCGGCCGCGCGCTCAATACCGCCAACGTGTTCATCGAACTCAAGCCGCTGGCGGAACGCCACGCCTCGGCCACCGAGGTCGTGAACCGCCTGCGGCCCAAGCTCAATGCGGTCTCGGGCGCCCGGCTCTTTATCCAGGCACAGCAGGATCTGCGAATCGGCGGACGGCAATCCGCCGCCGAGTATCAGTACACGCTCACCAGCGACGATTCCGCCGCGCTGTTCAAGTGGACACCGCTGCTCGTCGCCGCGCTCGCCAAGGAGCACGCGCAGTTGCTCGACGTGAACTCGGACTTGCAGCAAAACGGTCTGCAGACCTACGTCACCATCAATCGCTCGACGGCGGCGCGCTACGGCTTTGCGCCGAACCAGGTCGACAACGTGCTGTATGACGCGTTCGGCCAGCGCACGGTGTCGACCATCTACAACCCGCTCAACCAGTATTTCGTGGTGATGGAGGTGGCGCCGGATTACTGGCAGTACCCGCAAGCGCTCAACCAGATTTACCTGAGCAGGGCGTCGGGCAACGCCACCGGCACGGCGGCCACGCAGATGCCGGGTGCCACGGTGTCGGGCGTGACCGTGGCGACCGGAGCCAGTGCGACCACGAACGCGCTCAACTCGAACGCGCAAGCCAACGCGACCACCAACAGCATTGCCAATAGCAAGGGCGGCAGTTCGACCGGCAGCGCGGACAGCACGGCAGCCGAAACCATGGTGCCGCTGGCGGCGCTGGCTTCGTTCTCGAACAGCCATACGTCGACACAGGTGAACCACCAGAGCGGCCTCGTGGCCGCCACGATTTCGTTCAACCTGCCGGCGGGCGGTTCGTTGAGCAAGGCGGGCGTGGCGATCAACAACACGATCCGCGAGATCGGCATGCCCGCCAGCATCCACGGCTCGTTCGCCGGCGCGGCGGCGGCCTACTCGCAGTCCATGGGGACGGTGCCGCTGCTGATCCTGGCGGCGCTCGGCGTGGTGTATATCGTGCTCGGCGTGTTGTACGAAAGCTCGATCCACCCGCTGACCATCCTGTCGACGCTGCCGTCCGCGGGCATTGGTGCAACGCTGGCGTTGCTGATTTTCGGCACACCGTTCTCGGTGATCGCGTTGATCGGCATCATCCTGCTGATCGGTATCGTCAAGAAGAACGGCATCATGATGGTCGACGTCGCGATCCATTTGCAGCGCAGCGAAGGCATGCCAGCGAGGGACGCGATTCACTCGGCCGCCGTGGTCCGTCTGCGGCCGATCATGATGACCACCTTCGCGGCCGTGCTCGGCGCGGTACCGTTGGCCATCGGCATTGGCCAGGGCGCGTCGCTGCGCCAACCGCTCGGTATCACGGTGATGGGCGGCCTGATCCTGAGTCAGGTCTTTACCTTGTACACGACGCCGGTGATCTACCTCTACCTCGACCGCTTGCGTTTCAAGCTGGTCAGATGGTCCGCCAACCTGCCATGGAATCGCGACGCGCAGCAACCCGGACAACCGGATACGAGGGCATGACGATGAAGATTTCCCGTAACCGCTTTGGTCGCTTTGGTCCTCTTCGGCCGCTGGCCGTGGCGACGCTGGCCCTGCTGGCCAGCGGCTGCATGGTTGGCCCGGACTACCACCGGCCGCAAGTCAACGTGGCCGCCACCTACTCGGAGTTGCCGGGCTGGACGCAAGCCGAGCCCGCTGCAGACAAACCGAAGGGTGACTGGTGGACGGCATTCAACGATCCGCTGATGGACCAGCTCGAACCGCTGGTGTCGGTGTCGAACCAGACCGTGCGCGCGGACTACGCGAACTATCAGCAAGCGCTGGCAGAAGTGCGGGCGGCGCGTGCCGGCCTGTTCCCGACCATCGATGCAACCGGTTCGGGCACCAAGGCGCGTAGCTCGGTCGGCAATGCCGCCAGAGTGGTCAACTCGGCCTCGCTGGAAGGCAACGTCAGCTGGGCGCCGGATCTGTGGGGCCAGGTGCGGCGCACGATCGAAGAAAACGCCGCGACGGCGCAATCGAGCGAAGCGACGCTCGCCAATGCGACGCTCTCCGAGCAGGTGGCGCTGGCCACGGCAATCATCCAACTGCGCACCAGCGACGCCAATATCGACCTTCTGCAAAGGACGGTCGTGGCCTACCAGCACTTTCTGGATGTCGTGTCCGACCAGGATCAGGCGGGCACCATCCCGCCGTCCAACGTGATTAGTGCCCGCGCCCAGCTCGAGACGGCGCAGTCCAATCTGATCGCTCTCGGCGTGGCGCGCGCCCAAGACGCGCACGCGATCGCCGTGCTGGTGGGCAAGAATCCGGAAGAGCTTTCGATTACGCACAGCACCACGATGCCGACGCTGCCGAGTGTGCCCGTCGGCGTGCCGTCGACGCTGCTCGAACGCCGGCCCGATATCGCCGCCGCCGAGCGCAAGATGGCTGCGCAAAACGCGGCAATCGGCGTGGCGGTGTCGGCGTACTACCCGGCGATTTCCCTTTCCGGGCTGGCCGGGCTCACGCAGTCGCCGTTGTCCGGTCTGTTCAATGTGGGCAACTACGTCTGGTCGCTGGGCGGCAGCGCCACCGAAACGCTTTTCGACGGTGGCTTGCGCAGCGCCGACGTCGACGCGGCGAAGGCAGCCTACGACGCGGCCGTCGCCAACTACCGGGGCACAGTGTTGACGGCGTTCCAGAACGTTGAAGACGACTTGTCCGGATTGCGAATCCTGGCCGAGCAATCGGTCGTTCTGGATACGGCTGTACAAGATGCAACCCGCGGCGCCGAGATCGCTTTCAACGAGTACGAGGCCGGCACGGTGGACTACACGACCGTGGCGACCGCGCAGGCCACACAGTTGGCCACTCAGCAGACCGCGCTGAATGTTCAGGAGACGCGCTTGCTGGACTCGGCGTCGCTATTCGGCGATCTGGGCGGCGGCTGGTCGGCGGACCAGTTGCATGATCCGCGGCATCCGGATAGGCAGGCAGCGTCGCAGTGAGCACCTGACAGCAGGGCCACCATTCACGGCATCTCCAATGCCAGATGCTCCTGATGACGCAGCGACTCCAGAAAGTCACGCGCGTCGAAGGCTTCGCCTGCGGTGAAAACGCCTGCCCCGTGGACCAACCCACTGGCGACACGCCTGACCGCTTCAACCACCAAGGGCGCGCTGATTGCGTAGATATCCTGACCGCTTGCCGACGCACGGCGTTCGTTGCCTCCCGACCGCACGACAACGTCGACCAGAAAGGTTTGCGCAGAGCGTCCGTTCTCGTCGACCGCGACAGGCGGCGACGCATCCGGCTCCAACAGGTCTTTAACCGCCACAGCCGTCATGTACGAGCGAATCTCAGGTGTCTTCAGATGGCGCGCGATCGTCACCGTGTCCGCCATCGTGAATTCTCCGATGACCGGCTGCGTGCCGAGCGGTGCAGGGAACTGCCATTCGGCAACCGGCGCTGCGTCCGTGCGGAACACCATCTGTCCTTTCGTAAAGACAAGGCGCCGCCCCTCTCTACGCTGCCGCGACACCTGGCCTGCCGCCCTTGTGCCGAGCGTCGGCTTCCAGCTACTGAGCCCATAGGCGATGCAGATTTCGTCCGCTGCCGTCCAATCGCCCATCGCCGCCGTGGCAAGGAGATCGCCCAAGCCGCCGAAAAATGCCATCCCCGGCACGATCACGATGCCCGCCTCGCGCGCCCGTTCAGCGTAATGCTTGAACGTATCCAGATTGGCCTCTAACTCCGCCGCGACGTCCAGATACGGAATCCGTGCACGCAACGCGGCTTCGATCACCGGCGCGGACGTACTGGCGAAAGGGCCGGCGCAATTGATCACAGCGGCCGCACCTGCAAGCGCCCGGTCGAGAGAATCCGGGTCATCTACCGACGCGGGCCGAATGTCCAGCCCGGGGTAAGCGGCGCCGAGGGCGTTCAGCTTGCTGGCATCGCGCCCGGAAAGGATAGGTCTCCAGCCACGCCTGACCAGTTCAGACACCACGAAGCGGCCGGTGTGGCCATAGGCGCCGAAGACGACCACGGTTTGATTCGACGTCATTGCAGACCTCCAGTTGTTATGGTGTTTCTTCGAACGGGGAGACAGCAGTTTGGCAAGACAACAACGCTACAGATCTGTATCTTTTTTTGAAGAGTAGAGTACAGATCTGTAGCGTGTCAAGAGATATGTTGGTACAGTAATCGGTAAGCAGAAAGTTTCCGTCTCTCAAGAGGACTTGTCATGAGCAGAGGCACACCTACCACCGCAAAAGAGGCCAGGACCACCAGTTCCGCCAGCGTCCGGGAACGCATACTCGATACGGCGGCTGAGTTGTTCTATCGGGAAGGCGTCAGAGCAGTCGGCGTCGATCTCGTCGTCGAACGCTCAGGGGTTGCGAAGACCAGTCTCTATCGTCACTTCACGACCAAGGACGATCTTGTCGCTGCGGTGCTCGAGCGGGACGACGCGAATTATTGGGCCGACTGGGACAAGACCGCGACACGCCACCGGAACGCCCCGAAAGATGAGCTCACGGCTCACCTCAAGTGGATCGCTCGCGACATCGCCGCACCGAAATACCGAGGCTGCCCTTTTCTCAACGTGGCAACGGAATTTCCCGCGCCGGATCATCCCGCGCGAGTGGTGGCCCTCAGGCATAAGGTCGAGTTGCGCCGCCGTCTCGGTACGCTAGCGAAGCAAATCGGCGTTGCCCGGCCCGACAATCTGGCTAACCAGATCGCACTTCTTATCGACGGTGCCTACGTCTACGGACAGTTGGCAAACAAGGAGGCAGCGCACCCGCTCGTGCCGGCGGCGCTTGCGCTGATCTCGGTCGCAGACAGTCCTGGCTGAGCCGTGCGGGGGGATTGGGAGAGGGGCATCAGCAACCCGAAATAGTTCACATCTGATTCTGGCGTTGGCATGCTCTCAGAATCTGTTGAACCGCAAATTCGTCTCTCACGCTCTGCACATTCTGCAGGACACACACGTGGTACGATTTTTCGCGAGGTAAGAGCAACTCGCCGTTTCTGTAAAGCGCGTCGCACGAGCGTCTGATCGCGTCTGCCGCCACGCTGCTTTGGCTGTTCCTCAGCGATTGCAAGATACATTGATCGTAGTCTGGATTGTTCATGCCGAACGCCTGGGCCGAGAGCGGCGAGGCGAGCGTGATCGAGAGAAGCAGATAGGCGAGGTTGCGCATGGATTCTGGACGAGACGCAGAGATGAAGGCGAATAATCGTACCATCGCATTTCGATGTTCTCGACGTAATGATCGGCCGAAATCGACCTCCGAATTCACGTAGTACTGAGCCGCGTTCGGAAGTCGTTCAGCAGTTCAGTCGCGTGTGCGGCGAACCGATGTATATCGTCGCTGGCGAGCGTGCGTTCGAAGTGCGCGCGTAATCAATGGTAGGTCGTCGTAGACGACTGCAGCTTCGTCAGCACGCCGCGCTTGAATCGGAACCAGCCTTGCGAGCTTTGCATCACGACTTCATCGCTTTGCCAGAACACGCGCTTGATTGTCATGCGCTCACCCAAGCGCTGCACAAGCGGCGGATGGTGACGAAAGTCGTACAGCACCGGGCCGGAATCAGTTTGCACGAGCATGCGCGTAACGGTGTCATTTGCGTTGCCGACATCATCGAAGTGCGCGAGCGTGTTCGCACCGAAGCGATCGAAAATCTCCTTGTCGAGCATCCCCACGAAATCGCGGTCGACGCGCTCGAACTGCAGCTTTCCCGCGGGCGTGACGAGCGGGCCGGGTTCGTTGCTTTGCGCATGAACGCCAGTCGCGAAAGAGGTGGCTGCGAGTGCAGCGAGGAATAGTCGTTTCATGCTTCCTTTTGGGTTCGGCGGCGTCTCCGACAACGGAGCACAATCCGCAATTTTTCTTGGGAGCATTGTCGTCAATTTTGGTCGACATGTCGAACGCTCGCATCTGGTCGAACCCAGTCCGACGGGGCGCCCCTAACCCACGCAAATACCTGGTACTGCGACCTTCTGGAACAGGTGCGGAGAAGCGATCGCCGATGAGGGATACGCGGTGAGCTTCGCCTTGAATTCCGGATGAGTGAACGCCGCCCGGAAGTGGGCGGTGGACTCCCACACTGCATAGTTCAGGTACGTCGGACTTTCACCGACTGCGCGGTGAAGTTGTGTCGAAATGAAGCCGGGCTGCTGCTTCATAAACGCCGCATCGTCCTGCCAGACCTGAAGAAAAATCTGCTCGTCAGCCTTGTCTAGGGTGAAGACGTTGACAAGAACGACAGGGGCGGCGTCAGTGGCAAGTTGACGTTCGATCGGGAAAGAAGGGTCGAGTGGACGCAATTGCGGCATAGTAGCTCCCCAAGTTTGGTTGCATAATGTCAACTTGACATGATTGATTTATAGTGCATTGACACTATGATGTCAACTTACTTCAGTGGTGACAGATGCGTAAGACAAAGAGAACACCAGCCGGCGAGACCCTGACGAGCTTCATACTCGATTTTTTCAGGCTGAATAGCCGACTTCTGACCGCGGGCGATCGCCTGGTTGCGGAACTCGGGCTCACGAGCGCCCGCTGGCAGATCCTTGGCGCGATCACCGCGGCGCAGCAGCCTCAGCCAGTCGCGTGGATCGCTCGGGACCTGGGTGCCAATCGCCAGAACGTGCAGCGAATAGTCAATGACCTGGAAGAGGAAGGGTTAGTTAGATTCGAGGTCAACCCCCACCATCGCCGCGCGCAACTTGTCGTTTTGACGGACAAGGGGAGGCAAGCATTTGACGCTGCCATGGGCCTTCAGGTCGCTTGGGTCAACCGCCTCTCTGACGGGTTATCTGTCGACGACATCGAGGCAGCAAGCCGCGTCATGATGAGACTGCGAAAAAATCTGGAGGACAGTTTGGACCCAGAAAATCTGGAATGATTGCGCGGAGGTCTTGGCGGCTGACGCATCGAGCCGTGACGACGGAGGCCGGCATGAGCGCTTCACTGGTGAGTTATCACTTCGGCCGTATCACGTTTCCTGCTGATATGACTCCCCGTGTCAATAGGGTGGTTTTCAAATTTTATTCATAGGCGTTTTTGAATTTCCTGAGGGCGACGTAGCAGTAAATCTCGACGGTGGATCACGCTGATATTCGCGGATTGGGTACCGCATTACAGAGGTCCGTGTCATGAGCCTGCCGCTTTCTTACCGCGCAAGTCGGCCTGATGCCGTTGCCAAACAGGAACGCGGATTACTCAGATACCGGGCTACGCCGCCTTCAGGAAACTCTTGCAGTGTGTGAGCTGTTGGGTGGTTGGAGAAACTCGTTACGCAGGCTGTTCGCTTTGCGGTACCGCCAGGGTCATCCCCATCCGGCCGATGTCCCAGATGAACGCGGCCAGTTCACGAGCCACAGCAATGATTGCAACTTGCCGGCTCTTTCCTCTGGCCACGAGCCTGCGATATCGGCCACACAGGCGTAGCTGGGCATCCCAGGCCCGATCGGCAATGGGCTTGGGTATGCCTTCCTGCCGGCTCTGTATGTCTTTGCTCACCCGCGCTGGATGCTGGTAGCTCCAGGCTGATTCGACCAGCAGCTTTCTTGCATAACTGTTGCCGGCCTTGGTGATACTGCCCTGGCGCCGTTTGCTACCTGATGAATGTTCCGACGGCGTGACGCCGAGCCACGCCATCAACTGCCGCGGATGGTCGAAGCGCGACAGATCTCCCAGTTCGGATACCAGCCCCACCGCCGACGTGAACTGGATGCCGCGCATCGCCTGCAACGCCAGCACGACCGGATAGAACCGCCAGCAAACGACCGCTTCGTGCAGCGCTGCCTCCAGTCGGTCACACTGCGCGAGGCGATCTTCGATGGTGCGGCGGTGTTCGTTGAATGCCAGTTGCTGCCACGCACTGTCGAAGGAAAGGGTGCTCAGCCAGCGCCGGTGGGCCGGGCCCCAATTTGCCCGGCCGGAGTACTGTACGCCGTGCGACAGCAGGAAAGACTTCAGCCGCTGCCGTGCCTGCTTCAGATCGTCACGGGCGGACGACCACGCCCTGGCCAGATCGCGAAACGCCTCGTCGTCCACGGTCGGTACATGCACTGCGGACAGATCGCCGGCTCGCAGCGAACGCACCAGTTTGAACGCGTCACGCCGGTCGGTCTTGACGCGATCACCGGGCTTTCTCGGAATCAGCGATGGCGCACACACCATGCTATCGAAGCCTTTCCCGACGAGCCGGCGATGCAGTCCATAACCACAAGGGCCCGCTTCATAGACAACGTGAACATGCCGGGCCTTGGATTGCAGCCGCTTGCATAGACTGTCGACTTCCATCTGTGTCGTGCCGGTCTTGCCGAACAGTTCAACTTCGTCCAGGCCCATCGCGTAGGCGACCGTGATCGAGTCCTTGTGAACGTCCAGCCCAACGTACAACGTGCTATCCTGGTTCATGCTGGCCTCCGTGTCGGAAACAAACCGTCGAGTGGTGGCTCCGGCCACACTCTTGCGGCTCTGGCAACATGCTAACCCGCGCTTCACTTCCCTGCGGCGGCCAGCCTCGCTGCCACGGGAGTCATACTGACTTATCCGCGATATCGTCCGCCAACACAGCGCGCGAAGTGTCGCCCAACAGATATCGCGGACCGCTTCCCCGCCGTCGGGCAACATCGTCGGGATTGTAGAGAGAACAGGACTTCAGCGAAAGGCACCCGCAACCTACGCAGGATGCAAGCTGATCGCGCAATGCAATAAGACCGTCGATGCGTTCCTGAAGCAGAGGCTGCCAGGCGCGCGAGAGACGTTGCCAATCCTGCTTGGTCGGCGTGCGTTGCCCGGGCAACGTCTCAAGGGCAGAACGAATCTCCGAGAGATTCAAGCCGACAGCCTGTGCGGCGCGGATGAACCCTACGCGGCGAAGGACCTCCCTTCGATACTGCCGATGACCACCTTCTGTTCGGGTACTGCTGATCAGCCCCTGTTCCTCGTAGAAACGAATCGCACTCGCGGCTACGCCGGAGCGCCTGGCAAGTTCGCCAATTGTAATCGCCGTCTCGTTCATGACGTTTCCACGAATTCTCTCTTGACTTCAAGTTTACTTGAACTTTCACAATGGATTCGTTCCTTTGATCGAGAGACGGCAATATGCGCAATGACCCCGTTAAGCTCAAGTTGAACGAGCTTCTGGATGCAAACGCTCGCTTCGACCTGATGGCCAGAGGTACAACCAACCATTGTCCGATGGCGCTTGTCGCGTTGGCCGGGATGGGGGCGTCGCCTGCTCGACTGCAGGAATTCTTCGATATGTGGGAGCGCGAATACGCATTGAGCGCACCGCCTGTTGACACAATCGTCAGCCGTCACGAGTGGTCGCGGCAACTCGGCAATGCCGCCGCATTCGGCGCCTTGCGCCTGTGCTTTCTGGACTGGATCGTCGAAGCCGGCTCCGTCCCGGTCATCGCGGCAGTGCTGGAAGAGGTTCCGTTCGCACCGGCAACGCAGGCCTTTCACGCGCTTATCCGCTTGGCATACGGCATCGAGGCGGCGCATCCCGGCGAAATCGCCTCCGGCCTGGCCGCGTTAATCTCGTCGCATCTGCCTATTGACGCCTGTTTCGACGGGTCCCGCACCGCAGAAAACGTCGATGCCGGGTTTGACAGCGTCGTACGTGCAATAGACGACAGTGTTGTACAGGGCGACTCGATCACGTCACGCTTGCGCGCCGTTGCATGCGATGTGCGGTTCAGGCAGGCTGTGCTTGCGCCTCCGGTTACTGTGTCCTTACTCGACGACCTGGCGCGGGCGACGATTAGCGCCTACTGGCGCTCGCCAGACTTCACGGTGCTTCACACGGTTACTGCGACACACGCGGCGCGAATCCTCCTGGCACAATTGCCCGACGCGTTGGCGGAACAATTGCTGCCCGGCTTGTGGATTGCACTGTGCGCGGCGTATGCAACGGTTCGCAGGCCCGCGAACGTTGAAACAGATTCGCCTGACGCTGTCACTGGCTGGGACGACGTGTGCCGGATGGCCGTGGCGTCAAACGACGATCATGTGATCAAGCTGGCGTACACGTGTCTTTGCGAGGACCGTCGCAATCCATCACCTCTTTACCTGGCGTCAGCGGCGCGCATAGTCACAGGGTCGTCTGGCTGAACGCAGTCAGTTGTCGAACTATTCCGTGCGACGAAAACGTCACCGGGAGTGCAAGTGCGTGTAAATTCGAATCCAGTGGTTTTCGACCCGCCACTGGTCTTCGAATCGGTCGTCATCGGCGTTGGTCTTATGGACTTACAGGAGCCGGTATGAGCACGAAGCACAACAAAAAAGATCATCTTGAAGCCGCCGCGTCACATCACGAGCAGGCAGCGCGATTTCACCGCGGGGCGTCGCGGCATTTCGAGGCGGGTAAAGACTATGCCCACGCCGCACATCAGGCGATGATGGCCCATGGCCATACCTTGCACGCGATCGATCAGGCACACGACGCCGGCGCACACAGCGCGAACACGCCGCCGGTCGCACCGGCATCGACCGGCTCTGGCGCAGATAACACGAACGCCGCAAAACAGCACGCAATGGCGGCCGAGCTTCACGATCAGGCGGCCCAGCATATGCGCCACGCCGTCAAGCTCTTCGATCAGGACCGGAGTGCGGTCGCCCACGACGCACAGCTAGCGCTCTCCCTTGCACTGCGCGCTCTGTCGCACGGCAACGAAGCCGCGAAACTATTTATCAAGCTCGCTCCCGTCGATGCGTCGTGAGTGATGTCGACCTTCGCTGCGCCGGCACCGGCGCTGATCAGCACCCTGTTGTCACGTCGCGCGGATCTACGTTCATGGGCCAGCCGTCAGGAGCCGCGCCCGGTGTGCGGCTGAATCCAGCGTTGCGCTCGGGACTAGGCCTTTCGGTCCAGCAAGTCTGCCGCAATAGACTTCGCATGCGCGACGGCCTCGTGCGGGTCTGGGAATACACCGAGCTGTTCCCAGTGTTCTTCGACCGCGTAAGTCCCTTTCATACCGAGTGCCCTTTGTACGCGCAACTGCGCCGCGTACTTGCCGTCCTCCAGCGGTCGAGCCGTTGCAATCACCTTGTGCGGGAGACCGGATCTCTCCGGTTGAACCAACTCAACGTGACCGCCCGGCTCACCGATATCCTTTAACGCGTTCCTCGTTTTGCAGTCTGGGCAGTAGAAGCACCACCCCGCGTCCTCGTGAATGGATCTAACCTGCCCGCGGGCCAGCACGGCGCGACATTCAACGTTTTCGCAGATGAACGGCATAGCAGTCTCCGGAGTTGTTTGCGAGAAATCCTAGCATGACGGGCGACGGCCAACCATAAGCATTGTTGCCGTGCCTGTTCCGCGCGCCAGAGGTCGGGAGCCGCCCCCACCGGCGCGCCAGGAAAACCCTCAGGCACGGGTCGGCGCGATCGCCGCACGCGGCCGCAGCGTGGCCATGATCAGGTACATGCCGCCGCCGATCACCACGCCGAAAAACCACCCATAGGTATTCCACCAGACCGGCAGCAGATTGGTGAAGTTTGGCAGGAAGGTCGAAAACACGCTGCCGACCGCCGCGGAGACCAGCGCGTTGACGTTCCAGCCACCTTCGTAGCGATACTCGCCGTGCTCCTGATAGAGCGCTGCAACATTGATATTGCCTTTGGCCACCAGGTAGTAGTCCACCAGAATGATCCCCAGCAGCGGGCCCATCGTGGCGCCGATGGCATTGACGAAATGCGCGGCGTTGCCTTCCCACGGCGCGAACGGATAGAGCACCAGCGCGATGGCCGCGGCGATGTAGCCCCCCCTTTTGAAGCTGAGCCGTTTGGGGAACGTGTTGGAGATGTCGAACGCCGCCGAGACGAAATTGGCCACCACGTTAATCCCCAGCGTGGCGACCGCGAAGGTCAGTGCCGCGATAAGCGCCAGCACCCAACTGTCGAACTTGGCCGAAATCTGTTCGGGGTGAAGCAGCACCTCGCCGTACACCTTGAAGGCGGCGATGGTGGTCACGCCGGCGACCAGCGAGAACGCGATCAGGTTGACCGGCAGGCCCCACAAATTTCCTTTTTTCACTGCGTCGCGATTTTTCGCGTAGCGCGAGAAGTCGCAAAAGTTCAGGTAGAGCGCCGCAAAGTAGGTGATCCAGGTCGCGCCTACGGCCATCAGCGCCCAGAATGAGCCGGGCTCGCCGCTGACGCCGGCGTCGCCGGTTTTCTGAAGCAGTACGTCCATCGGAATGCCATGGGTGAACGAGAAGCCGCCGGCCTTCACGCACAGGCCGATCGCCAGAATCAGCATCGCGACCCACACCGCCGGGCCAGCCCAGTCCTGGAACTTGCGCACCGTTTCCATGCCCTTCTGGATGATGAGCAACTGCAGCGCCCAGATGACCACATAGCAGATCACCTCCAGCCCAGAGTGGCCGAGCACCTGCGTGCCCTTGTGGAAGGCCATCAGGCCGTCGCTGCGGATCAGCAGCGCGACCATCGCGCCCGACGCGGCCGCCGTCTGCGCGCCGTACCAGAAGCAGGCCACCACGGCGCGCACCATGGCTGCCAGGTTGGCGCCCCACACACCAAAGGAGGCGCGCGCCAGCACCGGATAAGGCACGCCGGTCTTCTCGCCGGCGTAGCCGATCAGGTTCATGAGCGCGAAGATCACCAGCGAACCGAGCCCGATCGCCAGCACGAAGTTGATAAAGCTGCCGCACAGCAGGAACAGGCTGGCGGCGAGGTAGTAACCCCAGAGGCTGTGCACGTCCGAAGTCCAGACGTTGAAGATGCTGAACGCACCCCAGTTGCGCTGTCTGGCGGGCGCGAGATCTTCGTTGTAGAGGCCGGGGGAAGGATCGCGGATTTCCATCTGTCATCTCCTTTGATCTCGTGGAACCAAGGAAACACCGCCGGACACGCCCGGGCGGAGATCTACCCGCGTCTGAAGCCTGCTGGTATGTCAGAACTGTATGTGCTTTGCCGCCTCGTTTCGAATGGGTTAACCCTGGTCGGGATGCGGACTGGCGCAAACCTGCCGCTCATCTAACCGCGACCGAAACAAAACTGCGCGCGTGGTTGCGCTGGATCAGCACGGCGACCTGTTTCCCTGCCTTTGCTTCCACCGCGCTCACGTCCGCCTGCGTTTCGACCAGCGTGTCATTGAGCGACAGGACGATATCGCCAGGCTGGATGCCGGCGCTCGCCGCCGCCCCATCAACGCCGTCCACCATCAGACCAACCGCCAGATCGTTCGCGCGCCGTTCGTCCTCATTCAGCGGATGCATGCTCAAGCCCAAGCGGTCCCCTGAGCCTGAGCCGCCTTCGGCTGGTCGAGCTTTGGGGCTTTCCGCGGACGCGCCGACCATGACCGGGAGTGTCATCGGCCTTCGATTGCGGATCAGCTTGAGTGTGGTTTTTGTCCCGGGCGGCAAAGCGGCCGCATCCTCGCCGAGTTCGGTCGAGCGATCAATCGGTTTGTCGCCGATCCGGACGATCACGTCGCCTGGCTTGAGGCCGCTCGCGGCGGCCGTTGTGCCGGGCGCAACGGAATTGACCAGCGCACCTGCCGGTCGCGGCAGGCCAAAAGCCACGGCGAGGCCAGGGCCGACGTCCTGCACCTCTACGCCAAGACCGCCAGGAGAAGTCGCTTGCGCGGCTTGCACTTGCGATCGCACCTTGGCCGCCATGTTGATCGGAATGGCAAAGGCCAGGCTGGGGAACCTGTCCGAGTCCGCGTAAATCTGCACATCGATGCCGACCACCTCGCCGGCACGGTTGAACAGCGGGCCGCCCGAATTGTCCGGGTTGGCAACGATATCGGTTTGGAAAAAGGGAAAACTGCTCCCGTCCTGGAGCGTGCGAGACGTGGCACTGACAATGCCAGCGGCAACCGTATTCGCGAAGCTGTCGGGCGAGCCGATCGCCAGGACCGATTCACCGACGCGCACCCGCGACGAGTCGCCAAGTTTGACGGTCGGCAGCTTCGTGGCGTCGATCTGAATCAATGCGACATCGCTCTGGGCGTCGACCGCCAGGACCTTCGCTTTGAACTCGCGTCGATCGGTGAGTCGGACCGTGACTTCGTCGGCTTGATCCACCACGTGAGCGGTGGTCAGAATGAGGCCGTCGGGGGTAACGATGAAACCGGAGCCCATACCCGTAACGGCGCGCGCCGAACCGTCCTGAGACGCCTGTGATTTCGGCGTCACATGCTTGACGAAAGCAAGAATGGGATCGTCAGCATCGATTGCTGCGGGAGCGGGTACCGACGATGACTGCTCGGACGCCGTCGCGCTGATATTCACGACGGCGGGCCCGTACCGCTCCACGATGGTAGGGAAGTCGACCGATGCTGAAGCGCTGGCCGGTAAAACCCGCTTTTCCTTTACAGGCGGTGGAGCGACGCTCGCGGCATTCGCCGCCGGAGGCAGACACAGATAGCCGGAGAGAAACGCCGCTATCAGAGCGGCGTGGAGCAACGTGCGCGCAAGAGTCGGGGCAAACACAATGCACCTCCATGGCGGTGTGATGCCAGGGCCAGGCGCGCGCAATCACAGGCCGATCGATACACGAATGCATCGACCGTGCCGGTACGACAATACGCAGCCCTCCCCTACGATGATTTATAGCGGAGAGGCGGGAAAATTACAGGGAGTGCTAATCCTGGGGTCCGATTGGGGCCGGTTGGGGCCGGCGCAGCGAGTCGCGGCAGCGCCGCGACTCGGCTTGATGCGCGTGTCGGGCGTCCGGCTTACGTGACGCCGATCAGTGAGGCGGCGACGTGCGCCGCCCGCGCCCTAGAATGTCTGCCGGATACCCACTCGAACGAGTGTTTGCACATTGCTCGCCGACGAAATTCCGTTCCCCACGTCGCCGACCGAAGCCGTCGCGCTGACCGTATTGCCGAATGCGTCGAGCGTCTTGCCGCTCGCCTTCTGGTAACCGACCAGTCCGTAAAGTGCCGTGCGCTTGGACAGGAAATAATACGAGGCAAGGTTGAACTGGTTGTACTTCGGCGCCGACTCGCCTTTGATAGAACTGCCCTGCGTGTAGTCGTAACCTGCGGCGATGCGCAGCGCCGACGTCGCCTGCCAGGACACCGTCGCGCCCGCCGAGTTGAACGTCTCTTTGCCGGAGAACAACGAGAAGCTGCCGGCCTGGTATTGCGTATTGCTGTACGACACACCGAGCGTCACCGAGCCGATCTGGTACGTGCTTGCAGCGGCAATGATTTGCTGGTTCTTTGCCGACGCAAAGCCTTCGTTGATCGACGAAGCGAATGTGCCGTCATACGCGCTGGTCCACGCGCCGCCATTGGCCCCGTAAGCGTTGGTCGCCTGCATGTAGGCCGCGCCTATGGCGAACGGACCATGGGTGTACTGGCCGCCCAGGCTCCACGTGCTCTGGTTCTTGACGCTGCCGGCCTGGCCGCCGAAACCGTACAGTGCGCCGAACTGAAGCCCCGAAAATACCGGGCTCGTGTACTTGATCGAGTTGCTCTCACGCGCCTGATTGTCGATGTTATCCAGATCGCCGGGGTGCGCGCCCATGCCCGTCAGGAAGGTGCCCGCGCTGATGCTGCCGACGAAGTCGACGATTGGATCGTACTGGCGGCCCAGCGTGAGCTTGCCGAGTTTGGTGCTCGACAATCCCATCCATGCCTGACGACCGAACTCGCGGCCGCCCTGGCCGAGCTGCCCCGTACCGATGTTAAAACCGTTCTCCAACTGGAACACCGCCGACAGGCCGTCACCCAGGTCTTCGTTGCCCTTCAGCCCCCAACGGTCACCTGACCAGGTGCCGCTCGCAAACCCATAACTCGATCCATTGCTGTAGACGGCCGGCTTGCCTGCCGCACCCTTGGTCTGCAAGACACGTTGGCCGCTCGTATAGCCAAGACCTGCGTCGACAATCCCGTACAAGGTCACGCTGCTCTGTGCGTATGCGGTGAGCGACAGGCTGCTCATCGCGAGCAATGTCACGGTGGTTTTTTTCATCATGATAAGGATGCCTATTTATTAGAGAGAAGTGATCAAACTGATTGGGATACCTGTTGCATCAAAGCCTCGGACGTGAGTCGGTGACTCGCGCCCGCATTCCGTTTCACTCTTTGGCTGTTTGCGTCTGTCTCGCGGTTACAAGCCAGTTCGCCACACTGGCGACGAGCGTATCAACATCGTCGAACACCTCGGCCCCCCGTACCAAAGGTGCGCCTAGCAGGGTGAAGACGGGCTTGTTCCACTGCAGGCCAAGCGCCATCTCCGACAACGTGCCCAGCCCGCCTCCTATCGCGATGAGGCAGAGCGAAGCGCGCGCAATCAACGCATTTCGTGTGATGCCCAGTCCGGTTGGCAACGCCACGGTAAGAAACGGGTTAGCCTCGTTCGCATCGTCCTCGGGCAGCAGGCCGATCACGATGCCGCCCGCGCGTTTCGCGCCGAATGCGGCCGCTTCCATCACTCCGCCTTTGCCGCCGCAGAGAATCGTCATGCCGGTGCCCGCTAACGCGTAGCCCAGGTTTCTCGCCGCCTGCAGTTGCTCCGGTGTGGCTTCCCTCGGACCGATCAATCCGACCGGCATCGCATGCCGCATTGGGCCCGTCTGGTGAACCGCCAATCTCTGCAGCGCCAGAAACGCTGCGTTGGACCATTCAGTGTCGTCGTTGCCGTGCAAGGCATTCTCCTAGTGCCAGAACGCACGTACAGACCGCCATCAACGCCAGCGAAAGCGCGGCTGCCTGCGGAAAGTCCGTCTGTCCGTCTGAAAGCTTCAGGTACATCAGTAGCGGCAGGATATTGATCTGCGTCCCGGCGAGCGCGAGTGCGGTACCGTAGGTTCCCAGTGCGATCGATGTGACAAGGCACCAGGCCGCAGCGATCGATGGCCACAGTTCCCGCAACGCCACGTCGAAGAGCGCCCGCAGCGGTGACGCGCCCAGTGTCAGCGCGGCTTCGATCGGACGGCGGTCCAGGTTAGCAATCGCCGGATAAAGCATGAGCGCTACGCGTGGAATCAGGTAGTACGCATAAGCCGCAACCAGTCCCGCGGTCGTATAGATCAGCGCCCCGATCGTAGCCGGGTCGGCGCCGAGGCGAGCGACGATGCTCGTCACGAAGCCGGCGCGGCCGAAGGCGAGGATGAACCCGTATGCAATCACCAGACCGGAAAACGCCAACGGCACGCCGAGCAACGCGAGCAACCAGCCGCGCCGCTGCGGCGGCTGTCCGGCCAGCACCATCGCAAGCGGCAACCCTACCGCGAGCGACACGGTGCCGGCGGCGAATGCCAGCGCGAGCGAGTGACCGAGCGCACTGACCACCAGCGGATCATGAGCGAGGCGCACGAAGGCCGCGCCGTTCCCCTCGGCCGCCGAGACCAGCAATGCGCCGAGCGGCAGCGCAAAGAACAGGGTGAGAAGAAGGCCCGCCGGCAGCGCGCCGAAGCGCCGAGCGAGCCCTTCGTTCATCGAGGAAGTCCCCATCTGCCGCCCCTTATTTCGCGAGCGCGGCCTGCGCCCACAACTGGTCGACTTCCGCCTTCTTCGCCGCGGCCTTGACCACGTCGAGCGGATGCATCTGCGGCACGTCGGGCATCTTCGCGCGGATGTCCGCGGAGAGTTGCACGTCAGGCACCGCGGGACGCACGTAGCCTTGCGCGAACAGCGCCTGGCCGACGTCGCTCATGACCAGGTTCAACCACAGACGCGCCGCGTTCGGATTCGGGCCGTCCTTCACGAGGCTGATGGCGTACGGTGCGGACACCGTCGCTTCCTTCGGGATCACCACCTCGACGGCGTCGCCCATGCCGTCGGCATACTTCGCTTTGAGACCGTCGTTTTCGTAGCCGATCAGGATCGGAATCTCGCCCTTGACGAACTTCGCGTACGGGGTGGTGCCTTCAACGCGCATCACGTTGCCCGCTTCACGCAACTTGCCGAAAAAATCGGCACCCGGCTTCGGATTGTCGACGCTGCCGCCGAACGCATAAGCCGCAGCGAAGACCGCGACCTGTCCCTGTCCGGTCGAACGCGGATCCAGATAGACCACCGAGTTACGGTACTCGGGCTTGAGCAGGTCGGCCCAACCCTGCGGGACGTCCTTGATCAGTTTCCGGTTGACCAGCAGAGCGATGTTCAGCGAATGGACCGTGAACCAGCGGCCATCGCGCTCGCGAAACACCGGCGGTAGTTTGTCGAAATTGAGCGGCTTGAACGGCGCCACCACGTCCTTGTTGACGGCGTCCAGTGCGGACGCGGCAAAGTAGTACGCAGTGTCGGCCTGCGGGCGCCGCCGCGATTTGTCCAGCGCCACCACCGTCGCAGCCGAGCCGATGTCGTTGTACGTAATCTCGACCTTCGGATAGCGCTTTCTGAACTCGGCGAACAGCGCCTTCCAGTTGGCCCATTCGGGACCGGTGTCGAACGACACGACGAGCCCTTCATCCGCCGCCTTTGCGTACAACGCCTCCTCTCCGGGGTAAAGCGGCGCGGCCGGCGCGGCATGAGCGCCAGACGCGGCAGTCAGTACCGACAATGCGCAAACGACTCCGGCGATACGGCGGACTCGCGACAAAAGACTAAGCCCTGCAAACATTCTGGTTCTCCGTCAGACAAGGAAGGTGAATTAGCAAAATTGACTGGTCGGCGCGGGCAGCACGAGCAAATGTTCGGGGTCGACGGCGATAGCGTGTTCGGCAAGACGGCGCCCTTCGCACAGAAGCGGCTTCTGCGTGGAATCCGGAACGAAGTCGTAGCGGCACGTCGCCCCGAAGTAGCGCACCTCGGCGCGGCGGCCCGCGAGCCGGTTGACCGCGTTCGCCGGCGGATCGGGCTGCACGTGCTCGGGACGAAGCAGCACCTCGACCTGATCGCCGGGGCGAAAATCGCGAGTATCGGCAGACAGCAGCGCAAAGGAAACGTCGACCGTGCCGTTCGCTAACACGCGTCCGGGCATCACGCTCGAATGACCAACGAAGCGCGCGACCTGGGTCGATACCGGCTGCTCGTAGAGACGTTCAGGCGTATCCACCTGCAAGACACGCCCGCCGTCGACCACGGCCACGCGGTCCGCAAGACTCAACGCTTCGTCCTGATCGTGCGTGACCAGCAGGGTGGTGGCGCCGCATGCGCGTTGCAGCGTGCGAATCTCGTCGCGTAGTTGCTGTCGGATGCCTGCGTCGAGCGCCGCAAGCGGTTCGTCGAGCAGCAGCACCTTCGGTTCGAACGCCAGCGCGCGAGCCAGCGCGACGCGTTGCTGTTGCCCGCCCGACAGCAAGGTCGTACGCCGCCCGGCATGCTCGGCAAGACCGACCCGTTCGAGCATGTCGAGCGCGCGACCCCGGCGTTTCGCGGCATCGATGCCGCGCATCCGCAGCCCGTAGGCCACGTTGTCCAGCACGTTCAGATGCGGGAAAAGCGCGTATTGCTGGAACACCATGCCGACCTCGCGGCGCCACACAGGAACACCCGCGACGTCGCGCCCGTCGATCGCAATCCGTCCTCGATAGCCGTCCAGCAGACCCGCGGTCAGCCGCAGGATCGTCGACTTGCCGGAACCGCTGCGGCCCATCACGGCGAGCAGTTCGCCCGGCGTGACCGACAGCGTGACGGCTTCGATGCCGTGTTGCGCGCCAGGATAAGTAAAGCTCACGTTGTCGAAATGGAGGCTCATCGTTTTACTTCAGTCGTTGAACAGTGTTGATCGATACCAGGGTCGCGATCACCGCGAGGCAAAGCAGCACCACGGTGGCGGCACACGCCATGCCGGTCGCGCCGTAAAACGCCTGCAACAGCACGACCGGATAGTTCCGGTAGCGAAAGCCGGCGATCAGGTTGGACACCTGAAACTCCCCGATCGACAGTGCGGCCACCATGACGAGTCCCGAGAACAGGCTCTGCCGGAGGTTGGGCAAGACGATCGTGAAGAACTGCCGCAGCGGTGTGGCGCCGAGCGTCGCAGCGCACGCTTCGAGGCGCGCGATATCGAGGTGGCGCAAGTCGCTAAGCAGTGTTTGCGTGAGGTACGGCAAGGTCAGCACCGTATGGGCGGCGATCAGCAACGGCAACGATCCGAGCCAGGGCAGCGTGTCGCCGCTGAAGATGGCGATGTAACCGAAACCCAGCGTGAGCGCGGGCACCCCGACCGGCAGCAACGCGACCAGCCGCGCGGTCATGCCGCGCCCGGAGAGCGAGCGGTAGTGCAGCGCATACGCGAGCGGCAAACCGATCACGGCAGCCGCGCAGCAACACGCCAATGCGACCATCAGGCTCACGCCGAAAGCGCGCCGGAAACTCGTGTTGGCGGCGAGGTCGGCGAACCAGTGTCCGGTGACGCCGGTCGGCAGCAATGTGTTGGTCCACGTTTCACCGAACGCGCCGATCAGCAGCAGAGCGATCGGCAGCAGCATGTAGATCGCGAAGAGCACCACCACGGCATGAAGCGCGACGCGCTGGATCGACGCAAAGCCCCCGCTGCTGTGACGAGCGGGAACATGGGGCTGGATGACCGGTGCGGCAGGCGTTTGCATGCAAGCTTTCCTCGTGAAACGGACTGAAATCTGCGCGCCCTGACTGGACTGGGGCGCAAGATTTCGATTTGCTTGCAAGTGTGCGGATGCGACATGGCGTCGTCATGAAAAAAACGTACAAAACACGCATTGCGCTGTGCGCATCCGGAATACTTCGACGCCAGACCGATGAAACACCTTTACCCGAACGTCACCGAATTACTCGCCTTCACGAGCTCCGCCAAGCATCTGAACTTCTCGAGAGCGGCGCGTGAACTGGGACTGACGCCCAGCGCAGTCAGCCGGCAGATCGCCAGCCTGGAAGATTCATTCGGTGTGCAGCTATTCATTCGGGACGGCCGCAATCTTGCGCTCACCCGGGCGGGCAGCCTTTACCTCGCGCGCGTGGCCACCCCGTTGCGCGACCTGGGCAACGCGTCGCTTGAACTGATGAGCGCCGCCGGGCAGAGCGACGTGCTGACAATCGCGAGCGTGCCGACATTCACGACCAAATGGCTGATTCCCCGGCTACCGGAATTCCTGTCAAGCACCCCGGGACTCACGATCAGCTTCAGCCGGCACCTCGCGCACGGCGATCCGTTTCCGCTGGATCTGGACGCGGCTATCCGCTATGGCGATGGAAGTTGGGAGGGCGTCCAATGCGATTACATCGACGGGCGTACTTTTCTGCTGGTCTGCGCGCCTGAATGTCAGCAAAGGTATGCGTTACGACGGTTGCAGGATGCCGCGCGTGTGCCCCGGCTGTTGCACAGCCAGGCTGAACAGGTATGGAGTCAATGGGCCGAGTTCTACGATGTACGCGATATGCATGTGCTTGCAGGCCCGCGTTTCGAGCAATACTCCGTGCTGATCCAGGCAGCTCAGGCCGGTTTGGGACTGGCGCTCATCCCAGCCTTTCTCGTGCGCGACAACCTCGCGGCCGGCACCCTCGTTGAGCCGCTGACGGCTCCGATCGACGTCGATCATGGACACTATCTCTGCTATTTCCCGGGGCGCATCGAAACACAACCGGGGTTGAAGCGTTTCAGGGAATGGATGTTGTCCAAGGTCTGAGACTCAATGCGCCAGAACACGCGTTGTCGGCCTCAGCGGGCGCCAGTGCGCCGCTTTGCGGGTGCCCGCGTTGAGCCTAAACTACCCGCATCCCGTCGGCCCTCCCGGAACTCATGCCCCTTCGCGAAGACCATCACGCCCAGCCGCTTGCCTCGTCCCCCACACCGGTCGGCGCCGACGCGTTGCAAGACCCGGCCCTGCTGCGCCGACTGCTACGCGCCAAAGACCGCATGGACGCCGCCTCCCACGAAGCCTGGCCCGTCAAACGACTCGCCGAGGTCAGCGGCGTCTCTGAAGCCCATTTCGCACGGTCCTTCAAGCGGGCCTTCGGCCTCCCACCGCACCGCTACCTGCTGACACGGCGCATCGAACAGGCCACCACCCTCCTGCGCGACACCGAGCTCAGCATCACGGAAATTGCCTTCGCCACCGGCTGGGAGAGCCTGGGCACCTTCGGCCGCATCTTCCGCGACATCACCGGCCAAAGCCCCAGCGCCCTGCGCCTCGAGGCTCAGGCCAACATGCCTCAACTCGACCGTGTGCCCGCCTGCGTCCTCAAGGCCGCGCAGCGACCCGACCTCAACATCGCAGTTTTGGAGAAGCGCCGCCGCGTGGCCAAAGATACATTCTGACCATCAACCAGGGAGGTGCCATGAACCAAGGTGTAAATGTTGTGGGCTTGTACGTCGATAACCAGGACGAAGCGCTCACGTTCTATGTCGACAAGCTCGGATTCCGCGTCCACACGGACGTGCGCAACGGTCCCTACCGCTGGCTCACGGTCCAGCATCCGGATCAGCCCTCGTTCCAGCTCGGCCTGTTCACACCCGGCCCGCCCATCCACGACGACGCCACTGCGCAAACCTTGCGCGCCATGGTCGCCAAGGGGGCCATGCCGCCTCTGGTTCTCTCTGTGACCGACTGCCGCGCCAGCTACGCCAAGTTGAAAGCCCGCGGCGTGGAATTCACCCAGGAGCCGGTAGACCGCTTCGGCAGCGTCGATGCCGGTTTCCGCGACCCCGCCGGCAACGGCTGGAAGATGATCCAGGCCCCGAGGAGCACGACATGAGTACCAGCAGCTGGATTCGTCGGTCTCACCGGTGGGTATCCATCGCCTTCACGCTGACGGTTATCGCCAACTTTGCCGCCATGGCCCAGGGAAGCGGTGTCCCGCCGCCCTGGATCACCTACGCGCCGCTGCTGCCGCTGGCCCTTCTGCTGTTCTCGGGGCTGTACCTGTTTGCGCTGCCCTACTTCGGCCGCTACAGCAGCCGTCATAGCTCACAGCGTTCTGTCGGCGACCAGGAGGCGCCGCTCGCATGAACAACGCCCCTATCGTGCGAGCTGAGCCTGCCTGGGCGTTGGTGACAGTCTAGCGGGTCGAGAACACTGAGATGCCGCCGTTGGGGAATCCTGCCGCGCCGGCCTGGAACGGCACATACACTTGCCCAAGCGAACTATCGATGGCGACCGAATGCGCGCCTGTGCCCACGGGAATCTTAAATAGCAACTGCCGTGACGCGCCATCGATTACCCCCATCTGCGGGCTAAACCCTGAGGCGGCAGCAGTACCGCTGGTGACATAGTGCCGGGCCGGCAGGAAATAGCGATTGGAGGCCGGATCGTAATTGACCTGGTCCACCCCGCCAAATGGCAGGCTGGCTTGAATTGCGCCACTTGTACGATCGAGGATCAGCGTGATGAGGGGATTGCCGGCGGGTGGATCGCATCCAATGAGCACGTCGTTATTCGGACCGAGCACGATGCCCGTCGGTCCGCATTTCCCTAATGGAAACGACTTGCTGACAGCAGGACTTCCCGCCGCCGCGGAGCTGGCAGTGATGACATCGAGTTCGCCATCGGGATTGGCAGCGGTCCCGTCGTTGTTGATCAAAAAGCTTTTCGAGGCTGGATCATATGTGCATGCTTCCAGCCCCGACGAACCGTTGAAAGGAAGCTTTACCAGCACCGTTTGTGTCAGCGTGGAAATGAACGTGACGAACGGCGGCGAGTCTCCAGGGCTCGCGTACATCACGAGATGATCGTCAGGATCGTAGCAACCCTCATCGACGCGCTGTCCGGAATTACTGATGGTGATGGTGTTGACCGTCTTTTGCGCAGCCGTATCGATCACCTTGACCGAGTCGACGTCGCCGGCATAGATCGTGTTCGTGCCGGTGATACCTACAATACCGTCGGGACCGGACTCGTTTGTCGTGGCGCCGGCACCGATGAATGGACCCGGAATCTGGGCGATCAACGTGTTCGATTTGGTGTCTACGATATCGACTGCTTTGTTGTTGCGGTCGGTGAGAAAGTACTTGCCGGCCTCGACGTAGCCGATGTCGAAACTGAATGGCGGGCTCGAAGCATTGGGCACGGCGATGTTCGTCAGTAGCTTTGGCGATGTCGGTGTGCTGATGTTGTCTCCACCTCCACAGCCGGCCAATGCGGCCGCAGCGAGTAATATCCAGGCCATCCGGCGCTTTTCCATCGATTCGTCTCCTTTCCATTTATGGGCTTGACCGCTGGTCCACGGATTGGCCTGAGTATTTGAATTTCCCGCCGCTCTCGATCGACGAGCCATTTCTTAAGGAATCTTAAGAAATGGCTATCTGTACAGATAGCCCTATTCCCCATCGATGCGGCTGTATGGCTCACACAATGGCGGCGCGGCGGAAAATCGGAAAGTAAAACTTATTTATGGTCTGTATTCAGTGAACGCCATACCTGTAATGGATCTGAAACATTCCGTCGCGTTCGCTCATCTCGTCGATGTTCGTGTTTTCAGACGACCGTCCACTCAATACGCCGAAAGAAGTAACCAACGATGGCTTGTGAGGCCCGCGAGTTTCAGTGACCGAAATAGATCGAATGAGTATTTACGGTTGCCGTCGGCGCGCCCGCCTGCGATGAGCCATCCGACGTTCCGCCTACATCCGTGCTCCCCTGCGCCGCAACATTCTGCGCTTGGACACGCGCCTCTGCTGCCTGGATATCGTCCGGGTAGTGCACATCTTTGGCGGCCGGCCGGTACCCGGCCTGTTCTAGTCGAATCAGATCCGCGCGTACTTCCGCCCGCGTCAGCGGAGCCGCAGCCTCCTGCGCGAAAGAGGCAACTGGAGCGGCGAATACGCCGGCAATCAACGCTGCATAGATAAGGGTCTTCATGATGAAATATCTCCCGAACTTAAGTTTGGTCAGCTTCACGCCACTATGACTGAAGCCTCCGATCTCACCACCTCGTGGAAGCGGGAGTGAGTGTTCCTCATTCTGTACGGCGAAGATGGATGCACGCTGACGCTCACATTACAGTGATGTCATATTCGCTTCAGCAGCCCCCCGTTTCTTGCTGCAAGAGGGAAGATCAAGGGGTTATCCTTCGACACTCACTACGATACAGGCACGTCGATCGTTGACAGTTATTCGCCTGGCATTTTTTGAGCACGAACTTTGCACTTGCCACAACTAGTCCGTTGTTTCACGCTGGAAATATAGCCATGGATTATTTTGCCGCGGTACGGGCCTTCATTAACGCTGCAGAACTGCAGAGCTTCAGCAAGACGGCCCATGAAATGGCAGTCAAGACCTCGACCATCTCGCGCTACGTAAGCGAGCTCGAAAAGGATCTGGGCATTGCCCTGTTCAACCGGTCGACGCGAGGGCTCGTCCTGACAGAGGGCGGCAGACTGTTTCGCGAACACGCCATAATTGCCCTGCAGGCGCTCGATGACGCGCGCCAGGTCACGTCATCGCTGAATCTCACACCGCAAGGCGTGCTGCGCGTCACGATGCCGTCGGCGTTCGGACGCCGGCATATCGTGCCGCATCTGCCGGCGTTCATGACGCGCTACCCCGACATCGGCCTCGATATCGTGTCGACGGATGAAACGCTCAACATGATCGAAGCCGGCATTGACGTGGCAATCCGTATCGGCGTGCTGCCCGACTCTTCGTTAATGGCCAAACGCATTGCGCCGCATCGTCGCATAGTCTGCGGCAGCCCGGCGTATTTCAAGCGCAGCGGAATGCCTCGTGTCCCTGAAGATCTGGCCGCGCACGATACGCTTCGCTTGTCCCTGCTGCCGGACGACAAATGGTCTTTCACGCGCGTCGCGGATGCACAGGCGTCGCCGGAACAGGTGCTGGTGGAATTGCAAGGGCGCTTGCGCGCAGACGACTCCGAAGCCGTATTGGAACTCGCTGTGGCCGGCTGCGGCCTAGCGCTCCTGCCGACGTGGCTCGCGTCTACGGCCTTGCGCGAAGGGCACCTTCAGCACGTGCTGCCTGAATGGGAGGCGCGCACGGGGCGAGCCGAACCAGCGGTCTGGGCGGTCTACCCGCCGAAGAAAATCGTCTCGTCGAAGGTACGCGCGTTCGTGGATTTCTACGCCGAGATGTTTGGCGAGCCGCCGTACTGGGACGACTGACTCGCATTGGCGCTTAAGCCTTAACGGGCGAAGCGGATGTCGAGCGTGCGCAGCCAGGTCTGCAAGCCGGCATCCTGGATCGGAATCACATAAGCGTTTTCGTTCGTTTCATTGAAATGCGCATGCCAGTATCCCGGCGGCGTAACAAACGCCATCCCGGCTTCCCAATCGACGCGTATCGGATTCGCGATATTGCCGTTCTCATCCAGTTCGCTACCGACCAGCGTATAGACGCCTGGCTTGCCCCCGGCGATGAAGTCGAGTGCAATCGACTGGTGACGGTGCGGCTTCTGAATTGAGTTGGGCGGCACAATGCCGAACATGGCCCACAACACATGCGTGACCGTTCGCGTCTGCGGGAAGTTAGCGTTGCCCATCAGCACGCTGATGCGGTTGCGGCGGCCTGCATTGGCTTCTTCCGAGACCTTGCGCAATTCCGCCTGCGCCTGGGCGGCCGGATAGAGCGTCGGCGCAAAACGCGCGCGGACGCCGGTCGTGCCGAGATACGTGAGCAGCGGCGCATCGTTGACGTAATAGAGCGTGGCCGTCGCGTCGGCGGATAGCACAGCGGCATCGCCGCCTGGCAGCGTGAAGAAATCGCCCTGCGCGAACGGGAAGCGGGTTTCGGCCTGCGTCACGCTGCCGGTCCCGCTAATGACGTAGCAGACCTGCGAGGTCGCGTTCGGGGCAAGCGTCAATGCGTCGCCTGCGTTGATGCGCAGGAAATTGGCGCTCAAGCCGGGACCGGTCGCGGGGCCGGGGCAACCCAACTCCGCGGAGAGGTCGAGCGGCACGACCCGGGTTGCGCCATCCGCGTACAGCGAAGGCGGGAAATTGCGGAAAGGCACGCGCGAGATGAGCTTCGCGCCGATCGGATTGGCGGACGACGTGTACTCGAAGTATTGCGCGTCCAGGGTCGCAGTAGCGGGTTCGGCGAGAAGCGCCGGGGACGTCCTGGTCAACATGGTCTGCTCCTTTGGGTTAGGCGGGCTTCGTCCGGGTCCCCTCATGAAGTTGGGGTTAGCGTCCGAAAGCTGACCTGACTATAGGTGCGGGCCGCTGGCCTCAGAAGTGCCGGAAATCGAAATCACTTTTGCGTAAAGGGGTATGCCGCGCCGGGCCGCTTTTGAAAGCGCGCGTGGATCACGCCCGACTCGAATGCTCGCGCACGTAGCGGTCCGGTGTCAGTTTGTCGTTGCCCGCATTGCCCGATATTCGCGTCGAACGATATCCATCAGTTCCTCGACGGACGTGCTGGCTGCTTCCCGCTGGTAAGTGACACGTCCGCGCTGCATCAGCATCACGCGGTCCGCGATGTCGAGCGTCTGAGCGTAGTTGTGCATGATCATGATGATGGACAGACCACCTTTATTCTTGAGTCGAAGGATCAGGTCGATGATCAGCCCAGCCTCGCGGGCGCCCATTGCGGCGAGCGGCTCGTCAAGCAGCAATATCCTGGCATTTGAATTGACCGCGCGAGCGACTGCGATTGCCTGTCGCTGTCCGCCGGAAAGTTGTTCGACCGGCAGGTCGACCGAAGGCACGTGCACGCCGATCTCCTCAAGACACTCCGCGGCACGAATACGCATGGCGCGATTGTTCAAGAGGCGAAACGGGCCTCGACGTATGATTTCCCGATTCAGGAACATGTTGTGATAGATGCTCAGCGAATTGGCGAGCGCCAGATCCTGGTAGACGCATTCAATGCCGAGTGAACGGGCGTGATCGACCGAGCGAAGCATGGTTTCCTCGCCACCAACAAAAAGCTTGCCGCTGGTCTGCTGATGAAACCCGGTCAGAATCTTGATCAACGTCGATTTGCCCGCGCCGTTGTCGCCAAGCACGCCAAGGATCTCGCCTTGTCTTAGCGTCAGCGACACGCCGTCGAGCGCGGTAACCGCACCGAAGCGCTTGACAATATCTTCGCCGCGCAGCGCCTCCAACACCTCGGACATCACAACTCCCCTTTGCGCGCGAGACGAACCACGTGGATGTTGAAGATCATGGCTCCGAGGATCGCCGCGCCGAGAATCATGTTGAAGGTGAAGGCGTTGATGCCGATCAGCGTGAAACCGTCGTTGAGAATGCCAAGCACTGCCGCACCGATCAGCCCACCGATGATCGTGCCCGATCCACCGGCGAGCGGCGTGCCGCCAATTACGGCTGCGGCAACGGCAAGAAACATGATCTGGTTACCGCCCGCTTGCGGATCGATCGAGGTGATACGAAAACCCTCCAGAATCCCGGTCAATCCGGCCAGTAGCGCGGCGAGAATAAAGTTGCCGAGCTTCAGCCGCCTGACCTGTATCCCTGCTTCGCTCGCACCCAGCGGATTCGCTCCCGACGCGATCGTATGCAAACCCCAGCGTGTATGACGAAGCAGCACGTGCATGACCGCGGCAATGGCAAGCGTCCAGATGATCTCGCTGTATCCCCATCCCCCCATGACCGCCGCAAATACGGAATCCTCCGGTGGCGAAACCGGTGTACCTCGCGAGATCGTCAGCGTGAGGCCGTTCACGAAGAACAACGTACCGAGCGTCGTCACAAAGGATGGGATGCGCAGGTAGACCGTCACGGCCCCGTTAATGAGCCCGACGAGGCCTGCCGCAATGACGCCGGTGAACATCGCAAGCCATGCCGGCAGGCCTGCCTCGAGAGAAAAATGCATGATGAAAGGCGCAAACGCAAAAACCATCCCGGCGGAAAGATCGATCTCCCCACCGATCATCAGCATGATTTCACCAAAGGCAATGATCGCCACCGGGGCGATGAACTGCGAGAGATTCTGCAGACTCGCGCCGGTCAGCAAGAAGTCGTGGTTGACCGTCTCGAAGTAGATGCAAAGAATGAGTGCGACGGCAAGGATGCGAATCTCACTGGAACGCCCGAGCGCGCTTGACCAGCGCCTCGGACGTGCAGCGGGTTGTGGGGCGTCCGGCACGGCAGAGGTCACCCTTTGATCGCGCCTGTGCGTGGCACGATCTGGGCTTTCGTGCTTTTGCCTTCATAGCGCGTCGAGGTGTTCAGGTAAGGATCGACCGTGCCCTTGGTGACGAATTTCAGACCCGTGTTGATATTGGCCGGCCCAACGAGGCCGCCGGATGAAAGAAAGATGAAGGCCTCCAGCACCGTATAAAAACCCTGTACATAAGGTTGCTGGTCGATCGTGAAGTCCAGGAAACCTTCGTGGATCAAATCGACCGTGCGCGGCAACAGATCAAAGCCGCCGCCGTGCACACCTTTGGCGGGCAGGTTGGATTCTTTCATCACCTCGGCAACGCCCTGGGTGCTGCCCGCATCCACGGCAAACATGCCTTTGAGATCCTGGTGGCCGAGAAAGAAGGACTTGATCTTCGAGAGTTCTTCGTTGACGGTCGCGCCGGTTGCGATGGTCTGCACGTCGATCTTCTTGCCCGATTTCTTGATTGCGGCCGCTGCGCCGTCAAGCCGGGGCTGAATGTTGAGCTGGCCTGGCGTGGCGATAAAGAGCGCGACGAGACCGCTGTCGATGAGGCTGACAATTCGCTCGCCCATCTGGTAACCAGACAGATAAAGATCCTGGCCGATATAGGCAAGGCGCGGATTCGTCGAACCCGAGGGTGCATCGGCGTTATAGGCGAACACGGGAATGCCGGCGTCGAGTGCGGCCTGGATGGGCTTGTCGAACGCCTTGGGATCGACGATCGGTACCGCAATTGCGTCAGCTTTCCCGGCAATCGCCGCGTTGACCGCATTCACCATTTCCCCGATGTCGGCATTGGCCGACCCGGTCCATTGATAGTCCATGCCCAGCAACGCGGTCGCATCCTGAATGCCGTATTGCGTGGGAACGAAAAACGGATTCGTTGTGACGTGGTTGACGAATACGATCTTCCACCGTTTGTGCGCCGGGAACGATCCGGCTTCCGCCGCCTGCGCCGGCGTGATCATTCCACCCATTAGCGCCAGTGCTGCGGACAGGCCCGCGCCCTGCAGCAAGCCGCGACGCGTGGCTTGCACTTCGTCCTTGCCTTCCTTCGCTTGCGCCATCTCAGTCTCCCGTCTCTCAGTTGTTGAACACTTCAATGTCCATGACGGCGCAAGCAGGAAAAGCCCCGGCAAGAACAGCACCGGAGCCGGGCATCATTCCTTTCATGAAACCCACGTGCACGCGCGTACGCATGACTACCCTCCAGAAAATCCTATATCACGCCCTTTTGCCTACTAATCGATGTATACCCTTAACTAGTCCGACTAATTAATTTTTTGCGGTGCAGCGCGGCGCTCCGCATTCGCGTCCAGCCGTGCAGCGCAACACGATGATGGGACAGGTCCGGATCGCTGGCTGCAGGTCGTGCGTTTTCGAAATGATCTGCACGATATGCAGCTTTAATAGTATGACTATCGAGTTGGCGCCCGGAAAACAAGGGACATAAAGGACAGTAAGCGCCCGCTACGCTCTGCCCAATGGTTCGACTCAGCCAACCCGTTCGCATCAGGGTTCTGTCTGAAACTGGCTGCCGGTTTCCAGAACGCGCTCGGCGTCCGCGCGTGCATTGTCGAGCTGGACCAGACTTGCATGCCGCGCGCCCAACGGGTCACGACTCTGGATTGCAGTGAGAATCGCCTTGTGCCGCGGCAACGAAAGCGCGTGTGTGTCGGGATGACGGCTCGTCAGCTTGATCGATTCCGTCAGGGCAAGTGACAGCATGTTGCCGATATAGGCCAGCAGGTCGTTGTGAGTGGCCGCCATGATTGCGCGATGAAACTCGAGGTCAGGATCCAGTAGCGCGCTTGCGGTTTCCGCACGCTCCATCTGGTCGTAAGCCGATGCAATGCGCGCAAGATCGTCGCTTGTTGCAGCCGTGGCGGCAAGTGCCGCCGCCGCGGGTTCGATAACGCGGCGCACGGTCAGGAGCGAGCTGAAGAACTCGCCTTCCGGAACACTGTTGATCGTCCAGAACAGGACATCGGGGTCAAGCATGTGCCACTCCGCGCGAGGCTTCACAACACTGCCTACACGCGGTTTCGACACGACCAGCCCTTTCGCCACGAGCACACGGGTGGCCTCGCGCAGCACGGGGCGGCTAACGCCATAGCGCTCGCATAAGTCGGCCTCAGCAGGCAAGCGCTGGCCCGGCTGTACCTTGCCGCCGACGATCTCCATGCCGAGCTCCTGCACAATGCGGCCGTGCAAGCTCTTGCGCTGCTGCAGATGACGATAGTCCATGGTCAACGATCGCAGTCGTGTCCGGCTCGGTTTTGCGCCGACCGGTGCGGCGTTCTGGATGGCACTTACCTCATCGTCGACACGGATAGCGGTGGGTAGCGCGGAGATACTTGCCGGTCCAAGCATAGCACGCGACATTTGGCGCTAATACTGTTCGATTTGCCCTGCTGCAATGTCCTCGAGCGATCTTCCGCGTGTCGGCACCCCCATGAGTACCACGGCCATCGCACCGGTCAACAGCACAAGCGTTGTCGCACCGAACACCCCGCCAAAACCAAGCTTCGGATAGACGTACCCGACAAGAATAGGCGCTGCAATCGCGCCCAGCCGGCCAATTGACGAAGCGAGCCCCGTGCCCGTTGCGCGCACGTCGGTGGGAAACACCTCCGGGGTATAGGCGTAAACGCCGGCATAGGTGCCGTTCATGAAGAACGACAGCAGGATGCCCGACACCATGATGCCGGCATCCGTACGCGTCAATGCAAGCCCAAGCGCCGATACGCCGCCCAATATCATGTATGACGCGATCGTCGCCTGCCGGCCGATCTTCTCGTTGAGCCACGCGCCTGAAAAATATCCCGGGATCTGTGCAATGTAAATCACGAGCGAATACGAAAAGCTCCGCGTGATCGTCATTCCGTTCTGAACCAGCAAGCCGGGAATCCACGTGAAAAAAGCGTAATAGCTGAACGTGATGGATAGCCACATCAACCACGTCATGGCTGTGATGCGCGCGAGTTTCGTCGCCCACAACGCCTTGACGTTCGCGACGATCGAGGCTCGTCCGGCTGCGAGCGGAACGGTTCCGTCACGCACCGGAGACAGCGGCTCCAACTGCACGCCCGCTTGGGTGACCTCCGCCTCCATCCTCGACACGATCGCATCGGCCTCCGCGTGCCGGTCGCGCGCCTCCAGCCAGCGCGGCGACTCGGGCAACGCGCGGCGCCACCACAGCAGCATCAGAATGGGCAGCGCGGTGATGACCATCACGGCGCGCCATGCATTGGGTGCGAGCGGGATCACCAGATAGCCGAGCAATGCAGCCGCTACGAAGCCGAAGGAGAAAAAACCCGCGAGGCTGCCCGTGAAACTCCCGCGATACCGCCGCGCCACGAACTCCGAGAGAAACGGCGCGACGATGGCGCTTTCCGCTCCCGTTCCTAACCCGGCGACAATCCGCGTCGCGAGAAAAAATCCCCAGTCGTTCGCCAATGCACTGGCAAGCGACGCGACACAGTAAATCACGAGCGCATACATCATGACCTTGCGCCGGCCGATGATATCGCCGAGCATGCCCGCCAGCATCGCGCCGAAGAAATAGCCCATGAACGTGCCGCTTCCCAGTACGCCCGTCTGTACGCTCGTCAGCCCCCATTGCGTGCGCAACACCGGCAGCAGGAAAGCGAGCACGGCGGCGTCCATCGCATCGAAGGTGTAGCCGAGGCCGCCCATCAATAGCAGACGGCGGTGAAAAGCTGAAAACGGCAGGCGCTCGATGCGGGCGGAAATCATCGTCATAGACAGGCTCCGACAGGGACTGCGGGGCGCCGCGGACGCAGCGTCAAACGGTCAAACTCTTTCGAGTTCGTTGACGAAGAGCCGGCCATCCTTCATCACGAGCGGAATATGCTCACCCTGACCCAGCAGACAATCGACGGACTTCAGAGGATTGCCATCGACCACCAGCACATCGGCATGGGCACCCGGCATGATTCTGCCGAGCTTGTCCTGCATGCCCAGCACTTCCGCGCCAACGAGGGTCGCGCTTGCGATCACCTCGCCCGGTGACAAAACCTCCGCCAGGATCCGGAATTCATCGCTTTGCAAACGCTGTGCCTCGCCGAGCAAGTCCGTGCCGAAGCCCATCTTGACCCCGGCGCGCTTCATGATTTCGATCGAGTGCATGCCGGCGCCGTGCACGTCCGCGACCTTGGCAATACTTTCGGGCGGCAAACCATATTTCTCGCCTTCGCTTGCAAGGGCATCGTAAGTAACAAGGGTCGGCACGACATACGCGCCATGCTCCGCGACGAGGCGGGCGGTCTCATCGTCAATCAGATTGCCGTGCTCGATCGTGCGCACGCCGCAACGCACCGCGCGCGCGATCGCTGCAGCCGTATAAGCATGCGCGAGCACATAGGTGCCGCGCCCCTGAGCTTCCGCTACGATCGCGCGGATCTCATCTTCGGAGTAACCGAATGCGCCGACCGGATCGGTCGGTGACGCAACGCCGCCCGAAGCCATGATCTTGATCTGGTCGGCGCCCATCTGCAGTTCCTCGCGCACGGCCCGGCGCACTTCATCGACGCCGTCCGCCACGCGGCCAAGCGCCCCCACGCGCACGCAGCATCCGCAGGGTGAATCGGGCGGCATGTAGTCGGAGCGGGCGCGCGGATCGGCGTGACCACCGGTCTGGCTTAACGCGCGGCCGGATACGAAGAGGCGCGGACCTTCGATCAGCCCTGACTCGACCGCCTGCTTGAATGGATACCCGGCACCCCCTGCGTCACGCACGGTGGTGAAGCCGCGGCGCAGCATTGCACGCATGATCGGCACGGCGCGCAGCGTAACCAGCACGTTGGGTAGCGTTGCAACGCGCGGCAGGTTGAACTCGATCGCGACGACGTGCACATGCAGATCGATCAACCCCGGCATGATCGTTTTGCCTTTCACATCAATTACGTGCGCGCTGCCGCTTTTTATCGGCTTGTCGGAAACCTCGCGGATGAAACCGTCCTCGATGAGGACTTCGAAGCCTTCTAGCAGATCAGGATGGGTAGGGTCGAGAAGTGCGCCGTTACGTAGGAGGAAGGTGGTCAACGGTTGTCTCCTTCAGGTTTCGATCGCAGCGCCCGGCATCCTGCACTCACCTCGAGTATGCAGACGGGCGTATGGAAGCGCTGCCAGAGTAGTCGTCGGGATCAGTGTGACACGCATCACGTCTGTGCGCTGACGAACACGTTGTGCGAAGCGGCACGCGATTGCCGGTCAACGGGTCATGCTGCGCCGCGACGGCTTCACGAAGGTGCCGTAAAAATGCTGAAAAAGTTTTTCCCACATATTGATCTATTGGACAACTCAGCATTAAGATGAGTGCCATGGCGCGCGACATGCCACCCGAACGTGAGGTGACAGCCTGCAGCAGCCATCCCCGAATTGATCCTGCTCGCGTAGCGAGGCCAACGGATCACGTTCCCAGCAAAGCAGGTTTAGCCAGGAGACGGCGATGCTCAGTCCGCATGAATTCGCGACCCTCATGCTACTCAAGGATGCGCCGGATTGGCTGAGTCTGGACGGTTCCGATCTGGAAGCGCTTCTGGACCGTCAGCTCGTCACGCTGGAGAACCTCCCTTCCGGGCAACAGCGCCCTCTCATCACTCACGACGGACAGATGTTTCTGAAGGCTGCCGCTCGTATCCTGAACGACGAATGACACGTATCGCTTGATCAGTTTCACAGTCAAGGAGTGTTCCGTGGCCGAATCGTGGACAGGAATCGTCGTGGGGCTGTGTGGGTTGAGCGCCGCCGTGCTGCTGGTCGCCGTTCACTATTGGCGCGAAATGACGCGGCGGCGCAAACTCAGCCGAATGGACCATCGCGATTGCTGGGAAGTGATGCGCCACAGGCGCTGATGGCAAGTGCACGTCGCTAACGAAAGATGTATGCACACCCGTTGCCCGGAATCCCAGAATATTAGAGGGCGAAGGTGCCTCGATACTTCTCGTCGGCATCCGAACGGGTATTGAATTCGACGAGGACGCCGCCCGGTACTTCACAGAAGAATCGCGAGCCGCGTTCATGCTTGAACACGCCGGTTTTCATCACGACGTCTGCTGCAACCATCTCGTCATAGAGCGTGCGCCGCGACGGCCACGTCCTCTTGCGGTGGCAAACCGTCACGCGCGAGGACTTCCAATAACACGCTGCGCACCGATCCGGTGCTGGCCAGCGCCACGCGCAGTTGCGGCCTGCTCTCCTCGACGTCGAGTAGCTGTGCAAGCGTAGGTCTCGCGAACTGCTGCCGCACTGAGACGCCGATCAGATGCCTGAACGCGATCGGTCCAAGTGGCGTACCGCGCTCCGGATGACTTCATTTGTCTGCATGCGTCGTCATGCACGCCATTCATGTCGTTCATTTTTGTCCTGAATTTGACCGCCTTTTGCCTCGGCCATATTGTGCGGACATGCCTGCCCCGTTCGCATCGTCGTACCTGCCGATCTGTGTTGTCGAGAGGCGGGATCTCCAACACTGTGATCTGCGAAATGCCATGAATCCTGACGCAACAGCTACGCTTGCTCCCCTATCCAATCTGCGTCCGACCAGCAAGGTTCGCCGCGCGGTGACGACTGCAGTGCTCGGCCAGATTCTCGAGTGGTACGACTTTTTTCTCTATGGAACCGCCGCCGCGCTGGTGTTCGGCCACCTGTTCTTCCCCATCGGCACCGATCCACTGACTGGGACCATTGCGGCGTTCGGCGGCTTTACGGTCGGCTTCATCGCCCGCCCGATCGGTGGCGTGCTCTGCGGTCACATCGGGGACCGATACGGCCGCAAGACGGTCATGATGCTGACGCTGTTGATGATGGGCAGCGCGACCGTCTGCATGGGTCTCTTGCCGACCTATCAGCAAATCGGCATCGCGGCCCCCATCATGCTGGTCCTGCTGCGCATCGTGCAGGGTCTTGCTGCGGGTGGGGAATGGAGCGGCAGTATTTTGCTCATCCACGAAAGCGCGCCCGCTTCGAAACGCGGCGCACTGGCTGCATGGAGTCCGTGCGGCGCAGCATTCGGCTTCGTTCTCTCCACTGTTGCGTTCCTGCTCGTCCAGACGCTGTCGTCTTCCGACTTTCTGAGTTGGGGCTGGCGCGTGCCGTTCCTGTGCAGCGCCGTGTTAGTCGCGCTCGGACTGTGGATGCGCCGCTCCGTGGACGAAAGTGCCGAGTTCGCCGAGGTCAAGGCCGCGCACCGCGGCAGCCGCATGCCGATTATCGAAGTGCTTCGCCAATGTCCGCGTCAGGTGCTGACTGTTTTCGGCCTGCGCTTTGGCGAAGGCGCTGCGTCGTACATCTTCTTCGCTTTTTCGATTGCCTATGGCCGGTTTGTTGGCCTGCCATCGAGCTGGATTCTGGGTGGATTGACCGTATCGATGCTGTTGATGATCCCCGTTTCGCTCGTCATGGGCCACGTGACGGACAAAATCGGCCGCAAGCCGGTTTATCTCGCCGGCGCGATTGCAATGGTGCTGGTCGCCTATCCTTACTTCGTGTTGCTCGGCTCGGGCGTGCTGTGGAAAGTCATCCTGGCGCTCGTCCTCGCCAACAGCATCACACTGGGCATCCTCGAAGGCGCTCAACCTGCTTTCATCAGCGAATTGTTGCCCGTGCATCTGCGTTTCTCGGGCCTTGGCATTGGCCGCGAGATGTCGTCGGTACTCGGCGGCGGCCTGTCGCCGATGATCGCGACCGCGCTGCTCGCTCACTACCGCAGCGCCACGCCAGTCGTCATTTATCTCGTTGTTCTCGGACTGATCACCGTACTGGCGACCTGTCTCGCGCCCGAGACTTTCCCAAAGGCTTTGAGACTTCAGGCGAAAGAAAGCGCTTAACACCGTCAAGAGACAGCGCCGAGGCGCCGCCGCACCAGACGGATCGATTTTTCAATTCCTACACCCTGCCATCATGCAAAGCCTCCAGAGTGCCAGCCTTCCGACTTACGCCTATGAACCTCGCGTCATGGATCAAGCCGACCCGTATCCGGAGTACGCGGGTCCCCTTTCCCTCGATGTTCTGATCGAGGAAATAGAGCGTCGAAGAGACGAGTTCGATCACTTGTCGCATGTTCCGCGCGACATGATCGCGAAGATGAAACGCGCGGGTATCTTTCGGGCAAGTACGCCGCGGCGGTTTGGTGGAGACGCGCTGCCGCCGCCGCAGTTTTTGCGCATACTCGAGCGCATCGCAATCGCCGACGGGTCGACCGCGTGGGTCGCCGCGTTCGGATCGGCGAATACCTATCTCGCGTCGCTCCCAATCGAAACGCAGCAGCATATCTATGCAAAAGGACCCGACCAGGTTTTTGCCGGCGGACTCTATCCATTGCAGCCAGCCGCCAAAGTGCCGGGTGGCTTCATGGTCAGCGGCCAATGGCGATTTGCAAGCGGCTGCAAGGGCGCGGACTGGATCGGCGTAGGGATCGGCGGCACGCCCGCCAATTCGGGTGACACAGGCGCAGGGAAACCTTTCACCGCCGTATTCCCCGCGCACGAAGTCGAGATCGTCGAGAACTGGAACGTCGTCGGCATGCAGGGCACCGGCAGCCATGATCTGCGGCTTCGCGACAAATTCGTCGACGCGCAATGGACATTCGTGCGCGGCGGCCAAGCGCTGATCGACGAACCGCTCTATCGCTATCCCGCCGTTGCGTACCAGGCGCAAGTACACGCCGCCGTCAACATCGGCCTCGCGCGTGCAGCGCTCGATCTGCTGACCGACATGTCCGGATCGACTAAAACCACCACCGGCGCCCCGCGTCTTGCCGACCGCGGTTACTACCGCTCCGGCCTCGCGAAAGCGGAGGCCAACTGGCGCAGTGCTCGCGCGTTCTTCTACGAGTCCGCCGAATCGACGTGGCAAACCATCATCGCCGGCGATCCTGTGACACAGCATCAAGCCAATCTGATGCGCCTCAGCGCAACGCACGCCGCACAAGTGTGTGCCGAGGTCGTGATGCAGGCGTATCAGTTGGCGGGCATCGCGGCGATCTACCGCGAGAATCGGCTGCAGCGATTGGTGCGCGACTCGATTGTCGTGACGCAGCACGCGTTCCTTGGAGAAGGCACCTACGACGCATCGGGCGCACTGTTTGCCGGCATCGCGCCGGTAACGCCGTATCCCTGATGAGGGCCATGCCACATGAAAGCGACAGGACAATCATGACGATCGACGACACCAAACGGCGTTTCCGCGATGCGATGGCGTGCCTGCCCGCGGCCGTCAACATCATCACCACGGATGGCCCGAGCGGACGTTGCGGGATTACCGCAAGCGCAGTCTGTTCCGTGACGGATGCGCCGCCTACGATGCTCGTTTGTATCAACCAGGCCAGTTATGTACACGATGTTCTGCATCACAACCGGAACGTGTGCATCAATGTGCTGGCTGCGGAATGTCAGGACGTCGCGCGTGATTTCGCGGGCATGACAGCCTGCTCGATGGACGAGCGATTCGCACGTCACGCATGGACGATCGGGCATCAGTCGGCCCCGGTCCTCTCGCATGCGATTGCAAGTCTCGAAGGCGAGATAGTCGACCTCAAGAGTGTTGGATCGCATTCGGTCATGTTTGTAGAAATCGGGCATATCTCGACCAGATCGGAGGGCGACGGACTGATCTATTTTGGTCGGCAGTTCCACCGCCTTGTGCGGCCAGAAGCAACGGCGCAATCCGTCGTAGCAAGTGCTCCGAGGTGAACGTGGAAGTCTGTCTGTTTCTTATCGGCTACCGCAATGGCATACATCGGGAGCCGCGCGACATCGATATATCGCTGATTCAGGCGGTGTCCCAGAACGTAGAAGGACTGCGGCGTTTCGTGATCCATCGCTCTGCGGAGTCGGCGAATGGCGACCCTCATTCAAACGAACATGCTTTGAAGCCACGCTGGGTGCTGCAGTGGTATTTCGACGATCTCAATCCTGCCGAAGCGGCGCTTCAACGCGGCGGTGCCACACATACGATCGTGGAGCAAGCGATCGACGCCGTCCAGGACCGCCTTGCATTCGCGCAGCAACTCATGGCGGTGAGAAAATTTGCTACGCCGAATGCCCCCGACATTGACGATCCGTCTGAGAAATGCACGTATCTCGTCGGCTATGAAGGAGAAGCCCAGAATTTCAATGCGTGGTTGACGCACTATCTGAAGCATCATCCCCCGCTCATGGCACAGCTGCCCCACATTCGTGAGCTGGAAATCTATACGCGGGTCGACTATCGGACCGGTTTAGATATTCCGCAAGCAACCGCCATGCAGCGGAACAAAGTGGTCTTCGACGATTCCGCGGCGCTGACCGCAGCGCTGGCCTCGCCGGTACGTGCGCAGATGAAGCAGGATTTCGACGCATTCCCGCCATACAGCGGACCGGCCTCGCATTTCCCTATGCACAGCATTTACGGTAACCTGCAGCGGACGTAAAGCCGGACGCGGATAGCCCTAAGCAGTAGGCGGCTGTCAGGTCCCGCCCTGCGAACCGGATACTGTCGCACCGAAAGTTGCGCGTCCGTCTTAACAGCCAGAGCCTGACGCAACGCGATCGTCAGACTCCTTCACTGCCGCGATCCGAACGTCATGACAAAGTCGCACTCTGGCATTACGGATTTGAATCTGCTGCGCGTGTTTCTGGCCATCTCGGATCTACGCAGCCTGACTGCCGCGGGCGAACGCCTCGGACTCACGCAACCTGCGGTGAGTCACGCGCTCCGCCGGCTGCGTGGGTTATTCGACGATCCGCTCTTCGTGCGCACACCCAGCGGCATGGTGCCCACGGATGCGGCACTGCGTTTGCACGCACCGCTCACGCAGGCGTTCGAGATCATCAACGGGGCAGTGCAGCAGCTCGCGAAATTCGACCCCGCTACGACGACGCGCGTATTCCGCGTGTCAATGTCGGATATGTCGGAGTACTTTTTCCTGCCGCCGCTGCTCTCGATGCTCGACCGTACTGCACGCGGCATCCGGATCGAGATCGCCAATGTCTCCGTCGATTCAGTGAGTGCCGCGATGCGCAGCGGTGAAATCGATCTCGCGCTCGGTTACGTTCCGGGTCTGGATTCAGGTTGTGTGAGCAGGACGCTATTCTTCGACGAACACGTTTGCGTCGTGCGGGCGGGTCACCCTTTGCGCAAACTGAAACCAACCAAAGAAGACCTCGCGGGTTTGCGCTACGTCTATGCGAGCACAAACGCAACCGGACACCGGATGGTTGAGCAATGGCTGGAGGAATTGAATCTGCGCCGGGATATCGTGCTGCGTCTGCCTCATTTTGTCGTTGCGCCCGAGATCGTTCAGAACACCGATCTTGCCGTCATTTTCCCAAGGAGCATCGCGCAGCGCTTTAACCGCAACAAGTCCTTCCGCATCCTCCCGTTGCCTTTCTCGTTGCCACGCATTGAAATTCAAGTCCATTGTCACGCCCAGTTCTCGGCGGATCCGGGAATCGCCTGGCTGGTCGACGCCATTTACGATATGTTTCATCAGGCCGGTTGACCGGATTTGCCCGGACGGCGCTAGTGTCCCGCGCGCAATCTTGCCGACGCCGATTCGAGATCACGCCAGGCCGGCTGCCCTGGCGCGTAGCGCGCGCGGATATACGACGCGAGTTCGGCCATCTGCTTGTCGTCGAATACATCTCCGAATCCGGGCATGTAGCCCAGCGATTCCGTTGCGGGCTGATCGATTCCGTGTTGCAGCACATGCAGAAGATTGTCCGGTGAAGCCTGGGCAACGCTCGTGTTCAGCCCCATCAACGGGCGCACGCCGAAATGGCCAACGCCGCCCGATTCCGCATGACACACCGCGCACGATGCTTCGAAAATGCGACGGCCGTTTTCGAAGCCAAGTGTCGTCGTCGAACCCGCGTCCGTAGCAATCGCATGCGCGGCCGCGGCACGGGCGGACACCTCCGCGTCAACGGGTGGCGACAACGACGCGACGTAGTGAGCCATTGCGCGCACGTCGGATTCCGGCAGCGTAGCGAGCCCGGCGACGACAGGTGCCATCGGTCCCGCCGCCACACCGTGTTCTGCAGAAAAGCCCGTGCGCAAATAGTCGAATAGCGCAGCCTCGGACCACGGCACCGGCGACGCACGCGAAGCCACCAGCGACGGCGCGTCCCAGCCTTCCGCACTCCCGCCCGACAGATACGCAAAACCGCCCTTCTCCGCGCCGATCGCATTGCGCGGTGTATGACACGCGCCGCAATGCCCCGCGCCGTCGACCAGATACTTGCCGCGATTCCACTGCGCCGAGCGCGTCTCGTCAGGGACGAACGCACGCGTGTCATGAAACAGCCAATTCCAGCCGGCCACCAGCCGTCTTTGATTGAGCGGGAATGGCAAGTTCGTTTTCGGTGGCGCGTTTTTGACCGGCGCTTGCGACATCAGATACGCGTAGAGCGCCATCATGTCGGACTCGCTCATCCTGGCGAACGCGGTGTACGGAAACGCCGGGTAAAGATGCGAGCCGTCGCGCGAAACACCTTCGCGCATCGCCCGCGCAAACGCTTCGTACGACCAGGTGCCGATGCCGGTCTGCGCATCGGGCGTGAGATTGGTCGAGTAGACGGTGCCGAACGGCGTGTCGAGCGCGAAACCGCCGGCATTGGTCTTGCCGCCCGGCGCGGTGTGGCAGACCGCGCAATCTCCCGCGGCGGCGATCTGACGACCGCGTTCGAGCGTGGCCGGCGACCACAGCGAAGTGTCGACTGAGGCAATCGGGGCGATCGGCGCCGGCCCCGGCAGGACCGAGCACGCGAGGCCGATCAAACCACCCATCACGCCACCGACGCCGCCCCCGGCCAACCAGCGCCGCCAACGCGACGGACGACGCGTTTGCGCAGGTGCCGCAGCCAACGTAGCGGAAGGTGCGTCGGCCAACGCGCGGCGGATGCGCTCCGCGTCGAACGGGGGCGCACGGAAACGCACGCCGGTTGCGTCGAACAAGGCATTCGCAATCGCGGCCGCGGCGGGCGCGGCAGCACGCTCTATCGTGTCGGCCTCCGCGCTCGTCAAGGTACGCGCCGTCCCGGCAGTCGACTCGTTCAGCGCTCTCCCCGTTACGCTCAGTTCATGCGACACCGCGGCATCACCATTCGCAGAGCCGGTTTCATCGTGGGCTGACCGGGCAAGAAAGCGCACGCCGGTGGAGCGCTCGATCGCATCGGTCACCTGCCATGACGGCAAGCCCGAGACGCGCGCGGCACCCGGTTCGCCCGAACCACGGCCCGCAACCACGCGTCTGATCGCGACATCGCCAGTTTCACGATTCACGTCGACATCCACGACCCACGCCGTCCAGCTATCGGCACTCGGATTCGGCGTTCCCGCCGTGACGCGCACAGGCAGACTGCTTTTCTCATCCGACGATAGCGGCGCGCTGTGTTCAAGCGCTTCGCCGTCGAACGCGAAGCCGCGTCCGCGCACCCAGGGTGACGTCGGCTCAACCTGAGCCGCAAGCGCCCCGCCCCACGCGGCACGCTCGGTCACCATGCGGATCGTTTCGCGCGCGCCGCCGTCACGCTGCGCGTCGAGGTGCTGCAGGCGCAACGCGACGGGATCGCGTTGCAACGCATGGGCGAGTTCGTCGATGAACGATTCGCGGGCAAATGCATGCGCCTGAACAGGAATTGTCCGGGCCGCAGAAGCTTCGACCGCCACGGACGCCTGAGCGTGCCGGTATACCAGCAAAGGCACACCAGACTCGACGTCGTCATCGCACGCTGAAGCCTCTTTGTGTTCCAGCCGCGCACGGTATTGCCACGTTGTCATCGTGCCGTCGCGCTCGTGGCCGGTCTCGACCATCAGGTCCGCATAGGCCATGGCGGCCGCGTCGACCGTTTGCGCTTGTACGGGCCATTGATACCGTTCCGACCGGTACAGCGCCGCGCCGGACTTTTCGTTCTCGACAGACTGCGCACGCACAGACTCAAGCCCACGTTCATCCTCACGCACCGCTACGAGGTCGTCACCGTTCTGATTCATGCGCACCTTCATGCCGCAGATATTGCGCAGCGCGACGCACCGCGTTGACGATCTCGAAGTGCGTGCCGCATCGGCACAGATTGAAGCGCAGCGCGTCGCGGATCGCGTCGTCGTCAGGCTCCGGGTTACGGTCGAGCAACGCCTTCGCGCTCATGATCATGCCGTTCAGGCAGTAACCGCACTGCGCCGCCTGTTCGTCGATGAACGCGCGCTGCACTGGGTGCAGCGCATCGGTCGTCCCCAGTCCTTCGAGTGTCGTGACTTCGCGCCCGATCGCAATGCTCGCCGGCACGACGCACGAACGCGTCGGCTGCTCGTCGACGATTACCGTGCACGCGCCACACTGCCCGAGGCCGCAACCGTACTTCGGCCCATTCAGTTCGAAGTCGTTGCGCAGGATATACAGCAGTGGCGTATCCGGCGTGGCGCCCTGAACGGTGCGACGAACGCCGTTGACGGTGAGTGTCAGCGGACCGGCGGGCGGACTCGAATGCGCCATATCTGAGCCTGTTCACAAATGAAAGGGGACGACGTTACAGCGAAAGCACGCGGCGTGCTATGGCGCCGGCGCCGCGCGCTTCCGGATTGCATGCTTGCCACTCACACTCAGGCCGAAGCAACCTCGGCGGCCGGCGACACAAGCGGTACGTTGAACACGTCGTAGCCAAAGACCCACGACGGGTCTTCATTCGTACGCAGCCACGTGTTGTTGTGCGAGACCAGTTGCACCTTGGAGGCGCGCGTCGCACGGTTTGCTTCGTATAGCGCGAAGGCACCCGCGTAGTCGGTTGCGCCCACTTCGTCGAGGCAGCGCGTCAACATGGCCGCGTCTTCGATCGCCATCGCCGCGCCCTGCGCCATGTGCGGCTTCATCGGATGACATGCGTCGCCGAGCAGCACCAGACGGCCACGGCTCCACAACGGCAGCGGATCGCGTTCGAGCAACGGCCATTTCGTAATGGACGGCGACACGTCGATCAGATTCTGCACGTCCGGATGAAAACCTGCGAACGCCTCGCGCATTTCTTCACGGCTGCTTTCCATCATCGACACCCCCGCGGGCCACTCGGCCTGCGGCACGCCCGTGACGTAGTAATACTCGTCGCGCGCCTCGGTCACGTAGTAGACCATCATGTGACGGTCTTCCGACCACCACTTCACGCACATGTCATACGGCTTGTGGCCGAGCAGCGACGCGGGGAAGACCGCGCGATGCGCAACATAGCCCGTATAACGCGGCGGCTCCGAGCCCAGCAGATGATCGCGAATCTTCGAGTTGACGCCGTCCGCACCAATCACGATGTCGGCTGTCTCGACCGAACCGTCCGCGAAGGTCATGCGCACGTCGCTACCGGTGTCCTCGACAGCCTTCAGGCATTTGCCGAAGACGATCGTGCCGGGCGCAACCGCCTCGGTCATCAGCGCGTGAAAGTCGCCACGATGGACCGTCAGATAGCTCGCGCCATAGGCCTTGAGCGCGTGATCGCCGAGCGGAATCTGCGAGATCGCTTCTGCTGTTTTCCAGTCACGGCTGTACCAGAAGTCGGGATGCGAGCCCATCAGGTTCAGAGCGTCTTCGCAGCCGATACGACGCATGATCTTCATCACATTCGGCCCCAGGTGAATACCCGCACCCAGACGTGAAAACGCCTGAGCCTGCTCGTAGAGCCTGACGTCATAACCGCTGCGTTGCAACAACGCGGCAGCCGCCGTGCCACCGAGGCCTGCGCCGATAACGGCGATACGGGTTTTTTTCATGATGTTCTCCTGTTCGTGCGCCCGCCCAGCGACATGCTTCGACGGTCCGGTTGAGTTCGATAAAATGTAGCGTACACATTATAAATTCTTTCGACAACAAAAATTTTTCGTGCACTCGAACGCCGAATTTATCGCCTATATACGTGCAATCTCGCTTTCATTCCTCCTGTCTCTCGCCAGGAACATTTTTATTCTGTTGAATTTTTATAACGTACACACTAGACTTTGCTTCAACGTACGACGCCCTTCGCCGTCGCAAGGCGCCGGGCATCACTCACATTGACCGGAGAGCATCACAATGACCAGGACATACCGGATCGGCCAGATCGTGCCGAGCTCGAACACCACGATGGAAACGGAGATCCCGGCCATGCTGCGACTGCGCGAGACGATCCGCCCGCAGCGTTTCACCTTCCATTCGAGCCGGATGCGCATGAAGAAGGTCGTCAAGGAAGAGCTGGCGGCAATGGACGCCGAGTCGGACCGCTGCGCCCTCGAGTTGTCCGACGCGCGTGTCGACGTGCTCGGCTATGCCTGCCTCGTCGCGATCATGGCCATGGGTCACGGTTATCACCGCGTGTCGCAGGCGCGCCTGACGAAGCGCACGACAGAAAACGGCGGGCAGGCGCCCGTCCTGACGAGCGCCGGTGCGCTCGTCGATGCACTGCGTGTGATCGGTGCCAAACGCGTCATCGTCGTGGCGCCGTACATGAAGCCCTTGACCGAGCTCGTGGTCGACTACATTCGCCACGAAGGTTATGAAGTCATCGACTATCGCGCGCTCGAAATCCCCGACAACCTGGACGTGGGCCGTCACGATCCCGCACGCTTGCCCGACATCGTCAAAAGCATGCCTTTCGAGCGGGCCGATGCAATCGTGCTGTCCGCCTGCGTACAGATGCCGTCGCTGCCGGCGGTCGCCAAGGTCGAGGCCATGACAGGCAAGCCGGTAATTACGGCCGCGATCGCCACCACCTACGCGATGCTGCGCGAGCTCGATCTCGAACCGATCGTACCGGGCGCAGGTGCCCTGCTGTCGGGCGCTTACTGACCGCCACCGCAAGAGGACGCACCATGACTACCTTCCTGTACGGCGCGAACGTTGCGGCCAACGGCATCCGTCAGCACTATCTGCGCTACGGCGGCGCCGACGGTTCACGCGCGAAACGCCCCGCTATCGTGCTGATTCCAGGCATCACCAGTCCGGCGATCACGTGGGGCTTCGTCGGCGAAGTGCTGGGCCGCACGCACGACACCTACGTACTCGACGTGCGCGGCCGCGGCCTGTCGTCGGCATCGCCGACCCTCGACTACAGCCTCGACGCGCAAGCCGCCGACGTGGCCGCGTTCGTCGCGGCGCTCGGTCTGCGTGAATTCAGCCTGGTCGGCCATTCCATGGGCGCGCGCATCGCGGCGCGCGCGGCGCTGCATGCGCCGCGCGGACTCGCATCGGTGGCGCTGATCGATCCGCCGGTTTCCGGGCCCGACCGCCGTGACTATCCGGGCAAGCTGCCCTGGTACGTCGATTCGATGGCCCTCGCGCGAAGCGGCACCGACGCCGAAGGCATGCGCGCGTTCTGCCCGACCTGGACGGAAGCCGAACGCCAGTTGCGCGCCGAATGGCTGCATACCTGCGACGAGCGCGCGGTACTCGCCTCCTATGAAGGCTTCCACACCGACGATTTCCACGCGGACGCCGCCCGTCTTACCGTGCCCTCGCTGCTGATGACCGCGCAGAACGGCGACGTGGTGCGCGACGAGGACGTCGCCGAACTGCAGCGCGCCACACCGGCGATGCTGCACGTACGCGTGCCCAACGCCGGCCACATGATTCCGTGGGACAACGCTGCCGGCTTTTACGCCGCCTTCAGCGACTTCCTCGGCGCGCCGCTCGCCTACTGACCGTAAAAAGGAACCATCGATGCCAGTCAGCGACTACCAATTGATCGAAGCGTGGAAGGAAGTCCTCACGCTGTCCCGCCTCGAGCCCGGCCAGAGCGTCACGATCCTGACGAGCCCGGCCACGCATCCGCAGACCTTGTCGTGCGCACTCATCGCGACGCAATCGATGGGCGCGATCGTCAATCGGCTCGATCTGCCGCCGGTGAACGGCGAGAAAGCGTTCAGCCGCGATTCGCTCGCCTATCTGGGCACCACGCCGCTCACCGGCAACGGCCCCGCGATCGCCGCGCTGAAAGCCAGCGATCTCGTGCTCGATCTGATGACCCTGCTGTTCTCCCCCGAGCAGCACGACATCCTGAAGTCCGGCACAAAAATCCTGCTGGCCGTCGAACCTCCCGAGGTGCTCGCGCGCATGGTGCCGACCCAGGCCGACCGCACGCGGGTGCTGGGCGCCGCGAAGCGCATTTCCGCCGCACGGGAAATGCGCGTGACGTCCCCGGCAGGCACGTCGCTCGTGTGCCCGCTTGGCGAGTTCGGACCCACCGCCGAATACGGTTTCGTCGACGAACCCGGCCGCTGGGATCACTGGCCGAGCGGCTTCGCTCTGACCTATCCCAACGATCGCACCGCGCACGGCACGATCGTGATCGATCGCGGCGACATCCTGCTGCCGCAGAAGCGCTATGTGAGCGAGCCGATCGTGCTGACTGTTGAACGCGGCTATGCGACAAAGATCGAAGGGGGTGTCGATGCCGCGTTACTGCGCGACTACATGGAAACCTTCAATGATCCTGAAGGCTATGCGATCTCGCATATCGGCTGGGGGCTGCAGCCGCGTGCGCGCTGGTCGACGCTCGGTCTCTACGATCGTGAAGCGACCATCGGTATGGATGCGCGCGCGTTCGAGGGTAATTTCCTCTTCTCGCTCGGCCCGAACAACGAAGGCGGCGGCAGCCGCACGACAACCTGCCACATCGATATCCCGCTGCGCCACTGCACCGTGCTGCTCGACGACGATGTCGTCGTGCGCGACGGCCGCGTAATCGAATCGACACTCTGAGATCTGATGCGATGAATGCTCCCCAAACGCACGCCGAAGCCCATGTGTATCAGCAGCAAGGGTTCGGCACACCGCTGCCCGTGCACGGCAATATTGGCCTGTTGATTGTCGACTTCGTGGTCGGCTTTGCTGATCCCTTTACATTCGGCGGCGGCAATATCGCGCCGGCGATTGCACGTACCGTGAAGGCGCTTGCACACGCCCGCGCCGCGGGTTGGCCGGTCGCGCACAGCCGCATCGTCTACGCGGAGGACGGCAGCGACGACAACGTGTTCTCGCTGAAGGTGCCGGGCATGGCGACGCTCACCGAAGACCATCCCAATAGCGCGATCGTGCCGGAGCTGACACCCGCGAAAGGCGAACTGGTGGTGCGCAAGACCGTGCCGTCCGCGTTCTTCGGCACGCAACTCGCGCCGTGGCTCACGCAGCGCGCCGTGCAGACGCTGCTCGTGGCCGGCGCGGTGACGAGTGGTTGCGTGCGGGCCAGCGTTGTCGATGCGATGTCGTATGGGTTCCGGCCGCTGGTGTTGTCCGACTGCGTCGGCGATCGAGCCATCGGCCCGCACGACGCGAACCTGTTCGACATGCAGCAGAAGTATGCCGCGGTGATGCCGCTCGCGGACGCGCTGGTCGCGATCGAGCAGCGCGTGCGTTGACGCATGAGCGTGGTACACACCTTGGGACCCTGCCCGTGAACCGCTCCGAACTTCTGGCAAGTGTCGGCCGCCTTGCCGTGATCCGCCGGCCGGCCGCGCCGGTCAGGCCCGCCGCCGGACAGCCTGGCAGCCTCTCGACCTACGTGCCGGACGTACCCGAGGTCTTCGTCGCGATACTCGATGACGGGCGGATCCTCGCGTTCAACGGTCACGTCGATCTCGGCACGGGCATACGCACATCGCTCGGCCAGATCGTCGCGGAAGAACTCGACGTGCCGGCGAAGCGCGTCACGGTACTGCTCGGCGACACCGCCGCCACGCCGAATCAGGGTCCCACGATCGCCAGCGCGACGATCCAGATTTCGGCGGTGCCGCTGCGTTGTGCGGCGGCGCAGGCGCGCGGCGCGCTCTTCGAACTCGCGGCGCAGCGCCTCGGCGTCCCCATCGAGCAGCTTGCTACCGACGACGCCCAGATTTTCTGCGCGGCCAACCCGGACGGCGCACGCGTGACGTTTGCCGAACTGGTCGCTGGCCGCAGCATGACGCTTGAACTCGACATCGGCACGCCCATCAAGGATCCGTCGACATACCGGCTCGTCGGGCGTTCATCGCCGCGCGTCGATCTGCCGGCGAAGGCGACCGGCGCGTTGACCTTTGTGCATGACATGCGCGTGCCCGGCATGCTGCATGGACGGGTGGTACGTCCGCCTTATAGCGGCATCGATAGCGGCGCTTTTGTCGGCACATCTCTCGAGCGGGTTGAACGCGAATCCGTCGCTCATATTGCGGGTGTACGAGACGTGGTCGTGATCGGCGATTTCGTGGGCGTCGTGGCCGAGCGCGAAGAACAGGCGATTCGTGCCGCACGCGAGTTGCGCGTCAAATGGAAGCCGCTGCCGCCGCTCGATTCCCTGGATGATCCAGGCGCTGCGATCTCCGCTGCGCCGGCAAAACGACGGCCTCTGCTGGAAGAAGGCGACGTCGAATCCGTGCGCGGCCTGCCCGGCACGATCACGCTGTCACGCACCTACGTGTGGCCTTATCAGATGCATGGCTCGATCGGTCCATCGTGTTCGGTGGCCGATTACCGGGAGCCCGGCAAGGGACGCATCACCGTCTGGTCGGGCACGCAGAACCCGGTCTCGCTACGCTGCGACCTCGCGACCCTCCTGCAACGCGACGAAGCCGACATCGACGTCGTCCGCATGGAGGCGGCAGGTTGCTACGGACGCAATTGTGCGGACGACGTCTGTGGTGACGCGCTGCTGCTCTCGCGCGCGGTCGGTGCACCGGTGCGCGTGCAGCTCTCGCGTGCCGACGAACACACGTGGGAGCCGAAAGGCTGTGGCCAGGTGGTGGACGTCACCGGCACGGTGAGCGACGACGGCCGTCTGCTCGGCTACGACTTCGCGACGCGCTATCCGTCGAACGATGCGCCGCTGCTCGCGTCGCTGCTGACAGGCGCCGTCGCCCCACAAGCGCGCGTCTTCGAAATGGGCGACCGCACCGCCGTCTCGCCGTACGAAAGCCCGCACCGCCGTTTCGCATGCGACGATCTCGCCCCTCTCGTGCGTTCGTCATGGTTTCGCGGTGTGTCAGCGCTGCCCAACTCGTTCGCGCACGATTCGTTCGCCGATGAAATGGCCGCGCTAACCGGCTGCGACCCACTGGAATTTCGGTTGCGCCATCTGAACGACACACGCGCTGCCGAACTGCTTGAAGCGGTTGCCGCGCGCGCCGGATGGAAGCATCGCAAGCGCGGCAGTGAAGCGGCTGACGAGCGCTATGCGCGCGGACATGGCATCGCTTACGCACGCTACGTGCACAGCCGCTTTCCGGGCTTTGGCGCGGCATGGTCGGTGTGGGCGGTGGAACTCGTGGTGGATCGCGTGACCGGGCAGGTGCGGGTCGAGCGCATCACGGTCAGCCAGGACACCGGCACGATGATCAACCCCGACGGTGTGCGCCATCAGATTCACGGCAACGTGATCCAGGTCCTGAGCCGCTCGCTCAAGGAGCGCGTGCGATTCGTCGACGGCAAGGTGGCGAGCCGCGAATGGGGCAGCTACCCGATCCTGACTTTTCCGGAGTTGCCGGCCGTCGATATCGTGCTGATGCCGCGTCAAGGCGAACCGCCGCTGGGCGCCGGCGAATCGGCCTCCGTGCCTGGACCCGCCGCGCTCGCGAATGCGATCTACGACGCGACTGGCGTGCGCCTGCTCGCGCCGCCGTTCACGCAAGAGACCGTGCGCGAGGGTTTGCGCGCCGCCGGCAAGCTGCTGGCGGCTGAACCGGCGCATGCGGCGAATACTTAGGAGCCACGCAAGACGATCGCGGCGTGACTCGCCTACTCGGCGTCCGCGTCCGACTCCATCATTTTGCGCAGCAGAAACAGCATGGCGACGCGCTCGCCCGCATTCAGCGCGCCGTAAGTGCGCTCCGTGACCTCCTGGGCGAACGGCACGGTGCGCTCAATCAGTGCGAGGCCCGCCGCGGTGGGGCGCACGACGAGCTTGCGTCCGTCGTTCGGGTCGGCGCCCACCTCGATCAGCGCGCGCGCCTTCAGGCGCTCGACGACGCCGCGGATCGTCGCCTGATCGATTGCAGTTGCTTTGACGATGTCATTTAGCGAGCACGGTTGCTGCTCTTTGACCGCACACAGTGCGACGAACTGCGCGGCGGTCAGATCGGAATCGGGAATCGCTTCCTGAAAAATCGCGACATGCCGTTGATACGCACGACGCAACAAGTGGCCGATCTGATCGTGAAAGTCGTAGGAATCCTTGCGCGGCGCCATAGGGGTACAAGGCCGGGCGGCCTGAAGACGAAAGAGAAAGAGTGTACACCCTCTAACCGGACCCTCAATACGGGCTTGATCAATCTCTCTCATCGAGCGGCTTATTTGTAGCTAACACGCTTTACATTTTTCATGCACTTCCGCTGTGCAAGAGGTACGTACACGCTCGCATGAAAGCACGAATTACAGGTATTTCTACGAGAAATTGAGCGAATCGATGAGGAAATTTTATGGGCTTTGGCCGGTATTTTTCCACACCGTATTTTGAAGCGTATACGCTACGTTTTTAGCGTGATACACAGACATCTGCAAGCGAAGTGCGAGTGATCTCTGTCGCACGACATCCACCTTTTTTCGCACCACCTTCCGGGAGTGGCAGTCATGGCGAATGTTTATCAGGGCAGTGCCGTGCTCGACACGAGCAGCACCGACAATAGCGAGCTCTATCGCAAGGTTACGATCCGTCTCATCACGTTCTTCTGTCTGTGTTATTTCGCGGCGTATCTCGACCGAATCAACATCGGTCTCGCGAAGCTGCAGATGCTCGACGCGCTCAAGTTCAGCGATACCGTCTACGGCCTCGGCGCAGGCCTGTTCTTCGCCGGCTATATCCTCTTCGAGGTACCGAGCAATCTGATTCTGCAACGGGTCGGTGCGCGCTTGTGGATCGCCCGCATCATGATCACGTGGGGTCTGCTGTCGGGCGCGACGCTGTTCGTCACCACGCCGATGCAGTTCTATATCGTGCGCTTCCTGCTCGGCGTCGCCGAAGCCGGATTTCTGCCGGGCGTGCTGCTCTATCTGACGCAGTGGTATCCCGATGCACGCCGTGCTCGCATCGTGGCGCTGTTCATGGTCGGCTTGCCGCTGTCGAGCATGATCGGCAGCCCCATTTCCGGCTGGATCATGGCGTTCTTCAACGGCGCGCACGGCCTGGGCGGCTGGCAATGGCTGTTCCTGCTCGAAGCGCTGCCGTCGATCGCACTCGGCATTGCGATCCTCGCGTGGCTGCCGAATAACATCGAATCCGCCCGCTGGCTCAGCGCCGCGGAGAAGAAAACGCTGCGCGCGAATCTCGACGCGGAGCCGTCCGGCAACAAGAGTCATTCGCTAAGCGGCGCCTTCGTCGACTTCAAGGTGTGGGCGCTCGGCCTCATCGATCTGTGCGTGCTGCTTGGGCTGTACGCGACGAGCTTCTGGCTGCCGTCGATCCTGCGCGACACCGGTGTAGCAGATCCGTATCACATCGGTTGGCTGATGGCGATTCCGAATGCGTTAGCCGTGCTGAGCACGCTTTACTGCGGCGCCAGCTCCGACCGGATGCGCGAACGCCGCTGGCATATCGTGGTCCCGTTCCTCGTGGCGACGGTTGCGCTGGTTATCGCCGGTTCCGGCCACCACGGCACGGTCGCGACGGTCATTCTGTTCTCGCTGATCAACGCGGGCGCGGCCGCTGCGATGCCCGTGGTGTGGTCGCTACCTTCGACCTTCCTGAAGGGCCCCGCCGCGGCGGCGGGTATCGCCTTCGCCTGTTCGATCGCGAACCTCGGTGGCTTCGGCAGCACGTATTTCATCGGTTGGCTGCGCGATACGTTCCATTCGCAAAGCGCAGGTCTGTTCGGCTTCGCCGCATGCATGATCGTCGGCTGCGCGCTTGCGTTGACCTATTCCGCCAAGCTCGTGAACCGCTGATCGGTTCGTTGCGATGCGCGCGCCTCGCTGCGGCGCATCGTAACGCTTGCCGGCGTAGCAAAAGAATCGCGGAGGGAAGCGGTTAGCAAGGCGGGTGTCGGCCTGTTTTATGGGAGTTTGCCGAGAAGAGCGCTGAATTCGTCTTTCTTTAATGCACGGAGCGTTTGCGTGCGGACATTGCCTGCGGCGCCGAGCGCCAGGCCGAATGACATGAAGCTTTGCTCATCCGGTGCTTCCACGATCGTGACAATGTCATATTGGCCCATCGTCCAGTAGATCTCTTTCATTTCACAGCCAAAACTCTTGGCCATCTCTGCCGCTTGACCAGCCCGCTGTGCGCTGTTTTTGACGGCGCGAATACCCTGATCAGTAAACTGTGCAAGAACCACATAAGTCGCCATGACGATTCCCCTTACGAATAGTACGAGTTGGGATTCAGACGCGCAGGCTCGACAGCGAACGCTACTGCAATCGAGTTGCTCGAAAGCGTTCTGCGCGTAACCTGATTCTAGGTAATGGAATCGCGTGTCACCGCATCAATCTCGACACGCAGCGTTTCCGATGGGAAAAGTTGCTCGGTGGTCGCACGAGCCGGACGCTACCCAGACCCTCCCTTCCCAAATGTTATTATCGGAAACATCGAACGCCGCGCAAGGCGAGCATTTAAGCCAGCCCCATGGACACCCACCTCACCAAACCCGCCGACCCATCGACAACCGACCTCGGCCGCCGCGTCCGCGCCGCCCGCCAGGCGCAGGACTTGACGCTCGAAACCGCGAGCCGCCTCTGCGGCGTCTCCCGCTCGACCCTCTCCAAAGTCGAAAACGGTCTGATGTCCCCGACTTTCGACGTCCTGCAGAAAATCGTGCTCGGTCTGAAGATTGAAATCGGCGAGCTCTTCGGCTCGACGCCCAAAGTCAGCGCCAGCGGCCGCCGCGCGTTGACCCGCAAAAACGAAGGCCAGCGTCACGCCTACCGCGGCTATCAGATGGAGTTGCTCGCCACGGATCTGGCGCACAAAGCGATGTTGCCGTTTCGCATCCGCATTTCGGCGCACACGCTGGATGCCTTCGATGACTGGGGCCGTCACGAGGGCGAAGAATTCCTGTACGTGATCAGCGGCAGCGTGTGTCTCTATTCCGAGTTGTACGCACCGACGCATCTGAATGCAGGCGACAGTCTTTACTTCGACAGCCGTACCGGCCACGCAGCCGTGTCCACTAGCGACGAAGACGCCGAGGTGTTGTGGATGGCAACCAGCGCCGACATCCCGCAGACGTCGGCTACCTCAGAGCCGGCGAAAAAATAGCGACGGCGCTACGGCCCCTTAACGGCGTGCCGCCAACGCCCGCTGCGCTAGTTGCGCGATATGCATCGCGTGTTGCCCGGTCTCCTGTTCGATCTGCTCCCGGCAACTGAAGCCGTTGGTTAGTACGATCGTTTCCGCGTTTGCCGCCGCAGCAGCACGCACCGCTGGAAACAGCGTGTCTTCGCCGATCTTCTCCGAAAGCGCGTGATGCTCGTCGTTAAAGCCGAACGATCCCGCCATGCCACAGCATCCCGTATCGAGCAATTTCCACTTCACGCCAAGCTTGTTCAGCAGCGCGGTATCGCCTTGCATACCGAACAGCGCCTTCTGATGACAATGCCCGTGCACGATCACGTCCGCTGCAAGCGTCGGCCAATCGAACGGCTGACGCGCGACGAAATCGGAAAATAGAAACGTCTGCGCCGACAGTTGCGTCGCTAAAGCGTGATCGGGGAACTGCTTCAGCAGTTCATCCTTGAACACCGATAAGCAACCGGGTTCGAGCCCGACCAACGGCACCCCCGCGGCGATGTCCTCCCCGAGATCATCGAGAATGGTGGTCAGCAACTCGCGCGCACGGTCGAGTAAACCGAAGTCATACAGCGGACGCCCGCAGCACAAACGGTTCTTCGGTAGCACGACGTGCCAACCCATTTGCGTCAGCACATCGGCCGCGGCCTGCGCGATCTCTGGCGTGAAGTGATCGTTGAACGTATCGACCCACAGGATGACTTTCTTCACGTCACTACGAGAACGAGCATCAAGCTCCGTCTGAGGCGAACGCCGGGCAATCTGTCGATACGTCCGCGTCGCAAACTTCGGCAACTCACGTGCTTGCGCGACACCGGCGACCCACTTCCCAACCGCAGCCAACCCAGGCGCCGACGTCATAAAATTCGTGAAACGCGGAAAGCGCGCCGCCCACGGCGCCCATTCGCCAATGCGCCCCATAAACAACGCCTGACGCGGTCGGCGATTCGTCTCGTAGTAATGCGAAAGAAACTCCGCTTTGTACGACGCCATATCCGTATGCGTCGGGCAGTCGGATTTGCAGCCCTTGCACGCGAGGCAGGTATCAAGCGCCTCTTTCACTTCACGGCTTTGCCAGCCATCGGTGATCACGTCGCCTTGCAGCATTTCCCAGAACAGATGCGCGCGGCCACGTGTCGAGAATTTCTCTTCACGTGTCGCACGAAAGCTCGGGCACATCGTGCCGCCTTCGAGCGAGCGGCATTTGCCCATGCCGATGCATCGTTCGATCTCGCGCTGAAAACCGTCGCCTTCCTGGCTCGCGAATGTGAGCTTCGTTTGCAGTGTCACGGGCTTGTAGGCCGGACCCATGCGCAGGTTTTCGTCGGCGCGATACGCATGGACGACCTTGCCGGGATTCAATCGATTGGCCGGGTCCCAGATCGCCTTGAACTGCTCCATCGCCTGCATCAGTTCGGGGCCGTACATAATCGGCAGGAATTCGGCCTTGGCCTGGCCGTCGCCATGTTCGCCCGAGAGCGAGCCACCGAATTCGACCACCAGTTCCGCGGCCTCGCGCAGAAACTTGCGCCACGTCGCGACGCCTTCCACGCTGCGCAGATCGAAGGTAATGCGCGCGTGGACGCAGCCGTCGCCGAAATGACCGTATAGACTCGTCTCGTAGCCATAGCGATCCACCAGCGCCTGAAACGCACGCAGATAATCGCCGAGACGCATTGGATCGACCGCCGCATCTTCCCAGCCGACTACTGGATCGGGCGTGCCCGCATCCACCGACAAGGCCACCGCCGACGCGCCCGTCTCGCGGATCGACCACACCTTCGCCTGCAGAGCACGATCTTCGACAAGCATCGCGGACACGTTCGGTCCTGCTGCGCCCGACGAGAAATATGCCTCAGCGGTTTGCGCCTGATGCACGGCGTCGTCTTGCGTATCAGCACCGAATTCGAGCACGACCCAGGCATCGCCTTCCGGCAAGAGCGCGATCTCGTCCTTCTTCAACCCGCGCGCCTGCAAGCCGCGAATGATCGCACGGTCGAGCCCTTCGATCGCGATCGGCCCGCAGCGCATGAAATGCGGCACGGCGTCCGCGGCGGTGTAGATATCGGTGAAACCGACCACGACGATCACGCGTTTCGCCGGGCTCTTTACGAGCCGAACTTTCGCCTGCAAGGTCACCGCACAGGTGCCCTCGGTGCCGACCAACGCACGTGCGACATTGAAGCCGTTTTCCGGCAGCAGTTGATCGAGGTTGAAGCCCGACACGCGCCGCTTGATCTGCGGGAATTTCGCGCGAATCTGATCGGCGTAGGTGTCGCGTAGTTGCTTGAGCGCGGCGTAGATTTCGCCCTGGCGGCCACCTGCGGCGATGATGCGTTCGAGTTCGTCGTCCGGAGTAGGGCCGACCCAGAAACGGGCGCCATCGAAGGTTGCGATTTCCAACGCCTCGACGTTCTCCACCGTCTTGCCGGCCATTACCGAATGCGCGCCGCAAGAGTTGTTGGCGATCATGCCGCCGAGCGTGCAGCGACTGTGCGTCGCGGGATCGGGTGCGAACGTGAGGCCGTGTGCTTCGGCGGCGTCGCGCAACGTGTCGCAGATCACGCCTGGTTCGACGATCGCTACGCCCGCGACAGGGTCGACCGACACGACGCGGTTTACATACTTGCTCGCGTCGGCCACCACCGCGACGTTCACGCATTGGCCGTTCTGCGAGGTGCCACCGCCGCGCGGAAGAAAGGGCACGTCATTGCGGCGGCACGCAGCGAGCGTTTCGAGCAGATCGTCGACGTCCGATGGCACCACCACGGCGAGCGGGACTTGCCGATAGTTCGACGCATCCGCCGCATAGAGCGCTTTCGAGCCCTGATCGAAGCGCACTTCACCGCGCACGTTGCGGCGCAGGTCGGCTTCGAGCGCCTGCATAACAGCAGCGGCCCCTTGAAAGGGCTTGGCAACGCGCGGCGCTTTCGACGTGTCATGAGCCGCGTCACTCAACGAAGCATTCACGCCCGCGCCCTGCTCTTCATCTAATGACGTTCCCACCTTGCCCCTCATGTCTCGTGTTCAACGCCCACGCTATCGCCTTGCGCTTACGAATTAAGCCGCCTGGCTCGCGGTCATCTTGAAGATGCCCTGCGCGTTGCCCGCGTCGAAACGCAGGTCCGTTTCCCAGCGGCGCGCGTCCTGATCGAAGGTCCGCTTGCGCGTGATGAACTCGTAGAACGAACCCGGCACCTCGCGCGTCACGATGCTGCCATCGGCCGCGCGGAATTCGCGCCGCACGATGTCCGCACGGTACGCGGTCTGAAACACGCGGCCCGAACGCGAACGCTCGACTTCCGGCTTCATCGGACGACCCTTCGCCTTTTCGTCGTCGGAGAGCTTGAACACGTCCGCGACGCGATCGGTAGCGTGATTGAAAGCGTTGCCTTCGGTCGCGATCCACGCCATTTCGGCCGACTCCTTCAACAATACTTCGTAATCGGCTTCGCGTGGCGTCTCATGCTGACGCGCGAACGCGCCAACGATCACCGGCAGCAATGCGTGAGCCGCATCGAGCGGCAACACGCCTTCGCGTTCGAGCTCCCACAACTGGCCGGCGGCTTGCGGCGTCAACGGATCGCGAGAGGCGCCGATCACGTTCGTCACGGCCTGCTGAAACTCTGCCGAGAAACGCTCGGGATGCAATTCGCTAACGAAGAACTGCGCGATCTCATCGGGGGCGTCATCGTGCGCCCAGGCGCGGCCGGTCATGCCCAGGCGGTCGAGCGGATAACGGCCGTTGATGCTGAAGCCGAGCGGCCGTAGGATGCGCGCGAAAGCCGCTTCGCCCGGCGGCAACGCGCCGCTCTCCGCCCAGCGCACCGTGCGCAATGCGCCATGATCGAAGTAGACGCTGCCACCAGCGGCGATCGTCTCCTCGGTGTACTGGCGGCCATTCGCCGAGCGGGCCAGCAGGTCTTCGAACAGCGCCATGTTCATGGCCTGCGCCAGTTCGGCGCGGGTGACGGTGCCGTCCTCCCATTCATTGAGGATCTGCGGATGGTTCAGGGTGGCGAACAGCCTCGCGGTTTTCTCGACGCCGAGCAGTTTCATCAGCAGTTGTTCGACATTCGCATTCTTGATGTTTCGCATATCGGTTCCGGGCGGGGTGCGGTGAGCACGCGTTCGTGTGTTTGGCGATGGCCTGCCGGCATGGCTTCGAGGCGCAAACGCGGCATCGTTGGATGCGAGATTATTCAAATTCGCAGCGCCGCCGTAAAGCGAGATAAAATCGCCACTTGATGCATTTTTGGAATCAACGTGCGAAAGTTCAAGATCCCCAACATGGGCGCCCTGCTCGCTTTCGAAGCCGCCGCGCGGCACGAGAGCTTCACGCATGCGGCGCGCGAGCTGTTCCTCACCGAAAGCGCGGTATCCCGGCAGATCAATACGCTGGAGAGCAATCTCGGCGTGCGGCTGTTCGTGCGCGTCAAACAGCGCGTGGTGCTGACCAAGGCGGGCAAGGTCTATAGCGCGCAGGTGCGGCGCTCGCTGGAACAACTGGACCGTGACACGCTGTCGATCATTGCGCATGGCAGCGGCGGTGGTTATCTGGAACTGGCGGTGCTGCCGACTTTCGCATCGCAATGGCTGATTCCGCGCCTGGCGGCATTCAATGCGCAGTATCCGGATGTGCGGGTCAATATGGGCGTGCGCACCGGCACCTTCCCGTTCGCCGAGACGCATTTCGAAGCCGCGATTCACTACGGCAAGCCGACATGGCCAGGCACGTCGGCGGATTTTCTGTTTAGCGAGGAAGTCGTGCCGGTGTGTGCCGCGAGTCTGCTGGCCCGGCCCGCGGAAACTGCGGCAGATCTGCTGGACTACCCGCTACTGCATTCCACCACCCGGCCTGACGGCTGGGCGTCGTGGTTCGCCAGCCTCGGTGTCGACGATAACCGGACGATGCAAGGCGTCCGTTACGAACTCCACACGATGCTGATCAGCGCCGCCGCGGCCGGTCTCGGCATCGCACTGGTGCCGCGTTTTTTCGTCGACGCACAGCTCGAGCAGCTCGGACTTGTGATGCCACTCGACGCGCCCGCCGTCGCCGACTCGGCGTATTACCTCGTTTATCCGACGGAGTTGAGCCACGGCAAGCCGCTCACGAGCTTTCGCGAGTGGCTGTTGCGGGAAGCGGCGGCATACAGCGCCGTGAATCCTGGGCTGGGCGGCAATCCCGATACTGATTGATTCAGCGGCAGGCGCCGAGTGGCAAACGGCAAGCGCTAAGCGTTAAGCGCCGGTTTGCTCGCGTGCCTGCGCCAACGCGCTCAAATTGCCTTCGCCGAAACCGTGGTGACCCTGCCGTTGCACGATCTCAAAGAAGATCTCGCCGGCGCCGCGTCGCACAAAGGTCTGAAAGAACAGCAGCGGTACGCCGTCGGCGCCGATCTCGCCGTCCACCAGAACATGCGTGCGCTTGAGCCGCTCGACATCGAGCCCATGACCTGGCAGGCGCGCGTCCAGTTGCTCGTAATAGCGCGGCGGTGGCTCGACGAATTCGACGCCGTTCGCGAGGAGTTGCTCGACGCACGCAAAGATATCGTCGGTGGCGAGCGCGATGTGCTGCACGCCTTCGCCCGGATGATCCGGCAGATAGTCGTGCATCAGATTCGTGCGGCGCGTGCCTTCTTCATACAAAGGCACGCGGATCGCGCCGCATGGAGACACCATCACGCGCGATTCCGCCGACACATGCCAGTTCGCGTGCAGCTCGTGAATCTCGCGGAAGTTAAGCAGGTCGCGATAAAAGTCGAGCCATTCCTGCATCCGGCCCTCACCGACCGTTTGCGTCAGATGATCGACCGCAACTAGGCCGGTGCCCGCGTGACTCAGATCGGCGTGCGCGGTATCGATCTCGATCGGACGGAAGTCGATATCGAAGATCGAGATGTCGCCGAGGCCGCCGCGCTGGCCGCCACGGCCGCGCCACCGGTCGACGAAATAGATGTGCGAATCGCCAATGCCCTGGATTGCCGGAATCAGCAGTTCACCCGCGCCGAGCCGTTCGCCTTCGAACGCCCATGCGCCGAGTTCGATCGCGCGGTCGAAGGCGCGCTGCGCGTTGGCCACGCGAATGCCGATCGCGCAGATGCCGGCGCCGTATTCCTCGGCGTAGCGCTCGGCAAACGAATCCGGCTCCGCGTTGATCAGGAAATGCATCTCGCCCTGGCGATACAGCGTGACGTCCTTGCTGATATGGCGCGCAATCGCCTTGAAGCCGAGTTTCGTGAAGGTCTCGCCGAGCGCCTTCGGCTCGCGCGAGGCGAACTCCACGAATTCGAGGCCGGCGGTGCCAAGCGGATTGTGCTCAGGCGCCGACACGGCGCGCAGCGCGGCGTCTGGAGTGGGCAAGTCGCTGGGCATGGCAATCTCCTTGTGCAGTCTTTCGTACGCTGTTGCGCGTGTTCGTGATGTTTCTGCTGCTCGGTGCGCACCGTCATTCACCTGAAGTGAGCTGCAGTGTGACACCACATGCGTGGTGTGCCGCAGCAATGCGGCCCGCGACGGCTTTTGCACCGTGTTTGTACACCGGGTAGCAGGGCGTTCGCAACCTTCATTTTGTACTGGATGGTTCACGCGCGGTGAATCAAGGCGCAGCGTAGGGCTTCTGTGGCGCTCGTGTCCGTCGCGTCTGTGGTGGCTCTCTTCGCTCTTGTGGCTCCTGCACCGTACCATCGCGGCGCGGCATGCGTCAGATGTTGGGCGTCCCGCCGCGACTGCGTTTGGACGCACGTTTAACCGCAGGCTTGCCAGCGGCCGCCGTCATGCGCAACTGCGCAACCTCGCGCACGGCATCGATAAACGCCCGTCCCACCGGCGACGGCTGCGTGTCCGAGCGCCGGATCAGCCCCACAGGCTCGCCGGTGCCCGCGAACGGCAAGGGCAAACGCACCAACATACCGTGCACCAGTTCATATTCGACGGCGCTCAGTGGCACGAACCACACCGCGTCATTCTCCAGCGTCAACGCACGCCCCGTCGACACCGACAGCACTTCGACAAACCCCGACAACGGCGGCACGCCCCACGCGCTCAGCAAGCTTTCAGCCGATTGCCGGATCAGCGTGCCGAACGGCGGCAGCACAACCGGAAAATCCTCCAGCGACGTGGCCGGCAAGCCGGCCCCCAGCGCCAGCGGATGCCCGGCGCGGACCACGGCAATCAACGGCTCGCTGAAAAGCTGCTCGAAACTGAGCCCGACCATCCGTTCCGGGTCCGCCAGACGCCCGATCGCGAATTCGATCGTGCCGGCCTTTAAACGCTCGAGCAATTCGGGGTTGGCGCCGGTGGCAAGGCGCACGATCACACGCGGCCAAAGCGCGGCGAAGCGCTTCAGCACCGGCGGCACCAGCGCAGCCGCGACGGTCGGCAGAATGCCGATTTCCAGCGTGGCGGCCGCCGCGCCTTCCGCGCGCGCCAGCAAGTCCACACCCTGTCGCAACGCACTGACACAGGCGCTCGCATGCGGCATGAAAAGCTGCCCCTCGCGGGTCGGCACGGCGCCGTGGCGGCCGCGCTCGAAGAGCTTCACGCCGAGAATCGCCTCCAGTTCGGCAACCGTCTTGGAGACCGCGGGCTGCGTAATGGACAGGCTTTCGGCCGCCCGCTGCACGCCGCCGAACTGGGCGACGGCCAGGAAGCACTGGAGATGACGGAATTTGACGCGGCTGTCCGCGAGGCTGCGTTGCATAACGGTAGGTTATACGAAATGGGCGAAAACGTCATTTTGCATAACCTCTCGGGTTAGATAAAGTCGCTCCATACGCTGTATCCCACAATTCCCCGAAGGAGACACTGATGGACGATTCCTTTCTCACCGCGCGCGACTTCGCGTCCCACCCCGCCTACGTCTATCCCGGCTACGGTTCTTCGGTCAAACGCGGCCCGACGCGTCCGCTGATTCCGCTGAAGGAAAAACTGCGCGACCAGCGCGTGCCAGTCTACGGCACGGAAGACCTGGGCGCGCTCGATCACGATCTGACGCGCAATGCGGTGCGCAACGGCGAACCGCTCGGCGAGCGCATCATCGTGACGGGCCGTGTGCTCGACGAAGGCGGCCGCCCGGTGCGCAATACGCTGGTTGAGATCTGGCAAGCCAATGCTGCCGGCCGCTATGTGCACAAGAACGATCAGCACGACGCACCGCTCGACCCGAACTTCCTCGGCGCAGGCCGCTGCATCACCGACAACGAAGGCCGCTATCGCTTTCTGACGATCAAACCAGGCGCTTACCCTTGGGGTAATCACCCGAACGCGTGGCGTCCGAATCACATTCACTTCTCGCTGTTCGGCGACCATTTCGGCTCGCGCCTCGTCACGCAGATGTATTTCCCCGGCGACCCGCTGTTGGCCTTCGACCCGATTTTTCAAGGCACGCCCGAGCACGCACGCGACCGCCTGATTGCAAATTTTTCGCTCGATACGACGCAAGAGGCCTATGCGCTCGGCTACGACTTCGACATCGTGCTGCGCGGCCGCAACGAAACCCCGATGGAGCGCTAAGCCATGACGACCCTCAAGCAAACGCCTTCGCAAACGGTTGGACCGTACTTCGCCTACGGTCTGTGCCCGCAGCAATACGACTTCGCCTTCAAGAGCCTGTTTACGCCAGTTCTGGCCGACCGCGAAGCGGCCGGCGAGCACATCACGATCGTCGGCCAGGTGTTCGACGGCGATGGCAAGGTGATCGGCGATGCGATGCTGGAAATGTCGCAGGTGGACGCGCAAGGCCACTACCCGGAATCACGCGAGGAAATCCTGAAGACCGGTTTTCGCGGCTTCGCCCGCGTCGGTACGGGCACCGATCCACTCCAACGCTTTGTCGTTGAAACGGTGAAACCCGGCCGCGCAAACCCGAACGAAGCGCCGCATCTAAACGTGATTGTGACGATGCGCGGCATGCTGCTGCACACCTTCACGCGCATCTATTTCGAGGACGAAGCCGAGGCTAACGAGCGGGATGCCGTGCTGGCAGCGGTTCCGGCGGACCGGCGCGGCACGCTGATCGCGCGCTGCGAGCCGAACACGGCCAATGTGTACCGGTTCGATATCTATATGCAGGGCGACAAGGAAACCGTGTTTTTCGATCTGTGACGCGGATTTTCTACACTTTCATATAGCTTTCACATACACTGGAGATGATCCGTCTAGCGACTGGATCGCGAAACTCCGAGTAGGTTAAGCCCGCCCCGCGCGGGCTTTTTTTTGGATGCCAAATCAATTTGCACAACGCGATGTAGCGCAGCCACGCAGGAAAACGATTAGCAGAAGAAACGGAGGCCACCGCTCAACAGCGGAAATGGTCGATGTTCTGTCCAGCGTAGATTGCGCGCGCAAGCCAATCCGGCTTTTCGCCATGACCGTCCCACGTATTTCCGTAGGCGTCGCGATACATCACGGCCCGGACTGCGGCTTTGTCGGCTTCGATTGCACCAGCAAGCGCTTCAATCGTAATGCCGTATTCGTCCATGCGTCGGCGGATCCACACGATCAGGCGCTCACGCGCATTCCCGTCGAGGTCGAACAGCCGTTGTTCTTCTCGCTCTTTCATAACGTACCGGTTTCGCGGCTGATAGTGCTCGCGTTGGAAAAACAAAGGCTTCGCTAAACAACGCGAAGCCTATGCGTGAATCAGATGGGTTGAGTGCGAATCGAACTCACGACGCCGCTCCTGATGCGCGACAACTCGCATCGGGAATCATGCCCAATAAATCCTGGATTTAGGGGAATTCGTCGGCAAACGGCTCGAATCGCGCCCGATCGGCCTTGGTGCTCCAAGGCTGCTTTAGCGTATGGAAGGGGATTCTAGCATCCAATTTCCGCTGCTTGCAGCAACTGATTGGCTGCGTGCGGTGATGGGCTTTCTTTGTCATTCGGTTGGCGTTCGTTACCGGCTTTTTCGATTCTTATTGGTTCTTTATTGGTTCTATTGGCGCTGACCGAAAACAAAACCTCGCCCTCCCATGCTATGTTCACTGATCCGCATCGCCGCCTGTAGGAGACACACAAAAATGCCCGCCTCGACCGCCATCGTCACAATCCTGGCCGCACTGCTGCTCGGTGCAATGAGCCCAGGACCGAGCTTCGTTATCGTTGCACGCAATGCAATCGGACTCTCGCGCGGCGACGGCCTTGCGACAGCGGCCGGCATGGGCATCGGCGGCGTGTTCTTTAGCGGTATCGCCTTGCTCGGCCTGTACACCTTGCTGGCGACAGTGGAATGGCTGTACGTCGGCTTGAAAGTGGCGGGCGGCCTTTATCTGATCTACCTTGCGTCGAAGATCTGGCGCGGTGCGGCCAAACCGCTCGCGTTCGACGCTGCGCAAGCCGCCGCTACCAACGTGCGCAAATCGTTCTGGATCGGTTTGAGCACACAACTCAGCAATCCGAAGACAGCGGTCTACTACGGCAGTATCTTCGCGGCCTTGCTTCCGCAACATCCGCCGCTGTGGTGCTACTTTGCATTGCCCCCTGCGATCTTCGCCATTGAAGCCGGCTGGTACACCGTGGTCGCCTTGTGCTTTTCGAGCAAACGTCCGCGTGAAATCTATCTGCAGTGGAAGGCCTGGATCGATCGCGTCGCCGCAAGCGCAGTTGCCGCGCTCGGATTACGCCTGATCCTGACGGCGCATAAAGTGGGCATCTGAAACCGAAACCCAGTTGGAATGACTTGCCGTGCCGCGCGACACGGCAAGCGAGCAACGAGGGTCACATGGCCACACGCCCCTCATGCACAAACGGTGCCCATAACAAAACAGTTACAAGATAAGTGTTGACGCTGGCATGCCCGGCGGTTACTGTGGCACCCGAAGTTCAAGAAGTTCGATTGCTGTTCATCAATGTCTCGCTCCTCAGCGGTATTCGTTGTCCTCTCCCTCCTTGACGCTTCACGCGCTCCTCAACCGAGCAAATTTTTCTATTTTTACTCAAGGATTCTTCATGGATACCGGTACCGTTAAGTGGTTCAACGACAGCAAAGGCTTTGGCTTCATCACCCCGGACAAGGGCGGCGACGACCTGTTCGCGCACTTCTCCGAAATCAGCGGCGACGGCTTCAAGACGCTGGCTGAAAATCAGAAGGTGAGCTTCGAAACGAAGCAAGGCCCGAAGGGTCTGCAAGCGGCTAACATCAAGCCGATGTAAGTTTGAAGGGCTCGGTGTCCGGCAACGGACATCGGGCTGCAGCGACATCCTCGCGGAGCTTTGTCTCCCACAGTTGGCGCGATCGCTTTTAGCTGCATATATTGCTCAGCTAGCCTAAGCGCCAAACGCCTCGTTGCACCTCATTCTCCCCTCTGGCTTTAACGCCCTTTTTAGCTTTCCGACTGCGTTTGGATTCGGCTCGCAATGGCTTGAATCGGCTCGTCCGCGTGACCCGTATAACGGCTCGCACGGCAGGCGCGCACTCGAACATTATTAAAATATAAAATGCAAAACAAACATATTCATCATTACAACGGCTATGCCGTCAAACCCTCGGCACATCGTTTGCCCGACGGTAGCTTCTCATCCAACCTGTTGCTCGAACGCGCTAACAGCGCGCGTACCGAAGGGCGCTACCAGTTCTATTCGCTCGATTACTTCCCGAACGAAGAACAGGCACTGCAGCACTCGGCACGCTGGGCACGACGTTGGGTCGACACGCGCGGTTAAGCGCGAGTCGAAGCTGATGCGCGCGGAACCCCGCGCTTGCATCGCTCAGCACCCATAGCGCGCCATTCGGTGCGCTAGACCCTCGCGCGCGATCTATTCGGTTTGTTCCGCCTTGATCCGCGCGCGCAGTTCGAACTTCTGAATTTTTCCCGTCGACGTCTTCGGCAATTCGCCGAAGCGCACCGCTTTTGGCAACTTGTATCCTGCAAGAAACAGCCGGCAGTGCGCGATGATCTCTTCTGCGCTCACCTGAGCGCCCTCCTTGAGTTCGACGAAGGCGCAGGGTACCTCACCCCACTTCGGATCGGCCATCGCCACCACGGCGGCAACCGACACCGCAGGGTGACGGTACAGCGTGTCTTCGACCTCGATGCTCGAGATGTTCTCGCCGCCCGAAATGATGATGTCCTTGCTGCGATCACGGATACGGATGTAGCCGTCAGGCATCCGCACGCCGAGATCCCCGGTATGGAACCAGCCGCCGCGGAAGGTCGCTTCCGTGGCGCGCTCGTTCTTCAGGTACCCCTTCATGCAGATATTGCCGCGGAACATGATCTCGCCGAGCGTTTCGCCGTCGTCAGGCACGGGCGCGAGCGTGTCCGGGTCGAGTACCGTTACGGCTGCCTGCAAGTGATAGCGCACACCTTGCCGCGCGTTCATTTCGGCACGCGCGTTGTCATCGAGCGTGTCCCATTCTTCCTGTTTTGCGCAAACGGCGGCCGGTCCGTACGTCTCGGTGAGTCCGTACACGTGCGTCAGATCGAAGCCGATCTCCTTCATCTTCGCGATCACTGCCGGTGCGGGCGCCGCGCCCGCCACCATCGTCGACACGCGATGCGTGATGCCCTCACGCCATTCGACGGGCGCATTCGCGAGCGCGCTTTGCACGATCGGTGCGCCGCAATAATGCGTGATGCCTTCGTGGCGAATCAGTTCGAATACCGTCTTCGCGTCGAATTTGCGTAGACAGACGTTGACGCCGGCACGCGCGGCAACGGTCCATGGGAAACACCAGCCGTTGCAGTGAAAGAGCGGCAAGGTCCATAGGTAGACCGCATGCTTGGGCATATCCCATTCGAGGATATTGCTGAGCGCATTCAGATACGCGCCGCGATGGTGGTAAACCACGCCTTTAGGATCGCCCGTCGTGCCCGACGTGTAGTTCAACGCGATAGCGTCCCACTCGTCGGCGGGCAAGGTCCAGGCGAACTCGGGGTCGCCGGTTTGCAGGAAGGCTTCGTAGTCGGTTGCGCGGATAAACTTGCTGGCGTCGGCGGGCATTGCATCGGCCACGCTGATCACGCGCAACTCGGGGAATTCCAGCGCGGCGCGGTGCGCCAATTCGCTGTACTCCGTATCGACGATCAAGGCCTTCGCCTCGCCATGACGCAACATGAACAGCAGCGACGACACGTCGAGCCGCGTATTCAGCGTATTGAGCACGGCGCCGGCCATCGGCACGCCGAAATGAGCTTCTATCATCGGAGGAATATTCGGCAGCAAAGCGGCAACCGTGTCGCCGCGTTCTATACCGGCCTGCTGCAACGCGCTGGCCAGACGCCGCGCGCGCTCGTAGGTTTCGCGCCAGTTACGGCGAATCTCCCCATGGACGACCGCCAGCCGCTCACCGTAGACTTCCGCTGCGCGTACGATGAAATCGATGGGCGTCAGCGGGACATAATTGGCCTCGCGCCGCTGGAGGCCTTCTTCGAACATGTGTGTCATCGCTTGTCTCCTGAGGCGCTGGCCGCGCCGTCGATTTTTCTGATTGATGAGCTAGCCTAGCAATTGTCATGGTGAACTGTCTGTCATTCAAATGACAGAGTGGCGCGCCCTGGCTCAATTCACCCGACTTCACTCGCCTACACCCCGCTCGCCGCTTATGGATGACGCACCGTTTACCGCCGTCGCAGACTCCCGCCCGCACCGGCCTGAACGGGTCCCGCGCGCCGATCTGCCGCGGCTTTTCGGCACCTGCGCATGGTTCAGGGCGCTCGCCGCCGAGCACCAAGCCATCGTGCTTGCTAGCGCGCACGCGGAGCGGCTGGAAGGGGGAGCTTGGATTGCGCGCCGCCAGGAGCCGTCAGACTACTGGATCGGCGTCCATTCCGGCCTCATCAAACTCGCCATCTACAACGCCTCGGGACGCAGTTGCACGCTCTCCGGCGTGCCACCCGGCGGCTGGTTCGGCGAAGGCAGCGTGATCAAGCGCGAATTGCGCAAATACGACGTGGCCGCCATTCAGCCTTCGCTCGTGATGTTCGTGCCGTCGGAGACGTTCCATGCGCTGCTCGAATCGAGCCTACCGTTCACCGGTTTTGTGATCCGGCAGTTGAACAACCGCATGGGCGAATTCATCGCGTCGATCCAGAATAGCCGTCTGCTGGATGTCGACGCGCGCGTCGCCCAGTCGCTCGCGCAACTGTTCAATCCGGACCTCTACCCCGATACCGGTCGCACGCTGGCCATTTCGCAGGAAGAAGTCGGCCTGCTGGCAGGCGTGTCGCGGCAACGGATCAACCAGGCACTGCAAAACCTCGAAAGGCTGCAGATTCTGCGCCTCGCGTACAACCAGATCGACGTGCTGGACCTCGAACGCCTCTCAGCGTTTGGTCAGGAGCAGATCTAGGGTAAGCGCGTGCGCCATGCTGCCCGCCGCAGTTTTCCGCAGTTTTCTACGGGTTTGACTCCACTTTCCCCGATTTTCCTCGACGTTTCCCGTATTTCATCGGTCGCCTCGGGCCGGAAATTCACGTTTCAGACAGCAATTTCGGACGCCGGAATAAAGAATCCACAGCAATAGCCGTTATGCCGGCTATGCAACGCTGATTGCAGCCCCTCCCTATTCCGAGTTCAACGTATTGTCGAAACCGATAATGAACCGTCTGACACTAAAACAGAAATTGTGGGTGCCGATACTGCTTTGCTGGGCGGCGCTTCTGATCGTGACCGTTGTGAATGCGTTCGATGCCCGAAACGCTCAAATGGACGCACGGCGCGCGGATCTGGCCGACGTCACCGACATGGCGGTGTCGCTCGTCGCGGACTACGCGAAGCAGGCCGACGCGGGCAAGCTCCCGGTCGATGAGGCCAAACAGCAGGCCATCGCCCGCATCACTGCGCAACGCTACGGCACATCGGGCTACGTGACGATCGTGCGCAGCGATTCGGTAATGGTCGCTCATCCGATGAGTCCGAAGCTGAACGGCAAGGACATGAGCAGCTTCCGCGACGCCAAAGGCAATGCGCTGTATCACGACATCGCGCAGGCAGGCGGCTCGGCGAGCGGCGCAGGCTATCTGCGCTACTGGTGGCCGAAACCCGGCGAGACGGCGCCGAGCGAAAAGATCGGCTATGTGAAGCGCTTCGGCCCGTGGAACTGGGACTTTATCGCCGGCGCCTATATGGATGACATCCAGGCGCAGTTCTACGCGACCCTCGCGCGCTCGGCCGGCATGCTGGTGCTGCTGGGTGTGCTGGTGTCGTTCGTGGCTTCGCGGGTGGTGCGCAACGTATCGCGTTCGATCGGCGGAGAGCCTTCCACGGCAGCGGCGATTGCCATGCAGATCGCGCGCGGCGACCTCGCCACTCACATCGACCTACGGCGCGACGACGCGTCGAGCCTGTTGTTCTCGCTGCGCGAGATGCGCAATCAACTGGCTGCGACCGTCGCGCGGATCAAGACGTCCGCCGAAACGATCACGATCGCCTCGAAAGAGATCGCCGCGGGCAACCTGGATCTGTCGAGCCGTACCGAAGAACAGGCCGCATCGTTGCAGCAGACTGCCGCCAGCATGGACGAACTCACCAAGACCGTCACGCAGAACGCCGACAATGCGGCGACCGCGTCAGAACTCGCGGCGGATGCATCGAACATTGCCGCGCGTGGCGGCCAGGTCGTCAATGACGTGGTCGAGAAAATGGCCGGCATCACCGATAGTTCGCGCAAGATCGGCGAGATCATCAGCGTGATCGAAGGCATCGCCTTCCAGACCAATATCCTCGCGCTGAACGCAGCGGTGGAAGCGGCGCGCGCCGGTGAAGAAGGCCGCGGCTTCGCGGTCGTTGCGGGCGAAGTGCGCAATCTCGCGCAGCGCAGCGCGACGGCAGCCAAAGAGATCAAGGTGCTGATCCATCAGTCCGTCGCGCAGGTCGGCGAAGGCTCGACGCTGGCAGGCAAAGCCGGCAGCACGATCAGCGAGGTGGTCGACGCCGTGCGTCGCGTGACGGCGATCATGAACGAGATCTCGGCGGCCTCGAAAGAACAGAGTTCGGGTATCGGCGAAGTCAATCTCGCGATCCGCCAGATGGACGATGTGACGCAGCGCAATGCTGCGCTAGTCGAACAGGCAGCGGCTGCAGCCGGTTCACTCGACGAGCAGACCGAACGTCTGCGAAATGCGGTTGCAGTGTTCAAGGTCGAACAGCATGCGTGATTGAGCGCTGCCTTCGATCAGCACCTTCATGCAGCAGGCCAAAGCATGCGATTGAAAAGGCCGTCATCCGGTAACCGGATGACGGCCTTTCTGCTTGTTATGCCGAAACGGTTCTGAGCCTGCTACGCTGTGCGCGGATAGCCCCTGCGAGTGACAGGCCGCGTCAGCATGGCATCGGTATCGAACAAGGCAAAGGCGATATTGGCCAGCACCCCTGAATTCTTCCAGCGCAAATAATAGCGATGCGCGGTCTGATAAGGCGCATAGCGGTCGGGCATTGCGTGCCATGGCTTGCCGGTGTGCAGCACCCACAGCACGCTGTTCACCACGCAACGGATGTCGATGCTGGGACGGCCGCGCCGAGGTCCGTGATCTTTCATTTCCGGCAGGAGCGGCACGATGAGATGCCATTGCTCGTCGGTGAGATCCTGAATGGCTGGCGAGCGCGCCAGCGGGTTTGAAGCGGGAGTATCCATGCAGTAAGAACGCGCACCTGCAGCACACGTGCTAGCGTCGCCGCGAAAAATGTCTATAACTCAATCGTTTCAGACTACCCCAAGCGCGCTGTCGCGAAAGTCAATTATTGTCAGACTCGTGTGCACAATTGTTAGAAATCGCCATACGTTATTGCGCCAATGGATTAATGGCGCGGCGGAGGTGGTGGCCTATCATCGGCGCGCCCGGCGCGTAGCAAGCCTGCGCGTCCCGCCCTTGAATGGCGCACCACGGCATCCGGCATTCACGCCGGGTGCCGACCACCAAAGTGGCGCGCCCATAAAAAAAGGTGCCGCGAACGGCACCTTTTCTGCAACAACTAGCTTCTTCTGCTGAAGCTTAGAAGCGGTGACGCAGACCGACCGTAGCGGCCGTCTGGTTCTTCGACGACGACGGCAGTTGCGTCACGTCTCCGCTGTAGATCGAAGCAACACCGCCGTCGCCCATTGCGTGCTGGTACACGGCTTGTGCGTAGACGTCCGTACGACGCGACAGTGAGTAGTCAGCTTGCAGGCCGATCTGGTGGTAGCGAACCGACTCCGAACCACCGTTTGCAGCAACGCCGTAGCCCTTGCCGTCGGTGAACGTGTAAGCAACGCCCAGGCCCAGAGCCGGGGTCACGTTGTACTTGCCGTTGACTTCGTAGTTGTTAGCGCGCAGCGATTGTTGAGCGCCAGCGACGTTGTCGATACGCGATTGCGTCCATGCCAGACCGACGGTAGCCGGGCCGAACGAGTACGAACCTGCTGCGCCGAATTCACGCTGACGGAAGTTACCGGTGAGGCCCAGGATCGAACCGTCCGAAGCTCCGCCGTTGCTTGCCGTGCCTGCTGCGTTCCTTGCGCCCGGGTTGTTCTGCTGTGCGTAAGCAGCGCCCAGGTGCAGGCCTTGCCACTGGTATGCAGCACCCACGCTGTATTCGCGGTTGTTTGCGAATGCGCCAGCCTGGTTCGAGAAGCCGTACGTGCCGCCGAACGTGAAGCCAGCGTAGTTAGCGCTCGAGTACTTGATCGAGTTGTTGACTGCGAAGCCGCCGTTCGTGTTCAGGTTGTCGTTGTTGAACGGGTGCGCGAAGTACGTGCCGCCCCAGCTGCCCGTTGCGGTCAGCGGTGCCAGGTAGTCTTGTGCCGCGTCGTATTGACGACCCAGCGTGACCGTACCGAATTGTGCGCTCGACAGACCGACAAACGCTTGACGGTTGAACATGCCGTTGTTGTTAGCGAACTTGCCGTTGTTGATGTTGAAGCCGCTTTCCAACGTGAAGATTGCCTTCAGACCGCCGCCCAGATCTTCCGAACCGCGCAGACCGAACATGCTTTGGTTGATGCCGCCGCTACCTGCTGCCCACTTTGCGTTGTGGTTGACGTTGCTGGTGTACGTCAAGCCTGCGTCCAGCAGACCATACAGGGTCACGCTGCTTTGTGCGTGAGCGACGGAAGCAAACGATGCGGCAACCGCAACGACGATGAGACTCTTTTTCATGCGTGGGACTCCAGTTCGATAAATTTACGCGGGGAGCGGGACCTGCCTCAGCAGCGCGTGAATCATTCGCTGCCGCCCTGTTCGCCGAACCGTTTCGGATCAGCCGGGCACCCTTGAAACGAAGCGTGAGTGTAGGTGGAGACCCTAGTAGCGACGCCCGCAATTTACGCAACAGGATTTTTCAGAATCCGCAACAATCAAATCGAGATATGCATTAAGTCTTTATCTTTCATACGCTTATCGCAAAATGTGGATGAATGTACGCTTGCTCTGGACAAAAGTTATCCGCAACATCTCAATATTAAAGTTGTGTGAATGCAACAGCATTTAATATGCGTGACGTAATCGGGTCGGAACGTTTGAAAAATGAGAGACATCTGATTGCTCGGAAATCAGGCAATTGCGATAGGCCTAAATCGATGCGGTGTAAATTTATTTTGGAAAAGCGGGAACTTAATTGATTTAATGCAGTCGGCGATTTAACGCCGAATACTCCGAGGAACGGATATCTGCACTAGCTGTGATTAACGCGGGCCGTGAATTGCCGAGCGGCTTGGCGAAGTTGAGTCAGGCGAGGTGAAGCCTTCAGCACGGGCATTGCCCGGAGGTGGACTGCGGCGCCGGCCGCCGCGTGACAAGAACCCGCGCTGAAAGCGGACGGCATACAGCGAACAGCCCCCGTATTCATTTAACGGCACAGCCGTGCGCTTTTTTACACGGAGTTTCCCCTACTTCCCGGTCGCCGGTCTATATCGCCCGCCGTGGAACCGATTAGGCGTTAAGAGTCGGCGCACGCTTGCGCCAGGTTCGCCGATCTCATCTCGAAGTGAAGCGTGATGTTGCTCGGGAACATGCAACGCTTAATAAGCGGCATATTGCCGCATCTGATATTGGATTCTCACCACCAAACAAAAAAGGGTTCCGAAAACTCGGAACCCTTCTTTACATCTTTGGTGGGCCGGGTCGGATTCGAACCGACGATGTCCTTTCGGAGGCGGATTATGAGTCCGCTGCCTGCAACCAGCACGGCGTCCGGCCCAAGAAAAAGACCCGGTCATGAAGGCCGGGCCAATTCGTTGATTGGCCGACATACTACACGAAAAAGGGGCCTTCGCAACCGCTTCGCCTAAGCGAAACAACCGGAAGACCCCTTCAAACCGCTACATCATTTCGCACGACCGCCTGCTTCGATCAATTCCCTTCGAGGAATGACTTCAGCTTGTCCGAACGGCTCGGGTGACGCAGTTTGCGCAGCGCCTTTGCCTCGATCTGACGGATCCGCTCACGCGTCACGTCGAACTGCTTGCCGACTTCTTCGAGCGTGTGATCGGTGCTCATCTCGATACCGAAACGCATGCGCAGCACCTTGGCTTCGCGCGGCGTCAGCGAGTCGAGCACATCCTTCACGACATCGCGCATGCTGGCATGCAGTGCGGCGTCGGCCGGCGCAACCGTGTTCGTATCTTCGATAAAGTCGCCCAGATGCGAATCGTCGTCGTCACCGATCGGCGTTTCCATCGAGATCGGCTCCTTCGCGATCTTCATGATCTTGCGGATCTTGTCTTCCGGCATTTCCATCTTCTCGGCCAGCGTTGCCGGATCCGGCTCGAGACCGGTTTCCTGCAAGATCTGACGCGAGATGCGGTTCATCTTGTTGATCGTTTCGATCATGTGAACCGGAATCCGGATCGTGCGCGCCTGGTCAGCGATCGAACGCGTGATGGCCTGACGGATCCACCACGTGGCATACGTGGAGAACTTGTAGCCGCGACGATATTCGAACTTGTCCACCGCCTTCATCAGGCCGATGTTGCCTTCCTGAATCAGGTCGAGGAACTGCAGACCACGGTTCGTGTACTTCTTTGCGATCGAGATCACGAGACGCAAGTTCGCCTCGGTCATTTCACGCTTTGCCTGACGCGCTTTCAGTTCGCCCGCCGCCATCTGGCGGTTGGTTTCCTTCAGGTCCTTCAGCGGCAGTACGACGCGCGCCTGCAGGTCCAGCAGACGTTGCTGCTGTTCGCGAATGGCCGGAATGTTACGCGTGAGGATCGCGCTATACGCGTGACCTTCGCCGACGATCTTGTCGGCCCATTCCAGATCCGTTTCGCTGCCCGGGAAACGCGCGATAAATTCCGCACGCGGCATGCCGCACTTATCGACCACCGTATGCAGAATCTGACGCTCGACCTGACGCACTTCGTCCACTTGCGCACGCAACGTGTCGCACAGACGCTCGACCGTACGCGCGGTAAAGCGGATCGTCATCAGCTCGTTCTGGATCGTTTCCTGCGCCTTCAGATACGACTTGGACTTGTAGCCTTCCTTCTCGAACGCACGACGCATCTTGTCGAACCATTCGCTGATCATGGCGAACTTCTCGAGGGACGCACGCTTGAGCGCTTCCATCTGCGCTGCGTTGGCCGTGGCTTGCGCGGCGCCGTCGTCTTCTTCCTCGTCGTCCGATTCCTCTTCCTCGGCTTCCTCGTCTTCGCTTTCGATCGCTTCCGCTTCCTGCGCCGAGAAACCGTCCGCATCTTCCGCGTTGGCGTCGATCAGGCCGTCGACCAGTTCGTCGATGCGGATTTCCTCGTTCGCGACGCGCTCGGCCATCGCCAGAATGTCGGCGATCGTGGTCGGGCACGCGGAGATCGCCATCACCATGTGCTTGAGGCCGTCTTCGATCCGCTTCGCGATTTCGATTTCGCCTTCACGCGTCAGCAGTTCGACCGTACCCATTTCACGCATGTACATGCGGACCGGGTCCGTTGTGCGGCCGAATTCGGAGTCGACGGTGGAGAGCGCGACTTCCGCTTCCTCTTCCACTTCGTCGTCTGACGAAGCAGCGGGTGCGTTGTCGTTCAGCAGCAGCGTTTCAGCATCCGGCGCCTGCTCGTACACAGCCACGCCCATGTCGTTGAACGTGCTGATGATGCCTTCGATCGCCTCGGTCTCGGTAAAGTTGTCCGGGAGGTGGTCGTTGATTTCCGCGTACGTGAGGAAGCCGCGCTCCTTGCCGAGCTTGATCAACGCGCGCAGTTTGGCGCGGCGCTCTTCGAGTTCCTCGACGGTGCCCGGCTGCGACGACGCAAACGCGTCCTTCAGCAGTGCTTTTTCCTTTGCACGACGATCGCGAGCCTTGACCTTTTCCACCTTGCCGGGAACGGCAGCAGGGGTTTCTTCGCTTTGGGTTGCGTCGTCATCGACGGGTGTTTCGTTCAGCTTTTTCGTCATGGAGTTCGTCGTACCGGCTGTAGTCTCGACTCGCGGCTGTTGGACAACAGCCGGTTGAACCGTGGATACTGGAGTCTCACGCTCTACCGCATCGTCCTGCGCGGCAGGCGCTTCCCTTGCGCTTCTGACACCCGGCCGTTTTGCGGCCGGTGGTGGTACAGCTTTCGCCGCCCTGACCGGCTCCGCTCGCGCAGCGGAAGTGGTCGAGGATTTCTTCCCGGCAGCAGGTGTGACGCTTGCGGCAGACGCTTTTCTGGGGGAAGAAGCTAACTTGGCCTCGGTGACCTTTCTGGTCGGCTCATTCGAACCTGTGCCCGTTGCTTTTTTTCCGCCTGGTGTCTTTGCCATCGCAATCGCCTTTTCGCCTTTGCTAGGAAAACCATTGAAAAAACAAACCGCTAGAAACTTTTTATTATAGCACTCAGCTTTCTGCCATCCCGCTTACAGCCCGAGCTGGCGCTTCATCTCAGCCCGCTTCTGATTCAGGCCCGTCAGCTCCGCAAACTCCTCCGGCGTGTGCCGGGATTGCAGCGAAAGCTGCTCGAGGCGATCGCAGTAAGCGTCGTATCGCATCTTCAGAATCGCCGCTTTCAACTCCTCTCCGACGATCCGTTCCTGCTCGCGCCGTTCCTCGATGACGGTCGCATCCTCCGGGTCCTTCAGCAGCAAATCCCGGACGTTTTCATCATAGTCTAGAATTTTGCGAAAGATTTCCTCGAAAGTTGGGGCATTTGCGCCGTTTCGCAATAGGTCGGACAGCAACTGAAACTCCGCCGAATCGCCCAGCGCGCGCGCATGCGTCGTCACTTCTTCGAACAGCTCGCCGTGCCGCGTGACGCTCAGAAGCGCCTGTTCGGCTTCCTCGTCGAGCACCGCCACGGTCCGCGGATACATCACCAAATTACGCAGCGTCTTTTCTTCGATCCCGGTCACACTGCGCCGGTCCTTGCGGGCCGGCGCCGATCGGGCGGCCGCCGCGATCCGGGCGTCGACTTCGCATAAAGCGGCCACTTCCTCGAACGGCACGTCGAGCCGGTCGGCAAACATATGCATGATCTGCGCGCGCAGCGCATTCGCGGGCAGCTGCTGCAGCAGCGGTTTCGCGTCGAACAGCGCACGGGCGCGGCCTTCCGGCTGATCCAGCTCCTTGCCGGCCAACACCTCGTTCAGCATGAACTGCGACAGCGGCATGGCGCGCTCGACCTGCTCGGCGAACGCTTCTGTGCCGAATTCACGCACGTAGCTGTCCGGATCGTGCTCGGACGGCAGAAACAGGAACCGGATGGTCCGGTTGTCCGCCGCGTGGGGCAGGCAGGCGTCCAGCGCACGGCGCGCGGCGCGGCGCCCCGCCGAATCGCCGTCGAAGCTGAAGATGACCGTATCGGTCTGGCGCATCAGTTTCTGCACATGAATCGGCGTGCAGGCCGTGCCGAGCGTGGCGACCGCGTTCTGGAACCCCAATTGGGCCAGCGCGACCACGTCCATATAGCCTTCGACCACCAGCACGTAATGCTGTTCACGAATCGCCAGACGGGCCTCGAAGAGCCCGTAAAGCTCGCTGCCTTTGTTAAATAGAGGCGTTTCCGGCGAATTCAAATATTTGGGTTCACCGCCGTCCAGCACGCGCCCGCCGAAGCCGATCACCTGCCCTTTCACATTCCGTATCGGGAACATGATCCGCTCGCGAAAGCGGTCGTACCGGCGGTTCTGACCTTGTGCGTCCGACTTTTCGCTGACGATCACGAGACCGGACTCGACCAGCGAATCATCCCGATAGTTGGGGAAGGCCGGTTCGAGGTTCTGCCAGCCGTCCGGCGCATAGCCGAGGCCAAAACGGGCGGCGATCTCGCCGGTCAGACCGCGTTTCTTCAGATACTGGATCGCGACCGGCGCGACACGCAACTGCTTGCGGTAGAAATCGCAGGCGGTCTGCATGACATCGGACAGCGCCGTGGTCACCGCCTTGGACGCACCCGGCGAATACCCGCCGGAGCCGCCACCGCCGCCATAGCCCGGCGAAGGCTCGTTCGGCACGGTCAACCCGACCGATTGCGCGAGTTCGTTGACCGCCTCGGGGAACGTGGACCCAACGTGCTCCATCAGGAAGCCGATGGCCGTACCGTGCGCGCCGCAGCCGAAGCAGTGATAGAACTGTTTAGTCGGACTAACCGTAAACGAAGGGCTCTTCTCGTTGTGAAACGGGCACAGCCCCATGAAGTTCGCGCCGCCCTTTTTCAACTGCACGTACCGGCCGACCACGTCGACGATATCGACGCGGTTGAGCAGGTCCTGCAGGAATGACGGTGGAATCACAGTGAATGACGCTACCTAAAAAGCTCAAGGCTGTGCGCGCCGTCGAACAACGGCACGCGCAGACCGGAAATACAGGAATTACTTCGCGAGCGCGGCTTTGACTTGCGCCGAGACAGCGGTCATGTCGGCGCGACCGGCCAGCTTCGGCTTGAGCACGCCCATCACCTTGCCCATGTCCTGCGGGCCCGCAGCGCCGGTTTGCGCGACCGCGGCCTGAACTTCGGCAACGATCTCCGCTTCGGACATCTGCGCCGGCATATAGGCGGACAGGATGGCCAGTTCGGCCTTTTCCTTGTCGGCCAGATCCGTGCGGCCAGCGGCTTCGAACTGGCTGATCGAGTCTTTGCGCTGCTTGATCATCTTGTCGATGACGGCGGTGATCGCCGCGTCGTCAAGGGTGACGCGTTCGTCGACTTCGCGTTGCTTGACCGCGGCGAGCAGCAGGCGGATCGTGCCGAGACGCTCGGTCTCACGCGCCCGCATGGCCGCTTTCATGTCGTCGTTGATCTGGTCCTTGAGGCTCATCACTCACCTGAATGCGTTGAAAATTTAAAAACCGGCCGCTTACGGTACCAATGCGCCGTATCAATACGCCACATCCAACACAAACGCCCGCTTGGGACTGCTTCCTCAAGCGGGTTGGCGCAATTTTGCGTAGTGGATGCGACCCTGCCGGCTGGCCCGAAGGGCCGTGTTTTCCGCGATGGCACCTGCTGTGCCGTCACCGTTGGATGTCGCCGCTCCGTTCAACGGGAACCGCGGCAACGCCAGAATCAGTAGAACTTCTTTGGCAGCATCTGGCCACGCAGACGCTTGAAATGACGCTTAACCGCAGCCGCCTTCTTGCGCTTGCGCTCAGCCGTAGGCTTTTCGTAAAACTCGCGGGCGCGAAGTTCCGTTAGCAGCCCGTTTTTCTCCATCGTGCGCTTGAAGCGGCGCATGGCCACTTCAAACGGCTCGTTGTCTTTTACATGGACGGTCGTCATTTTTCAATAACGGGACTTTGTAAAGGTTCAGGAGTATAGCAGAGCTTTCTCACAAAGCTAATGCGCCGTCAAGCCCCTAAAACGTACTCCGCGGACGCCTGGCCGGCCGCCACGCCGGAGGCCCACGCCCACTGGAAATTGTAGCCGCCGAGCCAGCCAGTCACGTCGACCGCCTCGCCGATGAAGTACAAACCCGGCGTGCGGGCGCTCATCATCGACGCCGACGACAGCTCGCGCGTATCGATGCCGCCGCGCGTGACTTCGGCCTTGCGGTAGCCTTCGGTGCCGTTCGGGGTGAGCGTCCAGCGCGACAGGGCCTCACCGATGCGGCGTAGCGTCTTGTCAGGCAGATCGGCCACGCGCGCTTCGGCGGAAATCTGGTGGGTTTCCAGCCAGACGTGGGCGAGCCGTTGTGGCACCCATTCCGAGAGCAGATTGGCGATCTGGCGCTTCGTGCCGGTTTTGGCTTCCAGCAACGCGGTGGTGGCGTCCTGCTCGGGCAGCAAATTGATGTGAATCGGCTCGCCGGGCTGCCAGTAGCTCGAAATCTGCAGAACCCCCGGGCCCGACAGGCCGCGGTGCGTGAGCAGCAGGTCCTCGTTGAACTCGGAGCCGGTCTTCTTGTTGCCGGTCGCCAGTTGCACTTCGAGCGACACGCCGGAGAGCGCCGAGAACGGCTCCCAGTCGGCCGGAGCAAAGGTCAGCGGCACCAGCGCGGGGCGGGTGTCGATCAGCTTATGGCCGAATTGCTTGGCGAGGCGATAGGCGAAATCAGTGGCGCCGATCTTGGGGATCGACAGGCCGCCGGTCGCCACCACGAGCGCGCGGGCCGTGATCGGGCCGGAGTGGGTGTCCAGCGTGAACCGTCCTTCGGCGTCATGCCGCACCTGGTCGACCGCGAGCGGCGTGCGCCACGCAATGCGGCCCGCGTCGCATTCGTTCTTCAGTACGTTGATGACCGCGTCGCTCGACTGGTCGCAGAACAGTTGCCCCTTATGCTTCTCGTGCCACGTCACGTGATGGCGCTTGAGCAGCGCCATGAAGTCGCGCGGCGTATAGCGCGCCAGCGCCGAGCGGCAGAAATGGGGATTGGCCGACAGGTAATTGGCCGGTCCGGCATACAGATTCGTGAAATTGCACCGGCCGCCACCGGAAATGCGGATTTTCTCCGCGAGGCGCTGCGAGTGGTCGATCAGCACCACGCGACGGCCGAGTTGCCCGGCCACGGCCGCGCACATCATGCCGGCCGCGCCCGCGCCGATCACTGCGATATCGAAGGATTCCATGGGGCCGCATTGTACCTGCGCGCCTGCGGCTCCCTGCCCGCACTGCTATACTTTCAGGCTTGCCTTTTCACTTTTGGGCGCTGGGGTGGCTTCACTCTCGCTCCCATTCAAACCCCACCCATCATGCTCGTTCTCGGCATCGAAAGCTCCTGCGACGAAACCGGTCTCGCGCTCTACGACACAGAGCGCGGACTGCTCGCGCACGCGCTGCATTCGCAAATTGCGATGCACCGGGAGTACGGCGGCGTGGTGCCGGAATTGGCGTCGCGCGACCATATTCGTCGCGCGCTGCCGCTGCTCGAAGAGGTGATGGAACGCGCCGGCACGGTGCGCAGCGACATCGACGCGATCGCCTATACGCAAGGCCCTGGCCTCGCGGGCGCGCTGCTGGTCGGCGCGAGCGTGGCGAATTCGCTGGCCATGGCGTGGGACAAGCCGACCATCGGCATCCACCATCTCGAAGGGCATTTACTGTCACCGCTGCTGGTGGACGAGCCGCCGCCGTTTCCGTTCGTCGCGCTGCTGGTGTCGGGCGGCCACACGCAGTTGATGCGCGTCACGGATGTGGGCGTCTACGAGACGCTCGGCGAAACGCTGGACGACGCCGCCGGCGAAGCTTTCGACAAAACCGCCAAGCTGCTGGGCCTAGGCTATCCGGGCGGCCCGGAAGTGTCGCGGATGGCGGAATTCGGCACGCCCGGTGCAGTGGTCCTGCCGCGTCCCATGCTGCATTCCGGTGACCTCGATTTCAGCTTCAGCGGGCTGAAGACCGCTGTCCTCACGCACGCGAAGAAGCTCGGCGGCGCGAATATCTGCGAGCAGGCGAAAGCGGATCTGGCGCGCGGTTTCGTCGATGCGGCCGTGGAAGTGCTGGCGGCGAAATCGCTGGCCGCGCTCAAACGGACCAAGCTTAATCGGCTGGTGGTCGCAGGCGGCGTCGGTGCAAACCGGCAACTGCGTGAAGCGCTTTCCGCCGCGGCGAAGAAACGCAATTTCTTTGTGCACTACCCCGATTTGTCGCTGTGTACGGACAACGGCGCGATGATCGCGTTGGCAGGCGCATTGCGATTGCAACGCTGGCCCGATCAATCGGGTAAAGACTACGCGTTCACCGTAAAGCCGCGTTGGGATTTGACTTCCCTCGCACGCTGAGCCCGCAACGAGGCCGCGACGCCCTTCGCATACCGGGCCACACGATGACAATGGCAACCCCATAGAAAAAGCCGCTTCGAAAGCGGCTTTTTCTATTTGCGGAAAGCAAGAAGCTAAAGCGTGATCACGCCGCCCGCTTATCCCGCTCGATCACTGCATACGCGCTGTGATTGTGAATCGATTCGAAGTTCTCAGCTTCGAGCACATAAGCGACGATGCGCTCGTCTGCATTCAGACGCTGCGCAACGTCACGCACAAGGTCCTCGACGAACTTCGGATTTTCATAGGCACGTTCGGTGACGAACTTCTCATCCGGACGCTTGAGCAAACCCCACAGTTCGCACGAGGCTTCTTCTTCCGCGATACGAACCAGCTCTTCCACCGCCACGTCGCCCACTAGCTCCGCGTTGATCGTGACGTGCGAGCGCTGGTTGTGCGCGCCGTACTGCGAAATTTTCTTAGAGCATGGGCACAGGCTCGTGACCGGCACCAGCACCTTCAGGAACAGACGCGTCGCGCCGTTGCGGGTCTCGCCCGTCAACGTCACTTCGTAGTCGAGCAGACTTTGCACGCCGGACACCGGCGCGGTCTTATTCACGAAGTACGGGAACGACACTTCGATTCGGCCTGCCTCGGCCTCGAGCTTTTCCAGCATCGCGGCGAGCATGGTGCGAAACGTGGCCGCCTCGAGCGGCGCCTTGTTCTCTTCAAGCAGCGCGACGAAGCGCGACATGTGCGTGCCCTTCTGATCGGCGGGCAGATGCACGTCGAGATTCCACGTGCCTACAGAAGGCTGCACTTCGCCGCCTTGCGTGCGCACCGTCAACGGATGGCGCACTGCCTTGACGCCGACTCGTTGAATCGGGATCTGACGCGTATCGGGCGTGCTCTGCACGTCGGGCATCACAAAGGCGGGATTCATCTGGTTCATATTCTTGTCCTTTCAGGAAACGCCGGGCCGTCCCATGTTTTCCGCTCCGCAGGAAGTCCCCCGCCCCGAAGGAAGCCCCTTCAGGGATTGGAGGACCCCATCGGCGGGTGTCGCAAAGCGACACGTTTGAGGGCGCTCAGCGGCCGTGCGAATCAGGTCGCGCAACGGCAAACGCCGGCCCCTGCCGGCGTTGGATGATGGACCCGAAGGTCCATCGACTCAAGTTGGAGATTGCTATGGCCGCCATAGCCGCGGCGTAGCGCACGGCAGTGCAGCTGAACGACTCAGCCAATCCACGCCGCTAAGTGAGGCAACTGAGTGACGCAACTAAGCGACGCGCTTCACCGAGGATTGGCCAGCGACCGCGCCGCTGGAAAGAAAGCGTTCGCGAATCGACTTGGCGATGCCCGCTGCGTCCAGACCGCAGGCGGCGAGCAACTTGGCCGGATCCCCATGATCGATGAAGCGATCCGGAAGGCCCAATTGTAGTACGGGCCGGATAACTCCACTCTCAAGCAGGGCTTCGACGCATGCCGATCCCGCGCCGCCCATCACGCAGCCTTCTTCCACCGTGACGATGGCGTCGTGCGTTTCGGCGAGCTGACGGACCAGTTCGGCGTCCAGCGGCTTCACGAAGCGCATGTTCGCCACCGTGGCGTCCAGTTGCTCAGCGGCCGCCAGCGAGGGCGCAACCATCGTGCCGAATGCCAGAATCGCAATCCGCTTGCCGGCCGGTTGCGACGTTTCGCGACGGACCTCGCCCTTGCCGAGCGGCAGCGCCGTCATTTGCTTGACGGTTGCCACGCCCGTGCCGGCGCCGCGCGGGTAGCGCACTGCCGTCGGGTTCGGCTGCTGCAATGCCGTGTACAGCATCTGGCGGCATTCGTTTTCGTCCGACGCAGCCATCACCGTCATGTTCGGGATGCAGCGCATGAACGCCAGATCGTAAGCACCCGCGTGCGTGGCGCCGTCCGCGCCGACCAGACCCGCGCGGTCGATGGCGAACACCACCGGCAGGTTCTGCAGCGCGACGTCGTGGATCAACTGGTCGTAAGCACGTTGCAGGAAGGTCGAGTAAATCGCGACCACAGGCTTCATGCCGTCCGCAGCCAGGCCGCCGGCGAACGTCACTGCGTGCTGCTCGGCGATGCCGACGTCGAAGTAACGATCCGGGAAGCGCTTCTCGAACTCGACCATGCCCGAGCCTTCACGCATGGCCGGCGTAATACCGACCACGCGCGCGTCCAGCTCGGCCGCGTCGCACAGCCATTCGCCGAACACCTGCGTGTACGTCTTTTTCGACGGCGTGGTGGCGGGCTTGATGCCCTCAGCCGGATTGAACTTGCCCGGGCCGTGATACAGCACCGGATCGGCCTCGGCCAGCTTGTAGCCCTGCCCCTTCTTCGTGACGACGTGCAGGAATTGCGGACCGCGCAGTTCCTTGATGTTCTGCAGCGTCGGGATCAGCGAATCGAGGTCGTGACCGTCGATCGGGCCGATGTAGTTGAAACCGAACTCTTCGAACAGCGTAGCCGGCACGATCATGCCCTTCGCGTGCTCTTCGAGCTTGCGGGCCAGATCGAGCATAGGCGGCGCGACGCGCAGCACACGTTCGACGCCCGCACGCGCGGCGGCGTAGAAACGGCCCGACATCAGGCGCGCCAGATGGCGATTCAACGCGCCGACCGGCGGCGAAATCGACATGTCGTTATCGTTCAGGATGACCAGCAGCGGCACGTCGTCTTCGACGCCGGCGTTGTTCATCGCCTCGAAGGCCATGCCGGCCGTCATCGCGCCGTCGCCGATCACGGCGATGCCCATGCGGTTCTCGCCCTGCAGCTTACTGGCAACGGCCATGCCAAGCGCCGCCGAGATCGACGTGCTGGAGTGCGCGGTGCCGAAGGTGTCGTATTCCGACTCGTCGCGCTTCGGAAAGCCCGAGATGCCGCCGAGCTGACGCAGCGTGTGCATCTTGTCGCGGCGGCCCGTCAGGATCTTGTGCGGGTAGGTTTGATGGCCGACATCCCACACGATCCGGTCGCGCGGCGTGTCGAACACATAGTGCAGAGCAATGGTCAACTCGACCGTGCCGAGGTTGGACGAAAGATGGCCGCCCGTCTGCGATACGCTGTCGAGCACGAAGGCACGCAACTCGTCGGCAAGCGGTTGCAATTGGCGGCGATCGAGGCGGCGCAAGGCTGCCGGGTCGTCGATAGTTTTCAGCAAGTCGTACATCGTCGTTCCATTGTAGGAAAACTTACGCGCCCGCACTTCATACATGCACCCCGTAGCAAAGGTGCGCGGCGGCGGGCTTTCGCGTTCAGCTAACCCGGTTCACCACCAGGTCGGCCAATTCGGCAAGACGCTGCGCGCGCGCACCAAACGGCGCAATCGCAGCGTGGGCGTCGCTGCGCAGTTGCGCTGCGAGCGCACGCGACGCATCCAGCCCAATAATCGACACGTAGGTCGGCTTCCCGTCCTTCGCGTCTTTACCTGCGGTCTTGCCAAGCGTCGCGGAATCGGTCGTCACGTCGAGAATATCGTCGACAACCTGAAACGCGAGGCCTACGGCGGCCGCGTACGCGTCGAGCGAACGCATGGCGTCCGCATTCGGCGTTTCGCCCGCCAGCGCGCCCATGCGCACCGCGGCACGCAACAAGGCGCCGGTTTTCATCCGGTGCATGGTTTCGAGCTGCGGGCGCGTCAGCGTATGGCCGACACTCGCGAGATCAATAGCCTGGCCGCCGCACATGCCGATCGAGCCGCTCGCCAAGGCCAGTTCACGCACCAGCGCGGCCTGCTGCGCCGGCGCCAGCACATCCGACGTCAACGCGACGAATGCCTGCGCTTGCAGCGCGTCGCCGACCAGCAGCGCCGTGGCTTCGTCATACTTGACGTGCACCGTGGGCTTGCCGCGACGCAGCGCGTCGTCGTCCATGCAGGGCATGTCGTCGTGCACGAGCGAGTACACGTGGATCATTTCCAGCGCCGCCGCGGCCGCATCCAGGCACTCGGCGCGCGCGCCGGTCAGCTCGCCGGCCGCGTGGCACAGCAGCGGGCGCACCCGCTTGCCACCGCCCAGCACGGCGTAGCGCATGGCTTCATGCAGTTTGGCCGGCTCAGTCGCTTCCGTGGGCAGATAGTGTTCTAGTGCCGATTCGACACGTTCGAGTACCGAGCGTGTCCATTGTTCGAATGTCATAGGTCGTCCCCGCTTTCAGTAGCGGCTGTGCCTGCGCTATTCATAGGCAGCGGCTTCAGCGTCTCGCCATCGAGCACGCGCACCTGTTGCTCGACCTTCTCGAGCTGCTGCTGGCAAAACGCGACGAGCGCCGCACCGCGCCGGTAGGCGGTGAGCGATTCCTCGAGGCTGAGATTGCCGCCTTCCATGCGCGCCACCAACCCTTCCAGCTCAGCCTGGGCGGCCTCGTAGTTCTCGGGCAACGGCGTGGTATCGACGCCTTCAGCAGGCGCGGCAGCAGTATCTTTCGACGCGGTCTTCGCCATGAATAGTCGCAAAATTAAAACAAGTCGGACATTCTACGGCAAAAGCGACATTTCCGATCCCATCGCCAGCCCGCGCCCCGCCTTTGCCCTTCGCGCCCGCCTCTCAGTCTCGCAGAAAAAAAACGATTGGTCTGCGGCGAAAACCGTGAACTTCCTTGACATTTTTGACCCAAATCAGGCACTTAAGCGCCCCGAGGAGGGGGAATCGGGTATAATCGCGGGCTCCCTAAATCGAATCTATCGATGGTTGGGTTGTTCACTGCTTTCACGTCTTCACGGGAGTGGGAATGTCCAATCTGAGCAATGCATTGCAGTTGCGGTCTGTCCACAGCCAGCTGCCAGTCACGGCTTACTTTGACGAAGCGCTTCTAACGCGCGAAATCGACACCCTTTTCAAGAAAGGTCCTCGCTACGTCGGCCACGATCTCATGGTGCCCGAAGCGGGAAATTATTTTGCTCTGCCCAGCGAGAGCGAAGGGCGTGTGCTCGTCCGTAACCAGCAGTCGCAAGTCGAACTGTTGTCGAACGTGTGCCGCCACCGGCAAGCCATCATGCTCAACGGCCGCGGCCAGACGGAGAACATCGTCTGCCCCCTGCATCGCTGGACGTACGACCTGAACGGCCAGCTCCTCGGCGCACCTCATTTTGCGGATAACCCCTGCCTGAATCTCGGCGCCACGCCGCTGCAGAACTGGCAAGGCCTGCTGTTCGAAGCGCAGGGGCGCGACGTCGCGCGGGATCTGGCGCGCCTCGGCACCAAGCAACACTTCGATTTTTCGGGCTTCATGTTCGATCACGTCGAAGTGCACGAGTGCAATTACAACTGGAAGACCTTCATCGAGGTCTATCTGGAGGACTACCACGTCGCGCCGTTCCATCCGGGCCTCGGCAGCTTCGTCAATTGTGACGACCTGACGTGGGAATTCGGCGAGTGGTACAGCGTGCAGACGGTCGGCGTCCACAAGGATCTGGAGCAGCCGGGCAGCCCGACGTACCGTAAATGGCACGACGAGGTGCTGCGCTTCCGCGGCGGCAATCCGCCTGATTTCGGCGCGATCTGGATGGTGTACTACCCCGGCATCATGATCGAGTGGTATCCGCACGTGCTGGTCGTGTCGTGGCTGATTCCGCGCGGTCCGCAGAAAACCACCAATGTGGTGGAGTTCTATTACCCTGAGGAAATCGCGCTGTTCGAACGCGAGTTTGTCGAAGCCGAGCGCGCTGCCTATATGGAAACGGCCCGCGAAGACGACGAGATCGCCGAACGCATGGACGCCGGCCGCCGCGCGCTGATGGATCGCGGCGAATCGCAGGTCGGCCCGTATCAGAGCCCGATGGAAGACGGCATGCAGCACTTCCACGAGTTCTTGCGGCGTGAACTCGGCGCGATCTGATTCGCGCGCGGTCCGCATGCATCGGTGTTTGATGCCGATCCTGGCGCGAACCGCATCAAAACATGGAAGACGGGCTTCGGCCCGTCTTTTTTTGTTTAGACTATCAGTATCGTTCGGCCATTCGCTAACGGCCTCAAGCCGCTGCGTAAGCGCCGCAACCATCTTGCATGGGACTGGAGACGTCATGCCCCACACTCACTACACCACACTCATCTCCGCGACAAACCTCGCGGAACGGCTGGCCGCCGCGCCGGGCAGCGTGTTCGTCATCGACTGCCGTTTCGATCTGGCGGACACCGAGGCGGGCGAAAAAGCCTATCTGGCCGGGCACTTGCCGGGTGCGCACTATCTGAACCTCGATCGCGATCTGTCGGGGCCGAAGAACGGCCACAATGGCCGCCATCCGTTGCCGGATCGTGCAAGGCTGGTGGAAACGCTGGAGTCGCGCGGGCTCAAGCAGGGTCAGCAGGTTGTCGCGTATGACGCGCAACGCGGCATGTACGCCGCGCGCGCATGGTGGCTGCTGCGCTGGCTCGGCCACGATGCGGTTGCGCTGCTCGACGGCGGACTGCAAGCCTGGGAGGCCGCCGGTCAACCGCTGACACAAGACGCGCCGGCGCAGAATACCGGTGACTTCAAAGCGGGGGCGCCACTCTCCGTCACCGTGGACGCGCAGACCGTCGAGCGCAATCTCGGCACGAAAGAACGCGTCGTGGTCGATGCGCGCGCGAACGATCGCTATCGCGGTGAAAACGAAACGCTGGATCGCGTCGGCGGCCATATCCCTGGCGCGCTCAACCGGTTCTTCAAGGACAACCTCACCGCCGACGGCCGCTACAAGCCGGCCCACACGCTGCGTGAGGAATTCCATGCGTTGCTGGGCGACACGCCGCCGGAACACGTCGTGTTGCAATGCGGCTCGGGCGTGACGGCGTGCGTGAACGTGCTCGCGATGGAGATCGCCGGCATGCATGGCGCGGCGCTGTATGCAGGATCGTGGAGCGAATGGAGTTCTGATCCGAAGCGGCCGGTTGCAACGGGCCCGAATCCTTAAGCGGCCCATCAAGCGGGACGAATAGCAAAAGGCCGTGGCTGCTTTCCAGCGGCTACGGCCTTTCTTATTCTTTAAGGCGAGCATATCGACGCACCCTTTTGGCACGTTAGCGACGACATCAAGACGCACAACCGGTCAGGCAAGCGCGCGCCCTCAGGCGACCCCATGCTGCTTGAACCACACCAGCGCACGTCGCCAGCCATCCTCGGCATCAGCCTCCTTGTAACTCGGCCGGTAATCCGCGAAAAACGCGTGGCCCGCATCGTCGTACACGACGAATTGCGAGCCGCGCCCCGCCCGCGGACCCTGCGCGATGGCCTGTTTCATCTGCTCGAGCGTGGCTTGCGGGATACTCTTGTCCTGGAGCCCATATAAACCCAGTACCGGCGCATGCAGATCCGCCACCAGGTCAAGCGGATTGGCCGGCGTCATCGCGTTCTTCGCGCCCACTAGGCGCCCATACCAGGCCGCGGCAGCCTTCAGCCGTGGATTGTGTTCGGCATACAGCCACGCAATACGCCCACCCCAGCAAAAACCGTTCACACCGAGCCGGTTCAGATCGCCGCCATGTTCGCCGGCCCACATGACGGTCGCATCGAGATCGGCCATTGCCTGCTCGTCCGGCACCTTGCTCATGATCTGATCGTCGATCTGCTGGATGGTCGGCAGCACCGAAGGATCACCCTCCCGCTCGAACAGGTTCGGGGCGATCGCCAGATACCCCAGCTTCGCAAAGCGCCGGCACACATCGGCGATATGCTCGTGCACGCCAAAGGCCTCATGCACGACGATGATCACTGGCAAATGCGTCTTGCCCTTCGGCTGCGCGCGATAGGCCGGCACCAGCGTGTCGCCCGAACGCACGCCAATCTCGCCGGCTTCAAGACCGTCGCTATCGGTATGGATGGTTTGCGCCGACACCGGCAGCACGGCCGCGGCGAATCCGGTGCCGAGCGCGGCTTTGATGAAGGTGCGTCGATTGAAGGGAACGTGCGGGACCAGGCTGTCGATATCGGGTTTCAGCATGCGGCGCTCCTCAGGTAAAGGTTGGAGGCAACAGGATACGCTTCACCCGCATCCTGTTGCAGATGCAACCTTCTCGAGCGCAGTCAGCCTTCAGTGCAGCTTGACCCGCGGCAGCGTGGTGCGTCGCAACCAGTGCGCGAAGGTGTCGAGCACCATCCGCGCGTAGCCGTGCAGCGCCGCGATATGCAACCGGTACAGCGACATGTACATGAAGCGCGCGAACAGCCCTTCGATCAGCATATTGCCGCCGATCACGCCACCCATCAGATTGCCGACCGCGCTGAAGTGCCCGAGCGACACCAGCGAACCGAAGTCGCGATAGGTAAATTCGGGCAGCGGCTTATTCTCGAGCCGTGCCGCAAGCGCCTTCATCAGGAAGCTCGCCTGCTGGTGAGCCGCTTGCGCACGCGGCGGCACGTTGCGCTCGTTGCCCGGCCATGGGCAAGCGGCGCAATCGCCGAGGGCGAAGATGTTGTCGTCGACTTCGGTTTGCAGCGTGCGGCGAACGATGAGTTGACCCAGACGGTTGACCGACAGGCCGTCGAGTGCACTCAGGATGGCGGGCGCCTTGATGCCCGCCGCCCATACCGTCAGATCGGCGCGTACAGTTTTGCCGCTGGCCGTGCGGATCATGCCGGGCGCGACCTCCGCCACCGTCTCGCCGATCATCAGCTTCACACCGAGCTTGGTAAGCAATTCGGCGGTGGCCGTCGACACGCGCTCCTGCAAGGCCGGCAAAATGCGCGGCCCCGCCTCGATCAGCACGATGCCGACGTCGTGCCGCGGATCGAGCTTATGCAAACCGTACGCGGACAACACCTGGGCCGTATTGCGCAACTCAGCCGAGAGTTCGACGCCCGTCGCGCCGCCGCCGACAATCGCCACCTGGATGCGCGGCTCAGTGGAGGTCGACGACGTGCCCGGGCCCGATTCGACCGGTTCATGCACCTGATGCTCCGCGCGCATACATGCCGCGATCAGCCGTTTGCGGAAGCGCTCCGCCTGGCTGACCGTATCGAGCGCCAAGGAAAACTCAGGCGCACCCTTTACGCCGAAGAACGCCGTGGTGCTGCCGATCGCGATGATCAGCGTGTCGTATTCGAGTTCGCGTGCGGGCAGCAATTCGGCGCCGTCGTCGTCGAGCACGGTACCGAGCGTGAGACGCTTGTTCGCGCGGTCCAGACCGGTCAGATCGCCCTGCTGAAACTCAAAGCCGTGCCAGCGCGCCTGCGCCGCATATTCGAGTTCCTGGGTGAACGGGTCCATGCTGCCGGCGGCCACTTCATGCAACAGCGGCTTCCAGATATGGGTTGGATTACGGTCGACGAGCGTCACTTGCGCGCGCACACCGCCTTTGTTCTTGTGGGGCGAATAGCGGTCGCCTAAGCGCGTCGCCAGTTCCAATCCCCCCGCGCCCCCGCCAACGACGATAAAACGATGCATTGAACTCTCCGTATTTGCCGATGGGTTATGCGTCGCGACGGCGCGCATGAAGCATGAAACGCGCGCCGTCTGTCCTGGCGATTGTCCGCGAGCGGCACGGGTTGTCACAAGCCATCAATACGCATATGTGACATGCGCGCGACGATATCGCCTATCACGCGCGCCGTCACATGCACGTCAATGCGCTTCCTCCCAGTTCAGGCCGGCGCCCACTTCGGCGACCAGCGGCACTTTCAGCGCGGCGACACCGCACATCAGTTCCGGCAAGCGCTTACGTACATCGGACAACTCCGCGTCCGGCACTTCGAGGATCAGTTCGTCGTGCACCTGCATGATCATGCGCGTACCGACCTTCGACTCTTCGATCCACTTCTGCACCGCGATCATCGACAGTTTGATCAAGTCGGCGGCCGTGCCTTGCATCGGCGCGTTGATTGCCGCGCGCTCTGCGGCCTGACGGCGCGGACCGTTACCGCCGTTGATCTCCGGCAGCCACAGGCGGCGGCCGAACGCCGTTTCCACGTAGCCCTTGGCCTTCGCGCTCAGACGCGTTTCGTCCATATAACGCGCAACGCCCGGATAACGCGCGAAGTAGCGGTCGATATACAACTTGGCCGCGTCGCGCGTAATGCCGAGGTTCGCGGCAAGACCGAACGCGCTCATGCCATAGATCAGGCCGAAGTTGATGACCTTCGCCACGCGCCGTTGATCGTTCGACACTTCGAGCGGCGTCACGCTGAAAATCTCCGCGGCAGTGGCGCGGTGAATGTCTTCGCCTTGCGAGAACGCACGCAGCAGGGATTCGTCGCCGGAAATGTGCGCCATGATGCGCAATTCGATCTGCGAGTAGTCGGCGGAGACGAGTTTGTGTCCCGGCGGGGCGATAAACGCCTCGCGAATGCGGCGGCCTTCGCCGGTACGCACGGGGATGTTCTGCAGATTCGGATCGTTCGACGCCAGCCGGCCCGTGACCGCCACCGCCTGCGCATAGTTCGTATGCACGCGACCGGTTTGAGCGTTGACCATGCGCGGCAGCTTGTCCGTGTAGGTCGATTTCAGCTTCGACAAACCGCGGTGTTCGAGCAGGATCTTCGGCAACGGATAGTCTTCGGCGAGCTTTTGCAGCACTTCTTCGTCGGTGGACGGCGCGCCGCTCGGGGTCTTCTTGACCACCGGCAATTCGAGCTTCTCGAAGAAGATCTGACCGATCTGCTTCGGTGAACCAAGATTGAATTCGCCACCGGCCAACACGTACGCTTCGCTTTCCAGTTGAATCAGACGCGTGGCGATTTCACTGCTTTGCGCGCGCAGCTTTTCCGCGTCGATCAGCACGCCGGTGCGCTCCATCTTGCGCAAGACGCGCGAAGTCGGCACTTCGATGTCGCGATAGACGTAGTCGAGCGTCTTCTCCGCGGCCACTTGCGGATACAAGGCCTGATGCAGACGCAAGGTGATGTCAGCGTCTTCCGCCGCGTACTCGGCGGCTTTGTCCAGCGCGACTTCGTCGAAACCGATTTGCGACGCGCCCTTACCCGCGACCTCTTCGTACTTGATCGTCTTGATACCGAGATGGCGCAGCGCGAGGCTGTCCATGTCGTGCGTACGGTGCGATTCGAGCACGTACGATTCCAGCAGCGTGTCGTGTTCGACGCCGCGCATTTCGATGCCGTAGTTCGCCAGGACCTGTTCGTCGTACTTCATGTGCTGGCCGACTTTCTTGTGGTCGGCGCTTTCCAGCCACGGCTTGAGTTTCGCCAACACTTCATCGCGCGGCAGTTGCACGGGTGCGTCCGGACCGCGATGCGCGAGCGGCACATAAGCGGCATAGCCGGGTTCGACCGACAACGATAGGCCCACGATTTGCGCGGTCATCGGGTCGAGCGAGGTGGTTTCGGTATCGAATGCAGTCAACTCGGCGGCGTTGATTTTCTCAAGCCACGCGTCGAGTTGCTCCCAGGTCTGCACGGTATCGTAGTGACGTTCGTGATCCACGGTGAGCGCGGGCGGTACATCGGTCTCGGGACCTTCCACGACTTCGGCGACTTCCACCTCACGCAGCCAGGTCTTGAAGCCGTTGCGCGTGAACACGTCGCGCAGTTCCTCGCGCGATTCCGGCCGGCTTTCCAGGCTCTCTTCGATCGACACGATATGGCCGGTCAGATCGCATTGGCGCTCGACGGTGACGAGTTTCTTCGCCATCGGCAGAAAATCGAGCGCACGTCGCAGATTGTCTCCTACCGCACCTTTGATCTCGTCCGCATGTGCGACGATGCCATCGAGGGTTTCGTACTGCGTCAGCCATTTGATCGCCGTTTTCGGCCCGCATTTTTCGACGCCGGGCACGTTGTCGACGGTATCGCCGATCAACGACAGGTAGTCGATGATGCGTTCCGGCGGCACGCCGAATTTGGCAATCACGCCTTCGCGGTCGAGCTTCTCATTAGTCATCGTATTGATGAGGGTGACATGATCCGACACGAGCTGCGCCAGATCCTTGTCCCCAGTCGACACGATCACATTCATGCCGCGCTTTTCCGCCGCGGTGCTGAGCGTGCCGATCACGTCGTCAGCTTCGACGCCTTCGATCATCAGGAGCGGCCAGCCGAGCGCACGCACGGCGACGTGAATCGGCTCGATCTGACGCGCGAGATCCTCCGGCATCGACGGGCGGTTCGCCTTATAGTCGGCATACCAGTCGTCGCGGAACGTTTTGCCCTTGGCGTCGAACACGCACGCGCTATACTCTGCGGTAACTTCCTTGCGCATGCGCCGCAGCATGTTGATCATCCCATAGAGCGCACCCGTCGGGCCACCCTCGGGTCCGCGCAGATCAGGCATCGCATGGTAGGCCCGGTACAGATAACTCGAACCGTCGACCAATAGCAGGGTCTTACCTTCAAGGCTTCGTTCTTCAGGCATTATGACTAAGAGAAAAGTGATTCCGAGTCTGCGATCACTCGCAGATCAAGAGCGCGCTACGGCTAAGAAGGCCCGCGCATCGTGGCAGATGTTCACGATTATGGCAGAGTTTATCGAGGCGACCGAGTACCTCTCGGAGATTCGTCCGGCTGTCAGCATCTATGGTTCAGCGCGCCTGAAACCGAACTCGCCGTATTACAAACTCGCCACGCAGATCGCACGCAAGCTGTCGGACGCCGGCTTCGCGGTCATCTCGGGCGGTGGCCCCGGCATCATGGAGGCGGCCAACAAGGGCGCCCATGCAGGCAAAGCCCCTTCGGTCGGCCTGAACATCGAACTGCCGCACGAGCAATCGGGCAATCAATGGCAGGACATCTCGCTGCGCTTCCGCCATTTCTTCACGCGCAAAGTCACGTTCGTGAAGAACTCGGATGCGGTGATCGTCATGCCGGGCGGTTTCGGCACGCTGGACGAGCTCGCCGAAGTCCTCACGCTGATTCAAACCAAGAAGTCGCGCCACGTGCCGATCATTCTGGTGGGCGGCGAGTTCTGGGAAGGCCTGCTTGCGTGGTTCAAGAACTCGCTCACGCCGATGGGCCTGATCAATCCAACGGATATGGATTTGATGCAGGTGATCGACGACCCGGACCAGGTGCTCGAAGCAGTGCTGAAGTTCTATGAAGACCGCGAAGAAGCCGAACCGCATCCGGCCAAATCGGATGAGGACCGGATGTTCTATCTGTGATGCTGGCTCTTCGCGCCTCGTGCGCGAAGTCAGCTTGCTGATGTTCAATGCGTATTGAGCAGAGCAACGCATGCGGGTTCTAGCGAGTGGCCTCCAGGTCGCTCGCTTCCGCTACGTCGGTCTGATCACCCTGCGCTTGCAGCCATTCGCAGAACTGCGCCACTAGCGGCGCCTGCGCGACCTCCCGCCTCGCCACCCACCAATAGCCGCGCGCATCGATACGCGGACCGGCCAACGGCACGACGAGCCGTCCCGATGCCAGCTCATCCGCCAGCAAAGGCAACGGGCCGAGCGCTACGCCGAGCCCATCCACCGCGGCCTGCAAGGCCAGATAGAAGTGGTCGAACGACTGCTTCTTCCGGCATGTCGCCGTGACCCCTGCCGCCGATAACCAGTTGCTCCACGCATCGGGCCGCGTGTCCGAATGCAGCAGCACGTGCTTCGCGAGATCGTCGGCCGCCTTGATTGGTGAGCGTTGCAGGAGAGTGGGACTGCACACCGGGATCTCGCTCTCGCCAAGAAAATGGCCGCTCACGCAGTTCGGCCAATGCGCCGGCCCGCGCCGCACGGCGACGTCGAAGCCGTCCAGCGTTTCGACCGGTGCGTTTGAAGTCGATAGGCGCAGCTCCACATTTGGCACCTTGCGCTGGAATTGATGAAGCCGCGGCAGCAGCCACTTCATTGCGAAAGTCGGCAGCGCATTCACCCTTAAAACGTGAACGACGCCCGTATCACGCAATTGATCCGTAGCAAGCGCGATGCTGTCGAACGCGGCCTGGACGGTGGCCAGATAGCGGCGGCCGTCGTCGGTCAGGCGCACGCGCTTGCCGCGGCGATGAAACACCTGCACGCCGAGCCATGTTTCGAAAGCCGCGACTTGCCGGCTAATTGCACCGTGCGTCACATGCAATTCGTTCGCTGCGGCGGTGAAACTTTCATGCCGTGCGGCAGCCTCGAAGGCACGCAGCGCCGGAAAAGGAGGAAGATTACGAGCCATGCTTGTGATTCTAGATCACAAAGGCGCGCTCAAAAATCGTTTTGCCCAACGAGGGTTCGGCGCTAACCTCCAGAGCTTGAACTGGAAGCCTAGCGATATGGATCACGATCTCACTTCAATCACGGCCGACCGGGCGCCCACGCCCACATTGCGGGAAATTTTTAGCGGCTTTCTCGGCCTCGGGCTGATCTCATTCGGTGGCGCACTGCCGCTGGCGCGGCGCGCCGTGGTCGAGCAACGGCGCTGGCTGACCGACGCGGAATTCACCGACTTGCTGGGCCTGTGCCAATTCCTGCCGGGCGGCAATGTGATCAATCTTTCGGTGGCCATCGGGATGCGCTTTCGCGGCGTGCCGGGTGCGCTGGCGGGGTTGCTCGGGTTGATCGCGGGGCCCTCGCTGGTGGTGATCGGCCTTGGCGTGCTGTACGAACATACGCAAAACGACCCACACATTCGCCATCTGTTTGCCGGTCTTGCCGCCGCAGCGTCCGGTCTGCTGATCTCGATGGCCGTAAAAATCCTTCTGCCGTTGCGGGATAAACCGATGGCCGCGCTTATCGCGGCGCTCGGCTTCATCGCGATCGCCATCATGCGCCTGCCGCTTCTGCCTACGATGCTGGTGCTCACGCCACTCAGCATCTACATCGCGTCGAGGGCCGCACGATGAACGACACGCTCATTTCTCTCGCCATCATTTTCAGTCAGCTTTCGCTGCTCGCGTTCGGTGGCGGCAACACGATTCTTCCGGAGATGCAGCGACAGGTGGTGGATGTGCATCACTGGATGCCGGCCAGCGAATTCAGCGCGCTGTTCGCGCTCGCGCAAGCGGCGCCAGGGCCCAATCTGATGATCGTGACGCTGGTCGGCTGGCACGTGGCGGGTTGGGCGGGGATGCTGGTGACTTCTGTGGCGAAGTTCGGACCTTCGTCGCTCGTGACGATTCTTGCGCTGCATGCGTGGGATCGGTTCAAGGACCGTCCGTGGCGGCGTTACGCGCAAGCAGGACTGGTGCCGGTGACAGCAGGCATCGTCGCGGCGAGCGCGTCCTTGATCGCCGAAGCGTCGAACCCGACGGCGATTGCATGGGCAATTTGCGCATTTACCGCCGTACTGGCGTTGAAGACGCGCATTCATCCGCTGTGGTTGCTGGCGGCGGGGAGCTTGATCGGGCTGACAGGGTTTGGGCAGTTTTAAGGCGGTAAGGCGAGGAGAGGAGCAGACGCTCGCCCTCGCCTTACCGCGCCCTATCAAGAGGCGCTTATTGAAACGCCACTTCCGCGAAGCTGCGCAACTTACGGCTATGCAAACGATGCAGGCCATTCATCCGCAACAACTCCATCGCCTTCACGCCGATCTGCAAATGCTGATCGACCTGCGCGCGATAGAACTGATCCGCCATGCCGGGCAGTTTCAATTCGCCATGCAAAGGCTTGTCCGACACGCATAGCAAGGTGCCGTAAGGCACGCGGAAACGGAATCCGTTGGCGGCGATCGTCGCGCTTTCCATGTCGAGCGCGACCGCACGGCTTTGCGACAGCCGCTGCACCGGCTCACGGTGATCGCGCAATTCCCAGTTGCGGTTATCGACACTCGCCACCGTGCCCGTGCGCATCACGCGCTTCAACTCGACGCCATCCAACTGCGTGACCTGCGCGACCGCGCGTTCCAACGCCACCTGCACTTCGGCGAGCGCAGGAATCGGCACCCACAGCGGCAAATCGTCGTCGAGCACGTGATCTTCGCGCACATAGCCGTGCGCCAGCACATAGTCGCCCAAACGCTGCGTATTGCGCAGACCCGCGCAGTGCCCAAGCATGATCCACGCATGCGGCCGCAGCACGGCAATGTGATCCGTGATCGTCTTCGCGTTCGACGGCCCGACACCGATGTTGACCATCGTGATGCCGCTGCCGTCGGCACGCTTCAGGTGATACGCGGGCATCTGCGGCAGACGCGGCGGCGCCGTGCCTTCCTGTGCCTGCTCGCCGAGATTCTCGTTGTACGTGATCACGTCACCTGGTTCGACAAACGACGTGTATTCGCTGCGATAGGCGCGCAGTTCTTCGTCGTCGGTATGGGCCATCATCGTGCGGCCGAGTTTGACGAACTCATCGATATAGAACTGATAGTTCGTGTACAGCACGTAGTTCTGGCAATGCGTGGGCGAGGTCGCCGTGTAATGCTTCAGCCGATGCAGCGAGAAATCCACCCGCGCCGCCGTGAACAGCGCGAGCGGATGCGGATCGCCTGGCAGCGGCTCATACGTGCCGTTGACGATGCGGTCGTCGAGCAGCGCGAGGTCCGGCGTATCGAACACGTCGCGCATCAGGAACAGGCGCTCGCGATCCAGATCGCCCTCGAGATGGATGCCTTCGGCGAAAGCAAAGTGAATCGGAATCGGCTGGTCAGACACGCCGACTTCGATCTTCACATGATGGTTCTTCGCCAGCAGGCGCAATTGCTCGCGATAGTAGTTGCCGAACAGATCGGGCCGAGTGACCGTGGTCTCGAACACACCGGGGCCTGCAACGAAACCGTACGAGCGGCGCGAGTCGATATGCGTGTTGACTTCGGTGCGCACTCTGACGAACGGGTAGCAGGCGCGCACCCGGCGTTCGAACAGTTCGTTGCGGCGGTAGCGCGCGAAGGCGTCGCGCAGGAACGAGGTGTTCGCTTCATAGATCGCCGACAGACGCGTGACGGCCTCGACCGCGTCGTCAAAGGATTCGGTTGGGAAGCTGTTGGCGGGAGTCTGCACCGCGCGTTGATTGGTATCGTTGTTCATCTTCATTCGCCCCTATTCATGAGATGACATTACCACGGAACCCGCGATCGCCAAATGACCTCGCCGCGCCTACCACACCTGCCGCAACAGCGGCCGCAAGATTGCGCGCACGTCGCGCGAAAGCGGCGCAAAATAAGGCGATCGCGCCCGTAGGCAAGGCTGGATTTGCTAGAATCGGGGCACCATATTGGAGAATCACCATGAAGCCGTTCCTTCCCGTCGCCGTTGCATTGGCCCTCGCCTTTGGCAACGCGGCGATGGCTGCCCAGCCTGTCGATGACACTCCGGCCCCCGGCGCGCCCCAGTCCGCCAATGAACGGGCTGGTCTGCCTGACCTGGAGAAGATCAATCGTCCGGCCGCCGAGGTCAGCTCGAAGGTCGAAATCAACGTCCCGCGCACGCCGAGCTTCTACGAACGCAGCGCTAACGGCACCGAAATCACCGAATACCGCGACAAAGGCAAGCCCGTTGAAATCAACGTGCATTCGAATCTCGGCACGCGCTATCAAATGAGCGCGCCGCTCGACACGTCGCCTACCGTGCGCGACAACGGCCGCGCAAGCACGCGTCTGCCGTCGGTGAATCTGACATATTGACGGTTGCCTGGGCGGCGGCGTGACGTACGCCGCTCCGTGGAACTGCGCGGCCCGCGGGCGTCGCCCCGGGCTTTTAGCCTGCTTGCCGATTTTCAGCACCGCCTGCAGCATGGCGATACCGCGTTGAATTGTCACAGCGCTTAGCGACCCTGACGGGTGGCCAGGATTGGCAGGCAAGATTCGCTGCCTGATTGACTTTGACTGCGTGACCTTGACCGCGCTTTCTGCAACGCATTCGCCACACCTCGTACTGGTCGCCTCGCGCCAGCCCGACTAACCTGATCCGACGTTTCCCGCATGGCTGTCTTCACCGCTGTCACCGAACCCCAACTAGCAGAATGGATGCGTCATTACGATCTCGGCGAAGTCGTCGAGTTTCGCGGCATTCCGTCCGGTATTGAGAACAGCAACTTCTTTCTGACGACGACGCGCGGTGAATACGTCCTCACGATTTTCGAAAAGCTGACGGCCGAGCAACTGCCGTTCTATCTCGATCTGATGCAGCACCTGGCCGCGCACCGCGTGCCGGTGCCGGATCCCATGCCGCGCGAAGACGGCGCGCTGTTCGGCACGCTGCACGGCAAGCCCGCCGCCATTGTGACCAAGCTCGAAGGCGCGCCGGAGTTGGCGCCGCAAATCGAGCACTGCGTCGAGGTCGGGCAAATGCTCGCGCGCATGCATCTGGCGGGGCGAGACTACGCGCGCTATCAGCCGAATCTGCGCAGCCTGCCGTGGTGGCAGGAAACGGTGCCGACCATCCTGCCGTTTCTCGCTGGCGCGCAGCGCGACTTACTGTCGTCCGAACTGGCGCACCAGGAAGCTTTCTTCGCCTCGGCGGATTACGCCGCGTTGCCCGAAGGCCCCTGCCACGCTGACCTGTTCCGCGACAACGCGCTATTCGCGCATGCCGCGCCGGAATCCGGTCACGAGGTGCGCCTGGGCGGCTTCTTCGACTTCTATTTCGCCGGCTGCGACAAGTGGCTGTTCGACGTCGCGGTAACGGTCAACGACTGGTGCGTCGACCTCGCCACCGGCAAGCTCGACGAAGCACGCACCGAAGCCATGCTGCGCGCCTACCAGACCGTGCGCCCGTTCACCGTCGAAGAAAACCGCCACTGGGGCGATATGCTGCGTGCCGGCGCTTACCGCTTCTGGGTCTCGCGCCTGTATGATTTTCATTTGCCGCGCGCGGCCGAGTTACTCAAACCGCACGACCCCGGTCATTTCGAGCGCATTCTGCGCGAACGCCTGTCCGGCGTTGCTCTTCCAGGCATTCATACCTCATGCAACTGATCGAAGTCCCCGCGAAAACCGGCTATGTCTGGTTCCGGCAGGGTATCTGGCTGTTCCGCAAGAACCCGCTCGCGTTTCTGACGCTGTTCTTCACCTATCTGCTAGTCATGACGCTGGCAGCGCAGATTCCGGTCGTCGGCGGCGTGCTGCCGCTGGTCTTCATTCCGGGTGTCGCCGTCGGTTTCATGGCGGCGTGCCGCAACACCATCGCGGGCAAGCCGGTGTTCCCGACCATTCTGGTGGACGGCTTTCACTCGTACGGCCCCGCGGTCGCCAAACGTCTGCTGGCGCTGGGCGTGCTGTACGTCGTCGCGATGGCGCTGGTGCTGGCCGGCTCGGCACTCGCCGACGGCGGCATGCTGCTGAAAGTCATGCTCGGCATGGCTACGATGGATCAGGACGCGATCGCCAACAGCAATATCCCGCTGGCGGTGATCGCCGCGTTCGCGTTCTACATTCCCGTCGCGATGATTTTCTGGTTCTCGCCGGTTCTTATCGCGTGGCACGACGTGCCGCCCGTCAAGGCAATGTTCTTCAGCATCGTCAGTTGCTGGCGCAATCGCGGCGCGTTTATCGTGTTCGGTGCATTGTGGTTCGCGGTGGCGACGACCGTCTCGTTCGGCTTGTCCGCGCTGATGCAGGCGCTGGGCGCGGGCGACTTCGCATTCGCGATCCTGATGCCCGCCACGATGATCGTCACGACCATGCTGTATTGCTCGTTCTACGCGACTTATCGCGGCTGCTTCGGCGTGCAAACGCCTGAAGCACCGGACCTGCCGACCACGCCGGCGGCTTGAGCGCCGGCTAGGCCGCTGCTCAAGCGCGGGCGCTTTTTCGGCGCCCGTGTGGTTTCAATCCGGCGCACTGCCCGCTTTCGCCTTGGCACGCTCGGCATCTCGCCTCGACTTGCGGCACAATGGTTTGCGCGCAATCGATTTGCACGCTCTTTTTTCCGCGAGATGCAACATGACCCAGCGCCCCGCTTTGCCCTTCACGCTCGACGAGCAACTCTGCTTCGCCCTCTATTCGACCTCGCTTGCGATGACGAAGGCGTACAAACCGCTGCTCGACAAGCTCGGCCTGACGTACCCGCAATATCTGACGATGCTCGTGCTATGGGAAGCCGACGACGTCACGGTGAAAGACATGGCCGCGCGCCTGAATCTCGACTCGGCGACGGTCACGCCGCTGCTCAAGCGCCTCGAGGCGCAGGGCTACCTGGAACGGGTACGCGGCGTCGAAGATGAGCGGCTCGTCTATATCCGGCTCACCAAAGCGGGCACCGCGCTGAAGCGTCAGGCACGCGAAGTGCCGGCGGAAATCTTCTGCGCGACCCAGCAGACGCCGGAATTCCTGCTCCGTCTGCGTGACGATCTGACGCGCCTGCGCACCACGCTCAACGATTACATGGACCACTAGCCGGCCTGTTTCAAATGGCACGCTATCGAGTCGATACAAAAATTAGTTTGCACACAAATGATTTGTGTACTATCTTTATCACATGCCGCTTCGATAGCACTCCGCCAGAAAGGTGGCCAAACAGCGGCAAGCATGCAAACCACCCTGACAACCCAGATTTAGGAGCAGCACAATGAACATCCTCTACAAAGCAAGCGCAACCAGCACCGGTGGCCGTGACGGCCGCGCAGTGTCGTCGGACAATGCGTTGGACGTGAAGCTGGCGGCACCGCGTGAACTGGGCGGCACGGGCGCAGCGGGTACCAACCCGGAACAACTCTTTGCAGCGGGCTATTCGGCGTGTTTCCTGAGCGCGATGAAGTTCATCGCCGGCCAGCGCAAGCAGGCTTTGCCGGCTGACACGCAAGTCACGGCAGAAGTGGGGATCGGCCCGAACGACAATGGCGGCTTCGCGCTCGACATCGATCTGCGCGTCTCGTTGCCGGGCCTCCCCGCAGATGCAGCCAAGGAACTGGTCGACGCAGCACATCAGGTCTGCCCGTACTCGAACGCCACGCGCAACAACGTCGCGGTGCGCCTGCAAGTCGCGTAAGCTCCGGCGGCTTGAACGAATTGCCAATGAATCGAATCGTTGACACGCGCGGCACGACCGCGCCGTCATGAATAACGCCCGTATCCTGCAAACCAGGCGCGGGCGTTGTGCCATTTTGCGGCGCAACAGGCATTCGCAGACGCGGCACGCAATGTGCGGCATCAACCCGACCGATCACCTGCCGTCACGCGACTCCGCCGATAGCTCTGTTAGTAAACGCGCAGTTCAGTAATATCGTCGCCTGGCAACTGATCATTGCGCCGGTCGATGCTTAGCCGCGCAGCCCTTTACCCGACCCACGATTCCGATGACACGCCCCCGGCGCCTGAGCGACACCTTCGATACCGGTCTGGTCTGGTTTCGCCGCGATTTGCGCAGCACGGACAACGCCGCGCTCTACTACGCGCTCAAGCATTGCAGGCGCGTCTGGTGCGCGTTCGTATTCGACACGACGATCCTGCAACCGCTGAGCGACGCCTGGCAAACTCGCCATCCGGACACGCAGCCACAGGACCGCCGCGTCGAGTTCATTCTTGCTGCATTGGGCGAGTTGGACGAGGCGTTGCGCGCCAAAGGTGGCGGGCTCATCGTGCTGTACGGCGATCCGGCCGATCTCGTGCCCAGGCTCGCTGATGAACTCAACGTGGATGCAATATTCACGAATCACGATTACGAGCCGGTCGCGATCGAGCGTGACGAGACGGTGCAGGAGCGGCTTGTCGAAGCCGGACGCCAATGGCTGACGTTTAAAGATCAGGTGATTTTCGAGCGCGATGAGGTGCTGACAGGCCAGAACAAACCGTTCACGGTGTTCACGCCCTACAAGAACGCATGGCTCAAGCAGCTGACGGCCTTTGATCTGAAACCGTATCCGGTCGAGACCTATACTAAGCAGCTCGCAGCACTGCCGCCCAGGCTGAACCGTCAGTTGCCGACGCTCGATCAACTCGGCTTCGCACCGAGCAATCTTGCGGAGCTCAACTTGCCCACCGGCATGAGCGGCGCGCAACGCCTGCTTGACGACTTCATGACCCGCATCGACAGCTATCAGGACCGGCGAGACTTTCCCGCAGTCAAAGGCCCGAGCTACCTGTCGATGCATCTGCGCTTCGGTATCGTCTCGATCCGCACGCTCGCGCGGCTCGCGCACGAGATGTCACTGCAGCCGGACGGGCAAGGTTCGGCCACGTGGCTGACGGAGCTGATCTGGCGGGATTTTTACTTCATGATCCTCTCGCATCATCCAAAGCTGGCGGATGGTGCGTCGTTCAAGGAAGAGTACGACCGGCTGCGCTGGGAGCAAGGCCCGGAAGCGGACGAGGCGTTCGCCGCATGGTGCGACGGCCGCACGGGCTATCCACTGGTCGACGCCGCGATGCTGCAACTGAACCGCACGGGCTACATGCACAACCGCCTGCGGATGGTGACGGCGAGTTTTCTGGTGAAGGATCTGGGCGTCGACTGGCGACGCGGTGAGCGTTACTTCGCCGAACAACTGAACGACTTCGATTTCTCGGCGAATAACGGCGGCTGGCAATGGGCGGCATCGACGGGATGCGACGCGCAGCCGTATTTCCGGATCTTCAACCCGATCACGCAATCCGAAAAGTTCGACACCGAAGGGCGCTTTATCAAACGCTACTTGCCCCAACTGGCGAAACTGCCTGCCAAATGGATTCACGCGCCGTGGCTGGCGGGTGCGGATCGGCTCGCGGAATTTGGCGTGATTTTGGGCAAAGATTATCCCGCGCCGATCGTCGACCATGCCGACGCGCGGCAGCGTACGCTTGCCCGTTTCGGCAAGTAAGCGCCCGCTCACATTGATTTGATCAGGAACGTCTGGCGAAGACTGAAGGACGCGCCGTTTGCCGTCGTTGTTCGTGTTTTACTGCTGATCGTCGCACTGACGCTTGCACTCTGGCGACGGGACCACTGGGCTGGCGAACTACTCGAGCCCCATGTAGCCTGGGTGGCATTTACCGCGGTGTTGGATCACGCGCTGTGGCAATTGAATCCGGCTGTTTAAGCGTGTTTGAGCCCTTCCAATAGCTCATAACAGCTTGGGCGCCTTACCCCAAACATCGGCGTTCTTCATTACGCGCCGATGCTTCAAACTCGCGCAGCTTAGTGCTGGGCCATCCACGCCGGATGACGGGTAGCCGCCTCACGGTCGAGCTTGCGCATACGGAATTCCAGATCGTAAAGATCGGTTGCCTCTGCGAGGAAGGCGTCAGCGCGTTCTTTCGCGAGTTGATCGGGCGATTTGGTCAGGAACAGAAACAGGCGGCTAAGCAGGTACATGGTCAACCTCGACAATGAGTTTAGGCGTTAACGCCTAAGGGATAACCCGTATTATAGGGAAAACCCTAGGATCGCGCCAATACTCATTTCGAAGTGTTGTTCCAACGTCACCGTGCGCCCGCCGAAGCTTCTGTGGCGGTGCTTTCAGCGATACGGCCGGTGCCCGTGCGGCGTTGGTGCCTGAAAAATTCCCACACCATGGCGCTTGCGTCCGGACCTTTGGCGGAATGGAAAGGTACGGCGTCATCGCCGCCACTCCATGCGTGCGCGAGCCCCTGGACACGGCACAGCCGCACCACGCGCCGGCCGCCGCGCAGGTAGTCGCGCATCACTACGCCACCTTTGCGCTCTTCCTTCACTTCGCCGGATTTGCGCGCGCCGTTCTCGTCGACGATCCGGTTCAGACGGAGAAACTGCACCGCCAACTGGTCCGCATTGACGGGCGCGACCACATGGTCGGTGTCGCCGTGGAGGATGATGGCCGGCATCCCGGGGTATTCAGCCACATTAACGAGTTCGTCGACCAGCTCGGCAGGCTCGCGACGCGCGCCGCGCCGCATCACGTCCATCGCCGCAATGCCGGAGCGAGCCTCGCCGAAAGCGGGGCCGGAATGCAACGCGACCGCCGCGAAACGCTCCGGGTAGTTAGCGGCCAGAAGCGCCGTCAGGCCGGCCCCGGCAGAGATTCCGGCGACATAGACGCGCTCGCTGTCGAAGCCGTGCTGGGCAACCAATGAATCCACCAGCGAGACGACCGCACGCGCCTCAGCACCACCGGCGCTGTCGCTGGCGTCGTACCAATGCCAGCAGCGATGCGAATGCACATGCTTCGACTGTTCCGGATAAACCACGGCAAAGCCGAACCGGTCGGCGAGCACGTTCATCCGCGTGCCTTCGGCGAATTCGTCAATCGACTGGGTGCAGCCGTGCAGCATCACCACCAGCGGCATCGCCTCGTGCGCATGGCCGGTCGGGATGTACAGCCCGTACTGAAGGTGGTTGACGAGCCGCCCAGGCGCGGTAGGCGCCGAATGGAACGAGCGCGTCCATGAACCGCTCGCCCATGCAGAGGCGCGCGGACGAACCCGCGATTCCCGTGGAGCGGCACGCGGCGCCTCGCGTTTCGCGGATGCGCGCAGCGCGGCCACCGGCTTGACAGGACGGACCTTGGCCGAAGGTTTGGTGGTAGCGACGCGTGCCGGCCGCGCAGTGGCGCGCTTGGTGGTTGCGTGAGTGTGCTCGGTTTGAATGGCGAGCAGCCGCTTAAGACCACGTAGCCAGATTTTCGACAGACTTTTTGCCATCGGCGGGTAACCTCGCAAAAAGGGACAGGTGTCGTTCGATCGAACGACGCTTTGTTGTGCAATGCACAATAACACCAATCCTCATGCGATGCTGACGGCCTTAGCCTCTGCCGGATACCGAATTTTCCGTCCGGCGAACCTTGCAGCAGCACCAACGTCAAACCATGGCAAAGCTTGTTCGCTAGCCAACGCCCCGTCACAAAAAGCCTGACGCGTGGCGAATCCCGCCCGCAGCACCCGTCTATACTGGCGGGTAAATAATGTCGGTAGACGCCTTCGCCGCGTCGGCGATTCGCGCCGTTCGCGCGTTAAACCATTACCAACCCGATTCTACGCGGCCTTGGTCGCGCCTTTGCCATGCCCGAATTACCTGCCCATCTGTGGTACTCGATCACCAGCCTCGGCGGCGCCGGCATGACGCTGCCGCTCGCGTTCGCCATCGCACTTTGGCTGGCGATCGGCTACACGTGGCGCATGGCGGCTGGCTGGTTGCTGCTGCTTGGCGCGGCCATCGGCGTTGTGACCGTGACCAAACTTGCCTTCCTCGGCTGGGGCGTCGGCGTGCGCGAACTGGATTTCACTGGCGTCAGCGGTCACGCCATGCTGTCTACCGCCGTCTATCCGGTCGCGTTGTTCCTGATGTTGCTGCCGGCGCGCCCGGCGATTCGTCTGCTCGGCGTCTTGTTGGGCCTGGCTGCGGGTATTGCGGTCGGCTTGTCGCGCGTCGTACTGAGCGCTCACTCACCGTCTGAAGCCGTAACCGGCTGCCTGGTCGGCGCGCTGGCGGCGCTCTTCTTCGTGCGCATGGCGTGGCATGCCGAGCCGGGCCGGTTGTCGGCGGCGCCCGTCGCCGCAAGTCTGATGATCCTCGCGCTGCTGATGCATGGTGTGCACGTGCCGACGCAACGCTGGGTCACACATATCGCGCTGAAGGTGTCCGGCCATGACCGGCCGTTCATCCGCGCCAAGTGGCGGGCCGTGCGCGACGTACGTCCCGCCATGACGCCGCTGTCGCAGACGCTCAACACGCTGACGCCGCCGCACTCGCCGGACGTCTGAAGCGCGTTCAATCGATTTCCTGTTTGGCAACTGAAGCCCACCCCTGCCGGCCCACGCGCCGCGTTATGCGCCTAATTGAATAATCGTCATGGGTACCGCTATAACCTTTCATATATTACGATAGCGTTTTAACCCGCTGCTCCGGCCTACGCCGGACATCCAGCCTTCATGACACTGTCCCGCCGCCTTGTGAAACACGCGCTGTTCATCGCCAGCGCCATCTCCGTTGCCGTCAGCGCCAACGCACGTGCCGACGAACTTGTGGTTTCCGCTGCCGCCAGCCTGACCAACGCGTTCAAAGCAGTGAGCGAGGTCTTCGAACAGCAGCGTCCGGGCACCAAGGTGCTGTTGAACTTCGGCGCTTCCGATGTGCTGATGCAGCAAATCGTCAAGGGTGCGCCCGCCGACGTGTTCGCCTCGGCGGATCAGAAAGCAATGGACAAGGCCGCAGCGGAAAAAGTGATCGTTCCGGCTACGCGCAAGGACTTCGCCGCCAACTCGCTGGTGCTGATCGTGCCGACCGACAGCCATTTCGCACCGGGCTCGCTGAACGACCTGACGTCGGCGAATGTGAAGCGGGTGGCTTACGGTGATCCGGCTTCGGTGCCGGTTGGCCGCTATACACAGGGCGCGCTGCAAGCCGCGGGCGTGTGGGACGCGGTCAGCGCAAAGGCTGTGCTGGCATCGAACGTACGCCAGAGCCTGGACTATGTGTCGCGCGGTGAAGTCGACGCCGGCTTCGTGTTCAGCACCGATGCCGCAGTCATGCCGGACAAGGTCAAGGTCGCGATGAACGTGCCGACACAAACGCCGATCACCTATCCAATCGCGCAGGTCGAAGGCAGCCGTCACGCGGCGGACGCGCAAGCGTTCATGAACTTTGTGCTCTCGCCGGCCGGCCAGGCCGTGCTCGCGAAGTACGGCTTCAAGCCCGCGCATTAACCTGGGTACCGCACGCACATGCAACAGGCCTGGATTCCGCTCCTGCTGTCACTGAAAGTGGCGGGCTGGGCCACCGCGCTCAATCTGGTGTCCGGCGTCGCGGCCGGTTTCGGTTTGTCGCGCTGGCGCTCCGGCGCGCGCGATGTGATCGATTCGCTGCTCATGCTGCCACTCGTTTTGCCGCCCACCGTGCTCGGCTACTACTTGCTGGTCCTGCTCGGGCGGCGCGGCGTGATCGGCGGATGGCTCGACAAGCTCGATATCCAGTTGGTGTTCACCTGGCAGGGCGCGGTGATCGCGTCGACGGTGGTGGCGTTCCCGCTCGTGCTGAAGTCGGCGCGCGCCGCCTTCGAATCCGTCGATCCGCAACTCGAGCGGGCCGCGCGCACGCTTGGCGTCAGCGAAACGGCGGTCTTTTTTCGCGTGACACTACCGCTCGCCGCTCGTGGCATCCTCGCGGGCGGTCTGCTGGCATTTGCGCGGGCGCTCGGCGAATTCGGCGCAACGCTGATGATCGCGGGCAACTTGCCGGGACGCACGCAGACACTATCGGTTGCGGTCTATTCGGCCGTGCAGGCCGGCGACGACAGCACCGCCAATTTTCTCGTGCTCGTGACTTCGGTGACGTGTGTCGTGATCCTGTTGCTCGCGGGCCGTCTGGTGCCGCAGCACACGCTTCTGACGTCCCGCTGATATGCTGCTCGCCGTCGACATCCGCAAAACCTTCGAGAGCGCCGAGCGCCATTTCACGCTCGACGTCTCGTTCAAGGCGACCACGCAGCGCGTCGTGCTGTTCGGGCCGTCTGGCGCGGGGAAGAGTTTGACGCTACAGGCCATCGCCGGCTTGCTTCGTCCCGACGAAGGGACAATCACGCTGCACGGCAACGCGTTGTTCGACAGCGCGCGCGACATCGATCAGAAACCGCAGGCACGCAAGATTGCGTATCTGTTTCAGGACTACGCGCTGTTTCCGCATCTGAACGTGCGGCAGAACATCGGCTTCGGGTTGCAGCAGGGTTGGCTCAATCCGCGCGCGCGAATCTCGCACCCACAAGTCGATTACTGGCTCGACGCGCTCGAGTTGAAAAGCGTGGCAGGAAATCATCCGGCGCAGCTTTCGGGTGGACAGAAGCAGCGCGTGGCGCTGGCGCGGGCGCTGGTCGCTGAGCCGCGCTTGCTGTTGCTGGACGAACCGTTTTCCGCGCTCGATAGCGCGCTGCGTCAGCGTATGCGCAGCGAGCTGTCGGACCTGCAGACGCGTCTGGATATTCCGATGGTGTTGATCACGCACGATCCCGACGATGTCGCCGCGTTCGGCGATCAGGTCGTGCAGGTCAGCGATGGTTGCGTGCGTGAGAACCATCCGTTTGCTGGGTACGAGCGCAGCGTGCCATAACGTCTGCGCGCGCCGTCGGATGGTTCGGGGCCATCCGGGACGCCACAATTCTCAGAATCGCCAGAGCCTGCGCCCTTCAGCGCCCTCGGCTCATTCAATCCTTCACGCCAAGAATCACGCTCGACGCCTTGAATACAGCGACCGCAGTCCCGCCTTCCACAAGCCCAAGCGTATCGACGCTTTGATTCGTGACGACCGCGGTAATCACCGCGCCGCCGTCCAACAGCAGCGACACCTCCGCGTTGACCGCCCCGCGCTTCACGCTCTGCACCGTGCCGCGCAACTGATTGCGCGCGGACAGTTGCAACGGCGCACCGCTTTCGTTCTCCACGAGCAGCACCACCCACGACGCCTTGATCAACGCAAACGCCGCCGCCCCCACCGCGAGGCCCAACGTCTCGGTACTTTCATGCGTGACTACGGCGACGATCGTATGGCCGCCTGGCAGCGCCAGCGACACTTCATCGTTGACCGTCCCGCGCGTGATGGCCGACACCGCTCCATAAAGCTGATTGCGCGCGCTCGTTTTCACGCCGATGCGGCCGATCAGATCCCAATCCGTTGCAAAGCCTTCGATCGCCGCGCCCGCGCGTTCGAGAAAACGCTGGTGCTCGCGTTCGACCGCCCGAAACGTATCGATCAGCTTCACGGCGCGCGGCGTGAGTATCGTGCCGCCACCGCCTTTGCCACCGGTCGAGCGCACGACGAGCGGCTCGCCGGCGAGATTGTTCATCGTGTCGACGGCGTCCCACGCGCCTTTGTAGCTCATGCCGATGGCTTTCGCCGCGCTGGTGATCGAACCGGTCTCGCCGATCGCCGCGAGCAGCGCGATCCGCGACGCGCCGCCGAGCGTTTGCGCGCCTGCCTTAAACCAGACGGAGCCGCCAAGTTCGAGGGCTTCGTGGGGCGGATCGGTGCGGTCGGATGTCATGGCGGCAGAGTGTCGGTGGGTGAGGAAAGGACAGCGAACCATTATAGCGACGCATCGTTGCCTGTCTGGCTGCCCCGCGCATCCATTCCCGCCCGCCTCAATTACGCGCAGGCCACCTGAGTTCGTCAGTCACTCAAACCGCGTACTGCGCGATTCCATTACCGAACGACCAATTCTCCTTCAGCACTTCGACGAGATTGATGAATACATCCTCTCGTCGCAGTCCGGGCGACTCCGCCAGTTCATCCGCCATGCGCTTGTACAGCGCCTTCTTCTGTTCGAGCGTGCGCGTATTGTTAAACGTGATCTGAATCACCACGAGATCGTCGCTGCGCTCGATGTTCAGGTACTGCCTGTCGTACACAAAATTGCCGGCTTCGTGCTCGGTGATCAGCATGAAGATGTCGTCTTTCGGCACATTGCACGTCTCCACCAGCGAACGCTGGATGCTCTCCGTCAGCGCCTTCCGATATTCCTCTGACTTGCCGGCGCGCAATGCGATTCGTGTGAGCGGCATGATGAAACTCCTTGGTCGCAGTGATTGGGTAAACACAGCTTAGGCGCGCTCAGTCATAATGAACAGCCATCTTTGGCTATTTCATCCATATTCAACTGAAATGAAAGTCCTCGATCTCGATGCGGTGCGCGCCTTCGTGCTGGTCGCCGATCTGCACAGCTTCACGCGGGCAGCGGACGCGCTCGATACCACGCAATCGGCCGTCAGCCTGAAGCTGAAACGGCTGGAAGCGCATCTCGGCAAGCAGTTAGTGGAACGTACGCCGCGTGTCGTGCGCCTTTCCGCGGATGGCAACGCATTCCTTGGCGCGGCCCGCGATCTGCTGAGCGCACATGAGCGGGCGCTGGGTTCGTTGTCCGTGGAGCGTCGGCGGCTCACGCTGGGGCTGAGCGAGCACGTCGCCGGAACGAACTTGCCGCAGTTGCTCGCGCGGCTCAACGCGCACGATCCGGGTCTGGTGGTCGAATTGCATCTGGGCATGTCCGCTGCGCTGCTCGCGCAATTCGACGAACGGCGCCTCGACGCCGTGATCATTCGCTACGGCGCCGATGAGCCGCCGCGTGACGACGCGCAAGTGCTGTTCAGCGAGCCGCTTGGCTGGCTCGCTACACCGGAATGGCTGCCGCGCGTCGGCGAGCCGTTGGCGCTGGCGCTGCTGAGTCCGCCGTGCAATGTGCGCGACGTCGCGCTGCACACGTTGAATGAGGCGGGGCTTGCGTGGCAGGAAGTGTTCGTCGGTGGCGGAGTGGCGGCGGTCGGCGCCGCGGTCGCGGCTGGTCTTGCGGTGTCGCCGCTGGCGCGCAGAGTGGCGCCGCGTGGATTGATCGATGTCGGCGCACGGCTGGGTTTGCCGCCGCTGCCGGAATCACGCGTGACCCTGCATTCGCGCGTGAGGGATACGCGGTCGATGGAGACGTTGCGGTTGGTGACGAATGGGTTGGCAAGCGCTTGAGACATTTGGGCGCTGTGCCATAAAAACCCAAGCGGCTACGGTATATAATCGTTGCCATGCCCATCATTGCCCGGATCGACGGGCTGATTCAGAACGCGAAGCGCGCCGGCTGGCAAAACGCATTAACGAAATGGTGCCGTTCCTGTGCTCCGCATGGAAAGGAATCCACTCATCATGAACAGCAGCGAAGAATGGCGGCTTGCGCGGGAACGCGGCGCTGAAACCGCCAAGCGTCCCGCCGCGCGTAGCGCCTGCTATAAACCGCGCACCAAACGGCTCGAAATTACGCTGACCAATGACATTTCGCTGCTGGTGCCAATCGCCTATATCGAAGGTTTGCACAACGCGTCGGCCGCGGATTTGCGCTCGATTGAGATTTTCGGTCTCGGTTCGGCGCTCGTTTTTCCCGCACTCGACGTCGTTGTGTCGGTGCATGGCCTGATCGACGGTGTATTCGGCTCGAAAGCGTGGATGCGCGATATCGGCCGCAGCGGTGGCAGCGTGAAATCCGAGGCGAAATCGGCGGCTGCCCGCGAGAACGGCAAGAAAGGCGGCCGGCCGCGAAAGGCTGCGTGAGGCGGCTAGTCGGTCGCCAGCATAGGTTCGGGCGAGCCACAGAACCGGCTAACGGACACCGCGTCGGCGTCATCTCTTTTAAAGGCACTCAGTGGACCTCGACCCCCGACAAACCGCCGCCGTCCGCGCGGTCATCGAAACCGGCAGCTTCGAGCAGGCTTCCGTGCGCCTGAACATCACATCATCGGCGGTATCGCAGCGTGTGCGGGCGCTCGAAACGCGCCTGGGCAATCCGCTGATCGTGCGCACGCGGCCCTGTCGCGCGACGCCGATGGGCCAGCGTCTGTTGCAATATCTACGGCGTGCCGCCCTGCTCGAAGACGACTTCGCCAGCGATCTCGCGGGCGCCAACGAAGCGCTGCTGAACGTCGCCGCCGCAGTCAACGCAGATACGCTGTCCACTTGGTTTTTCCCCGCGCTCTCCGAGATCCTGCTGCAGGAAAACGTGCTGCTCGATCTGACCGTCGACGACCAGGATCACACCCACGCGCTGCTCGCCTCAGGCCTCGCAATTGGCTGCATCACCACCGAACCGGCGCCGATGCGCGGCTGCTTCGCGGAACGGCTCGGCGCGATGCGCTACCGGCTGGTGGCGTCGGCGGCGTTCGTCGAGCGATGGTTTCCGAACGGCTTAACGCGTGAAGGCGCGCGGCGCGCGCCGGTGATCCTGTCCTCACGCAAGGACGCGTTGCAGGCGCGCTTTCTTGAGACGCGCTTCGGCCTGCCCCCGGAAGCTTATCCGTGCCACTACGTGCCCGCGCCAGTGCCGCGCTACATGGCGATCCAGCGTGGCCTCGCCTATGGCATGGTGCCCGAACTGGAATTCGGCGATGCCGTCGAGCGCGGCGAACTGGTCGACCTTGCGCCGAAGCAGCCCACCGACGTCGAGTTGTACTGGCACGCCTGGAAGGTCCAGTCGCCACGCCTCGAAAAGCTCTCGGCGCGCATCGTCGAACTCGGCCGCACGGCGCTGGGTCCGCCGGGCACCAAGGCCAAACGCAAACGCGCCGCCTGAATAGAACAGAGGGTCAGTGGAGAATCGGCGGCAACGACCCGCTGCTGGCGGTCGCCAGATTAGCGGGCGCGGTCGCCGCGGGACTTGCCGCTACGTTTGCGGCCTTGGCAGGCGCCTTCGTGTGAACCACGGCCGGTTTGGCCACGCTGGTTTTCGCCGTCACATTGACCACCTTGGCATGCGCTGCATGGCCTTGAACCAGGTCGGCGTGCATGATCCGGCCCTGCCCCGATTTCGCCTGAGCGAGTTGTGCGTGCGGCTTCTTACCCTGCGCCACCACCGCTGCCTTCGACTTAGGTTTGCCCGCGCCCTTCACCACGCCACCGTGGCCAACATTCCTGGCGGCGACCTTCTTCACGCTGCCGTGCGCTGCCGGCTTGGCACCGCTCTTCGACACCGACGCGACCCGTTGCGCCCCATGCTGCCCCTTCGCCGCCTGCTTCGAACCCGTCTTCGCGCCGGCGGTAGACTTGACCTTGGCGGCACCCGTCGTTTTCTTTGCGTGCTTCGCCGCATGCCCGGTCGACTCGGGCGGATTCCACACTTCCGCATAACCAGCGGCCATTGCCGCCCCGGACACGCACCACACTGCAACTGCCGTTGCTACTGCTCGAACCCACATCTCCTGCTTCTCCTGATCTTCGACTTCATAACGAGTCGGGATTATATTCTCTTGCAAAAATCCATTTTTAGACTAATATCAACAACAAGTACAGATAAGGACTCACCTCATCATGGCTCACGCCGCCCGCGTCACCCAGCCCGAACCGCCCATCCGCCGGCCGGTTTCGGAACCCACGCTCACGGAAATGTCGGCGGCAGGCCTGCGCGCGTTCTTCAACATCGCGCGAGACTGGGACTTGAGCGCCGAGGAGCAGATCGTGTTGCTCGGCTCGCCGGGCCGTTCCACCTACTTCAAGTGGAAATCCGCGCCGGGAACCGCACGTCTGGGGCGCGACACGCTGGAACGCCTGTCGCTGCTGCTCGGCATCTATAAGGCGCTGCAGATCCTGCTGCCGCAGCCCAGCGCCGCCGACACCTGGATCAAGCGCCCCAACAGCGCGCCGCCGTTCGGCGGCCGCCGCGCGCTGGACCGCATGCTGGCCGGCAACATCAGCGATCTCGTGGCCGTGCGCCAGTATCTCGACGCGATGCGAGGCGGCTGGGCGTGACAGAACCGCATTGGCAGCACCGCTGGCGCAGCGCGCCGCTCGACTGGTCGCCCGCGTATCGCGTGATTCCAACGCGCTTTCCGGCCGTCAATCTGTTCGACCGGGTCGCATCGCCCGAAGATTTCGACGCGCTCTACGCGCTCGAAGCGATGACCAACGACCGCCTGCGCACCGAAGTCGGCGAACTCGATCTCGTGCCGCGCGAGGAGCGCCGTTTCGGTCCGGGCTATGGGCCGATCATGGCCGCGTTGACACACCTGAATCCGCTCGGCAGCCGCTTCTCGGACGGCACGTACGGCGTGTTTTATTGCGCCCGTTCGCGTGCCACTGCGATCGCGGAGACGCGCTATCACACGGGGAAATTTCTCGAGGCGACAGCCGAGCCACCCATGCGGCAGCAGATGCGGCTCTACACCGTCGTGGCGCAAGGCAACGTGGTCGACATCCGCGACGACGCATCGCTCGATCTCGCGGTGCTGTCGCCCAACGACTATGTCGCCGGACAATCGCTCGGCCGTGCCGTACGCGAGGGGGGTGCGCCGGGCATCGTGTATCCGTCGGTGCGGGATGACGAAGGCGAGTGCCTCGCCGCGTTCAGAACCACGCTGCTACGCGATTGCCAACACGCGGCGTATCTGGAATACAACTGGAATGGCACGAGCATCGATATCGTGTTCGAGCTCAATCAGGTGGGCTAAGAGCTAAGAGACTCGAAACAATCAGGGTAGGGCCAACGCCGCCGCCCCGCTCTCCCGCGCCGCCTCAACCGAGATCGACCAGCGCCGCAATGCCTGTGGCTCCACGATGGTCAGCTTGCCACCGGGCCCGAACGCGCCGGTGTCGATGAAAATCTGCGAGCCGATCTGCTGGATGTCGCGCATCGGCGTATGGCCGCAATAGGTCAGCGAAAGCCCATGCTGCCGCTGCGGATCGCCATTGCCCAAGGCCAGATCCCGCCCCCACAGCAATTGCTGGCGCGTTTCGGCGGAAAAATTCCCGGCGTCGAGTTCGGCGTCCGTGCCGAAGAATTCGGCATGCAGAATATTAAAGCGCTCCTTACCGCTGCCGACCACGCGTACGAGCGGCAGTGGCCGCAGACGTTCGGCGTAGTGCTGCAAGCGTTCGTCGGACAAACTCGCCGCCCATATCCCGCCGATGCCATACCACCACTGGCGCCGCAAGCGCCCATCGGCGACAGCGCACAAGGTATCTTCATGATTGCCGAGCACCGCGTGAAACCACGGCTTGTCGAGCAGGGCCAAAGCCTGCTCGGAATGTTCACCGCGGTCTACCAGATCGCCGACCGAAAAGAGCCGGTCACGCGCCGGATCGAACGCGATGTCGCGCAGCAGATAGCGCAGCGCATCGACACAGCCGTGCAAATCGCCGACGACAAAGTCGCGGCCGCTCCGATTGGCCGGATGATGCTGGACGGAGTTGACGAGTACGGAATCCATTCGCTCATGATAGTGCGGCATCCGCAAGTGCGTATGCGCGTTGCCTATCTTATCCTGACGTCCCGCATCGTTCGAATGACGTAGAAACGACGCAAAAACGGCGCGCCTCCGGCAGAACTTACCGGAAAACGCGCCGTTCGCGCACTCATTATTGCTGGGCACGCAGCTTGGCGACCTGATCCACCGTTACCGTGGACTGCGGATTGCCGAACTGTTTGGTCACGTAATTGGTGATAGCCGCCACCTGGTCGTCGGTAAGCTGGGTGCCGAACTCGGGCATCAACACGTCAGCCTGTTTCGTCGTACGACTGACGCCGTGCAGGATCACCATCGCCAGATTGTTGGCATCGCTCGCGCCCACCGCCGAGTTGTGAATCAGTGACGGATACGCGCCCGGCGCGCTGGCGCCGACACCCTGACCTGTCCAGTTATGGCACGTCGCGCAATTGGCGATGAACAGTTGCGCACCGTTCACCGCATTGATCTTGGTGCCGCGCAGCGCGGTGACATCGTCGACGGCGGGATTGCCCCACTGGTCGCGCGGACGTGATTCGCCGCCGTTGATCGGCGGCACCGAGCGCAGATACGTGACGATCGAGCGGACGTCCTCGTGCGTCAGATACTGCGTGCTGTCGGTCACCACCTCGGCCATGGGGCCCGCCGCATTGGCGCGGCCCGGCGCTGCGCCGGTCGACAGATACGCCACCAGCTCGTCATCGCTCCAGTTGCCCACGCCGCTGTTCTTGTCCGACGTGATGTTGTACGCATGCCAGCCGGCCTGCACCGCGCCGGAGAAGCGCGAACTCGTCTTCAAGCCCTGCGTGAAATTGCGCGGCGTGTGGCATTCCTCACAATGCGCAAGACCCCGGACCAGATACGCGCCGCGATTCCATTCGGCGCTTTGCTTCGGATCGGGCACGAAGCGGCCTTCGTCGAAATTGAACAGGTTCCAGAACACCATCAGCCAGCGCAGATTGAAGGGGAATTTCAGGCTGTTGCTCGGCGGCGCGTAGTGGATCGGCGTGAGTGTGTTCAGATACGCGCGAATCGCCAGCACGTCCTGATCGGTGACCTTGGTGTATTCCGCGTACGGGAACGCCGGATAGAGCCGTTCGCCGCTCTTGCCGACGCCTTCATGCATCGCGCGCAGAAAATCGGTGTCGCTCCATTGGCCGATGCCGGTATCTGGGTCGGGCGTGATGTTCGGCGTCACGATCGTACCGAACGGTGTGTTGATCGGCAGGCCGCCCGCGAACGGGCGTGCTTTGTCAGCGGTGTGGCAGGCGACGCAATCGCCGGCACGCGCAAGGTATTCACCGCGTTTCACGAGATCGCTGCTGGTCGCCGCCATCGATGTGGCCGCCGCCTTGTCCGGTTGCGCAGCGTTGTCCGCGTGGGCCTGCGTGATCGGCAGCTCGTCGTTATGTCGTGCGATCGGCCCATGCGCTTCGTGCCAGGCGACATACAACGCAAACAGCGAAAAGACGGCCGCCAGCGTCGCCACCCGGAAGTGCTGACGACGCGCACGCTGAACAAGCGCATCGGCCGGCTGCACGCGAGAGGTGTTCTTCGTCATTGTGGCTCTCCGTTCAGGGCTCAGATTTCACGCTTGAGCTTGTCGGCAAGTTTCAGCGACAAGGCGGCGATCGTCAGCGTGCAATTCACGGAGGCCGCAGTCGGCATCACGCCGCTGCTGGAGATGAACAGATTCGAGTGATCGTGTGTGCGGCAATCCGCGTCGACAACCGAATCGCCTGGATCGCTTCCCATGATGGTGGTACCCATGATGTGATTGTTCGGCGCGAAAGTATCGTCGAACGAGACCTCGGCGCCGCCGAACAGCGAGGCGATCTGCGCATACAGTTCATGCGTGTTCGCCGCGCTCTTCTTCACGTAATCGTTGATCGAGTAGTAGATCTCGGGCTGCGGAATGCCGAGCGCATCCTTGTGATCCGCCGAGGGCACCACGCGGTTCTGCGGCTCCGCCAGATGCTCGTGAAAACTGTTGATGTTCAGCGTGCGCGACGCGCGGTCGCGAATCTGCCGGTCGAGTTCGGCGCCGGTGAGGCCTTGTTTCAGCAGATCGGCGGTCACGCTCATGGTCGGCACGCCATTCGACAGATGCAGCTTTTTCGCTGCGTAATCGGAGCGGAACGCGCCGTCGCGGAAGTTGACGATCGAGGTCATCTCCATCGGCCCGCGTCCGGGCCACAGCGGTTCGTTGGCGAGGAAGGTGACGCCCGTGCCCGGATGGTCCATCAGGTTGCGGCCCACCTGGTCGGAGCTGTTGCCAACGCCGTGCGGAAATTTGTCGGAAGTCGACATCAGCATCAGCTTGGGCGTTTCGATGCCGTTCGCGGCGAGTACGAACAGCTTGCCGGTCACGCGTGTGCTGTTGCCGTTCGGGTCCTTGTAGTGGACAGCCGTGATGAGCCCTTTGTTGTCCGCTTCGACGCGGTACACGACCGCCTCGGGAATCAGCTTCGCGCCGGCCTGTTCGGCCTTCTCCGCGTGCACCACGCCGTTGTACATCGCGGCGATCGGGCAGATCGGCATGCAGTTGTTGTTGCCACAGCAGGTGGGCCGCGCATCGTACGGACGGCTGTTGCGCGCCACCGGTTCGGGCACAACCTTGAAGCCTTGTGCATTGAGCACGTCGCTAAAGCGCTGATCCATGTACGACAGCGGCAACGCGCTCATCGGGTAGGGCTTGGAGCGCGGCGAACCGAGATCGATCGTGCTGTCCGGACCGGAAACGCCCAATTGCATTTCAGCCGCTGAATACCAAGGTTCCAGCGTTTCATACGGATAGGGCCAATCACGTCCCACGCCGTACAGCTTGTGCAACTGGAAGTCCGACGGCAACAGCCGCCACGCAGCGGCCGCCCAGTGCCACGTCGTGCCGCCGACCAGCCGCACATACTGCGAGTTGTACGGATAGTCGCCTTTCTGGATCAGATAATTGTTGGCGGGTGCGTACTCGGGATGCGGCGCGTAAGGCGTGGAGGGATAGGGTGTCGCGAAGTCGGACTTGGCCGGCGAATTGCGGAAATTCTCGACGATCTGCCAGCGCGGAATGCGCGGCCCGGCTTCGAGCAGAATCACCGACGCGCCGGCCAGCGCCATTTGATGCGCGACCAGTCCACCCGCCACGCCCGACCCGACTACGACGATGTCGGCGGAATTTGAGTTTGCCATTGTTACCCTCTTTTACTGGCTTATCTTTGCTTGCTGATCTCGCGTACCGGCGTTTCGTCGAACGGCTCAATCAGGCCATGCGACGACAAGGCGCGCGTGAGAGGAACATCGTTCAGGCGCTCACCGGCTTCTGCGTCCAGTAGAACGGCACGTCGCGGCAATAGGACGGAATCGTCAGCACGTCTTTGACCGGCTCGAACATCAGCGCTTTTTCATAAGCGACCACATCCACATGCGGCATGTCGCCCACGAGACCGAGATACCACGCGCGCATGATCGCGCTCACGGATTTCGCGAGCGCCGGCTGATCGACCTGCAAGGCCTGAGTGACCGTATCTGACGGCACGCCGCCATGGCCTTGCAGCCATGTGTTGAGCGCGGCGACGTTCTGGGAGAACTGGCTGTCGGATCTGGCGAGGGCGTCGTAGACGCGTTTGCCGAGCACGGCGTCGAAGCCCGTGTGACCGGTGAGACGCTGCGAGAGCGCAAGGAAGGCATCGAGTCCGCCACCGGGGGGCGCGGTGTCAGCGAACGCCGGCGCGATCCACGAGAGCGATCGGCCTGCCCCGGCAAACGCGAGCGCCGCGGCCGTTGCGCATGCGCCTAGCACCCAGGCTCTGCGCGAGGCGGAAAACGATGCATGCAGCGAAGATGAGCGAGTGGATCCCGGCGAAGAAAGCGGCGAAGAGGACTTTGGCGACGTTGGCGACGGAAACCTGGCCAGATGCGTCACGTCATGGTGCGCATCTTTATTCTCAGGAACATCTGTCATGGGGGCTCCAGATGGTGAGTTGATCGTGAGTTGTTCTCAACAGACAACGCCGCCGTAGCGTGATGCCTTTGGCGCGCTGCGTCGATTTCTCTACCCCAAACCTGGTCTGGCGCCGCTTAAGCGGTCTTGTGTGGCTGCATGATGCCGATGCGAGCCGCATTACGTTGTGCCGATGACAGCCTTGTGAAAACAGCCTGACTGCGCGGCACGCGCAGCGAAAAACCCGCCGCCTGCCAATCGCCTTTCAACTGAAAGCGGCCCGCAAGGCCGTTGCGAAAGACTATAGCCTGTGATTCCCCCATTCGACAAATGGTGCCCGAAGCGCGAGTAGAATCCGCGGCACAGACGGCCCTTCACCCTATATCTCATGCTCCTAAAATATTATCCGCAGGTTCTTCGCAATCGTCCCCGCATGCTGATCGGCCTCGCCGTCGGCCTCGTGGCCGCGCTGGTGCTCCCAGAACACATACGCCCCATGGTGCGTGTTCTGGCCGGCTGGGATGCCGCGGTGTGGATCTACCTCCTGCTCATGTGGGTGCACATGGCCGCCGCCGACGAAGGCCGTGTCCGCGAATTCGCGCAGCGCGACGACGAGAACGCGGGCGTGGTGCTGGTTGTGATCTGTGTCGCGACGGTCGCCAGTATTGCCGCGATCGTGCTCGAACTGGCCTCGGCGAAGGGCACGGCCGGCGCCTCGACTGCATGGCACTACCTGTTGACCGGCCTCACGATGTTCGGCGCCTGGTTCATGATCCCCACCATTTTCACGTCGCACTACGCGCGGCTTTACTACGACCCGGATGCACCGGAGACCCCCCTGCTGTTTCCCGACCACAAGCTCCAGCCGAACTACTGGGATTTCCTGTACTTCTCGTTCACCATCGCCGTGGCCTCGCAAACCTCGGACGTGGTGTTGCGCTCGCGGTCGATTCGCCGCGCCGCGCTCGCGCAGTCGATCCTGGCGTTCTACTTCAATGTCGCCGTGCTCGGCTTGTGCGTGAACATCGCAGCGGGCTTGCTCGGCTCTTGACCGGCCGTGCTTCCTTAAAAATCTTTTCCCTCTCGACGCTTGCCCCGCCGGCCGCCACTTCGCCTTTTGCGGCCCCGGCGGCCCCCGCGCCCGCGTCGCGCCACCCCGTGTAAAACCCGGGCGACGCCCGTCCGTTTTACACGCAAACCACCCGCCGCCGCGCTCCCATCGCGTCCGCCCGTCCGTCGCGCCTCCCCTTAGGGCGCGCGCTCCGCCACCCTTCCGCTTCAGTCCAGAACGCACTGGCACAACGTTTGCTGCGTCTTGCGAATAGTTCTGGCCGGCCCCGTGCCATCGACGCCTGGCGTCAAAGCACCCCTTACTGGCCAGCGGCGTGACGATCTTTGCACTACATTGACCAGTACGCGCCCTCGCTTCACGCATCGCGCGGTATCCGGCTCTGGAAGCCCAATGAGCGCTGTGATCGCATGTCAATTGCATCCACACCGCAGCAGGACGAATCTGGAAACGACCGATGGAATCCCCAAACGGGTACGCGCCGCGGATTTACTTTTTCCATTCACTTCTCGTCGGGCCGCTCGATGCATGGCCTGCGCAGTTCGCTCACGCAGCCGGACTGGGCTTCGATCACGCGCTGATCGGCGGCCTCTTCGAGCCGGGCCGCGCGGGTCACGCACAGGTGGTTGGCAACCACGGCCGGCTGCATCCGGCATTCGAGACTCAGCAACCCGCCACGGAGGCGATCCGTACGCTCGCGCACGCCGCACGCCAGAACGGTCTGACCTTGCTGGTCGATCTGGTGATCGACCGGATGGCCGCCGATGGCGCGCTGTACGCCGAACATGCCGCCTGGTTCCACCCATTCGAGTCTGAAGAGGCGCGGCTCGATCCGCGCCATGTGCATCACGAGGACAACGTCGCGTATGCCAACTTCAACGACGACGCCAGCCGCGCTGCGTTAGTCGGCTGGTGGACGCAGCAACTGCTGGCGCTGGCCGACGCCGGTGTCGGCGGCGTCCGGTTCGATTCGCCGCATCGCGTGCCGGCCGCGGTTTGGCGGCAACTCGGCGAAGCGGTTCGGGCGAAGCATCCCGACGTGCGCTTCCTCGCCGCGACGCCGGGTCTCGCGCGTGGCGATTTGCTCGGCCTCGCTGGCGCGGGCTTCGACAGCGTGTTCTCGTCGGTGCGCTGGTGGGACTTCCGCGCCGGCTGGATGGTGGAAGAGCATGCCGCGCTCGCCCGCATCGCCGCACCCATCGCCTTTCCCGAAGCGCCTTACGGCACCCGCCTCGCTGCCGATCTCAGCGAGGCGCACGACGCCGCCATCGTCGAGCGGGCCTACCGGCGCGCGCTGTTCGCGTCGGCCTCGACCGGCACCGGCTGGATGATGCCGATGGGCTTCGAATATGGCATCACCGAGCCCATGTCGCAGACGCGCGGCGACGCTGCGCAGTTTGCGCTGGCCTGCCGGTCGAAGCGATTCGATCTCTCGGAACAGATCAGCCATGTGAACGACGTGGCGCGCAATACAAAAACGCTGCACGCCAACGGCGAATTGCGCCCGCTAAGCGGGCCCGGCGCGCCCGCGGCCGTCTTGCTGCGCGCCGACGCGCCCGATCTGCGCGACGCCGGAGAAGCGATCCTGATCGCCATCAACCCCGAACTCGGTGCGCCTGTGCGCGTCGATCCAGCCCGCTTCCTCACGGGCGTACCGGGCAACTTCACGCGCTTCGTCCCGCTCGACGCGTCCGCGCATGCCACGCCCGCCACGCTGACGCCGTTCACGCTCGCACCCGGCGCCGTCAGTTTGTTCCGCGGGGTCGCCGATGAACCGATCCGTCTCGCGCCGCCGATCGACAAGGCAAACAGCAAGCGCAGCGGCCGCAAGACGGTGCTCGAAGCGATCAGCGCGCCGCGCGTGGCGATCGAGAGCGTGACACCCGCGGTCGATAACGGACGCTTCCCCGCCAAACGCACGGTGGGCGAGCGCGCCGAAATCACCGCCGCGATCTTCGCGGAAGGCCACGACAAGATCGCCGCCGCCGTCGTCTGGCGCGCCGCTGACGAAACCGCCTGGCACGAAGTACCGATGAGCCCCGCACAGCCGGCCGGCCTCGATATCTGGAAAGCGCGCATTCCGCTGGAGCGCATGGGCCGTCACGAGTTTACGGTGATCGCATGGCGCGACGACTTTGCGTCGCTGGTCGAGCATATTCAGAAGAAGCTGAAGGCGGGCCAAACCGTCGAACTCGAACTCGACGAAGCCACGCATCTGTTCGCCCTGGTGCTCGCCGAAGTGGAAACCGCGGAAGGCGCGGAGGGTACGATAAGCGAGCCGCTCGAACATATCGTCAAGGTCTTCACCAAGGCCGATCCCGAGGCCAAGCTCGCACTGCTGCTGGCGCCGACCACCGCGAAGGCGATGACCGCCGCGCGCCACCGCCCGTTCCTGAGCCGCGATCCAATCGTCTACAAGATCGACGCCGAACGCACCGCGGCAGGCTTTGCAAGCTGGTACGAAATCTTCCCGCGTTCGATGAGCGACGATGAATCGCGTCACGGCACCTTCGCTGACGTCGTCACGAAACTGCCGCGCATCCGCGACATGGGTTTCGACGTGTTGTACTTCCCGCCGATCCACCCGATCGGCGTCGCCAATCGCAAAGGCCGCAACAATACGCTGACCGCACAGCCGGGCGATGTCGGCAGCCCGTACGCGATCGGTGGGGTCGAGGGCGGCCACACTGCCGTGCATCCCGAACTCGGCACGCTCGACGACTTCAAGCAGATGCTGGCCGCCGCCCACGCGCACGGCCTCGAAATCGCGCTCGACTTCGCGATCCAGTGCTCGCCGGATCACCCGTGGCTGAAGGAGCATCCGACGTGGTTCGCCTGGCGTCCCGACGGCACGCTGCGTTACGCGGAAAATCCGCCGAAGAAGTACCAGGACATCGTCAATCCGGACTTCTATGCGCACGACGCCAAGCCCGATTTGTGGCTCGCGCTGCGCGACGTCTTCCTGTTCTGGATCGAGGCGGGCGTGCACATTTTCCGTGTGGACAATCCGCACACCAAACCGCTGCCGTTCTGGGAATGGGTGATCGACGATGTGCGCTCGCGCTATCCCGACACGATTTTCCTCGCTGAAGCCTTCACGCGGCCGCGCATGATGAACCGGCTCGGCAAGATCGGCTTCTCGCAGTCGTACACGTATTTCACGTGGCGCGAGTCGAAGCGCGACTTCATCGAGTACATGACCGAACTCACGCAAACCAGCGCGCGTGATTTCTACCGGCCGAATTTTTTCGTCAATACACCGGACATCAACCCGCGGCATTTGCAGTCGTCGGGGCGTTCGGGCTTTCTGATCCGGGCCGCGTTGGCCTCCACACTCGCCGGTTTGTGGGGCGTGTATAGCGGTTTCGAATTGTGCGAGGCCGCTGCGTTGCCGAACAGCGAGGAATATCTCGACTCCGAAAAGTATCAACTACGCGCGTGGGACTGGAACCGGCCCGGCAACATCGTCGGCGAGATCACTGCGTTGAACCGGATTCGCCGCGCAAACCCGGCATTGCAAACGCATCTCGGCCTCACGTTACTCACGGCGCACAATGACAAGATCCTGTTCTTCGAAAAAGCGACCGCAGCACGCGACAACGTGATCCTGGTCGCGATCAATCTCGACCCCTTCAACGAACAGGGCGCGGATATCGAATTGTCGTGGGACACTTTCAACCACTGGAATCTGCACGACCATGGCGCGCTGGAAGTGACCGATCAGATGACCGGTGCGCGTTTCGAATGGCACGGCCGCTGGCAGCACGTCCGCCTCGGTTCAGGCCAACCGTTTTCGATCTGGCGCATCGCGCCGCTCGGCGGCCTACCCGCTGAACGCCCGGATGATGCCGACAGCGACAATCACGCAGACGACGCTGGCAACCCAACCCCTACGGAAGGTGCGACATGAAGCGTGAAGATCCAGCCCAAAGCACGTCGCAGACCCACACGAGTACAGCCGCCAGCGGCGCGGCGAAAGCGCGGACATCGCGGCGCGGCAAACCCGCCGCGCTCAGCGACGATCCGCTCTGGTATAAAGACGCCATCATTTATCAGGTGCACATCAAGTCGTTCTTCGACGCGAACAACGACGGCGTCGGCGATTTTCCGGGCCTGATCGCGAAGCTCGACTACATCGCCGAGCTCGGCGTGAATGCGATCTGGCTGCTGCCGTTCTATCCGTCGCCGCGGCGCGACGACGGCTACGACATCGCCGATTACCGCAACGTGCATCCGGACTACGGCCAACTATCGGACGTGAAGCGCTTCATTCAGGAAGCGCACGCACGCGGCATCCGCGTGATTACGGAGCTGGTGATCAACCACACGTCCGATCAACACCCGTGGTTTCAACGCGCCCGTCGCGCGAAGCCGGGGTCGAATCATCGCAACTACTACGTGTGGTCCGAAACCGATCAGAAGTACCAGGAAACGCGGATCATCTTCATCGATTCTGAACCGTCGAACTGGACCCATGATCCGGTCGCGGGCGCTTACTACTGGCATCGCTTCTACTCGCACCAGCCCGATCTGAACTTCGACAATCCGGCCGTGCTGAAGGAAGTGCTGCAGGTAATGCGCTTCTGGCTCGACATGGGCATCGACGGGCTGCGGCTCGACGCGGTGCCGTATCTGGTTGAACGCGAGGGCACCAACAACGAGAACCTGCCTGAAACGCACGCGGTGCTGAAGAAGATCCGCGCAACGATCGACGCCGAATATCCAAACCGGATGCTGCTCGCCGAAGCGAACCAGTGGCCGGAAGACGTGAAGGAATATTTCGGCGACGAAGACGAATGCCACATGGCGTTCCACTTCCCGCTGATGCCGCGCATCTATATGTCGATCGCGAGCGAAGACCGCTTTCCGATCACCGACATCATGCGGCAGACGCCGGACCTCGCGGAAACGAACCAGTGGGCGATTTTCCTGCGCAATCACGATGAACTGACGCTCGAAATGGTCACGGATTCAGAGCGCGATTACCTGTGGAACACCTATGCGAGCGATCGCCGCGCGCGCCTGAACCTCGGCATTCGCCGCCGCCTCGCACCGCTGATGGAGCGCGACCGCCGCCGCATCGAGCTGATCAATTCGCTGCTGCTGTCGATGCCCGGCACGCCCGTGATCTATTACGGCGACGAACTCGGCATGGGCGACAACATCCACCTCGGCGACCGCGACGGCGTGCGCACGCCGATGCAATGGTCGTCGGATCGCAACGGCGGATTTTCGCGCGCCGATCCTGAACAACTGGTGCTGCCGCCGGTGATGGGTTCGTTGTACGGCTTCGACGCCGTCAACGTCGAAGCGCAAAGCCGCGATCCGCATTCGCTGCTGAACTGGACCCGGCGCATGCTCGCCACGCGCCGTGCGAAACAAACCTTCGGACGCGGCACGATCCGATTCCTGAAGCCGGAAAACCGCAAGATCCTTGCGTATCTGCGCGAACTGCCAGGCGAGCCGCCAATATTGTGCGTAGCCAACCTGTCGCGCGCACCGCAGGCGGTTGAACTCGATCTATCCGAATTCAACGGCTCGGTGCCGATCGAAATGACTGCCGATTCCGTGTTCCCGGCAATCGGCCAGCTCACTTATCTGCTGACCTTCCCGCCGTACGGTTTCCTGTGGTTCATGCTCTGCTCGAGTGGCCAGCGTCCGACATGGGCGCAAGCGCATTCCGAACCGCTGCCCGAATTCGTCACGATCGTGATCCGCGAGGGTCAGGTCGGCCCGACACCGGAAAACGTCCGCCTGCTCGAATCCGAAGTGCTGCCGTCCTGGCTGAGCCGACGCCGCTGGTTTGCCTCGAAGGATCAGAAGATGCACGCGGTGCGCCTCGCCGCGTTGACGACGATCCCCAACGGCGGTTTCGCGTTCACCGAAATCGAAGCCGACGTGGGCGATCACACCGAACGCTACGTCGTGCCCATCGCGATCACGTGGGGCGGCGAGACCACCACGCCGCTGTTCATGCAACTCGCCTTGGCGCGCGTGCGCCGCGGCCGCAACGTCGGTCATCTGACGGACGCGTTCGCGCTGCCCATCTTCGCTCATGGCGTGATGCGCAAGCTGCGCGAACGCGCGGTCGTGCCGACCGTACAGAAGAGCGAGATCAAGTTCCTCCCCACCGAGCGGTTCTCCGAACTCGATGATATCGGTGAGCGGCCCGAAATCCGCTGGCTGGCGGCCGAGCAAAGCAACAGCTCGCTGATCATCGCCGATGCCGCGGTGTTGAAACTGGTGCGACGTCTGGTGAGCGGCGTTCATCCGGAAGCGGAAATCAGCCGCTATTTGACCCAGCTCGGCTACGCGAACACCGCGCCGCTGTATGGTGAAGTGGTGCGCGTCGATCCCGAAGGCGTGCCGCATACACTCGCTATCTTGCAAGGCTATATCGACAATCAGGGCGACGCCTGGAACTGGTCGCTGGACTACCTGCGCCGCTCGGTGGACGAACTCGCGATCGCCGTCGATACGGACGGGCAATCGCCGGACCGCGACAACGAAACGATTCTCATGGAAGGCTACAGCGCGCTGGCCGGCACCATCGGTAAGCGGCTCGGCGAACTGCACATGGCGCTTGCGTCACCTTCCGACGACCCGGCATTCGCACCGGAACTCGCCAGCGCCGAGCAGGTGAAGGCGTGGGTCGCCGGCACGCAAGCCATGCTCGCCGGCGCGCTCGATCTGCTCGCGCCGCGCATCGAACAGATGAGCGATCCGGACACCCAGGCATTGGCACAAAGCCTGATCGACCGTCGCGCCGCGCTGGTCGCTGCGGTCAGCAAGCTGGTGTCGGGCGATGCGGGTGCGCTGCGTACCCGCATTCACGGCGACTTCCATCTGGGTCAGGTGCTGGTCGCGCAGGGCGACGCGTATCTGATCGACTTCGAAGGCGAACCCGCGCGTACGCTGGAGGAACGGCGTCAGAAGTCGAATCCGTTGCGCGACGTGGCCGGCTTGTTGCGCTCGCTGTCGTATGCGAGCGCCGCGGCGCAGTCCACGATGGAAAGCGCGCCACAGCAAACTGCCGATCGCAAGCGCGCGCTCTTCGACCGTTTCCGTGCGCATGCTACCGAGACGTTCCTCAAGGAATACCGCGCCGCCATCGCGGATTCGCCGACGCCGCTGGTAGCGCCCGAAGCCGAACAGGCCTTGCTCGATCTGTTCCTGATCGAGAAAGCCGCTTATGAAATCCGTTACGAGGCGGCGAATCGTCCAACGTGGCTCAGTTTGCCGGTACGCGGCCTCGCCTCGCTCACCAGCCGCTTGCTCGGTGACACTGGCAGCCCGCAGCACGATCCATCAACCCAGGCGCCAAACGCCGCCGCATCGCCTAATCCGGCCGAGGGCGACTATGAGTGAGCATGATCCGGCCGCAGGCCTCCAACCACTCGATATCGACGCGCTCGTTGAAGCGCGTCACCCCGATCCTTTCTCGCAGCTCGGCATGCATCGGACGGACGCGGGTCCGGTGGTGCGCGCGCTGTTGCCGAACGCCAGGCACGTCACCGTAATTTCACGCGCCAACGGCGCAACGCTCGGCGAGCTCGAGCAACTCAGGCCGGGGCTGTTTGCCGGCCGCATCACCTCTGCCGCGCCCTATCGCCTGCGCATCGACTGGCATGGCACCGTGCAGGAAATCGAAGACACGTATTCGTTCGGCCCCGTTCTCGGCGACGAGCCGTTGGGCCGTCTGGCCGGCGGCGACCCGTACGCAGTGCTCGAATGCCTCGGCTCGCGCCCGATGGAAGTGGACGGCGTGCCGGGCGTGCGCTTCGCCGTCTGGGCGCCGAACGCGCGGCGCGTCTCGGTGGTCGGCGACTTCAATTCGTGGGATGGGCGCCGTCATCCGATGCGGCTGCGTCATCAGGCAGGCGTATGGGAATTGTTTGTGCCGCGCGTCGGCCCGGGCACGCGCTACAAGTACGAATTGCTCGCCCGTGACGGCCATCCGTTGCCGCTCAAGGCCGACCCGTGTGCGATGCAGACGGAATTGCCACCAGGCACCGCATCGGTGGTCGCACATGTCGACGAGATCGAGCAGTTTGAATGGACCGATCACGACTGGATTCAGTCGCGCGCCGCCAAACAGACCCCGCGCGCGCCGATCTCGATCTACGAAGTGCATGCCGAATCGTGGCTGCGCGTCGCCGAAGAGGGCCAGCGCGGCCTCACGTGGGAAGAACTCGCCGAGCGGCTGATTCCGTACGTGAAAAGCATGGGCTTCACGCACGTGGAATTCATGCCGATTGCCGAGCATCCGTTCGGCGGTTCGTGGGGCTATCAGCCGCTCGGACAGTTCGCGCCTTCGGCACGCTTCGGCAAGCCCGAGCAGTTCGCGCTGTTCGTCGACAAGGCGCACGCGGCCGGCCTCGGCGTGCTTCTCGACTGGGTACCGGCGCACTTTCCGAACGACGCGCATGGCCTGATCGATTTCGACGGCACGCCGCTCTACGAGCACGCTGATCCGCGCGAAGGCTATCACCAGGACTGGAACACGATGATCTACAACCTCGGCCGCAACGAGGTGAGCGCGTTCCTGGTGGCATCGGGCCTCGCGTGGTTGAAGCGCTATCACGTCGACGGCCTGCGTGTGGATGCGGTCGCCTCAATGCTGTATCGCGACTATTCGCGCGCCGCCGATGAGTGGGTGCCGAACATCCACGGCGGGCGCGAAAATCTCGAGTCGATCGCATTTCTGAAGCGGCTGAATCATGAAGTCGGCTATGTGCCGGGCGTGCCGGGCGCGATCACGATCGCCGAGGAATCGACCGCGTGGCCGGGCGTGACCGCACGCCTCGAAGATGGCGGCCTCGGCTTCCAGTTCAAGTGGAACATGGGCTGGATGCACGACACGCTGCACTACATGGAAGAGGACCCGGTCTACCGCCAATACCATCACCACATGATGACCTTCGGGATGGTGTACGCGTATTCCGAGCGCTTCGTGCTGCCGCTCTCGCACGACGAGGTGGTGCACGGCAAAGGCTCGCTGCTCGGCAAGATGCCTGGCGACAGATGGCAGAAGTTCGCCAACCTGCGCGCGTACTTCGGCTTCATGTGGACGCATCCGGGCAAGAAGCTGCTGTTCATGGGCGGCGAATTCGGCCAGTTGGCCGAATTCAACCATGACACGTCGCCACACTGGCATCTGCTCGACGATCCGAACCATCACGGCGTGCAGAAGCTCGTGCGCGATCTGAACCATCTGTACAGCGAGGAGCCTGCGCTGCATCTGCTCGACAGCGAGCCGGGCGGTTTCCAATGGCTCGTCGGCGACGACAACGGCAACAGCGTGTATGCCTACCGCCGCACCGATGGCGAAGGCCGCGAACTGGTGGTGGTGTGCAATATGACGCCGGTGCCACGGGTCGGTTACCGGATGGGAATGCCGCGCGGCGGCCGCTGGGCAGAAGTGCTGAATACGGATGCCGGCGTGTACGGCGGCTCGAACATGGGCAATGGCGGGCTGATCCACACCGACAACGTCTCGAGCCACGGTTGGCCGCATTCCGCTGCGCTGACGCTGCCACCTTTGGCGACGATCGTTCTGCGCGCAGATTGATAGAAGTGTTGTAAGACGGGCGCGCGGCGGCCAGGCCGCGCGCCCGTTGCATGAAGTCCCACGATAGCGTTCATAAAACAGAACAAGGAAGGGGAATCATGTCGCATGCAATGCCCGACCGGCTTCTGCCCGGCTCGCCTTATCCGCTCGGCGCTAGCTGGGATGGCCTCGGCGTCAACTTTGCGGTGTTCTCGGCGAATGCGCAGAAAATCGAGCTTTGCCTGTTCGATCCCACCGGCCGCAAGGAGATCAGGCGCTTCACGCTGCCCGAATGCACCGACGAAATCTGGCACGGCTATTTGCCCAATGCGCACCCCGGCACGGCATACGGCTTTCGTGCGCATGGGCCGTACCAGCCGCAGCACGGACATCGTTTCAATCCGCACAAACTATTGCTTGATCCGTATGCGCGCAAACTGGTCGGGCAGTTTCGCTGGTCCGATGCGCTATTCGGTTACCGTGTGCATTCGAATCGCGCCGACCTGTCCATCGACCGGCGCGACTCGGCGCCGGCCATGCCAAAGTGCGTCGTGATCGACGAAGCCTTCGACTGGTCGCACGACAAGCGCCCGAATGTGCCGTGGGGCGAAACCGTCGTCTACGAGGCGCATGTGCGCGGCGTCTCGATGTTGCGCCCCGATTTGCGCCAGCACGAACGTGGCACGTTTGCCGCGCTCGCGTCGCCGGAATTCATCGAGCATTTACTGAAGCTTGGCGTGACCGCGGTCGAATTGCTGCCCGTGCATGCGTTTCTGAACGACCGCTTTCTGGTGGAGCGTGGCCTGCGCAACTACTGGGGTTACAACACCGCGGCATTTTTTGCGCCGGAGCCGTCGTATCTGAGTTCGCACCGGCTCGATGAAATGCGCATCGCCGTGCGTCAGTTGCATGCGGCCGGCATTGAAGTGATTCTTGACGTGGTCTACAACCACACCTGCGAAGGCAACGAGATGGGGCCGACCGTCTCATGGCGCGGCCTCGACAACGCAAGCTACTACCGCCTGATCCCAGGCGACGAACGCCACCATATCAACGACACCGGCTGCGGCAATACCGTGAACCTGCCGCATCCGCGCGTGCTGCAGATGGTGATGGATTCGCTGCGCTACTGGTCGACGAAGTTCAATATCGACGGCTTCCGTTTCGATCTCGGCGTGACGCTCGGCCGTGAACAGCATGGTTTCGATCCCGGCTCCGGCTTCTTCGACGCATTGCGCCAGGACCCGATCCTGTCGCAACGCAAGCTGATTTCCGAGCCATGGGACATTGGCCCTGGCGGTTATCAACTCGGCAACCATCCACCGGGCTTCGCCGAATGGAACGATCGTTTCCGCGATACAGTGCGCCGCTTCTGGCGCGGTGACGCGGGCCTGCGTCCCGATCTTGCCGCGCGTCTCACCGGTTCCGCGGATCTGTTCAACCGGCGTTTCAGGAAACCGTGGGCATCGGTCAACTTTGTCACGTCGCATGACGGTTTTACGCTCGCCGATACCACCGCGTATGAGCACAAGCACAACGAGGCCAATCGCGAAGACAACAACGACGGCCACAACGAAAACTGCAGTCGCAATTGGGGTGTAGAGGGCCCGACCGACGATCCGGTCCTCCTCGAAACCCGCAAACGCGTGGCCCGCTCGCTGATCGCCACGTTGCTGATGGCGCTCGGCACACCCATGGTGCTGGCAGGCGACGAATCGCTGCGCACGCAGAACGGCAACAACAATGCGTACTGCCAGGATAACGAACTATCATGGCTTGACTGGGAGCGCGCGGAGTCGCCCGACGGCCGTCAGATGACCACGTTCGTCGCGCGCGTGATCGCGCTGCGCAAACAGCATCCGCTGCTGCGCGAAACGCGCTTTCTGTTCGGCGATCGCGAAGTCTTGCCGGGCCTGTTCGATGTCGGCTGGTTCGATGAACACGGCGATCCGCTCACTATCGAAGCCTGGCAGGACCCCGAAGGCCGCGCGTTCACGCTGCGGCGCGCGGGTCCAGGCTTGAATAACGAAACGGAAGTATTGTTGATGATGCTCAATGCTGCGGACGAAACACGGCGTTTCACACCGCCCGCGCCACACCTGGAATGGCATGTGCTGCTAGATACGGCTGAGCCGGAAAGCGCGCCGCATCGGTTGGCAGTGCCGGAGGTCGAAGTGGCCGCGCATAGCCTCGTGATGCTGGCGGCGCAGCCCATTGGCGAAGCGGATTGGCAGGCGGGCTGGAAAGCCGGCGCGCACCACGGGCCGCGGCTGTTGACCGCGCTGCCGCCCGATCCGGGTGCGCATCCGCCGAGCAGCGATACGTCGCCGACCACGTAGGCGAGAAGCAAAACCGAATGGTGATGAATCATGTCCGAAAGTCCGATTGATCCTCACGCGCATCATCACGCGCATTGCCTGCCGTTCAGCGCACAGTTGCTGGGCGCTACGGGCGCGAAGCCGCGCACGCGGTTCCGTTTCTGGGCGCCTTCGTGCAAGACGGTCCAAGTGGAGATTGAAAACGGACCGGCCCAGGGCGCGCACGACATGACGCCTGCCGGCAACGGCTGGTTCGAAACCACCGTCGAGAGCGGCGCGGGCACACTGTATCGCTTCCGGCTCGATGGCGAGCATGCGGTGCCCGATCCTGCGTCACGCTTCCAGCCGCAAGACGTGCACGGGCCGAGCGAAGTGATCGACCCGCGCGCGTACCACTGGGAACATACGAACTGGCACGGTCGCCCGTGGGAAGAAACGGTGTTGTACGAGTTGCACGTCGGCGCGATGGGCGGCTATGCGGGCGTGCAGAAACGTCTGCCCACGCTGGTCGCGCTCGGCGTGACGGCCATCGAACTCATGCCGTTAAACGACTTTCCCGGCCGCCACAATTGGGGCTACGACGGCGTGCTGCCATATGCGCCCGATTCCGCGTACGGCCGCCCCGAAGAACTGAAAGCGCTGATCGACGCCGCGCACGGTCTCGGCCTGATGGTATTTCTCGACGTGGTCTACAACCACTTCGGACCGGACGGCAATTATCTGCACCAATACGCCCGCTCGTTTTTCCGTGAAGGCACGCACACGCCGTGGGGCCCCGCGATCGATTTCGAACGCAGTGAAGTGAGTGACTTCTTCATCGACAACGCTGTCTACTGGATCAACGAGTATCGTCTCGACGGCCTGCGTTTCGATGCGGTGCATGCCATCGACAATCACGCGTGGCTGCGCGAATTGTCCGACCATATCCGCGCGAAAGTGCAGCACGGCCGGCATGTGCATCTGGTGCTGGAAAACGAACACAACAGTGCGAGCCTGCTTGAAACGCATTTCGACGCGCAGTGGAACGACGACGCGCACAACACGCTGCACGTTCTGCTGACGGGCGAAACGGAGGGCTATTACCACGCATACGAGGATCAGCCGATCCGTCGCCTTGCGCGCGTGTTGTCGGAAGGTTTCGCGTATCAAGGCGACCCGTCGCCGATTCACGACGGCGCGCCGCGTGGCGAAGCAAGCCAGCATCTGTCGCCCACCTCGTTCGTGATGTTCTTGCAGAATCACGATCAGATCGGCAATCGCGCATTCGGCGAGCGCCTGCGCAAGCTGACGTCGGACGATGCCTTGCGCGCCGCCACCGGTTTGCTGCTGCTGTCGCCGCATATCCCCATGCTGTTTATGGACGAGGAATACGGCTCGACCCAGCCGTTCCTGTTTTTCACCGACTACACCGGCGAGCTAGCCGACGCCGTGCGCGAAGGGCGGCGTCGCGAATTCGCACGCTTTTCGGCGTTCAGCGATGAAAAGCGTCGCGCGCAGATTCCCGATCCGAACGACGTGCAGACCTTTACAGCCTCGTCGCCGCCTGAGCCCATTCAAGGCGCCGCTGCGGATGCCAACGCGAAAGACCGCCTCGAGTGGATGCACTTCTACAAATCCGCGCTCGCGGTGCGGGCGAAGCTGATCACGCCGCGTCTGAAACATGCCAAAGCGTGTGGCTCGACCGTGTTGACCGCCGCAAACGGTGGCGACGCCAATGCGCTGATTGCCCGCTGGAAACTCACCGACGGCGAAACCTTGTCGATTGTGTTGAATCTCTCGAAGGAGAACGTGGCGTTCCCCGATCTGCCTGCCGGCAAAGTGATTTTCGAAACGCCGCCGCGCGTGCGCGAGCAGATCGACGCCAACGTGTTGCCGTCATTCGCGTTCGTCGCGTGGGTGACCGGCGACGTCAGCGACTATGCCATCGGCCACGATGCCCGCATCGCCGGCCAACAGGAGCACAACGCGTGAGTGCCACCCGCCGTCCAAACGATACGATCGTGACCCTTGCCACGCGCGCTGGCTTCGAAGTCGAGTGGCGGGATGCGCACCATACGACGCAACACGTACCCGAGAGCACACTCGCCGTGCTGCTCGACCGGATGGGTTTACCGTGCGGTAACGCCACGCAGATCCGGCACAGCGCCGCCGCGCTCGAAGCGGAACTGTCCGGCCGCAAACTGCCCCCGCTGATGACGGCGGAGGTCGAGCGCGGCATCGCGCTGCCTGCCGCGGCGATCAAATCCGGCAGTCACTACCGGATCGAACTCGAAAGCGGCTCGATCATCGACGGTCGCTTCACGGCGCCTAAAGGCGAGGAAGCGTTGCTCACACCGATCGACGAGCCCGGCTATCACACGCTGGTGATCAACGAACAACGCATGACTTTGGCCGTCGCGCCGTCGCGCTGCTATACCGTCGCCGATGCATGGCGCACGCTGCACGACGGCGCCACGACGCATCCACCGCCGTTGTGGGGCATCGCCGCGCAGTTATACGGCTTGCGCCGCACGGGCGATGGCGGCATCGGCGACTATACGGCCCTCGCGCAAATGGCGATTGAAAGCGCAAAGCGTGGCGCGCATGCGCTCGCCGTCAGTCCGACGCACGCGATGTTCAGTGCCGAGCCGAATCGCTTCAGTCCGTATTCGCCGTCGTCCCGCTTGTGGCTGAATATCACGCATATCGACCCCACCGCGGTGTTCGGCGCCGAAGCCGCGCGCGCCGCGCTCGAGGCCGCGCAGGCCACCGAAGCATGGCCGGCACTCGAAGACTTGCCACTGATCGACTGGCCGAACGCGGTCGTGCTGAAGCTGAAGGTTTTGCGTGCGCTGTACGAGAATTTCTGCGCCCAGGAACGCGCGCACGACACGCCGCGTGCCCTCGAATTTCATGGTTTCTGCGAACGTGCCGGCCGTGCGCTCGAAGACCACGCGCGTTTCGAAGCGCTGCAGGCGGTGCAGTTGGCTCAGGAAGGCGGCAATGGCCACTGGCGCAACTGGCCCGAGGCGTTGCGCGATCCGCGCAGTCCGGAAGTTGAAGCCTTTGCCGAAGCGCATCGGCATGAAGTCGACTTTCATCTGTTTCTGCAATGGCTCGCCGCCAAGGGCTTGTCGCACGCGCAGCATGCAGCGAGCGACGCCGGCATGGCCGTCGGCCTGATCGCCGACCTCGCCGTCGGGTGCGATAGTGCCGGCAGCCATGCATGGTCGTACCGCGACGACATGCTGCAAGGTATTTCAGTGGGCGCACCGCCCGATCTGTTCAACCAGGCCGGACAGGCTTGGGGGCTGACCACCTTCTCGCCACGCGCGATGCGCACGCAGGGCTTCTCCGCATTCATCGACATGCTGCGCGCGGCGTTCGCGCATGCGGGCGGCATCCGCATCGACCACATTCTCGGCTTGCGGCGCCTGTGGCTCGTGCCCGAAGGCGAGAGCGCGCGTAACGGCGCCTATCTGCGCTATCCGCTCGAAGACCTGCTGCGGCTGATCGCGCTCGAATCGTGGCGGCATCGCGCGATCGTGATCGGCGAAGATCTCGGCACTGTGCCACCCGGTTTTCGCGAGCGGCTCGACGAGCACGGTCTGGCCGGCATTCGCGTGCTGTGGTTCGAAGGCGCGGAAGGCGGCAGGGGCTTCAAGCCGCCGCAGGCGTGGGACCGCAACGCTGTCGGCACCACCACGACCCATGATCTGCCGACCGTGGCGGGCTGGTGGCGCGGCAGCGACATCACGTGGCGCAACCGGATCGGTCAGACGATGGCGCGCGCCGATGGCCGCGACGCGGAGGAAGTGGCACAGGAAGAACGCGCCGCCGATCGCGCGCTGTTATGGCGCGCGTTCCAGCAAGCCGGCGTCGCCGCGCCGGACGTGGACGCGCCGCCGCCCGACAAGGCGCCCGTGGATGAAGCGCTCGCCTTCGTAGCCGCTACGCCCGGGCCGCTCGTCACTTTCCCGCTCGAAGATTTGCTCGCACTGGTCGAGCAACCGAATCTGCCCGGCTCGATCGACGAGCATCCGAACTGGCGCCGCCGCGTGATCTTGCCCATCGACGCATTGTTCGAGGACGGCACCTTCAGCGATCGCCTGCTGGCGGTCGACCGCGCGCGCCGCGGCGCCACCGTTCCTGCTGCTTCCAACGTTTCTTCGGAGCCTGATACGCCATGACCGTCCCGCGCTCCACGCTTCGCCTCCAGTTCCATCGAGGCTTTACCTTCGACGATGCCACCAAGCATGTCGACTACTTCGCCGCGCTCGGCATCAGCCACGTGTACGCGTCGCCCATCACCACCGCCGAGCCGGGTTCGATGCATGGCTACGATACCGTCGACTACACCCAGGTCAACGCTGAATGCGGAGGCGAAGCGGGCTTGAAACGCCTCGCCGACAAACTGCGCGCGCACAACATGGGGTTGATCGTCGACGTGGTGCCGAATCATATGGGCGTCGGCGGCTCGAACAACGCGTGGTGGCTCGATATCCTCGAATGGGGCCGGCACAGCGCGTACGCTCGCCACTTCGATGTCGACTGGCATTCGCCCGATCCGGCCTTGCGCGGCAAGGTGCTGGCGCCGACACTCGGCGCGCCGTACGGCGAGGAACTCGCGGCCGGCCGGATTGCGCTGCATTTTGCGGCCGACAGCGGGCGCTTTTATATCGGCTACGGGCCGCATATGTTTCCGGTGTGCCCAATCGACTACGCGGCGATTCTGCAAAGCGCGGACCGCGCCGATCTCGCCGCACTGGCCGAACGTTTCCAGGGCCTGACGACGCAGCCTGCCGATCAGCCGCGCGCCGCCGAAGGACGCGACATGCTGCGCGAATTCGTCGCGCAAAGCGGCAGCTCGGCGATCGAATTGGTGCTGGAATCGTATTCGACCGCAGACCCGGTGACGCGTGACCGTTTGCATCGATTGATCGAACGGCAGCACTTCCGCCTCGCGTGGTGGCGCACTGCTTCAGACGAAGTGAACTGGCGGCGTTTCTTCGACATTTCGACGCTGGCCGGTGTGCGTGTGGAGCGGCCTGAAGTGTTCGAGGCGGTGCACGCGCTGATTTTCCGTCTGTATCAGGAAGGCGTGGTGGATGGTTTGCGGATCGACCACGTGGACGGCCTCGCCGAACCGCGCGAGTATTGTCAGCGCCTGCGGCAGCGCCTCACCGAATTGCGCGACACCGCGCCGTATGTGGTCGTCGAAAAGATTCTCGGCCGCGGCGAGCCGCTGCGCGACGATTGGCCCGTGGACGGCACGACCGGCTACGATTTCATGAACGACGTGGGCGCACTGCTGCACGATCCGGCCGGCGCCGAACCGCTCGCGCAGACCTGGGCCGAACTCACCGGCCGCAGCCCTCGCTTCACCGACGAAGCCCTGGCCGCGCGACGCAAGATTCTCGCGGAAAACCTCTCGGCGGAACTGGACCGCGCGGCGCGCGCGCTGCACCGCATTGCCCGCGATTCGTTGACCACGCGCGATTTCACCTTCACCGCGCTGCGGCGCGTGCTGGCCGAACTGGTCGTGCATTTTCCGGTGTATCGGGTCTATCCACAGAACGGGCTGCGCAGCGCTGCCGATAACGTGTATTTCGAGCAGGCGCTAGCAGGCGCGAGAGAGACGCTTTCGCGCGCGGACTACGTGGTGCTCGACCGCGTGAACGCGTGGCTTGGCGGCAGCGCTGAAGATGTGCCGAACGCACGCGGCAATGCGCAATCGCAACAACAAGGTTCGAATGGCGCCCCGCCAAGTCATGCAGGTTCCGCGCGGCGCACTGCGCAGACGCTGTTTTCGCAATTGACCGCACCGGTCGCCGCAAAGGCGATCGAAGATACAGCGTGCTATCGCTATGGACGCTTGCTATCGCGCAACGAAGTCGGCTCGGACCCGGGCGAGTTTGCTCTGTCGGTCGCGCAATTTCATGCGGCGAATCTCGAACGTTCGCAGCGCTTTCCTCACGCGATGCTCGCCACGGCCACGCACGATCACAAGCGTGGCGAAGACGTGCGTGCGCGCCTTGCCGTGTTGAGCGAGATTTCTCATGACTGGAGCACGACGTTGCGGGCGTGGTCGACCTTGAACGCGCCGCATCGGCGTGCGCTCGACGGTAAGCCGATCAGCAGCGTGAGCCACGACACAAGCTACGATTGGGCGCCCGGCCCCGCCGCCGAGGCGATGCTGTATCAGACCTTGGTGGGCAGTTGGCCACCGGATTTAAAGCCGGACGATGAAGCGGGCGTCAAGGAACTGGCTGAGCGCGTCGCGCAATGGCAATTGAAGGCGCTACGGGAAGCGAAGCTTCAGACCAACTGGCTCGCACCCGACGAAGCCTATGAGGCCGGCTGCCGCGATTTCCTGTTCGATATCCTGGCGCCGCAGCGGCGCAACGGTTTCCTGCGCGAGTTGTCCGCGTTCGTGGCGCGGATTGGACGCGCCGGTGCGCTCAACAGTTTGCAGCAGACCGTGTTGCGGCTGACGTCGCCTGGGATTCCCGATCTTTATCAGGGTACTGAGTTGTGGGACTTCAGCCTGGTCGATCCCGACAATCGCCGGCCCGTCGATTTTGCGAGGCGTGAGGCGTGGCTCGCACAAACACCGCCTTCGGAGTTTCTGGCGAACTGGCACGATGGCCGGGTAAAGCTCTCGGTAGTGCAGCGCATGCTGGCGTTGCGCGCGCATTTGCCGGAGTTGTTGAGTCAGAGTGCGTATCTGCCGCTTGCAGTGCGCGGTGCGCATGCGTCCAATGTGGTCGCGTTTGCACGGCGGCATGGGAATGCGTGGGCTGTGGTGGTGGCGAGCCGGCTTGCTGCCGGGTTGCTCGGCGCAGAAGGCAATGGCGGCGATTTGCCGATGGTCGATCCGGCCAAATGGGGCGATACGGCGATCGAAATGCCCGCGGATCTGGCCGCGCGGGCGCTGTTCGACTGGCTGAGTCCGGCGGCGCCCAAGGTCGACGAAAACGGTTTGCTTTATCTGCGCGATGCGTTGAGCGCGATGCCTATCGCGGTGTTGGTGGAGGACGGCGTGCCACGTAGTTGATCTGTGATTTTTAGAAGATCTTTTGAAGATCGTATGCAGAGCAATGTTTCAGTGGACCTGAGACGGACTCAGCAAATAAGCCGTTCAACCGCCTTCGTCGTCATAGGTCTTCGGATAAACGCGCACGAGCACGATGCGCGGCCCCTTCATCTTTTTGACCACCACGTCGAAGCGATCGAACTCGACGCGCTGCCCTTCGGTAGGCAAATCGTTGAGCGCCTGAATCACGAGACCGCCGACCGATTCGGCCTTGCCCTCGTCAATGTCGATTCCGAGCGCGCGTTCCAACGACACCACCGGCAAGCTGCCCTTGCCCATCAGCGTGCCGTCGTCCATACGCGTCCAGTCGGCGTCGCCCTGGCGGAATTCGTCGTGGATCTGCCCAACCAGCGCGCCGAGCAGATTGTCCAGCGTCAGAAAGCCGATCGGCTTCGAGTTCTTGTGACCAACCAGTGCGAAGTGCGGCGCACCCTTGCGGAAGCGGCGAAACAGTTCGAGCGCCGGCATGTCCGGCTTCACGTACTGCACGGGTCGCGCATATTTGGAGAGATCGTCGAGTGTGCTGCCCGCGTGCCGCGCCAGCAGCAAATCCTTCAAGTGGATCATGCCCGCCACGCGCTCGCCGGACGCGTCTTCGAACAACGGATAGCGGCTAAAGCGGTGCCGCGCCACGACCTGCATGTTTTCGCGCAACGGCACATCGCGCCGCAGGCCGACCATTTCATAGGACGGCCGCATCAGATCCGAGACAGTCATGCGCGAAAAATCCAGCGAATGCGCAATCGTGTTCCATTCGTCCTGGCTGTATGCGCCATCCGGCGCACCGAGTTCAGTCGCGACGTTGGCGCGGCGGCCACGCAGGATCAGCTTGAGTTCGTCGGTCGAATAATGCGAGTCGTGGCCGTGGTCCGCGTCGAGACCCGCGAGCTTCAACACCGCGTTGGCGCTCGTATTGAGCACCCAGATCGCCGGATACATCGCCCAGTAGAAACCGTACAGCGGCGTGGCGGCCCACAACGAAACCTTTTCCGCTTCACGAATCGCCAGCGACTTCGGCGCCAACTCGCCCACCACGATGTGCAGGAACGAAATACACGAGAACGCGAAGAACAGCGAGATGCCGTGGATCAGCTTCTCCGACTCGACGCCGAGCAGGCTGAACACCGGCGTGAGCAGTTCCGCGAACGCCGGCTCACCGATCCAGCCGAGCCCAAGCGACGCCAGCGTAATGCCGAGCTGACAGGCGGACAGATACGCGTCGAGCCGGCCATGCACCTTCGCCAGCAAACGCCCACGCATGCCGTGTTTGGCCGCGAGGCTCTGCACGCGCGTCTGCCGCAGCTTCACCAGACCGAATTCGGCGGCGACGAAAAAACCGTTGAGGGCAACGAGAAACAATGCACCGATAAGGGCGACAACCTGGATCAAAGCGAAGGGCTCCGGCAACAAAAGTTGTCAGTATAAATGGCGAAAGCAAGCTGAAAGTTAATCGCGTGCAGGAACGCGCGTCGACAGCCGCCGCTCACGTTGCTGTCGTTGCACTCAACGGCACGTGCAGCGCGAGCGTCACCGCTTCGCTCTCAGGCGCGTCGCTTTGCTCGAAACTGCCGCCGTGCGCTTCCGCAACGCGCTTGCACAGCGCGAACACCCACGCGATCCGTTTGGCTTCGCGCGGTTCGCACGCCTGTTTGCGGGCAAAGGCTTCCAGCAAATGCGGCACCGCCGGATCGTTCAGTGCAGCGGCGTTTTGATTGAAGGTGACAGAGGCGTACCACCTGGTGGCGTCCGCACGTGCGGCCAGCGTGACCGCGGCGCCTTCCGTGCTCGCCTCGACGGCAAACGTGAGCATCAGCCACAGTGCGGCGGCCAGGCGCTCACGGTCGCCGTTGAGCTGCTCGGTAGCGAGGTGCGACTCGACCGTGACCTCGACCCCGCGTGCGCGCGCCAGCCCGGAATGGACTCCGTCAACGGTTTCATCGAGTAGCGGATGCAGCGAAAACGGCGCAAGAGCCAGTTCCAGCGATTTGGTCTCGGCGCGCGTGGCGTCGACAATCGTCTCCAGCAACTTCACCTGCTGTTCCACGCCGTTGCGAATGCCGGTGACGGCGCGTTGCGAATTCGGGTCGTTGGCATCGAGCTTGCGCTCGAGCACGTACGCCCAGCTATGGATGGCATTCAGCGGACCACGGAGGTCATGCGACACCAGCGACAGCACGTGATCGCGCATAAACAGCGCGGTCTCCGCGCGCAGGCGTGCGGTGCGTTCGGATACGGCGAAACCGGAAGGAACCGGCGGTGTGCCGGCGGTCCCGGTGGAAGGCGTTGTCACGATCGAACCCTCTCAGGCGGTGCATCAAATGTCAAACGAAGCCCCATTATAGGCATGCCGTCCAGCGCAACCAGCCTGGCCGGATGGCTAACCTGAACGCAAACCGCATGCCACGCGGCAATCCTCGGCGATGCGAGCCCAACACGCCTACAATGTCGGTTTTTACGTTTTTGATCTAAGGAGCGACACATGTCGACTGTGACTACCGAATCCGGCCTGAAATACGAAGACATCGTTGAAGGCACTGGCGCCGAAGCGGTGGCCGGCAAGACCGTCAGCGTGCACTACACGGGCTGGCTGACCGACGGCCAGAAGTTCGACTCGAGCAAGGACCGCAACGACCCGTTCGCGTTCGTGCTGGGCGGCGGCATGGTCATCAAGGGCTGGGACGAAGGCGTGCAAGGCATGAAGGTCGGCGGCACGCGCAAGCTGACGATTCCGCCGCAACTCGGCTACGGCGTGCGTGGCGCAGGCGGCGTGATTCCGCCGAACGCGACGCTCGTGTTCGAAGTCGAACTGCTCGGCGTCTAAGTTTTTCGCTGTGCTGTTTTGTATTTTGTAATTGGGCTTCGCCAATGAGTCACGCCGCCGTCACCGCTCCTAGCGTTTCGTTGCGCCGCTACGGCGCGATCGAAGCGTCGGACGTGCACGACTTTCACCAGGTCGTGCTCGGACTCGACGGCGCGATGGTGATGGCGGTAGACGGCGTTGCGCATCAGATCGACGCCGGCTCTGCCTGGCTCATCCCGGCGGGTGCACGGCACGACTATGCGGGCGTCGGCGAGAACCGGCAGTTGGTGCTGGATCTGCCGGCCACTTCGCTGGCCGTGCCCGAACGTTTGTTCGACCGCGCGCGGGCCGTGACGGTGGATGCCTCGCTCACGCAACTCGTGCATCGGATTGCAGCGCACGCCACAGGCGGTGCGCAAGGCGACGATCTGGATACGCGGCGTTTTCAATGGGACGCAGCCGCACGACTGGGCGCTGCGTTGGTGGCCGACACCGGCACGGTGGCCGAGGCGCAGGCATCTGGCGCCGGCCTCGACTTCGCGCGCATCGACAGCTGGCTGCGCGCTCATCTGTCGGAGCCGCTGCGTATCGCCGACCTGGCCGCCCACTGCGGCTTTGGCATGCGGCGCTTTCATCAGCTTTTTATCGACGCCTTCGGCGAAACGCCGCATCGCTATTTGCAGCGTTTGCGGCTCGATACCTCTCTTGGTTTGCTGTCCGATCCACGCCTGTCGCTCAGCGATATCGCGCTGGAAATCGGCTTCGGCGATCAGAGCGCTTACACGCACGCATTCACGCGGCGTTTCGGGCTGGCGCCCGGTCAGTGGCGCGCGTTGCGCCATTGAGTTTGTGCAACATGCGAGCCGCCTGAAAAGGCGGCCCGCGTTTCCTGCTGCGCTCGCCTAGCGCTATTAACCCGCTAAACCACGCTCCAGATCGCCGCGAATATCGCCGGCGTTTTCCAGACCCACTGCCAGACGGATCAAACCTTCGCTGATCCCCGCCGCCGCGCGCGCCTCAGGCGTCACACGACCGTGCGTGGTCGTAGCCGGATGCGTGATGGTGGTACGCGTATCGCCAAGGTTGCCGGTGATCGAGCAGATCTTCGTGCTGTCGATCACGCGCCAGGCATTCGCGCGCATCTGCTCAGGCGTATCGCCCTTCAGTTCGAACGACAGGATCGCGCCGCCCGCCTTCTGCTGACGCATGGCCAGCGCGTGCTGCGAATGCGATTCGAGTCCCGGATAGAACACGCGGTTCACGGCCGGATGCGTTTCCAGCCAGCGCGCGATTTCGAGCGCATTCGCCGACTGCTTTTCGACACGCAGCGACAGCGTTTCCATGCCCTTGAGCAGCACCCACGCGTTGAACGCGGACAAGGTCGGCCCGGCACTGCGCACGAACGGGAAGACCTTTTCCATGATGAACTGCTTCGAACCGACCAGCGCACCGCCGAGCACACGCCCTTGGCCGTCGAGAAACTTGGTGGCCGAGTGCATCACGACGTCCGCGCCGAGCTTCAGCGGCTGTTGCAAGGCGGGGCTGCAGAAGCAGTTATCGACCACGAAGATCGCATTGGCCGCCTTCGCGATCTTGCTGATCGCTTCGATATCGGCGACTTCGGTCAGCGGGTTCGACGGCGTTTCGAGGAAGAACATCTTCGTTTCCGGACGCACGGCGTTTTTCCACGCGTCCAGATTGGTCGGATCGACGAAAGTCGTCGTGATGCCGAACTTGCTGAAGATCTGCGAGAACATGCCGAGCGTCGAACCGAACAGCGCTTGCGAGCTAACCAGATGGTCGCCGGCCTGCAATGTCGACATCACTACCGACATGATCGCGGCCATCCCCGAAGCCGTGGCCATGCACGCTTCGCCGCCTTCAAGCGCGGCCAGACGGTCCTGGAACATCGAGACGGTCGGATTCGTGAAGCGCGAGTAGGTGTAATTGTCTTCGGAATTCTTGAATTTTTCGGCGGCGTCCGCGGCACTCGCGAAGACGAAGCTCGAGGTCAGGAAAATCGCTTCCGAATGTTCGTTGAAGTCGCTGCGCACTGTGCCCGAGCGGACTGCCAGCGTGTCGAAGTTCAGGGAGTCGTCCATGTTGGTTCTGGTATCCAATGTTCCATGGCTGGGTTCAGCGTCTGCGGCTCATGTTAGACGAGCACAACAACGCCAAACGGCAGCAACAAAAAAGCCCGCTTTTGCGTCGGCATAAGCGGGCTTCATGTGCGGGGGAAAGCTGGAGCGGAGGCGGATGACTGCGGCTTTTCCACCATTCGCTTTAGCTGTTTTGGGTTGCCCCGCGTCCGCAAGCTGAGATCAAATCGACGCAAGCCGTCATGCTAACACGCTCGCGGCGTGGCGTGCAGCGGGCCACGACGCGAGCGCTATTACTCAACCGACCGACAACTGCAGATGCAGTTGCGAACGCGACGGGCCACCCTCGGCCGCTTCGCTCGCGGCGTCACGATCCGACTGCGAGGACGGTGCGAGACGCGCGGTTTCGATGCGGTCGAGGTACTCGGTGGTGACATCGCCCGTCACGTAGTTACCGTCGAAGCACGAGGCTTCGAATTCCTTCAGCGCCGGGTTGATATCGCGCACCGCCTGCTTCAGGGCGTCGACGTCCTGATAAACCAGATAGTCCGCGCCGATCATGCGCGCGACTTCATCATCCGTGCGGCCATGTGCGACGAGTTCGCCGCGCGTGGGCATATCGATACCGTAGACGTTCGGGTACTTCACCGGCGGCGCCGCCGAAGCGAAGATCACCTTGTTCGCGCCGGCATCGCGTGCCATCTGCACGATTTCGTGCGAAGTGGTGCCGCGCACGATCGAGTCGTCGACGATCAGCACGTTCTTGCCCTTGAACTCGATGCCCATTGCGTTCAGCTTCTGGCGCACCGACTTCTTGCGCATCGCCTGGCCCGGCATGATGAAGGTGCGGCCCACGTAACGGTTCTTGAAGAAGCCTTCGCGATACTCCACACCCAGTTTCTTCGCGACCTGCATCGCGGCCGGACGAGACGAATCGGGAATCGGCATCACGACGTCGATCGCGACGTCGGGCAATTCGCGCTTGATCTTCTCGGCGAGGTAATCACCCATACGCAGGCGCACGTTGTAGACCGGCACGCCGTCGAGCACCGAGTCCGGACGCGCGAGGTACACGAGTTCGAAAATGCACGGGTTCAGGCTCGGATTCGTCGCGCATTGCTGCGAGTGCAAATTGCCTTCGAGGTCGATGAAAATGGCTTCGCCCGGTGCGATGTCACGCACAAATTCGAAACCGATACCTTCGATCGCAACCGATTCCGACGCCAGGATCCACTCGACACCTTCCGGCGTTTCCTGCTTGCCGAGGCACAGCGGGCGAATGCCGAACGGGTCACGAAAGCCGAGCAAACCGTAGCCGGCAATCAGCGACACGATCGCGTACGAACCCCGCACCCGGCGATGCACGCCCGACACCGCCTTGAACAGCGCGGCCGGATCGAGTTGCAGGCTCGAACTGGAGAGCTGCAATTCGTGCGCGAGCACGTTGAGCATCACTTCGGTGTCGGAATTGGTATTGATGTGGCGGCGATCGATGCGGAACATCTCATCTTTCAGTTGCTGCCAGTTGGTCAGATTGCCGTTGTGCGCGAGGATGATGCCGAACGGCGCGTTCACATAGAACGGCTGGGCTTCTTCTTCGCTCGATGCAGAACCGGCGGTCGGGTAGCGGACCTGGCCGATACCGGTGGTGCCGGGCAGGCTGCGCATGTTGCGCGTGCGGAACACGTCGCGCACCATGCCGTTGGCCTTGTGCATGTGGAAATTGCTGCCGTTCGCTGTCGCGATGCCGGCGGCGTCTTGACCGCGGTGCTGCAGAAGCAGCAGGCTGTCATAGATCAACTGATTGACCGGAGAATGGGAAACTACGCCTACGATGCCGCACATGGCATGTCCTTCAAAGGTACGAAATTCGTAACGGCGGCCGGTGCCTGCGATGCTGCGCGAGGGTACGCGACTACGTAGAGGCAACCGGATTGCGCCGGAGTCCTGCTGCGTTCCTCTAACCGTTCACCTGATCGTCACACGCGGACGTAGGCAGCGAGCGTCTCGGGAAGCAGCGGTTTCATTACGTGCACGCCCTCGACCGCATAGGGCCGAAGCAAGGCGTTGCGCCAGAATTCCTGTTGGGGCAGTTCGGTCAAGCCTGCAAGGGCGACCAGAATCAGCACCAGAACGACCCCGCGCACGAGGCCGAACATCAAACCGAGCGAGCGGTCCACGCCGCTCAAGCCGCTTGCCTGCACGATGCGGCTCAGCAGCGCGTTCAGCACGCTTGCGACCAGCACCACGCCGATCGCCACCAGCGCGAACGCCAAAAGCCACTGGGTCAGCGCGCCGCCCGGCCACGTGGCAGGGATAAACGGCACGACATAACCAACAAAGCGGCAAGCAATGAAAAACGCCGCGATCCAGCCGATCAGCCCGAATATCTCGGACAAAAAGCCGCGCCATGTGCCGCGCAAGGCCGACAAACCGATCACCGCCATTACAGCGTAGTCGAAGGCAGTGAACATCGCTCGCTTACTGTGCTGCGCCGCTGTTCGCGCCGGACGTCAAGCCGGCCTCACGAACCTTCGCAATCGCGGCGCTAGCCGCTGCACGGTCGGCGAACGGACCGGCGCGCAATAGCGTGAGCGTTGAGCCGTCGGCCTGCTTCCGATGTTCGGTATATGCGGGCACACCGGCCGCTTTCAACTTGGTGGCCCAAGTACGGGCATTGGCGTCGTTCGCAAATGCGCCCAACTGGACAGCGAAACGGCTGCCGGGCGGCGATGCCGGTGTGCCGGAATTGGCGTCCGCGCTTGCGGCGGCCGTATTCGTGCTGTCTTCGCTCGGGGCCGGAGTGTTCGCCGCGCTTTGCGTGGCGGGTGCTTTGGCCGGTTTGGCAGGCGTTTGCGCTACAGGCGCTGCAGGTGACGTATTGGCGGCAACGGCGGCGGGTGCTTGCGGTTTCGCAGCCGGTTTGGCGGCGGGCGCTGCGCTCGTAGCCGCACTCTGCTGTTTAGCGGCGCTGGACTGGCCTTGCGTGGCTGCCGTTGTCGGCGCAAGGCCGGAAGCGGCGAGTGCCGCGTCAGGCGCTGGGTTATCCGGTGCTACGCCGGCCTGCGTGTCTTCTTCGGTCTTGGTGGCGACCTTCGGCGCGGGGCGGCTTGGAATGTCGATGGAGATGTCGTCCGTGACGGGCTTTGGATGCGAATCCAGCACCATGGGCAGGATCACCACCGCTGCAACCACCAGCGCGACCGCGCCGACGAGTCTGCGTCGCGCACGCTGCTTTTCAGGCAACGTAGGGTCGAGCAGCATCGCATCGGCATCCACGGTGCGCTCCGTGCGGCGGGTTCGCCGCTCCACGCGCTCGCCACGGGCGGCCCGGGTGGAACTGGTGTTTGCGCCGCGCCGATTGGGCGCGTCGTCTTTCTTGCCGAACGAGAAAATTCCCATGAATCGCTTGGTTCGAGCCTGGCGCCCGTTCAGTGTTGCTGCGATTTACGGTAGGCCATTACGCCTGCTACCGTATAGAAACTGCCGAAAACCACGATTCTATCATTCTCTGACGCTCGTTTTAGCGCGTCTTGGAAAGCCTCTGCTGGTGTTGCGTAGCGCGTCACGCTGCTGTCATTGCCGTCGCTCACGCCCTGCTTGCGCAAAGCCGCCTCGAGTTCTCCCGCCGAAGCCGCACGCGGGGTCGGCAGATCGGTCACGCACCAGTGGTCGATTTCGCCTTTCAGATGCGTCAGCACGCCGGCAATGTCCTTGTCGCGCATCGCGCCGAACACGGCGTAGGTGTACGGGAAAAAGCCCATATTGCCGAGGTTTTGCGACAGCACTGCCGCGGCGTGCGGGTTGTGGCCGACATCGAGCACGATGGCCGGCTTGCCGGGCAGCACCTGGAAGCGCCCCGGCAATTCGACGTTAGCGAGGCCGAGCCGGATGTCCTGCGCCGAGACCGACAAACGATCGCGCAGCGCTTCAAGACCGGCCAGCGCCGCCGACGTGTTGATCAACTGATTCGCGCCGCGCAATGCCGGGTAGGCGAGCGCGGAACGGCGCATGGTCGGGCCCACGTAGCTCCATTGCTGGCGCTCGCTGCCTGCCTGCCCTTCGTAGCGGAAATCGCGGCCGAATAGCCACAGTTCGGCGCCGATCTTTTCAGCGTAATCGATCAATGTTTGAGGCGGCACCGGATCGGCGCAGATCGCCGGCTTACCGGGGCGGAAAATGCCGGCTTTTTCGAAGGCGATTTTCTCGCGCGTGTCGCCGAGATACTCGGTGTGATCGATATCGATGCTGGTGATGATTGCGCAATCCGCATCGAGGATGTTGACCGCGTCGAGGCGGCCGCCCAGGCCGACTTCGAAAATCACCGCGTCCAGTCCGCGCGAGGCGAACAGGCTCATGATCGCGAGCGCCGTGAATTCGAAGTAAGTCAGTGTGATCGGTTCGGCAAGGCTCAGGCGTGCGGCTTCGACGGCTTCGAAATGCGGCAGCAGGTCTGCGTCGCTCGCCATTTCGCCGTTCACGCGCGCCCGTTCGTTGAAGGTCAACAGATGCGGCGACGTGTGGCAGCCAACCGTGAAGCCCGCGCGCAGCAAAATCGATTCGAGGATCGCGCAGGTCGAACCCTTGCCGTTCGTGCCGCCGACCGTGATGATCGGGCACGCGAACGACAACTGCATCGCGTCACGTACCTGGGAGATGCGTCCCAATCCCATGTCGATGCCGACAGGATGCGCGGATTCAAGGTGCGTGAGCCACGCGTCGAGGGTGGGGAATGTGGTCATCGAGCGAATCTTTGCTGCGTTGCGAGATCGTGATTATCCCGGAAATGACAGCGCGCCGCTTGATGACTCTCGCGGCGCGCTATTTTTCGACTGCTTTTCGGACGGCTGCGGCGCCCTTTCAGGCGCGGCCCCGTATTGATGCAAAGGCTTACGCGACTGCGTCCGCCGGCTGATGGCTCAACAGCGCCATCAATTGCGCGATTTCTTCACGCAGCTTGCGACGATCGACGATCATGTCGACCGCGCCCTTCGTCAGCAGGAATTCGGCGCGCTGGAAGCCTTCCGGCAGCTTTTCACGCACGGTTTGTTCGATCACGCGCGGGCCGGCGAAGCCGATCAGCGCCTTCGGCTCGGCGATCACCACGTCGCCCAGGAACGCGAAACTCGCCGACACGCCGCCCATAGTCGGATCGGTCAGCACGGAAATGAACGGCAGCTTGGCTTCGGCTAGCTTGGTCAGCATGGCGGTGGTCTTCGCCATCTGCATCAGCGAAAGCAGGCTTTCCTGCATCCGCGCGCCGCCCGAAGCGGTGAAGCAGATAAACGGCACCTTCTGTTCGAGCGCGTTCTGAGCGCCCCGCACGAAACGTTCGCCGACCACCGAACCCATCGAGCCGCCCATGAACGAGAACTCGAAACACGCGACCACCACTGGCAGCGTGTGGATGGCGCCGCCCATCACGACCATTGCGTCGGTTTCGTCGGTGTCGTCCATCGCCTCTTTCAGGCGGTCCGGGTACTTGCGGCTGTCTTTGAACTTGAGCGCGTCGACCGGGACGATTTCCTGGCCGATTTCGTAGCGGCCTTCCGGATCGAGCAGGCCGTCGAGCCGCTCACGCGCACCGATGCGCATGTGATGGTCGCACTTCGGGCAAACGTGCAGATTGGCCTCGACGTCATTGCGGTACAGCACGGCTTCGCACGACGGGCACTTGATCCACAGGCCTTCCGGAATCCCCTTGCGGTTCTTCGGGTCGGTTTGTTTGATTTTCGGCGGCAGCAGCTTATCGAGCCAGCTCATATTGAATCCCTCTGGGTCAACCGGTTGCGCAAACGGCGGGACGAACCCGCCGCTCACACTACAGGAGACAAAAAATAACTGTTATCGGGCAGTCGCGACGCTATCGAGCGCCTCGCGCACTTCGGCAATGAAGCGCGTAAGCGTCTCGGCGGCGGCTTCGGGCGCCGCTTGTTCGAGCAATTGCACGATACGGCTGCCGATCACGACGGCATCGGACACTTCGGCCACCGAACGCGCCGTTTGCGCGTCACGGATGCCAAAACCGACGCCCACCGGCAGGGGTACGCGCGACTTGATGGCGGGGATTTTACTCGCGATGCTGGAAACGTCCAGATTTGCCGCGCCGGTCACGCCTTTCAGTGACACATAGTAGACGTAACCACTGGCGATTTTGCCGACTTCCGCGATGCGCTCATCCGTGGAGGTGGGCGCCAGCAAAAAGATCGGATCGATGCCGGCAGATCGCATCTGTTCGGCGAAATTAACGCACTCTTCCGGCGGGTAGTCGACAACCAGCACGCCGTCTACACCGGCTTCTTTCGCAGCCTTGGCGAACGCTTCGGTGCCCATGCGCTCGATCGGATTGGCGTAGCCCATCAGCACCACCGGCGTCTTGTCATCGGTTTCGCGGAAGCGCTTCACGTCGGCCAGTACATGGCGCAGCGACACGCCATGCGCCAGCGCGCGTTCGGACGATTGCTGGATCACCGGGCCGTCGGCCATCGGGTCGGAAAACGGTACGCCCAGTTCGATCACATCGGCGCCGCCGGCGGCGAGCGCGTGCATGAATTCAACTGTGCGCGCCGGATCCGGGTCGCCGGCCGTCATGAACGGAATCAGGCCTTTCTTACCCTGGGCGGACAACGCGGCAAACGTGTTCTTGATACGGGACATGGAATATTCTCGGATTTTTAAGCTACTGCGCGCTTATTGCGCCTCGGTTTGCTGCTCAGCTTTGGCCGCATTCTTGCGGCTTTTGCGAGCGGCAGCAGGCGCCGACGCGGCCGCGCTAACGCGTTCGCGTGCTATCGCACAGTAACTTTCATTGATCTCATAGCCGACGAATTCGCGCTGCTGCCGGGCGCAAGCGACTGCGGTGGTGCCGCTGCCCATGAACGGGTCGAGTACGCGCCCGCCCTTCGGACAACTTGCCAGCACCATCCGCTCGACAATTTCCAGAGGTTTCTGGGTCGGATGATCGACGCGCTCGGCGTGTTGCCGATGCAGCCGCGATACCGACCAGACGTCCTTCGGATTATAGCCAAGCTCCAGCCACTTACTGCCTTCGAACAATTTACGCGAACGCGCCTTCTTCGTGATGGCATCGTACGGGATGCGGACGGGATCGAGATCGAAAAAGTAATCTTTCGACACCGCGAAAAAGCCGATGTTGTCATGCACCGAGGTGAACCGGCGAACCGTTCCCCCCATGCTCGGCACACGCCGGTCCCAGATGATTTCGTTGATCATCGTGAGTTTTGTCTTCAGGAAGCTGAAGATTTCCGGCGCGTACTGCCAGGTGCAGAAGATATACAGCGAACCCGACGGCTTGAGCTTCGGAATAGCCAGCTCGAGCCAGCCACGCGTCCAGGCGAGGAAATCCTCGCCGGAGCGCATGTCGGAGTCGTTGCCATAATCCTTGCCGAGCCCATAAGGCGGATCGCACAGGATCAGGTCGATCGACCCGTCGGGGATGTTCGCTACATCGGTCAGAAAATCGCGGTTCAACAGCCGGATGCCGGCAGGCACCTGCGCTAACAAGGGTGCAGGCGCCTCGGCCACCACTACCTCGGCGGCCGGGCTGGTTTCAAGCGCCGGTTGCGGCTCATCGAACTCGTCGCGCATCGTCGCGGCGCTCAGAACTGAATGCCCGATCGCTCAGCGACCGTATGCATGTCCTTGTCGCCGCGGCCCGACAGATTGACCAGAAGGACCTTGTCCTTGGGCAGCGTCGGCGCGAGCTTCGCGGCGTAGGCCAGCGCATGGCTGGACTCCAGCGCCGGAATAATGCCTTCGATGCGGCAGCAGTCGTGGAACGCCTTGAGCGCTTCTTCGTCGGTGATGCTGACATATTGCGCGCGATTACTGTCTTTTAGCCACGCGTGCTCGGGGCCGACTCCCGGATAGTCCAGACCGGCCGATATCGAATGTGTTTCGATGATCTGACCGTTCTCGTCTTGCAGGAGATACGTGCGGTTGCCGTGCAGCACGCCCGGAGTGCCGGCGATCAGCGAGGCTGCGTGCCGGCCGGTTTCGATCCCGTCACCCGCTGGCTCGACGCCGATTAGCTGCACCGAAGCGTCGTCAATGTACGGGTAAAAGATACCCATCGCGTTAGAACCGCCGCCAACGCACGCAATCACGGCGTCGGGTTGGCGACCGACCAGTTCGGGCATCTGCACCTTGCACTCGTCGCCGATCACGCGCTGGAAGTCGCGCACCATCATCGGATACGGATGCGGCCCCGCCACCGTGCCGATGATGTAGAAGGTGTTTTCGACGTTGGTCACCCAGTCGCGCATCGCTTCATTGAGCGCGTCTTTCAGTGTGCGCGAGCCGGACGTCACGGGCACGACGGTTGCGCCGAGCAGCTTCATCCGGTACACGTTGGCCGCCTGGCGGCGTACGTCTTCTTCGCCCATGTAGACCACGCATTCCATGCCGAAGCGCGCCGCGATGGTCGCGGCCGCCACGCCGTGCTGGCCTGCGCCGGTTTCCGCGATCACGCGCGGCTTGCCCATGCGCTTTGCGAGCAGCGCCTGGCCAATCACGTTATTGATCTTGTGAGCGCCGGTGTGATTCAGGTCTTCACGCTTGAGGAAAACCTGCGCGCCGCCGAGCATTTCGCTCCAACGTTGTGCGTGATAAATGGGGGACGGACGACCCACGAAATGCTTCAGTTCGCGCTCGTATTCGGCGACGAATTCCGGGTCTTTTTGAAATTTCTCGTACGCGGCACGCAGCTCGTCGAGTGCGTGAACCAGCGTTTCGGCGACGAACACGCCGCCATACTGGCCGAAATGGCCTCTTTCGTCAGGCAAGTTATACATGGTGATCACTCTTCTCAGTGTGGCGCACGGCTTTTCTATGAGAAAACCGCGCCGCCTGAATCATTCAGCGTCCGCTGCGCGCACTGCGCGTACGAACGCCGCCATCCGGGCGTGATCTTTCACGCCCTTGGCGCCCGGCACTTCGATGCCGCTCGAGACATCGACCGCGTACGGGCGCACGCGATGGATCGCATCACTGACGTTTTGCGCGTTCAACCCACCACTCAAAACGGCCCGACGCGCGAGCTCTGCTGGAATAAGTGACCAATCGAAAACCTTCCCGCCGCCGCCATAGCCTTCGACATGGGTGTCGAACAGGAGGGCGCTGGCTGCTGAATAGTTAAGCGCTGATTTTACCAAATCTGCCGGCTGAGTATCCGCTGCGACTCGCAAAGCGCGCAACCAAGGCAAACCCGCAACACTGGCGAGGGATTCACACTGCTCAGCGGTTTCGTCGCCGTGGAACTGCAGCAGCGTAAGCCCGACATTGCTGGCGACTTCGCGAATCCAGTCCGGCGTTGCGTTCACGAACAAGCCGACTACCGATATGAACGGCGGCACGTCGTGTACCAGCTCTACTGCCTGCGCAACGCTTACCGAACGCGGGCTCGGCGGGTAGAACACGAGGCCGATCGCGTCGGCGCCGAGGTCGATCGCCAGCGACACGTCTTCCGGCTTCGACAGTCCGCACAACTTGATACGCGTGCGATGCGGCGCGGCATGCTGCTGCGCGCCGGCGTTTGCTTCGGCTGCCAGATTTTCAGTTGATTTCATGTTTGCGCTTGCTCGGTCCAGACGGTACTCCACGGCACGCTGCCGGTCTGCGGCGCGGGCACGGCGAATTGCTCAGGATATCCCACCTGCGCCAGGTACAGGCCGTCAGGCATGAAGGTCGGCGCGGCACAATCGCGTTCGCGGCTGGCAAGAACCTCGGCCATCCATTCGGCCGGATGGCGTCCCCGGCCGATATCGACCAGACAGCCCATCAGATTGCGCACCATGTGGTGCAGGAACGCGTTCGCCCGAAACCGGAAATGAACGAAGTCGCCCTGTTGCCGCATGTCGATCTGATACAGATGTTTGACCGGCGTTTTCGCCTGGCATTGCGACGAACGGAATGCTGAAAAATCGTGCTCGCCGATCAGATGAGCGGCCGCGGCCCGCATGGCGTCGACGTCGAGCGGCGTGTGTACCCAGCCGGCCCGCGTATCCTGCATCGGCGAACGGAACGGATGGACGTACAGGACGTAGTAATAGGTCCGTTCGAACGCTGAAAACCGCGCGTGGAATTCGTCGGGCATCGGCTTGGCCCATTGCACGGCGATCGTCTTCGGCAGGAAGGCGTTGGTGCCGCGAATCCACGAAAAGTCCGTGCGATCGAGTTCGGTGTCGAAGTGCACGACTTGGCCGAGGCCGTGCACGCCGGTATCGGTGCGCCCAGCCACAATGGTTTGCACAGGCGTTTGCGCGAACTCGCGCAACGCCCGTTCGAGCTCGTCCTGCACGGTCTTGCCGTGCGGCTGCGACTGCCAGCCGCAGAATGCCGAGCCGTCGTACTGAACGCCTAATGCAATACGCTTCACGACAACGGCGCGAGCGTCGAGAGCAGCGCGCGCGCCTCGGTGCGCGTGGCCGGATCGTTCGCTTCGATCACTTCGTTGATGAGCGTGCGCGCGCCGGACAGATCGCCGAGGTCGATATATTCGGCGGCCAGATCGAGCTTGTTGCGGGCGATGCGAGTGAGATCGGCCCGCGTGAAGGCCGGCAACGGCTGAGCTGGGCTCGGCGGCAACTCCAGGTCGAAATCGAGCTTCAGCGCGCCGAAGCCGGCAGCGCCCAGGCCCGCGACGGCTGCGTGGCCTGCGGTGCCGGCGGCGATTTCGTCAGCGACGTGCGGGAAGTCGTCCGGATCGTGCGGCGCTACGGTTTGTTGCGCCCTGGTTTCGGGGGAGGCAACCGGCTGTGTCGACTGCGATGCGGGTGCGCTCACGGCTGCGTCGTCGGTCGATTCGACGCGCGGCGGCAATGGCATGTTCAGACTGTTGAAGGCATCGAGGGCATCGCGCGGGAACTCGGTCGGCGCGGATAGCGCGGACTGAACTGGCGCGACGGGTGTCGGTTCGAAGTTCGGTGCACCTGCTGGCGTTGCGGGTTCGGCGTGCAGATGTGACTGCGGATGCGCTTCGTAAGACGGTTGATGCGTCGGTTCGACGTGAGCCGCGCCCTGTTGGGCTGCGGGCACTGCCGGCACCGAAGTATCGGGCACCGGATGCGCCGACGTCTCGCCGTGCGGCTGGCTGAACGGCGAACTCGTGCGCGGTTCAGCCTGCTGCCGCGTGAAATCGATGACCGGCGGCGGTGGGGTGTCCTGATGGCTCCGTGACTCTGCAAGCGGCTCATTCGTCGGCTCTGCCAACGGCATGGCCGGCGCGCTCGATGCCGGTTCGTCGTCCCATTGCAGACGGTGCGGAGGCACCTCTTGCTGGAAACTCTCGTCGACCGGTTCAAGTGGAGTCAGCGGCAATGCTTCGGCACCGAGTTCCGCGGCGGCTGCGAGGCTCGCAGCCGTGGTTGCCCCGTCGAGATTCTCGTGATGGGCCGAGGGAAGAGGTTCGGTTGTGGGAGCGCTTTGGCCGATCGATTCGGTGTCCGGGCTCGGCTGCGAAGCTTCGAACGGCGCGGGCGTCGGGTGGATTTCCTGCGACGCGCGTTGGAACGCATCGTGGTCTTGTGCGGGCGAGCCTGTGTGAGGTTGGTGGGCAGCGGCTTCGTGTTCTGCTGCGGCGCGTTGTGCCGCGTCGTGATCTTCTGCCGCACGCTCAGCCGCGGCTTTGTCTGCCTCCGCGCGTTCGGCTTCGGCGCGCTCCGCAGCAGCGTGTGACGCAGCTACGCGTTCGGCTTCTGCGCTTTCTACCGCAGCGCGCTCCGCTTCTGCACGTTCCGCCGCCAAGCGTTCGGTCGCCGCGCTCTCTGCATTTTCTCGTTCTGCTGCCTCACGCGCAGTCGCCGCGCGAATTTCCGCTTCGCGCTCTGCTGCCACGCGTTCCGCCACTTCTCGCGCCGCCGCTTCATCCCCAGCGATCTCGTGGTCAGTCGGCGCCACTACCGCCGCGTACCCGGCCGCCGCTTCGCCGCTCACGTCCGACGCTTCGCGCGTCGAATCGACATCCTGCGACCCAGCCGCTCGCGCGGAAGCCGCCGCTGCGTCCTCCGCCAGCGAGCCGCCTGTCGCGGCAACAGCAACGCGCTTACGTCGACTCAGACGCAAAGCCGCCAGCAACACGACCAACGCCGCGCCGATCGCCGCCGCGATGCTCAAATTCGTCTGCGAGATGCCGGCATCGGTCGCCGTGGAAACCGGCGCGCTGCCATGACCGGAAACGGCTGCCGCGGACGAAACACCGGCGGCCGGTTGCGCACCATTTGTAGCAGGCGGCACCGGCGCGGTCGGCGTACCACCGATGCCATGTTTCTGCAGTTCCATCAGCACGCGGTTTTTCAGCGCGAGCAATTGCTGCAAGCTGGAAACCTGCGCACGCGGTTGCGATGCCGGTTGAGCGGTGGCCGTCGCTGCTGCTGTGGCAGCCGCCGACGCCCCTTCGGCAGCCTCACTGGCCGAGGGCTGGATCGCGCCCGACCAGACATGTGCGCCGCTGGCCGGCAACACGCCTGCAGCCTGTGAACCTGCTACGGGGGCCGCACCGGCCGCTGCCGAGCTAGCCGGCGTCGCCGAGTTTGCTTCAGCCGTCGTCGAGCTGGCCGTCCCTGAAACCGCAGGCGTGGCAGCCTGAGCCGCAGCGCTTGCCGCGCTCGCTGCGGCGGCATTGACCTGCGCCACACCGCTCGCGGCGCCGACAGCAGCACCAACCGCCGCCGCGTTCGGCGCGGAAGCCGGCGCAGCCGTAGTGGCCGATGGCGCGGCAGACGCAGACCCCGCAACCGGCGCAGAAGCCGCCGGAGCACCGGTTGCATCGAGAGCCGGGATCGTCAACAGCGCACCGACGCGCATCCGGCTCGGGTCATGACTCATGAAGGCATTCGGATTCGCATCGAACAGCGCGCGCGAAGCGCGTGCGAGCGTCCCCTTGTCGTGCGATTGCGTGACGGCAATCGCCACGTCGTTCAACGACTGCCCGGGGCGCACCGTGTATTGGCTCCCGGCGGCGTAAGAAACGGAAGCGCCCTCAGGCGCGCTCGCGGCGTCGCCCGGCGCTGCCACCGCGCTACCCATACCGGCGCCCGCCAGCGCGAACGCCAAGGCGGCCACGGCCATCAGCCGGCCCGTACCTTGATGCATAGACATAGCCCGAAGGGAAGAGAGTCGAAGGCTCATCGGGACTCCAGGCGCGTCAGCGCGCAGCCCTTTTTTGCGGTTGGAAAGAGACAAGATAATCGGAGCACACAATGAAAAAAGCGCCGCGCAAGCGCGACGCTTTTTGAGTTTTCTACGCGTCGTGAGCGCGTAGTTTACTTTACTTGTCGAGCACAATGCGAAGCATGCGACGCAGCGGTTCTGCCGCGCCCCACAGCAGCTGATCGCCGACCGTGAAGGCCGACAGATATTCGCCGCCCATCGCCAGTTTGCGCACACGGCCAACCGGCACCGTCAGCGTGCCCGTGACCACGGCCGGGGACAGATCGCGCATCGACGCTTCGCGTTCGTTCGGCACAACCTTGACCCAGTCGTTACCCGAGGCGAGGATGCTGTTCACTTCGTCCAGCGGCACGTCCTTATTCAGCTTGATGGTCAGTGCCTGCGAGTGGCAGCGCATTGCGCCGATCCGCACACAGAGGCCATCTACCGGGATCGAACCCGGCGTGCCCATGGCCGGCTTGCCGAGGATCTTGTTGGTTTCCGCGCCGCCCTTCCACTCTTCCTTCGACATGCCGTTGCCGAGATCCTTGTCGATCCACGGAATCAGCGAGCCCGCAAGCGGCACGCCAAAGTTGTCGGTCGGCATACGGTCGCTGTTCATGGCGCTCAGCACGCGGCGGTCGATGTCGAGAATCGCCGACGACGGATCCGCCAGGTCTTCCTTGGCCGCGCCGTACAGCGTGCCCATTTGCTGCAGCAGTTCGCGCATGTTCTGCGCACCCGCGCCCGAAGCGGCCTGATACGTCATGGCCGTCATCCAGTCGACGAGGTTTTCGCGGAACAGGCCGCCCAGCGCCATCAGCATCAGGCTGACCGTGCAGTTGCCGCCGATGAAATTCTTCTGGCCCTTGACCAGCGCGTTCTTGATCACGTCGAGGTTGACCGGATCGAGAATGATGACCGCGTCATCCTTCATGCGCAGCGACGAAGCCGCGTCGATCCAGTAGCCGTTCCAGCCCGCTGCGCGCAGCTTCGGGAACACTTCATTCGTGTAGTCGCCGCCCTGGCAGGAGATGATCGCTTCGCACTTCTTCAGGTCTTCGATGCTTGTCGCATCTTTGAGCTTGGTCTCGTTTTTGGCGAACGACGGCGCGTTGCCGCCCGCGTTGCTGGTGCTGAAAAACACCGGTTCGATCAAGTCGAAATCGCCTTCCTGCTGCATACGTTGCATCAGGACGCTGCCGACCATACCGCGCCAACCTACGAGACCTACGTTCATGACTTCATACCCTTCGAATGGAAACTTCCCCGCATCTTTGCCCGCAGTGACCGCGCGGGGAAGATGAGCGGGCACGACGGACGATCAGCGTTTCGTGATCGTTTTCGGGGTAATCGCTTTTGTGGTGGTAATGGCGAACTCAACCACACGGGCCGTTTTGCCGTGCAGTTTCGAAATCGAGGAGATTTGAGCTATGTGCGCCATCGCTACAATATACACGAAAACCGGAATCTGGCGACGTGATCGTCTGCCGCTATCGTCCGTATTACGCGCGAATCGGCCTGTTTTGAGGCCAATTCGCGTTTTAAAGGCCGTTTGACTGCCTAACTACAACCGTTACCACTTGCTGTTTCAAAGGCCGTTACAGCGCGGCGACCACTGCGTCGCCCATCGCCACGGTGCCGACCTGCTTGCAACCCGGCGTCAGAATATCGCCCGTGCGGAGACCCTGTTCCAGCACCTTCTTCACCGCGTTTTCGATGCGATCCGCCTGTTCCGCCTTGTTCAGCGAATAGCGCAGCATCATCGCGGCCGACAGGATCGTGGCCAGCGGATTCGCCACGCCCTTACCGGCGATATCCGGCGCCGAACCGTGCGACGGCTCGTACAAGCCCTTGTTGTTCTTGTCGAGCGAGGCCGACGGCAGCATGCCGATCGAGCCCGTCAGCATGGCGGCTTCATCCGACAGAATGTCGCCGAACATGTTGCCGGTCACAACCACGTCGAACGCCTTCGGCGCCTTGACCAGTTGCATCGCCGCGTTGTCCACGTACATGTGCGACAACTCGACGTCCGCGTATTCCTTCGACACGTCGATCATCACGTCCCGCCAGAACTGCGACGTTTCGAGCACATTCGCCTTGTCCACGCTCGTCAGTTTCTTCTGGCGCTTTTGCGCGGCCTGAAACGCGACGTGCGCAATGCGGCGCACTTCGGGTTCCGAATAACGCATCGTGTCGAAGCCTTCCTTCGCGCCTTCGAACAGCCCATCCGGCGACGAACGCACACCGCGCGGCGCGCCGAAGTAGATGTCGCCGTTCAGTTCGCGCACGATCAGGATGTCGAGACCCGAAACAATTTCTTCCTTCAACGAGGAAGCACCAGTGAGCTGCGGATAGCAGATTGCCGGACGGAAGTTCGCGAACAATTGCAGGTGCTTGCGCAGACCGAGAATCGCCTGCTCCGGGCGCAGCGCGCGTTCGAGCGAGTCGTATTTCCAGTCGCCGACGGCGCCGAACAGGATCGCATCGGCTTCTTTCGCCAGCGCCAGCGTCGAATCGGGCAGCGGATGACCCTTGGCTTCGTAACCCGCGCCGCCAACCGGCGCTTCTTCGAGTTCGAACTTTTCGCCGAGCACGTTCAGGACCTTCACGGCCTCCTTGACGATTTCGGGACCGATGCCGTCGCCCGGCAAGACTGCGATCTTCATGCGAGTTTCCTTGATGATTTTTCTGTTTATCCGACGATGCGGTGATTCAGCCACGGCTGCTTCGCGATCCGCTCGGCTTCGAACTGGCGAATCTTGTCAGCGTGACGCAGCGTGAGGCCGATATCGTCGAAGCCATTCAGCAGACAGTACTTGCGGAACGCCGCCACTTCGAACGGATACTCGGCGCTACCGTCTGACGTGCGCACGACTTGCGCTTCCAGGTCGACGGTCAGCTTGAAGCCGTTGAACGCGTAGGTTTCGTTGAACAGGTGATCGACTTGCTGTTCGGTCAGCACGATCGGCAGCACGCCATTCTTGAAGCAGTTGTTGTAGAAAATATCGGCGAAGCTCGGCGCGATGATCGCGCGGAAACCGTACTGCTCCAACGCCCACGGCGCATGCTCACGCGAGCTGCCGCAACCGAAGTTTTTGCGCGCCAACAGCACCGATGCGCCCTGATAGCGCGGCTGATTCAGCACGAAATCCGGGTTCAGCGGACGCTTCGAATTGTCCTGACCCGGTTCGCCGTGGTCGAGGTAACGCCATTCGTCGAACGCGTTCGGACCAAAACCCGTGCGCTTGATCGACTTCAGGAATTGCTTCGGAATGATCGCGTCCGTGTCGACGTTCTCGCGATCGAGCGGCGCCACGACGCCGGTGTGTACGATGAATTTATCCATGACGCTTGCGCCTGTTTCAAGACCAAGCGATGCGCGTGGCGGCCGAAAAGCCGCTCGCGCATCGCCGGCAAAAATCAAAAACCGCTTATTTGTCAGCGTGATTGCTGATCGAATTGCCGAGGTGCGACATGTCCTCGCCAAATCCGTGCACCGTATTGCAGCCGGCCAGACCGAGCAATAGCGCGGCCAGGGTACCGAGTGCGAAGCGGCGCAATAGAGTGGTGCGATTCATGTTCTTCATCATGCGTGTTTATCCAAGCTTGCGAATATCGACGAAATGCCCTTCGATAGCCGCTGCGGCAGCCATCGCGGGGCTCACGAGGTGGGTACGGCCACCGGCGCCCTGACGACCTTCGAAATTACGATTCGACGTGGACGCGCAACGCTCGCCCGGATCCAACCGGTCGGCGTTCATTGCGAGACACATCGAGCAACCGGGCTCACGCCATTCGAAACCGGCATCCGTAAAGACCTTGTCGAGGCCTTCGCGTTCCGCTTGCGCCTTCACCAGACCCGAACCCGGCACCACCATGGCCAGACGGATGTTCGGTGCGACGCGGCGGCCGAGTTTCTTCACGACGTATGCCGCAGCGCGAATGTCTTCAATGCGCGCGTTGGTGCACGACCCAATGAAGATTTTATCCGGCTTGATGGATTCGATCGGCGCATTCGGTTCGAGCGCCATGTATTTCAACGCGCGCTCCATTGCGTCACGCTTGACCGGGTCCTTTTCACGCTCAGGATCCGGCACGCGGCCGTCCACGGCAGTGACCATCTCCGGCGACGTGCCCCACGTGACTTGCGGCACGATTTCAGCGGCGTTCAGCTCGACTACACGGTCGAATTGCGCGCCTTCGTCTGACTTGAACTGCTTCCAGTACTCGACCGCGTGATCCCATTCGACGCCTGCCGGCGAGAAGGGACGGCCCTTCAGATATTCGATGGTGGTGTCGTCCACAGCGACCATGCCGGCGCGCGCGCCTGCTTCGATCGCCATGTTGCAGACCGTCATGCGACCTTCCATGGACAGCGCGCGAATCGTCGAACCGCCGAATTCGATCGCATAGCCGGTGCCGCCTGCCGTGCCGATCTTGCCGATGATCGCGAGCACGATGTCTTTCGCGGTACAGCCGCGCGGCAACGGGCCTTCGACCTTCACCAGCATGTTCTTGCTTTTCTTCTGCAAGAGCGTTTGCGTGGCCAGCACGTGCTCCACTTCCGAGGTGCCGATACCGTGCGCCAGCGCGCCGAACGCGCCGTGCGTGGACGTGTGCGAGTCGCCGCAGACAATGGTCATGCCGGGCAGCGTTGCGCCCTGCTCCGGCCCGATGATGTGCACGATGCCCTGACGCAGGTCGTTCATCTTGAACTGCGTGATGCCATAGGCGTCGCAGTTCGTGTCGAGCGTATCGACTTGCAGCTTGGAGACCGGATCGGCAATGCCGTGGCTGCGATCCGTGGTGGGGACGTTGTGGTCCGACACCGCCAGATTCGCGCTGATGCGCCACACCGGACGCTCAGCCAGCTTCAGGCCTTCGAACGCCTGAGGGCTGGTGACTTCGTGCAGCAGGTGACGGTCGATATAGAGAATCGTCGTACCGTCTTCTTCCGTGTGGACCACGTGTGTGTTCCACAATTTGTCGTAGAGAGTCTGTGCCATGGTATGCGGAGTAGTAATGACTGCGGGCTGACTGTGTCGGTCGATTATGCCACGCAGAACCCGGCTTTGGGCCCATGAATCATGCAAAAAACCGATAAAAAACAGGGAGTTGGGTGGTAGTGGCGATACCTGTATGGGTGTTACCCGGCAAGGGATTGCATGGGGCAATACGAAGCTTGAAACGCGGCTCGTTGCCCGGGAATTTCCGGCGGTTGACACCCGCGAACAAGTGGTTCAACTTCGCCAAGCCTTTGTATTCGCGATATGTTTGGCTTTCCCCGAGTGCAACCGCGGGCTGGTAAAAAAATTTGCGAGAAAGACGGATTTCGAACAAAAAACTTGTTGGGATACAAAAAAAACGCTGAACTGCGCCTGAACGACAAATTTTTGGCCATGCGATGGCAGCGCTTCGGCGTAAAAAAATCTTCAGTCATACGGCGTTTTGTAAAAAAAACTGTGCCGATATAAAAAAATATTTGTAAGCTGCACGTTTGGGATAATTTTTCGGGACACTCATGTCAGCCGTCGGTTACGAGTACTTGCGCCAGCAATTGAACCTGAGCGCGCTGGAGCTCAAGCGGCCAGCCCTCGTGAAACCGGTCACGCGGCTGACCAACATCAACGACTGTCTGTCCGTTCCCAAAAACATGGCGCCGGCAGACGGAGCCTATCTTGACCACGTGCTCTTTGCTTTGAAGCACGAAGGCACCAATTTGGCGGTTCTCGCCCAAACATTGCCGAACATCAGTGCCGAGGATCTCCTGGCGGAACTGCGCCGCTCGCCTAGCGGTGGCTATATACGGAAAGCCGCATTTCTCTGGGAGACATTCACCGGTAAAGAACTCGAAGGCGCACCGGTTGCCGGTGGCGCTGTCATCCCCTTGTTTGATCCCACCCAGTACTACACAGGTCCCTCTGTGCGTAATGCACGCTGGAGGGTCGACTTCAACGGCCTTGGTTCAATGCGTTATTGCGCAACGGTCGCACGCACGCCAACGATTACTCAACTCCTCGAGTCAGACGTTCTCACACGGGCGCGCGAGTTCATGGCGTCGCTGCCGGCAGAGATGCAAGACCGGGCGCTCAGTTGGGCTTATCTCCACGAAACACAAGATTCGTTCGCCATCGAGAAGGAAGCGCCCTCCGAAGACAAGGCTCAGCGCTTCGTCAAGCTTCTGCGGCAAGCACATGAGCGTCATCCACTCAGCGAAGAATATCTCGTCGAATTGCAGAACATCTGCGTAACAAATCCACTGGATCAAGCCGCGTCTTATCGCGCGGAACAAAACCATCTGCAAAGCGGCCTGCGGGGAGCGGCGGGCGTGACATACGTGCCGCCACCGCCAGACATACTGACTGATCTGATGGCAGATTGGCTAGCATTTGCCAACTCCGCGCCCACCCAAGTAGACCCGATCATTGCGGCAAGCATCATCTCGTTCGGCTTCGTGTTCCTGCACCCGTTCATGGATGGTAACGGCCGGCTCTCACGCTTCCTGATTCATCACGCGCTCTGCTCATCGGGCAAACTCGAAAACGGCCTGCTTCTGCCGGTATCGATTGCCATGAAACGAGAGGAGCAGGCTTACCTGGAAGCCTTGCGGGATTTTTCAAAACCAATCCGCGAACGTTGGCAAGTCCGCTGGTTGGACGAAATGAAATACGACTTTAAATTTCAAGGTGACGTGTCGATTTATCAGTTCTGGGACGCGACTCCGGCGGTCGAGTTCGTCGCCAGAATGGCCGACCTCGCACTGGAAGTTGAGCTTCGTCAGGAGACGCTCTTTCTGCAACGGTATGACAAAGTGCTGCGCGCGGTAAATCAGCGATATGACGTGCGCGGCAGTATGCTTTCGACGCTGGTCATGATGTGTCTCGATAACGCTGGGAAAGTGTCTAAAAATCGCCGGAAGCAGTTCGCCAACCTCGTGCCTGAAGCGATTTTCGACGCCATCGAAGCTGAAGCGAAAGCCGTTCTGGACGAAGAGAATGAGTTGAGGGAGGAGCCCGGACATACACCGGACAACACCTAGTCCGCAGCTTGAGGGCTTCGTCCTCAACGCCTGGCGCTCGAGATCTATCGCCGCAAACAAAACGCCCCAACGATAAACCCGTTGGGGCGTTTTTTATCAACTGATTCCGCACTGGTTCGCAGCAATCACAACCCTACGAACCACGCAAACTCAACTCCGATCAACGTTGCGCAATCGGCTTCGCTTCACGTTGCGTATCGCCGATGAACAGTTGACGCGGACGGCCAATCTTCTGTTCCGGATCGGCGATCATTTCGTTCCACTGTGCAATCCAGCCGACCGTACGTGCCATCGCGAAGATACACGTGAACATCGACGTCGGGATGCCCAGCGCGCGCTGCACGATGCCCGAGTAGAAGTCGACGTTCGGGTACAGCTTGCGCGACACGAAGTATTCGTCTTCCAGAGCGATCTTTTCCAGCGCCATGGCCAGCTTGAACAGCGGGTCGTCGTGCAGGCCCAGCTCTTCCAGCACTTCGTGGCAGGTTTCGCGCATCAGCTTCGCACGCGGATCGTAGTTCTTGTAGACGCGGTGACCGAAGCCCATCAGCTTCACGCCCGAGTTCTTGTCCTTCACCTGCTTGATGAACTCAGGAATGTTGTCGACCGAGCCGATTTCTTCCAGCATGTTTAGCGCGGCTTCGTTCGCACCGCCGTGCGCCGGGCCCCACAGGCAAGCGATACCGGCCGCGATACACGCGAACGGGTTAGCGCCCGACGAACCCGCCAGACGAACCGTCGAGGTCGACGCATTCTGTTCGTGGTCAGCGTGCAGGATCAGGATACGGTCCAGCGCGCGCACCAGCACGTCGTTGACCTTGTACTCTTCGCACGGGTTCGAGAACATCATGTGCATGAAGTTCGCGCTGTACGACAGGTCATTCTTCGGGTACGCAAACGGCTGGCCGATGCTGTACTTGTACGCCATCGCGACGAGAGTAGGCAACTTCGCGATCATGCGAATGGCCGACACTTCACGGTGACGCGGATTGTTGATGTCGAGCGAGTCGTGATAGAACGCCGACAGCGCGCCGACTGCAGCGACCAGAATCGCCATCGGGTGCGCGTCGCGACGGAAGCCACGGAAGAAGAAGTGCATTTGCTCATGCACCATCGTGTGCTTCGTGACGGTGTTCACGAACTCGTCTTTCTGCTGCGCGTTCGGCAGTTCGCCCTTCAGCAGCAGATAGCAGGTTTCGAGGAAGTCGGCGTTTTGCGCGAGGTTGTCGATCGGGTAGCCGCGATACAGCAGCTCGCCCTTGTCACCGTCGATGTACGTGATCGCCGAATTGCACGCCGCCGTCGACATAAAGCCCGGGTCGTACGTGAACTTGCCGGTCTGGCCGTACAGTTTGCGGATGTCGATCACGTCCGGGCCGAGAGTGCCCTTGTAAATCGGCATTTCAACGCTCGGCGAATTGTCGCTGAACGATAGCGTGGCTTTAACATCTGACGGGGTCATAGCACATCCTCAATCGAAGTATGGAAACAGGGTTTCGATAATTTGCACGCCTGGGAACAACGGACAAGCGGCGCTCAAGACGTTAGCGGTGCTCAAGCATTCCGCAACAGCTCCAGCACCCGGATCACATCCGGGTCGGCAAGTTCGCCTTCCGGTTCCTTGCGAACGAGCAGCAAGTCCATCAGGTCGTTATCGCTCAGCTCGAGCAGGCGCGTGAGAGCGCCTACATCGGCATCGCTGAGGTCATGCTCATATCGGCTGAAAAAACGTTCAAAGATCAGATCGTTTTCCAGCAGGCCCCGCCGCGCGCGCCAGCGAAGGCGCGCGCGGCGGAGAGGGTCGGACTGATGCGATGTTTCGTTCATGTCAGTACGCGCCGGGCCGCCCCAAGCGTACTGACCGCCCCCTCGGGGGGCAGCGAACGATAGGGAGCGTGGGGGCTGTTCATATCAAACAGCGCGGCGAACCATCAATTCCTTGATCTTGCCAATCGCCTTGGTCGGGTTCAGGCCCTTCGGGCAGACGTCGACGCAATTCATGATCGTATGGCAACGGAACAGACGGTACGGATCTTCCAGGTTGTCGAGGCGCTCACCCGTCGCTTCGTCGCGGCTATCCGCGATGAAACGATAGGCTTGCAACAGGCCAGCCGGGCCGACGAACTTGTCCGGATTCCACCAGAAGCTCGGGCACGACGTAGAGCAGCTAGCGCACAGAATACATTCGTACAGGCCGTCGAGCTCGTCGCGTTCTTCCGGCGACTGCAGACGTTCCTTTTCCGGCGGCGGCGTATCGTTGATCAGGTACGGCTTGATCGAGTGATACTGGTTGAAGAACTGCGTGAAGTCGCAGATCAGGTCGCGCACGACGGGCAGGCCCGGCAGCGGACGCAGCACGATCTTCTGCGGCAGGTCGTTCATGTTCTGCAAGCAGGCCAGACCATTCTTGCCGTTGATGTTCATCGCGTCCGAACCGCACACGCCTTCACGGCACGAACGGCGGAACGACAAAGTTTCGTCCATCGCTTTCAGCTTGAGCAGTGCATCGAGCAGCATGCGTTCGTGCGAGTCGATTTCGATCTCGTACGTTTGCATGCGCGGCGCCGCATCCTTGTCCGGATCGTAGCGGTAAATTTCAAATGTACGCTTGGCCATTTCTGAATTCCTTTGACTTGTGCCTTAGAAGGTACGCGCTTTCGGCGGTACCGATTCGACCGTCAGCGGTTGCATCTGAACCGGCTTGTAGTCGAGGCGATCGCCTTCGCTGAACCACAGCGTATGGCGCAGCCAGTTTTCGTCGTCGCGATGTTCGAAGTCGTCTTGCGCGTGCGCGCCGCGGCTTTCCTTGCGCGCTTCGGCGGAAACCATCGTGGCGCGGGCCACTTCGATCAGGTTCTCCACTTCCAGCGCTTCGATACGTGCCGTGTTGAACACCTTCGACTTGTCTTTCAGGTAGATGTTGTCGACACGGTCAGCCACTTCGCGAATCCGCTCGACACCTTCGGCCAGCAGCTTCGACGTGCGGAACACACCGGCGTGCGCCTGCATCGTGGAGCGGATGTCGGCAGCGACGGTTTGCGAGTATTCGCCCGACGTGGACTTGTCCAGCTTGTTCAGACGCGCCAGCGAGAAATCGCCTGCGTCGGCCGGCAGCGGCTTGTGTTCCTTGATGTCCTTCACGTGCTTGACGATGTGATTGCCGGCTGCGCGGCCGAACACCACCAGGTCGAGCAGCGAGTTCGTGCCAAGACGGTTTGCGCCGTGCACCGACACGCACGAGCATTCGCCCACTGCGTAGAAACCGTTGACGACTTCCTTGTGATCCCGCGACGTGCCAACGACCTGGCCGTTGATGTTCGTCGGGATACCACCCATCTGATAGTGGATGGTCGGCACAACCGGAATCGGCTCTTTAATACAGTCGACGTTCGCGAATTTCATGGCGATTTCGCGGATCGACGGCAGACGCTTCATGATCGTCTCAGCGCCGATGTGCGACAGGTCGAGCAGCACGTGGTCCTTGTTCGGACCCACGCCGCGGCCTTCCTTGATTTCCTGGTCCATCGAACGCGAAACGAAGTCGCGCGGCGCCAGATCCTTCAGCGTCGGTGCGTAGCGTTCCATGAAACGCTCGCCGTTCGAGTTACGCAGAATGCCGCCTTCGCCACGCACGCCTTCGGTAATCAGCACGCCCGCGCCGGCCACGCCGGTGGGGTGGAATTGCCAGAATTCCATGTCTTGCAGTGCGATACCCGAACGCGCAGCCATGCCCAGGCCGTCACCCGTGTTGATGAACGCGTTCGTGGATGCTGCGAAGATCCGGCCCGCGCCGCCCGTAGCGAACAGCGTGGTCTTGCCTTCGAGGATATAAACGTCGCCGGTTTCCATTTCCAGCGCGGTCACGCCAAGCACGTCGCCGTCGGCGTCGCGGATCAGATCCAGCGCCATCCATTCGACGAAAAACTGCGTCTTGGCAGCCACGTTTTGCTGGTACAGCGTGTGCAGCAGCGCGTGACCCGTACGGTCAGCGGCCGCGCAAGCGCGTTGCACCGGCTTTTCGCCGTAGTTGGCGGTGTGGCCGCCGAACGGGCGTTGGTAAATCGTGCCGTCAGCGTTACGGTCGAACGGCATGCCGAAGTGTTCGAGCTCGTACACGGCGTTCGGTGCTTCACGGCACATGAACTCGATCGCGTCCTGGTCGCCGAGCCAGTCGGAACCCTTGATCGTGTCGTAGAAGTGATAGTGCCAATTGTCTTCGCTCATGTTGCCGAGCGAGGCGCCGATGCCGCCTTGGGCAGCGACCGTGTGCGAACGCGTCGGGAACACCTTGGACAGCACGCAAACCGACAGACCGGCGCGCGCGAGTTGCAGCGAAGCGCGCATCCCCGAGCCGCCTGCGCCGACGATAACCACGTCAAACTTGCGACGCGGCAGAGAATTCTTGATTGCAGCCATTCTTTTACACTCTCCAGAGAATCTGCGCAGCGTAGCCCGCACATGCGAGCAGCCAGACGATCGTCAGCGCTTGAAGAAACAGGCGCGTGCCAACGGGCTTCACATAGTCCATCCAGATGTCGCGGATACCAACCCACGCGTGATAGAACAGCGACAGCAGCGTGACAAACGTGGCGAGCTTCATCCATTGCGTTGCAAAGATCGAGGCCCAACCGTCATACGAAAAATCGCGCGCGCCGAAGAACCACGCGAGCAGGATCACCGTGTAGACGGCCATGATGCAGGCGGTGATGCGCTGGGCGAGCCAGTCGCGCAGGCCGTAATGTGCGCCGACGACGAGACGCTTCGGACCGATTCGGTTATTAGCTGCCATTTTTTTAGAATGCTCCGAAGAGTTTGAGCGCGAAAGCAATCGTCAGAAGCGACGAAACGACCAGCACCACGATGGAGGTTTGCTTGCCCTTCTCTTTAGTCGTGAGACCGTGGCTCGTGTCCATGAACAGGTGACGGACACCGGCGCAGAAGTGGAACAGGAAGGCCCACGCGAGAACGAGCGTGATGAGCTTGACGATGATGTTGGAGAGGAAGCCCTTGAAGACTTCGAAACTAAGTTCGGAAGTCAGGCTCTGATCGAAGAGGTACAGCAGGAACGGAAGAAAAACAAAAAGCAGCCCACCGCTTAAGCGATGCAAGATCGACACACGCCCCGCTAGCGGGAGACGGTATGCCGTCAAAATCTGCCCGATACCGATGTTCCGGAATTCCGGCCTCGGTTTTTTTACGGCTTCAGCCATGCTAGACCCCTACTATGTAGTCACACTAATCCGCAATTTTAGCGCCTTTTTATATCGCGCTGCAGCGAAAACCACCACAGGTCCGTTACAGCGTGCGCGATAAAGGCGCCTTCAAACAGGCGCGCGTGTGGGACGCGGCGCCCTTTTTCATCCCGATTCAGCTCAGATCGTTCTGATAGTAATACCCGGTTGTGACATACCAACCACGGCGCACCTCAACCGGCCGGTCTCCATATGTATAGGAGACGCGTTCAACCGACAGCAGCGGAAAACCCGCCGGCACATGCAGCAGGTCAGCGACTGAAGGCTCGGCTGCGACCGCGCGGATCTTCTCCGTTGCGCGGATCATGCGTGTGCCGAATTCCGTCTCGAACATTGCGTAGAGGGGACCTTTATACTCCGACAACCGCTCGAGCGTGAGCCCGCGAAACACCGCGCCGGGCAACCAGATTTCGTCGAGTACGGTGACTTCACCGTCGAACTGCAGCAAGCGCTTGATCAACACCACCGGATCGGCGGCTTTCAGATCGAGTTGCCGGGCGATGTCCGCCGAAGCGCGCAAACGCCGGCATTCAAGCAGGCGGCTGACGTGCGGATGTTCGGCGCCGTCATCGGCCAGTAATCTGAGGAAGCGAAACTGGGCGCGATCTTCGTTGTGCGTTGCAACAAAAGTACCCTTGCCCTGGCGGCGCACCAGCAGGTTGTCGGCGGCAAGCTCGTCGATCGCTTTGCGCACTGTTCCCTGACTGACCTTGAATCTGGCCGCCAATTCGACTTCACTAGGAATGATCTCGCCAGGTTTCCATTCGCCGGTTTCAAGGCTCTGCGTAATCAAGCCCTTGATCTGCTGATACAAGGGGCTGAAAGTGGGCGACGTAGCGGGCGTGGCAGCGGATACACCCTCGCCCGTGGCCCCTTGGCCGTTCGGATTCGCGGTGTTCGCCTGGTTCGAAGTCATCCGCGCATTTCATCATAAAGGGCCGGGCCGCGTCTAGGGTTTTCCCCGCAACAGATATGTCTTATATAAGACATAAGATAATGTTGACTTTGTGTCTGACGGCTCCTACACTCCTTGTCGAGCAAGGGTTTGCGGGTTTTTCGGCGGCTGTTTTGCACTGTGCAATACAGCGCCGCAGCGCACCGGCAGCCACTCTGCGCCATGCTGTTCCCACGCAGTCCAGGTTTCGATTCGCCGCCATTCGTTGGTCAGACGCTTGCCGAAACGCGCTGTTTGCAGGAGCCCGCATCGTGCAGCGGCTACCCGGCGCCAAGATGCCCCGCTCCCCGCCCGGCAGTACAGGTTTCCGGCATGGCGGTCTTGCCGCAGCGCGCCGCACAGCCTCGGCACATTCCGAGGCCGTACGCGAACAGTGAATTCCGCCGTGTTTCACAACGCTTCGCTGAACGCGCATATAGAATGGCGTTTTCCCTAGCGTCTAACGCATCGTCCTGGAGATTTCTCAATGGCTAAGCCCGCAAAGCGCGTTGCCGTCACCGGCGCCGCAGGTCAAATCGCTTACTCCCTACTGTTCCGCATCGCCAATGGCGATCTGCTCGGTAAGGACCAGCCGGTTGTCCTGCAACTGCTCGACCTGCCGCAAGCGCAAGGCGCCGTCAAAGGCGTCGTGATGGAACTGGATGATTGCGCATTCCCGCTGCTGTCGGGTGTCGTGATCACTGACGACCCGAAGGTTGCATTCAAGGATGCAGACGTTGCCCTGCTGGTCGGCGCACGTCCGCGTTCGAAAGGCATGGAGCGTAAAGACCTGCTGTCGGCAAACGCCGAAATCTTCACGGTTCAGGGCAAGGCGCTGAACGAAGTCGCCAGCCGCGACGTGAAGGTGCTGGTGGTCGGCAACCCGGCCAATACCAACGCTTACATCGCCATGAAGTCGGCACCGGATCTGCCGAAGAAGAACTTCACCGCCATGCTGCGCCTCGACCACAACCGCGCGCTGTCGCAACTGGCCGCCAAGTCGGGCAAGCCGGTCGCTTCGATCGAAAAGCTGGCTGTGTGGGGCAACCACTCGCCGACCATGTACCCGGACTTCCGCGTTGCAACGGCAGAAGGTCAAGACCTGACCAAGCTGATCAACGACGAAGAATGGAACCGCAACACGTTCATCCCGACCGTCGGCAAGCGCGGTGCAGCAATCATCGAAGCGCGCGGCCTGTCGTCGGCAGCGTCGGCAGCCAACGCTGCAATCGACCACGTGCGTGACTGGGTGCTCGGCACGAACGGCAAGTGGGTCACGATGGGTATCCCGTCGGACGGTTCGTATGGCATTCCGGAAGACATCATCTACGGTGTGCCGGTTACGTGCGAAAACGGCGAGTACAAGCGCGTTGAAGGTCTGGCAATCGACGCGTTCTCGCGCGAAAAGATGGACGGCACGCTGAATGAACTGCTCGAAGAGCGCGAAGGCGTTCAACACCTGCTCGGCTAAGCGCTAGATGCAGACGAACCGGAACTCGTGAGAAAACGCCGGGCCGCCCCAAGTTTTCTCACCCCCTTGGGGGGCCTGGCGCGAAGCGACAGGTCTGGAGGCACTCTCAGGCACTATCGCGGCGGGTTCCGGTTTTTTACGTGCGAATGCGGGTACGGCCCACGAAATTGCGGTTCACGTCGCAATTTGTCGTGCCAGTATTCGCCTCTGATTCGAACGCGCTTTGCGTCATGGCTGGCTGATCGCCGAGCAGAACGCGTCCGAATCCGATTTACCCACCCGACCACCCAGAATCCTGACGCCGAAGATGCGCGCCCTCACACCCGCCGAAGTGCTGTTTGACGGCGAAGTGCCGCCCGCTGTGCTGCCTGCCTGCGATCACTACGCCGGCAGCGAGAAGCTGATGCTGAAATCACTGGCATTGCAGCAGCAACTCGGCCCGGTGTTCGACATCACGCTCGATTGTGAAGACGGCGCGCAGGTCGGCCGCGAAGCGGAACACGCCGAGCTGGTCGCGTCGATGCTGGGCGGCGAGCATGATCGCTTTGGCCGCGTCGGTGTGCGGATCCACGACTTCGATCACCCGCACTGGCGTGACGACGTCCGTCTCATTCTGCGCGCTGCAAAGCGAGCGCCTGCTTACATCACCCTGCCAAAGATCCGCAACGTCCCCGATGCCGCCGAAATGGTCGCGTTCATCGAGGCGACGCGGCACGAACTCGGCATTGCGCAGCCTGTGCCCGTGCAACTGCTGGTCGAAACGCATGGCGCGTTGACGCGCGTGTTCGATCTGGCTTCGCTCCCCGGCGTCGAGGCGTTGAGCTTCGGCCTGATGGACTTCGTTTCAGCGCACGACGGCGCGATTCCCGACACCGCCATGCGCTCGCCCGGTCAGTTCGATCATCCGCTGGTGCGGCGCGCGAAGCTCGAGATTTCGGCGGCCTGCCATGCGTACGGCAAGGTGCCGTCGCATAACGTCAGCACCGAGGTGCGCGACATGAGCGTGGTTGCAAACGACGCCGCCCGCGCCCGCAACGAGTTCGGCTACACGCGCATGTGGAGCATCCATCCGGCGCAGATCGAAGCGATCGTCGCTGCATTTGCTCCGCGCGATGAAGAAATCGCCACTGCTACCGAAATTCTGCTGGCCGCGCAATCCGCGCAATGGGGACCGACGCGGCATCACGACACACTGCACGACCGGGCGAGCTATCGCTACTACTGGTCAGTGCTGCGTCGCGCGCAATCCACGGGCCGCGCCGTCCCGCAAGACGCTGCACCGCTCTTCACGAAAGTGGGCGCTAACGGGCAAGCCACATCATGAGCACGATGGCCAATGCAGCAACCGGCGTGGCAGCGCTGGGAGGCGCCCTCGCATGGCGCCGTACAAGCGAATCAGAGCAACGTCTCGCGCAGCAGGAAACAGACGTCGAATGCGTGGTTCAAGCGGAAACAATGAGCAGGCACAAAGGAGATTGCGGGAGATGAGCGAGACGACGCAAACCGCCGGTGCACAAGGCGAGAACGAACCTAAAAGCGGCTTCAAACCGAAGAAATCCGTTGCGCTGTCCGGCGTGACGGCTGGCAACACCGCGCTGTGCACGGTCGGCAAGACCGGCAACGATCTGCACTACCGCGGCTACGACATTCTCGACATCGCCGGTGCATGCGAATTCGAAGAAATCGCGTATCTGCTGGTCCACGAAAAGCTGCCGACGCAGGCTGAACTGACCGCGTACAAGACCAAGCTCAAGGCGCTGCGCGGATTGCCCGCGAACGTCAAAGCCGCGCTGGAATGGATTCCGGCCGCTGCTCACCCGATGGATGTGATGCGCACCGGCGTGTCGGTGCTCGGCACGGTGCTGCCCGAGAAGGACGACCACAACCTGTCGGGCGCACGCGACATCGCCGACAAGCTGATGGCTTCGCTCGGTTCGATGCTGCTGTACTGGTACCACTACTCGCGCAACGGCAAGCGCATCGAAGTCGAAACCGATGACGATTCGATCGGTGGTCACTTCCTGCACCTGCTGCACGGTGTGGAACCGTCGAAGGCATGGGTCGATGCGATGCATGTGTCGCTGAACCTGTACGCCGAGCATGAATTCAACGCGTCGACGTTCACCGGCCGTGTGATCGCCGGTACGGGTTCGGACATCTACTCGGCGATTACCGGTGCAATCGGTGCGCTGCGCGGCCCGAAACACGGCGGCGCGAACGAAGCCGCGTTCGAGATCCAGTCGCGCTATCAGACGCCGGATGAGGCCGAAGCCGATATCCGCAAGCGCGTCGAAAACAAGGAAGTGGTGATCGGCTTCGGTCACCCGGTGTACACGATTTCCGACCCCCGCAACAAGGTCATCAAGGAAGTCGCGAAGAAGCTGTCGAAGGAAGCGGGCAACCTGAAGCTGTTCAATATCGCCGAGCGACTTGAAACAGTGATGGCAGATGTGAAAAAGATGTTTCCAAATCTCGACTGGTTCAGCGCCGTTTCGTATCACATGATGGGCGTGCCGACGGCGATGTTCACCCCTCTGTTCGTGATCTCCCGCACCGCAGGCTGGAGCGCGCACGTCATCGAGCAGCGGATCGACAACAAGATCATCCGTCCGAGCGCAAATTACACCGGTCCCGAGAATTTGAAGTACGTGCCGCTAAATAGGAGAAAATAGCGGTCGCTGTGCGCTTTCATAGCGCGTGCAGTTCAACCCTCGCGGTCGCCAGGACCGGTAGCCCGCGTACTGTTCAACTGAAATTAGATAGAAAGGTTCTCCTCCATGAATAAGCTGTTGATTGCCGCCGTAATCGGCGCTTTGTCCACGACGATGCTGACTGTTGCGACGGACGCCGCTGCACAAACCACCACCACGCCGGCTGCCAAGGCTGTGCCGAAGAAGCCGCAACCGAAACGCCTGATCAAGCGCAAGGCCAATCCGGCCAAGGAAGCGAAGGTTGATCCGGTACCTGAAGGCGCGGAAAAGTGGTCGTGCAACGAAGGTCTGGCATTCGACCTGAAGGGCGACATGAAGCGTGACCAGATCGTCACGGTTCACTGGGCGAACAAAAACTACAATCTCCCGCGCGAAGCGACCACCACGGGCGCGGACCGCTTCCACGACGCAGCAACGGGTATGGACCTGGTCGTGATCCCGACGAAGGCGATGTTGTTCTCGGATAAGGACAGCTCGCGTCTGGCCGACGAGTGCAAGACGGCAGCCATGGTGCAAGGCGCACCGGCCCCGACGCAATCGAACGCGATCAACAAGACCAACTAATCCGTTACATCAGGAAAGCTCCCCGATGTCCGCTCCGATTTCCAACGTGCGACCCGACCCGGACCCAGTCCTGGTCGATATCGTCGATTACGTACTGGATTTCCCGATCGACAGCACGCTCGCGCTGGACACCGCGCGTAACTGCCTGATCGATACGCTCGGCTGCGGACTCGAGGCGCTCACCTACCCGGCCTGCACCAAGCTGATGGGACCGATCGTGCCGGGCACGATCGTCCCCAACGGCGCGAAGGTGCCGGGCACGTCGTTCCAGCTAGACCCGGTTCAGGCCGCCTTCAACATCGGCGCAATGATCCGCTGGCTGGACTTCAACGACACCTGGCTGGCTGCCGAATGGGGCCATCCGTCGGATAACCTCGGCGGAATTCTGGCGACGGCCGACTGGCTCTCGCGCAGTGCCATCGCAGCGGGCAAACAGCCGCTGACGATGAAAGACGTCTTGATCGGCATGATCAAGGCGCACGAAATTCAAGGCTGTATCGCGCTCGAAAACTCGTTCAACAAGGTCGGGCTCGATCATGTGTTGCTGGTAAAGCTGGCGTCGACCGCTGTGGTCGGCCAGATGATCGGTTTGACGCGCGATGAGTTGATCAACGCCGTATCGCTGGCGTTTGTCGATGGACATGCGCTGCGCACCTACCGTCACGCGCCGAATACCGGCTCGCGCAAGTCGTGGGCCGCGGGCGATGCGACTTCGCGCGCCGTACGTCTCGCGCTGATCGCGAAAACCGGCGAGATGGGCTATCCGTCGGTGCTGACCGCGAAGACGTGGGGCTTTTACGATGTCCTGTTCAAGGGCAATGCGTTCAAGTTCCAGCGCCCGTACGGCTCGTACGTGATGGAAAACGTGCTGTTCAAGATCTCATTCCCGGCTGAATTCCACGCGCAGACGGCGGTGGAAGCGGCGATGACGCTTCATGCGCAATTGCAGAACGCAGGCAAGCGTGTCGAAGACATCAGCAAGATCACGATTCGCACCCACGAAGCCGCGATCCGCATCATCGATAAGAAAGGTCCCCTGAATAATCCGGCCGACCGCGATCACTGCATTCAATACATGATCGCCGTGCCGTTGATCCATGGCCACCTGACGGCCGCGGATTATGAAGATTCGATCGCGCAGGACGCGCGTATCGATGTGCTGCGCGCCAAGATGGAGTGTGTCGAAGACGCGCAGTTCACGAAGGATTACCACGATCCAGAGAAGCGTTCGATCGCCAATGCACTGACGGTCGAATTCAACGACGGGTCGACGTTCGACGAAGTTGTAGTCGAATACCCGATCGGTCACAAGCGTCGTCGCGAAGACGGGATTCCGTTGCTGGTCGAGAAGTTCAAGACCAACCTCGCGCGCCGCTTTCCGGTCAAGCAACAACTGGCGATTCTCGACGTGTCGCTGGATCAGGCAAGGCTCGAAGCCATGCCGGTCAATGAATACGTCGATTTGTACGTCATCTAGTTAAGTACTGTAGTTCCGCGATCAAACCAAGGAAAACACCATGGCCCACAACCTCCACAAAACGCTCAAGGAATTCGACAGCGGTTCCGGCAAAGGCAAGTTCTACTCCCTGCCGCAACTCGGCAAGGCACTGAACATCAAGATCGACCGCCTGCCGGTTTCGATCCGTATCGTGCTGGAATCGGTGCTGCGTAACTACGACGGCAAGAAGATCGCCGAAGAACACATCGAGCAACTCGCGAACTGGAAGCCGACCGCTGCGCGCGTCGACGAAATCCCGTTCGTCGTGTCGCGCGTCGTGCTGCAAGACTTTACCGGCGTGCCGCTGCTCGCCGACATCGCTGCAATGCGCGGTGTCGCGAAACACATGGGCAAGGATCCGAAGTCGATCGAACCGCTGGTCCCGGTTGATCTGGTGGTCGACCACTCGGTGCAGATCGATCACTTCCGCGAAAAGAACGCGCTCGATCTGAACATGAAACTGGAATTCCAGCGCAACAACGAGCGCTACCAGTTCATGAAGTGGGGCATGCAGGCATTCGACACGTTCAAGGTCGTGCCGCCGGGCGTCGGTATCGTTCACCAGGTGAACCTGGAATACCTCGCACGCGGCGTGCACAAGAAGGCCGAAGGCGCGGACACCGTGTACTACCCGGATTCGCTGGTCGGCACCGACAGCCACACCACCATGATCAACGGTATCGGCGTGGTGGGCTGGGGCGTGGGCGGTATCGAAGCTGAAGCCGGCATGCTCGGCCAGCCGGTGTACTTCCTGACGCCGGACGTGGTGGGCGTCGAACTGAAGGGCAAGCTGCGCGAAGGCCTGACGGCGACCGACCTGGTCCTGACCGTGACGGAACTGCTGCGTAAGGAAAAGGTTGTCGGCAAGTTCGTCGAGTTCTTCGGTGAAGGCACGAAGTCGCTGTCGCTGCCGGACCGCGCGACGATCGGCAACATGGCGCCGGAATACGGCGCAACGATGGGCTTCTTCCCGGTCGACGAAAAAACCATCGACTACTTCAAGGGCACGGGCCGCACCGACGCAGAAATCTCCGCCTTCGAAAACTACTTCAAGGCGCAGGGTCTGTTCGGTATTCCGAAGGCTGGTCAGATCGACTACACGAAGGTCGTCACGCTGGATCTCGGCACGGTAACGCCGTCGCTGGCAGGTCCGAAGCGCCCGCAAGACCGTATCGAAATCGGTCACGTGAAGTCGACCTTCAGCGACCTGTTCTCGAAGCCGGTGGCAGAAAACGGCTTTGCGAAGAAGTCGGAAGACCTCGACGCGCAATACACGACGAGCAACGGCGTCGACGTGAAGAACGGCGACATCCTGATCGCCGCGATCACGTCGTGCACGAACACGTCGAACCCGAGCGTGCTGCTGGCTGCTGGTCTGCTGGCCAAGAAGGCTGTGGAAGCCGGCCTGACGGTCGCGCCGCACATCAAGACCTCGCTGGCTCCGGGATCGCGTATCGTCACGGAATACCTGACGAAGACCGACTTGATGAAGTACCTCGACAAGCTCGGTTTCACGCTGGCCGCTTACGGTTGCACGACCTGTATCGGTAACGCGGGCGACCTGACGCCGGAACTGAACGAAGCGATCACGAAGAACGACATCGTCGCGGCTGCGGTGCTGTCGGGCAATCGTAACTTCGAAGCGCGTATTCACCCGAACATCCGCGCGAACTTCCTGGCCTCGCCGCCGCTAGTTGTGGCTTACGCGATCGCCGGCAACATCACGCGTGACCTGATGACCGAACCGGTCGGCAAGGGCAAGGGCGGCAAGGACATCTACCTGGGCGACATTTGGCCGACCAGCGAAGAAGTCAACGAACTGCTCAAGTTCGCGCTGGACGCAGATGCGTTCCGCAAGAACTACGCGTCGCTGACCAAGAAGGGCGACCTGTGGAGCAAGATCGAAGGCGAAGAAGGCCAGGTCTACGACTGGCCGAAGTCGACCTACATCGCTGAGCCGCCGTTCTTCGGCAAAGACTTCTCGATGACGCCGGCCGACAGCATCGCTCCGGTCAAGGGCGCACGCGCACTGGGCATCTTCGGTGACTCGGTCACGACCGACCACATCAGCCCGGCAGGCTCGATCAAGGAAGACTCGCCGGCAGGCAAGTGGCTGAAGGCAAACGGCGTGCAGAAGGCCGACTTCAACAGCTACGGCTCGCGCCGCGGCAACCACGACGTGATGATGCGCGGCACGTTCGCGAACGTCCGGATCAAGAACCTGATGATCCCGGCGAAGGCAGACGGCACGCGTGTTGAAGGCGGCCTGACGATTCACCAGCCGAGCGGTGAGCAAGAGTCGATCTATGACGCAGCGATGAAGTACATCGACGCGGGCACGCCGACGGTTGTGTTTGCGGGTGAAGAGTACGGTACGGGTTCTTCGCGTGACTGGGCTGCTAAGGGTACGCAACTGCTGGGCGTGAAGGCCGTGGTCGCACGCAGTTTCGAGCGGATTCACCGTTCGAACCTGGTCGGCATGGGCGTGCTGCCGCTGCAGTTCAAGGGCTCGGATAGCGTGCAATCGCTCGGTATCACCGGCGAAGAAACGTACGACATCGAAGGCCTAGGCGCTGACTTCAAGCCGCAGCAAGAAGTGACGCTGGTGATTCGCGGTAAGGACGGCAAGGAGAAGCGCGTGCAGGTTCTGCTGCGTATCGATACGCCGATCGAAGTGGACTACTACAAGCACGGCGGGATTCTGCCGTTCGTGTTGCGTTCGCTGCTGGCTGCTTAAGGTACTAGGTAGCGTATGCAGTAACTGCAGGTTGTTTTGCAGGTGCTGCGTCCTTGTGGAAGGACGCAGCCGATTTGAGAGCCCGGCTTTGGCCGGGCTTTTTTTATTTGCGCGTTAGACGGCGGTTTGGGCTTGGCTAACTACTACTTACCCTTGTTGGATTAGGCACGCGGGTGTAAAGCAGCAGGTAAGCTAGCCTCACCTTAACAACGCCGCTAATTGACGCTCATTCGTCAGCGCCCGGTGCGACTGGCCAGCGGGCGCTCCGTGACCCACTTTGTCACGATCCACTTCTCTCCGGCCAGTACCGGCGCCCCCGCATGCAAGGTCAACGCATCCAGTTGCCGCAGCTCGTTCATATAGCGGAAATACAAGGCTCCGCCTTGCTTTGCGGCAACCGATAGTCCCAGCAGGGGAAATTGAGTGGCGCCGCCTTTGGGCACATCGTTCAGGTAGACGATGAGCGTAGCAACCCGTTGGCCGCCATCTTTACCGCGAGCGATGGCACCCGGTTGTTGTGGTGAGTAGTAGTCGTGATGCGGCTTGTATTCACCTGTGACCTTGTAGCGCTGGACTTGCAAGGGCTCCCCATTCGCCACAGGCCAATTCATCAGGCTAGCGAAACGCTCCTCCAGGCGCTGAATGAATTTATCCTCACCTGGGAGGAACCCAGCGGTATCGCTAGTGCGAATGCTGTTGTAGGCGCCAGCGCCAGTCACTGAACGTTTGAGCCGAGGTCGCGAGCGCTCGATCACCTCGGTACACTCCTCTGCGGAAAGAACGTTGTCAAATGCGATGATTTGCGGGCGTTCGCAGCGCATCGACACGGTGACGTCTCGGTCGAAGGCGCGAATGACGTTGTCCGTTGAGACTGGGCATGCGTCGTATTGATACTCGCCTGGCCGGGTGGCTTCCACACCCATCGGAAGCGGATCTTTTGACTGGATGCCTTGGAAAGTTGCGTCAATCGCGCCACCCGCCATGTCCGGTTCAAAGCCTTCTTTGAGCATGGCATCAAACATGGATTGGGGATTACAGCCGCGGCGTGCATGGTCGGTTAGCCATTCCTCGACGGCGGGATTGATGTCTGGCATCGATATTTCTCCAATATTGAATTGGGTCGTTCCGCGCGGAGCCCTACGAGCAATCCGCTGGAAAGGATTAAATTACTGTCGGCTGCCGCCGGTGTGGAAGGCGGCGGGATCGTCGGTGATGCGGCGCTGGGTCATGTGGTCGTTCCAGCTGTTGTCGAGCGGCGTCGCGGCACGAATGGTTGGCGACGGACGGTGCTGTTGGGCGGACCAGTTCCGCCACGGCGCGTCATCGGTCGAAACGTTGTCATGTAAACGTGAGGCGCCGGCGGTCCACTCAGGCTGCTTCGAAATGGCAGGCTGCGTTGCCGGATGAGTTGCCCGGCTCATGGCCATACGTTCGTTGACGTGAGCCTCAGACAAGCGCGCCACCTTGACCCGTTTCGCTGGTTTTGCTGGTGGCGTCCCGGCTTCGCCGTCACGTGCAATGACTTGCACGGTCTGCTTTGGTAAAACCTGTGCAACCTGCTTCGGCACGACGGAAGACAACGGCCCAGTCTCGACAACCAGGCTTGCCGAGGCCGCCGCCGGCGCGGCAGACGCAACTGCCGTCACTTGCACGGCCTGCTTGGGTGCGGCCGGCGACACCGGCGGCAATGGCTCGTCCGGCTTCGGCATAGCAGGAGACACCGGCACAGCCTGAGCGACATGAGTCTTAGCCGCCGCGTCCACACTTGCCGAAGCCGCCGGTACCGCGCTCGCGACGACCGTCTCGGCTGCAGGCTTCCCGGCGGCAATCTCAGCTTGCCAGGCTGCAACGGCCGGCGTCACAGACGCCGTTTTCACCTTCTCCGCTTCTTTCATCGAGCACGTGACCAGCAACCATGTCAGCGCGATGGTGCAACCGGCGAAAATCGACGCCGCGAGCAGATGATCCGAGCGCGACGAGCGCGGACGGGTCGTCGTGCTCATTTCCAGATAACGCTTTGCCTCCGCCAGCGCGGCGTCCCAACGTCCGTTGTCCACGCGTTGCGGCGGCGCCTTGTAGAACAGAATGTGCTTCGCGCCCGGTGGAAACAGGAACGCCCGTGCCGGTTTGGCAACCTGCTCTACGGCCTGTTGCACAGCCTCGCGCATTACACGCCGACGCGTACCAAACGGCGGCGGCAGCCCATCGAATGGCCGCGGTAGCGGGATCGTCAGATCGCCCTCGATCAAGGCTAGCGGTCGAGTCATTGCAGGTTGCTCCGGTGCGGGTCGATCGCCTGATCAAGTTGCATCATCAAGGTCCCAGCGCGCTTCGCAAGTACGTCGATTGCGTCTGCTTCGGGTTCCGGCTGTGCGACGCTGGCTTGCCGCAATGCATTCATCAAACTGGAGGCGCCGACCAGCCCCACCGCTCCACTCAGCCTATGAAGCGCAGCGCGCAATAAGGCGACATCGCGACCGTTACGCATGGAGTGCATCCGTTCCAGGTCATCGATCATCGAACGGCGCCAACCCTGAATAAACGTGTGTAGATCAATGCCTTCGTTCGACAGCGCGTCAAGATAGCTCGGGTCGAACGATTCAACTGGCGCGCCCGCCGGGCCCTGCGCCAACTGTGCAGCAACAGCTTGTCGCGGCACCTGAGCATTGCCGGTCGCCTCTTCTTCCGCAAATGAGAGCAAGGACTCAATGGCGAACGGTGCAGCGAACGTCGCGCAAGTACCGAAACCCGGCTGAGTCTCAACGGTGAGTTCGCCACCCATGCGCTGCGTAAGTAGCCGGCAGAGTACGAAGCCAGCGTCACCGTCGCAGTGCGGCTGGTCTTCTACGCGTTCGCCTGCACTAGATAACCCGGACAACTGCGTTTGCGCCGAAGGCGTGGCCCTCTCACCCATGTCTCTCACGCTGATGAAAATGCGCTGCGAACCGACGTTCAGTGGTTGGGCCCGCACGGCGATCGTGATCTGTCCGTGTTCGGTCGCCCGTACAGCACGGCTCAACAGATGGAAAACAATCTGACCGAGCCGAGCGCTATCGGTGAGGACGCGCGCGGCTACCGTTCGGTCGATGCTCACGCTCAAACGCAAACCGCGCTGTGCCGCCGCGGGTAAGAACAACACAACGACGCCATCAATCAGTTCGCGCAAATCCGTTGAATCTTCGTCGAGCACGATTTCACGCGGTTCGATTGGCGCCCGTGAAAGCATGTCCTCCAATACACGAACGCATGTCCGCACCGCGGATTGAATTTTTCTTACCAAGGTTCGTTGAACGGGTGTCAGCAAGGCTGTGTCGAATCCGGCCAGCAGACCAGCCAGCGCGGACAATGGGCCACCAACAAAGTGACGCATGGTAGTCAGGATACGGTCACGCTCCTGCCTTGCAGCGGCGGACGCCTGCGTGCCTGCCGCAGTGCGTGCGGCTTGCTCTCGCGCTTCGACCGCGGCATACCGGCGCTGCCATTCAGTTTCGGTGCTCCGCAGCTTCCCGGAGACGAGTTTCAGCGCAGTGCGCGCCCGGCACCATCCGCCGAACGCAACGATGGTCAGACCTGCGAGGGCAAGCAGTACGGCGAGCAACGCGCGCCATGCGGTCACGTCATTGCGCACTTCAACGGCAAGCGTGTCCTGCGAGGCGTGTGTTTCATTGTCAGGCCCCGTGCCGACGGCATGGGTATCGACAGCAACGCCGTAAGCGTTGGCGCCGCCAGCCTGCTGACCTACCGTGCCCACCGTTTCGCGCGCTGCAAGCGCGGCAACCGGGTGGGGATCGCCAGCGAACGGCGCGCGGGCGCCTTCTTCCACCAAGGGCGCAGCATTGGCGCGCATCGAGACAATGCACAGTAACGTGAAGGCAAAGAGGCTGCCCAAGACGGTCGCGTAGCGGATAGAGGCCGTACGTGCGGAGAGGGAAAAGCGGCACGCGCGATCTTGCGCGCCCGCAGGAGAACCAAACAGGCTCATCATGTTAATAGCCTGCGGAACTCAATCGATCAGTCTTTGCAGCGAAGCAAATTCAATCAACCCTGCCAGGGACGATAGACCCAGTTTTTCCTGGATGCGGCTTTTGTACGTGCTGACCGTCTTGTCGCTCATGAACAACGCATCGCCGATCGCCTTGTTCGACATGCCCTTCGACAGCATTTGCAGGATGACGAGCTCCTTATCGGACAGCAGTTTGAGCTTGTCTTCCTCGCCGGTTGCGGACGCCCCCCCGCTAGCACTGCCGGTTGACATCGGGAAAACGGTGTAACCCGCGAGCACGGCCTCGACGCCGCGCAAGATCTCCTTCATGTCCTGTGACTTGCCGACGAAGCCTTGTGCGCCCGTACGCATCGCGCGCGGCGCGAAGGTCGCCGGATCGTGACCCGATAGAACGAGCACGCGAATCTGAGGATGCGCCAGTTTCAGACGGGGGATGACATCGAGCCCGTTGATACGCGGAATATCGAGGTCGAGAATCGCAAGATCCGGCGTGTGTTGCCGAGCCAGCTCGACCGCGACCTGTCCGTTATCAGCCTCGATAATCTCGCTGATGCCTAGCAGTTGAGAAAGGTGAGTCTTGATCACCAGCCGCAGCGCGGGATGATCGTCCACAATCAGAATGGTAGTCATTTTCTATTTTCCTAAGGATTCCACATCGTCCATCAGCCCGTGCGCGCGAAGATGGGTTTGACGAGGGTACGCATGGGGTTGCGAGCAATAAGGGGGCGCGCCGGCTAATGGGTTAGCCCTGATCACGCACGAAATCGATCTCGACACGCCGGTTCGGCGCCAGACATTGCACCAGTTCATCGCGCTTCTTCCGCGGGCATTCCGCAAGCGGATTCGCTTTACCGTACCCCTGCGCAGTTATTGGCAACGTCACGCCGTGGTTGCGCAGATATTCCCGCACGGTTTGCGCGCGCTGCAACGAGAGCTGTTGGTTGTACGCGTCGCTGCCCAGACGGTCGGTGTAACCGTTGATGTGTAACTGGCGAATGCCCTTCACCTACTGCAGACCCGCTACCACTTTGTCGAGCTGTGCCTTACCGCCGGGCAGCATGCCGGCTTCGTCGCCGCCATTGAAACGGAATACCGAATCGGCTCTGAGGGTGATTTTTTGCGGGGCCGCTGGCTCAGCTGTCTGCTGCGGAGCGCATTGCAACGCCGCTTCCGCCGATTTCTGCAATTCGGTTTGAATACCCGGCAGTGATTTCTCGGCAGCCGCGAAATTGCGTGTCCATGCGTAGTGCCCGGCATGGATCAGTTCTACCTCGGCACACGCGAGCGGCTGTTGTGCCTCCGGGCAACGGGCGGTGGCTGGATCGCTCTTGATCACATTGACGATCTTCCACAGGTCGGGACGCACCGTCGACACCGTGCGCAGTTCCGGATTGGCAGCGGACAACGTCGTGCCGTCCTGCAGCCCGATCGTTATCATCGCCGCCTGGCCGATGGCCTCCTGGACAAAGCCCCATTGGTCACGGGCGCGCCACTCCTGCTGTCCGGCATTAATCCAGCATTGAGCCTTCGCATGGAAATAACCGTTCTTGTCACCTGGCAATGCGTCGAGCTGCTGTTGCAACGCCGTGAGTGCCTCGCCGCCGCTTGCGATTGGGGCATAGGCGCTCAACCATTGGGGCGTCGGCGCGCCGGTGGCCGCGTCTTGTGTCGTCCCAAGGCCCGTCTTCAGAACGGTCGGATCTTCGATACCGAGTCGGTCTCGTACGGCCTGCCCCGCGCAACCCGACAAAGCCAGCGCACATGCCAGCAGCGTTAACTGAAATTTCATGGAATCCTTGCGAAGAACGTATTCACTTTTAAGAAGTTTTGAGTATGGGCAGGCGCAAAGCGGCATGGAATGGGAAGATTCCTAGAGTTCTGTCAGATGAACAGGTCATCTTTGATGCGGGCTGCATACAGCAACACCCATCTTGAATTTAACTAACTCATCAATTAATCTGGATTAATGAACCCGACACGTTCTCCCGCGAAGCCACTCGGCCGCCGCCCGGCCGTCGAGGATTTCGATGTGCGCGAACACTTGCTCGACACCGCGACGCGGCTCTTTTCCGAATGCGGCATCGCGGCCACGACGGTCGCGCAGATCGCGAGCGAAGCGGGCGTCACATCGGCACTGGTCCATTACTACTTCACGAATCGCGAAAAGCTGCTTGACGCAGTGGCCGACGAGCGGCTCGCCCCTGCGGCGGAATTCGTCTGGCGCCCGGCCGTTGAAGACGCCACGAGCGATCCCTTCGCGCTGGTTCACGAATTCGTCGCGCGCCTCTTTGACGTGACGGACCGCATGCCCTGGTTGCCGCCGCTCTGGCTGCGCGAGATCGTCAACGAAGGCGGCCTGCTGCGTGAACGAATGATGCGACGCATCCCGTTCGACAACATCAAGCGCTTCGGTAGCCGCGTTGCACACGCTCAGCAGGACGGCACCGTCAATGGCAACCTGGAAGCGATGTTGCTATTCAACTCAGTTCTGGCGCTCGTGATGCTGCCGCTCGCCACAGCAAAGATCTGGCAAAACGCGCGGGGCCTGCCCGTCATCGAGCGCGATGCGTTGCGCCGGCATGTGATCGCACTGCTGATCGGCGGCATGCAGCCAGCCCCACATGCGGCATCGGCGCCAGCACACGCACGAGCACAGCAGCAGCCGAAGCCTCCATCAGGACGCCGCAGCCGCAAAGACACAGGAACAGGGAGCCCGTCATGAGTCGTCCGTTCAGCGCCTGCGTTTGTCTGCTGCTCGCGGCGATGGCTCTCGCAGCCTGCTCGCATCGCGACAACAATGTCTATCAAGGCTACATCGAGGGGGAGTTTGTGTATCTCGGCTCGTCGCAGTCCGGCAAGCTGGCGCAGTTGGCGGTCGCACGAGGGCAGACGGTTGACGCGAGCGCGCCGGTATTCACGCTCGAGTCCGAGGACGAGACTGCCGCATTACAGCAGGCACAACAGCAACTCGCTGCGGCACGCGCACAGCTAGCCGATATCCAGACCGGCAAGCGCCGTCCCGAAGTGAACGTCACCAAAGCGCAACTCGCTCAAGCCGTCGCCAATGCGCGCAAGGCGGCGTTGCAACTCACGCGCGATGAAGCGCAGTACCGCGCAGGCGGCATTCCAAAAGCGCAGCTCGACGATTCGCGCGCCAACGCGGACGCCACCGCCGCGCAGGTCCGCGAACTCAGCAACCAGGTGGATGTCGCTTTGCTTCCCGGCCGTTCGCAGCAAATCACTGCGCAGAGCGCGCAGATCGAGGCCGCTCAAGCCGCCGTCGTCCAAGCTCAATGGAAGCTCGACCAGAAGCGCGTCAACGCACCAGCGAAAGGACTCGTCTACGACACGCTGTATCGCGTCGGCGAGTGGGTTCAGGCCGGCAATCCTGTCGTACAGATGCTGCCACCGCAGAACGTGAAAGTACGCTTCTTCGTACCGGAGACCGTGGTCGGCAAGCTCGCACCAGGCAGTGCGCTTTCCATTCATTGCGACGGTTGCACCGCCGACGTCCCGGCGAAAATTACGTACATATCGAGCGAAGCCGAATACACACCGCCGGTGATCTACAGCAACGAGAACCGCGCGAAGCTGGTGTTCATGGTCGAAGCCCACCCTTCCGCCGCCGATGCAGTCAAGCTGCACCCCGGTCAACCCGTTGCGGTGAGCCTGCAATGAACCAGCCCGCACCGCAACCTGCGCAATACGCGATCGACGTGCACAAGCTCAACAAGCACTTCGGCGATAAACATGTCGTGAACGACGTGACGTTGCAGGTCGCGCGCGGCGAGATTTTCGGCTTTCTTGGGCCGAACGGCAGCGGCAAGACCACCTCGATCCGTCTGATGTGCGGGCTGCTCACGCCCGACTCAGGCAGTGGCACCTGTCTCGGTTACGACATAGTTCGCGAGAGTGCGCAGATCAAGCGCAACGTCGGCTATATGACGCAACGCTTCTCGTATTGGGACGACCTGACGATTCGCGAGAATCTCGACTTCGTCGCCCGCATCTATCAGATGGCGAACCGGCGCGAGGCGGTTGACCGCTCGCTCGAATCGCTCGGTCTGCAAAGCCGTGCGGATCAGTTGACCGGCGCGTTGTCCGGCGGCTGGAAGCAGCGGCTCGCGCTTGCAGCCTGCATGCTGCACGAGCCTCAGTTGCTGTTACTCGACGAACCGACCGCGGGCGTCGATCCGAACGCGCGCCGCGAATTCTGGGAAGAGTTGCATCGCCTCGCCGCGCGGGGCATTTCGGTTCTGGTCAGCACGCATTACATGGATGAGGCCGAGCGCTGTCATAAGCTCGCGTACATCGCGTACGGCAAGCTGCTCGCGCAAGGCACTTCGAAGGACGTGATCGAATCGCAGAATCTCGCGACCTGGACCATCTACGGCGAGCACCTGAGCAAACTGTCGGAACAGTTGCGCAAGACGCCCGGCGTCGATCAGACCGTCGTATTCGGCTCCGCGCTGCACATCAGCGGTATCGACCATGCCGCGCTCGAAACCGCCATCAGACGCGCGACCGAGGGCACGGCGCTGCGCGCCGAGCGCATCGAAACCGGGCTTGAAGACGTGTTCATCTACTTGATGGGCCACTCCACCGACAACTACGGAGCGCAACCGTGAGCACGCGCACCCTGTTCTCGCTGTCGCGCTGGTGGAGCATCGTGCTCAAAGAGTTTTTGCAGTTAAAGCGCGATCGGATCACGTTCGCGATGATCGTCGGCCTGCCGATCATTCAGCTCACGCTGTTCGGTTTCGCGATCAATACCGACCCAAAGCATCTGCCTACCGCTGTCATCATCGGCGACGACAGTACGTTTTCGCGCAGCTTCATCGCCGCGATGAAGAACTCCGCCTATTTCGACATCGTCGAAACCTTGCCCAACGAGGAGGCCGGCCGCCGCTCTCTTGCCCAAGGCCGAGTGCAATTCGTGTTGTCGGTGCCGGTGGATTTTTCGAAACGTCTGCTGCGCGGCGAACGCCCTTCGCTGCTAGTCGAAGCCGATGCGACCGATCCCACTGCGACGAACACCGCGCTCGCCGCGCTGCCGGGCCTTGTGCAACCGGTCGCGGACAAAGACATCACCGGCACGCTCGCTCACCTGAATGGCACTCCGGCCGCTTTCGACGTCCAGGTGCACCGCCTCTACAACCCTGAAGGCATCACACAATACAACGTAGTGCCGGGTCTGATGGGCGTGATCCTGACGATGACGATGGTGATGATGACCGGCCTCGCGATCACGCGCGAACGCGAGCGTGGCACGATGGAAAACCTGCTCGCCACACCTGTGCTGCCGATCGAAGTGATGACCGGCAAGATCGTGCCTTACGTAATGATCGGGCTGGTGCAGGCGTCGATCATTCTGACTGCGGCGCGCTTCGTGTTCGATGTGCCGTTCGCAGGTAGCCTGCTAGCGATCTATCTTGCTGCGCTGCTGTTTATCGCAGCGAATCTGACGGTCGGCATCACGCTTTCGTCAATTGCGCAGAATCAGTTGCAGGCGATGCAACTGACCGTGTTCTATTTTCTGCCGAGCCTGTTGCTGTCGGGTTTCATGTTTCCGTTTGCCGGGATGCCAGGCTGGGCGCAATTCATCGGCAATCTGCTGCCGCTCACGTATTTCAACCGGTTGGTTCGCGGCATCCTGCTCAAAGGAAACGACTGGGCCGACCTGTGGCCGTCGGTGTGGCCCGTGGCGCTGTTCATGGTCGTCGTGATGGGCATCGCGCTGCGCTTTTACCGGCGCACGCTCGACTAGGAGGACCGGTCGATGAAACCGCTCGCTTTCTTGTCCGTCGTCGCGCTGTGCGGTTGCGCGGTCGGGCCGGATTTTCAACCACCGGCGGCGCCGGACACGCAAACCTATACACGTGAAGCGCAACCTGCTGCGACAGTCACAGCCAGCGGTGTGGCTGGAGCATCGCAAGCATTTATCGCGGCTGAGCATGCAACACCAATGTGGTGGAAGCAGTTTCAATCCGATGCGCTAGACCGTCTCGTCGAGCAAGCCCTGCAACAGAGCCCCACGCTCACGCAAGCCCGCGCGAAGCTGATTGAGGCACGCGAAAACTACAACGCGCAATTCGGCGCGACTGCATTCCCGGCTGTCGATGCGACCGTATCCGGCGTGCGGCAGCGGGTCGATATCGCGGCGTTCGGCATTCCGAATGTGCCCAATCAGGGGCCGTTTACGCTTTACAACGCGTCGGTCAGCGTGTCCTATGCGCTCGATATTTTCGGCGGTAATCGCCGGGCGCTGGAAGCGCTCATGGCACAAGTCGACTATCAGTCGTTCGAATTCGAAGCGGCGCGGCTCTCGCTCGCAGGCAATGTGGTTTCGACTGCGATTCGGCGTGCGTCTTTAAAGCAGCAGATCGCCTTGACGCAGCGCCTCGCAGACACCCAGGCCCAGCAACTCAAGATCACCGAAGGACGGCTTGCGGCAGGCGGCGTCTCGCAACTCGACGTGCGCAGCCAGCGTACGCTGCTCGCGCAGACCCGTGCGTCGTTGCCGCCACTTGCGATACAACTCGCGAAGACCGACCACCAACTCGCGATCCTGCTTGGCATGCCGCCGTCGAAGGCGGACTTCGCCGACCTGACGCTCGATTCGCTGCATCTGCCAGATACGTTGCCGCTCACATTGCCATCGACGCTCGCGCGCGAACGGCCGGACATTCGTGCTTCGGAAGCGTTATTGCATCAAGCGAGCGCGAATGTCGGCGTGGCGACGGCAAATCTGTATCCGCAATTTTCCATCTCGGCGGGGATCGGTTCGGAACGCACGAACATTCAGGACGTGGTCAGCGGGCTGAATATCTGGAACTTCGGCCTCACTCTGACGCAACCGATTTTCCGCGGCGGCGAACTGCGCGCGAAGAAGCGTTCTGCACAGGCGGCTTATGATGCGGCGCTTGCTGACTATCAGCAGACGGTGCTGCAGGCGCTGCAGCAGGTTGCGGACACGCTGACAGCGCTGCAGGACGACGCGCACGAACTGCAGGCTCGCGACGAGGCTGCCCAACAGGCGCACGCGAGCCTGGATATCGCACAAGCGCAGTATGCGGCGGGCGGTGTTAGTCAGTTCGGCCTGCTCGATACGCAACGCCAGGTGTTGCAAACCGCGCTCGACCGGACTCGCGCGCAAGCGGACCGGTTCGCCGATACGGCTGCGTTGTTTCAGTCGCTGGGTGGGGGATGGCAGGTGTCGGCGGCGCCGTAGAGATCCGATATTTCGGAACCGTCCTAGAGATCGGCGGCTCCCAAGCATGCACAATCCACGCCGGACGCGCCCCGCCACGCTCCACACACCCCACATAACAGTTTCCTCGTAAGCGTTTCCGAGAGCGCGAATTCGATTGACCGCTTTCGGCCGTTGAACTTGCCGCTCCACTAACACTCGCTCGCCGCTTATGCCATCCCCCTTTCCAATGAGCTCAGACGATCCTTCAGTTTGGTACGAGGAGGCTGTAGAGGCCTATCATGCGCACCGCTTTAGCGTAGTGCAGACGCTGGTCGATCGAATCCTTGGCCACGAGCCGGAGCATGCCCACGCCCTGCATCTGAGGGGACTGTTGGCGCTCGTATCAAACCAGAACCAAGTGGCGCAACGCTGGGTCGAGCGAGCGATTGATATTCGCCCCCACCCGAGCTTCTATAACACCCTGTACGCCATTCATCTCAGCGTGGGCGACTTCGACCGTGCCGTGCAAACTCTCCGCCAGGGTCTCGCGCTTTATCCCGACTTTCCGCGATTCCACTACAACATGGCGTTGACACTGCACCATCTGGATTGCCCTGACGAAGCGGTCATCAGCTACCGCCGGACGCTCGAACTCGATCCAGACAACTCGGAAGCGTGCAACAACCTGGGCCTTGTCTTCAGGGAGCGTGGCGCGTTCGACGATGCACAGCAGTACTACCGGCGCGCCATCACGCTCGCGCCGACCAATCTCAGCGCGCGCAGCAACCTTGGCAATCTCTTGCTGGCCACGGGTCGTTATGAAGAAGCCTGGCCTTATTTCGAAGACCACTGGGTCGCTTTCAGGGATACCGATGGACGCCCCAACCGAGTACGCCCGCAAGTGGCGCTACCACAGTGGAAAGGCGAAAGTCCGTGTGTGATAAATCGCACGACCAGCATGCCCGAACGTGGCGCGCGCCTGCTCGTCCTTCACGAGCAAGGCTATGGCGACAGTCTCCAGTTTGTGCGCTACCTGCCGCTCGCGCTCGAACGCTTTTCACTGGTGGCTTATGTCTGCCCGCCAAACTTGCGTCGCCTGTATCAGCAGGCGTTGTGTTCGCGCTGGCCCGGTCTTGTGCTGCTCGATGCAGTACCCGCCGATGTCGGCGGCTGGGACTGGTATTGTCCTTTGATGTCTTTGCCCATGGCATTCGGCACTCGTCTGGACAACGTTCCCGCCGCCGTGCCTTACCTGTATGCCGACCCCGAGCAGGCCGCCTGCTGGCACGCGCGATTCGCGGCAGTGCCGGCGCCCCACCTGCCACGCGTCGGCGTGGTGTGGGCGGGCGGTCATTCAGGCTGGGCGGAGGACAAGGTGCGCAGCCTGACATTCGCGCAAATTGCCCCATTGCTCGCTTTATCTCACGTACGCTGGATCAATCTGCAAAAGACAGATGACCCGGAAAAGCGTCCCGACGCTGCAAGCAAAGCGCTTCTGACCGACTGGATGGATGAAGTGACGGACTTTGCGGACACCGCCGCGTTAATCGAGAACCTCGACCTGGTGATCTCTGTCGATACCTCAGTGGCTCATCTTGCGGCAGCAATGGGCAAGCCGATGTGGCTGCTCAACCGTTTCGCGGGTTGCTGGCGCTGGCTGCACGATAGGGACGACAGCCCGTGGTACCCCACTCTGCGCCTTTTCAACCAGTCGCAAAGAGGCAACTGGGACGATGTGCTCGCGCGAGTCGCCACGGCTCTGCAAGAGGCCTTCTCGCCACACGACGCGCGTTGTGAAGAAGAAACGGACACTCGCTCGCCGATTATGCTGACCCCTTCCCCCGTGCACTCTGATGACATCGCAACCTGGTACGGCGAGGCCCAGACAGCGCATCGGGAAGGCCACTTCGATATCGAGCAGACACTCCTTGACCGAATCCTTGTCTGTGACCCGAAGCACGTGGGCGCCCTGTACTCGCGCGGGGTATTGGCGCTTGTGTCAGGTCAATTCGAATCGGCACAGAACTGGATCAAGCGCGCGATCGAGGTTCAACCCGATGCGAACTACTACAACATTCTGAACATCGTTCAAGCCAAATTGGGTGCGTTCGCCAGCGCTATAGAAAGCGCCCAGCGGGCTGTGGCGCTTCAGCCCGACGTCCCTATGCTCCACCACAACCTGGCGACGACACTCATGCAGCAAGGACGTCTTGAGGATGCGGCAATCAGCTTTCGCAGGGTGCTCGAACTCGAACCAGAACGCTTGACGGCACATACCTCCCTCGGCGACGTCTTCATGCAACTTGGCGCATTGGACGAGGCAGAACGTCACTACCGGTATGCCCACACCCTTGCGCCTGCAGATCTCGAAACTCACGCCGCTCTTGCCGTGATCTTGCTCACTGCGGGCCGCTATGAAGAAGCTTGGCCTTTTTACGAAAACCGCTGGGCCATGCATGAGCGTCCCGACCTAATACGCCCACAACTGCCACTGCCGCAATGGAAAGGCGAGAATTCGGACGTGATAAGTCGTACAGGCAGGGCGCCCGATCGTGGTGCACGCCTGGTGGTGGTTGCCGAGCAAGGCATTGGCGACAATCTGCAGTTTATTCGCTACCTACCGTTAGCACTGGAACGCTTTTCGCATGTAGGCTTTATCTGCCCTCCACCCTTGCGGCGCCTGTTCAAACAGTCATTGTGTTCGCGCTGGCCGGGCTTGATGCTGGTCGATACGAAGCACGGCGGCCCGCGCGATTGGGACTGGTATTGTCCCTTGATGTCATTGCCGATGGCGCTCGGCACCCGGCTCGACACCATTCCGGCCACGACACCCTACCTATACGCCCACGGCAGACAGGCCGCCAGGTGGCGCGTGAGACTAGCCTCATTGCCGAACGCTAACCTACCGCGTGTCGGGGTGGTGTGGGCCGGCAATTCAGACTTGTCGGTGGACCGACAGCGCAGCCTTACATCCGCGCAAATTGCGCCACTGGTGACGTTGCCGCAAGTACGTTGGATCAGTCTGCAAAAGACCGATGACCCGGCAAAGCGGCCCGATGCAGCAAGCAAAGAACGCCTGACAGACTGGACGGACGAACTCAGTGACTTTGCGGACACCGCCGCGCTAATCGATAACCTCGACCTGGTGATCTCCGTCGATACCTCAGTGGCTCATCTTGCGGCAGCAATGGGCAAGCCTGTGTGGTTGCTGAACCGTTTCGCGGGTTGCTGGCGTTGGTTGCGCGGCCGGGATGACAGCCCTTGGTATCCCAGCTTGCGCATTTTCACCCAGTCGCAGCGAGGCAACTGGGACGACGTGCTAGCGCGGGTTGCCGTGGCTCTGCAGCAGCGTTTTCCGCCACATGACGCGCGTTGTGAAGAAGAACGTGGTCTCCCCCACGCAGGAAATCAGACACCTTAATTTTACCCGTGCAACTCGCGACGCTTACGCCGCCACCGCTCGCGCCGCATTCCTTCCCCGCAGCCATTCCAACGCAAGCAACAGGCACGTCGAAAACACAATCAAAATCGTCGCCAGCGCCGCGATCGTCGGGCTGATGTTCTCGCGAATACCGGTGAACATCTGGCGCGGCAAGGTAGTCTGATCCGCGCCTGCCAGGAACAACGTCACGACCACTTCATCGAACGACGTAGCGAACGCGAACAGCGCGCCCGAAATCACGCCCGGCGCGATCACCGGCAACGTGATGCGAAAGAACGTCTTCACCGGATTCGCCCCCAGCGACAAGCTCGCGCGCACCAGGTTGTAGTTAAAGCCTTGCAACGTCGCCGCCACCGTCGTCACCACAAACGGCACGCCGAGCGACGCATGCGCGAGAATCAGCCCAATATACGTATTCGCCAGTCCAAGCGGCGCAAAAAACAGATACATGCCGACGCCGACCACCACCACCGGCACGATCATCGGCGAAATCAGAACCGCCATCAGCAAAGCCTTGCCGCGGAAATTCGCTTTGGTCAGGCCGATCGCCGCCAACGTGCCGAGCACCGTCGCCACGACAGTCGCCGAAGGCGCCACGATAAAGCTGTTCTTCGCCGCCATGCGCCATTCATCCGACCCGATCAGGTTCGCATACCAGCGCAGCGACCAGCCCGGAATCGGATACACCAGAAACGTGCTGGACGAAAACGACAACGGCACAATCGCCAGCACCGGAAGGATCAAATACAGCAGCGTCAGCACGGCAAGCGCGCGCAACGCGAAATACCACACGCGCTCGATCAAGGACGTATGCGGCGCAAACAAGGGCTTGGCAAGTTTCATCGCGAGTAAGCTCCGTTCAGCCAATCAGCCGAGGCTCAGGGACGAACGCGTGAAGCGTCCATAGATGACATACAGCACAAGCGTCGCGGCAAGCAGCAAACCGCCGAGCGCACACGCCATGCCCCAGTTGATCGTCACGTTGGTAAAGTACGCGACGTAGTAGCTGACCATCTGATCATTCGGTCCACCGAGCAACGCCGGCGTGATGTAGTAGCCGATCGCCAGAATGAACACAAGTAGTGCGCCCGCCCCGATGCCCGGATAAGTTTGCGGCACATAAACACGCCAGAAAGCGGCGAACGGATGACTGCCAAGTGAGATCGCGGCACGCTGATAGGTCGGCGGGATCGACTTCATCACGCTATACAGCGGCAGGATCATGAACGGCAGCAGAATGTGCGTCATCGAGATGTACACGCCCGTGCGGTTGAACAGCAGCGACAACGGATCGTGCAAAATGCCGCTCGCAATCAGCGCCTTGTTCACCAGCCCTTCGCTTTGCAGAATCACGATCCATGCGGCCACGCGTACGAGGATCGAAGTCCAGAACGGAATCAGCACGAGGATCATCACCAGATTCGCGCGGCGATCGGAGAGCGTCGAAATCCAGTAAGCAAGCGGGTAACCGAGCAGCAACGCGAAGAATGTCACGACTGCGCCGATCACGAAGGTGCGGCTGAATACGTGAAGATAAATCTGTTGATCCGGATCCGTCTCGATGATGTGACCGAATCCGTCTTGCTTGTGGTCCAAAGAAGCCAGTAGATAAAACGGCGAGTAGGCACCGGAATTTTTCGCGATCGCCTGCCAGTAAGCGACGTGGTTCCAGCGTTCGTCGAGTTCGACGAACTTCGCGTGCGTCTGGGCCGGCGTGAGTGTCAACGGCTTACTGTTGTCGTCGACGAACGGCATCGCGTGAGCCGACTTTGCGACCAGCGAGCGATAGCCTGGAATTTCCACGTTCAACCGTCGCGCCAGCGCGCCCATGCCATCGCTATCGGCAATCGCCGTCAGATCCACGGCCAGTGCAGAGTATGCGGCGTCAGGCGGCAGTGCCTTGCGATCCCAACCGCTCAACGCATTCAGCGTATGCGGCAGGGCGTTCATCACTTCCGGATTCTGCGCGGCCCGCGTCAATAGCGCACCGATCGGCACGACAAAAATCAGCAGCAGAAAAATGGCGAGCGGTGCAATCAGCAACAGCGCCATCGCGCGCTTCTTTGCTTCTGCGGCCTTTAGTTCTCGCTTAAGTCGAACATTCGACTCAGGCGTCGAATCGGCGGCGATCGTCATCGTAGTCACACCTCGTCTCCTCGATCCGGAGTTAGCGCTTTGGCTGTCGGCAGGAGTTAGCGCTTTAGCGCTTACTCCTGCCCCATGCAAAGCCCTTACCCCGATCCCATGCATCCGGCCGCTCGCGCACATCGCGAAGACACGCGTTTGCGTTTGTTTCATTGCATTGATGCGGCGCGGCTTCACCATAAAAGCCGCGCCTTCTCACACCCGGCTAATTACTTCGAAGCCCACGACGAAAAACGTTGCTCCAACTCATCGCCATGGTCGGTCCAGAACGAGAGGTTCTGCAGCACCGCGTTCTTGCCGTTAGCCGGCGAATTCGGCAGATTGGACAGCGTCTTCGGATCGAGCGCCTTGATGGCCGCCACGTTCACCGGACCATACGCAATGTTGTGCGCGTAGTCCTGCTGCGGCTTCGACGAAATCGAATAGGCGATGTACTTCTCGGCCAGCGCCTTGTTCGGCGTGCCCTTCGGAATCGCCCAGTAGTCGAGGTCGTAAATGCTGCCGTTCCACACTACCTTGAGGTTCTTGCCTTCCTTCTGCGCGGCATCGATACGGCCGTTGTACGCGGTGGACATCACCACGTCACCCGCGACCAGGAATTGCGGCGGCTGTGCGCCCGCTTCCCACCACTGGATATTCGGCTTCAGTTCGTCGAGCTTCTTGAACGCGCGGTCCTGGCCTTCCTTAGTGGCGAGCACCTTGTAGACGTCCTTCGGCGGCACGCCGTCGGCCATCAGCGCGAATTCGAGGTTGTAACGCGCGCCCTTGCGCATCGCGCGCTTGCCCGGGAATTTCTTCACGTCCCAGAAGTCGGCCCAGCCGGCCGGCGCGGTTTTCAGCTTGTCGGCGTTGTACGCGAGTGCCGTCGACCACACGAAGAAGCCCACGCCGCAGGTTTGCGGCGCTTCCGGAATCAGATCCGTCTTCTTGCCGATCTTCGACCAGTCAAGCTTCTCATACAGCCCTTCGTCACAACCACGGCCGATGTCGCCCGACTCAACTTCCACCACGTCCCAATTCACATGCTTCGCTTCGACCATCGCCTTCACTTTGGCCTGCTCGCCGTTGTATTCGACGGCGGTCACTTTATTGCTGGTTTGCGTTTCGAACGGCTGGTTGAATGCGACCTTTTGCGCGTCGCCATTCGCACCGCCGAAATTGACGACCGTCAGCTCGGCTGCATTGACTTGCGCGGCGCCCAGCGCGAGCGCCACAGCACCGACAGCGATGGCGCAGCGCGATTTCCCGATCTTGCTCATGGTGTGTTGCTCTCCTTTGGTGGTGTGCTTCAAGCTACGTACAGTGCGACTTGTTATGTGCTGCTTAGGTGAACTGCTTCTTTTGCCTGCGTCGAACGACCTACGACCCACGCAGTGCACGCGCTCACGCGCCTGCAAACACCCGCAGATGCTCGGGCGCAAACTCGAGCGCGACGGGCGCGCCAGGTGCGAAGGTTTCGAGTGCGTCGGTGCCGAGCGGCACCTTCACGAAGCACTCGTCCTGCTCCGGCAGACCACAGCGCATCCGCACGTGGTCGCCGAAATAAATCAGCCCGCGCGCTTCGCCGCTTAGCGCATTGGCGCCAGGCCGTGACACGCCGTTGGCGAGTTTCATACGCTCAGGACGGATGCAAGCGACCGCCGGCGTTCCCGCCCGCGCGCCGCCTATATTGCGTCCCGTAAGCCGTGTGCCGTCAATCAGATGAAACTCGCAGTACTCGCCATCGACGTTCGCGATCGTGCCGCGCAGCTTGTTGCTGTCGCCGATGAAGTTCGCGACGAACTCGTTGCACGGCGATTCATAGAGACGATCCACGGTATCGAGTTGCTGCACGATGCCTTTATCGAACACGGCGACACGGTCGGACATGGTCAGCGCTTCGCCCTGGTCGTGCGTGACGTAAACGAAGGTGACGCCGAGCTTCTCGTGCAATGATTTAAGTTCATACTGCATGTGTTCGCGCAACTGCTTGTCGAGTGCGCCGAGCGGCTCGTCCATCAGCACGAGCTTCGGCTCGAACACGAGCGCCCGCGCCAAGGCAATACGTTGCTGCTGGCCACCGGAAAGCTGCGCCGGGTAACGCTTGGCGAAGCCTTCCATGCGCACCATCTTCAGCGCATTATTCGTGCGATGCGCACGCTCTTCCGCCGACAGTTTGCGCACCGTGAGCGGATACGCGACGTTCTGCTCGACCGTCAGATGCGGAAACAGCGCGTAGTTCTGAAACACCATGCCGATGTTGCGCTTATGCGGCGGCACGGTATTGAGCAGCGTGCCGTCGAGCCAGATCTCGCCGCCGGTGGGAAATTCGAAGCCCGCCAGCATCATCAGACATGTGGTTTTCCCTGATCCGGACGGCCCGAGCAGCGTCAGGAATTCGCCCTGATAGATATCCAGGTCGAGTTGTTTGACGACCAGCGTTTCGCCGTCGTATGTCTTGCGCACACCTCGAAAGCTGACGATCACGTCATCGGTTTTCATCGCACTAGTCTCCTCTGCGGTCCGGCTGGCTCCCCCTGCAAAGCAGCGGGATTGCATTAATTGCGTGGCTCACTATAGTCCCTTACGGTTCTACAATATGGAACCATTTCATTATTCCGGATAGAACCACTTGGACACCGTGATCTTGTCGGATTGGCTTGCCGCGCGGCTCGACCGCGCCGCCGCCGAACCGGTCTACAGACAGACGTTGCGGCTGATGCAGCAGGCGATCCTGACCGGCCAGTTGCCGCCTGGCACAAAGCTGCCCAGTTCGCGCATGCTCGCCGAGGACCTCGGCATCGCGCGCAATACAGTGCTGCACGTCTACGATCAGTTGACCGCCGAAGGCTATGTGATCTCGACCACCGGAAGCGGCACCTATGTCGCCGACACGCGGCCGGACACGGCAGCCATGAATGCACGCAAGAAGCCGACAGTCGCGAGTGTCAATGTGGACGCCGCCGATCAAGCCACCGAGGCCTTAAAGCCGCCAAAACGCGATCTAGGCGACCTCTCCATGCGCGGACGCAGGCTCATCGATCAGGCCGGTGTCTCCGCCAAACAGTGGGGCGCGTTCATGCCCGGCGTGCCCGACGTCGCTGAGTTTCCGGCGCGAACATGGAGCCGCTTGCAAGCAAGGTTGTGGAAGGAAGCCAATCCCGATCTGCTGACTTATGCGCCGGGCGGCGGCTATCGGCCGTTAAGGCGGGCGCTGTCCGACTACCTGCGCGTCGCGCGCTCGGTGAATTGCACGCCGGACCAGATCATCATCACGACGGGTATTCATCAGTCGATCGATCTGGCCGTGCGTTTATTGACCGACGTCGGCGATCGCGCGTGGGTGGAAGAGCCGTGCTATTGGGGCGCGCGCAGCGTGCTGCAATCGTCAGGGATTACGCTAGTGCCGGTGCCCGTGGATGACGAGGGCCTCAATCCGCGCGAGCAGGATCTGCAACAGCCGCCGCGGCTGGCGCTCGTCACGCCGTCGCATCAATATCCGCTCGGCATGGTGATGAGTCTCGCGCGGCGCCGCACGCTGCTCGAATACGCACGCCAGCACAACGTCTGGATCATCGAGGACGACTACGACAGCGAGTTCCGCTACGGCAGCCGACCGCTTGCATCGCTGCAAGGGCTAGACGACGCCGGTCAGGTGATCTACGTGGGCAGCCTGGGGAAGATGTTGTTTCCTGGTTTGCGGATCGGCTACATGATCGCGCCGGAGCATCTGGTGGATACGTTCCGTACGGGCGTGGCCGAGCTGTACCGCGAGGGGCAACTGATGCAGCAGGCGGTGATGACCGACTTCATCATGGACGGCCATCTCACATCGCATGTTCGCCGTATGCGCGCGCTCTACGGCGAGCGGCGGCAGATTCTGATCGATGCGATCACCGCGCGTTTCGGCAACGAACTACCCGTGATGGGTGACGAGGCCGGGCTGCATCTGGTGCTTGGGCTGCCCGATCATGCGAACGATCGCGCGGTGACAGCAGCCGCTTACGATGCCGGCGTGATCGTGCGGCCCCTCGCCGCTTACTACAGCAGCGAGACGCCCGCGCGACGTGGACTGTTGCTGGGCTACGCCTGCGTGCCGAACGAGAAGATCGGTCCGGCATTCGACACGCTCGCGCGCGTGATCGAGCAGACGGCGCTGAAGAAGGTGCCGACGCGAGCCGCTTAACCGGTTCGCATCGCACCACAACGCATCACTTCAACCCAAAGTCCACCCGCGTCGTGGCGCCCTTGTCCTTGATGCCATCGGCGTCCAGTTTCGGCGCGACGATAAACACGCGGCTGCTGTCGATCTTGCCCTCGAAATACTGCTGCACGGCTTGCGCCCGTTGCTGGGCGAGCTGCCGCAAACTTGCGTCGTCGATCGGAGCATTGGCGGCCATCGCCGCCTTCATCTCGTCGTCCGGCAGGCTCTTGGTCAAGCCGACAAAATTGCGCGGCTTCTTGAAGTCGGCCGCTTTGTAGGCCTTGGCCAAGTACTTATCGTATTCCTTCGGATCCACGGTGACGGTCGACAAATCCACGCTCTCGCCATTGCCCACCACGTCCTTGATCTTCTGCTGCTTGACCTCGCGTTCGACGTATTGCGCACGCAGGCCCGGCCCGTCGACTGCCGGATCGACGCGGCCAATCAGATCGATACGGATCGAGCTCTTGTCGGCCAGCGCCTTCACGATGGTGTCGAGCTTCTTGTCCGCGGCGTCGGACAGTTTCGCCGACCCCGGTTCGAACTCGACGTAGCCCAATTCCTCGCCACCACCACCGAAGGCATTGGCGATCAGCGAGAACGGCGCGGTGACGGCTTTCTGCAGCAGATTGAGCACCGCATGCCAGATGAGCCCGCCGACGCTGAACTCCGGATTCGACAACGATCCCGACACTGGCAGATTCACGTCGATTTCACCGCGCGAGTTTTTCAGCAGTGAGATCGCGAGACGCACCGGCAGCTTGGTCGCCGTATCGTTCTCGACGTGATCGCCGAACGTGAGCTGGTCGATGAAAATATGATTGTTCGCGTTCAACTGATCGTTATCGAGCTGGTAGTGCAGATCGACGTTCAGCTTGCCCTTGGTGATCGGATACCCGGCATATTTCGCCGAATACGGCGTGAGGTTGGTGAGTTCGATATCGTGCGCGCTGGCTGTGAGATCGAGCGCCGGTTTTGCGATCAGCGGATTGACGGTACCGCGAATCGACAGCGGACCATTCGCCGCCAGCTTCGCGGCGATGTCCACGGGCGCAGGCGTTGTCGACTGCGTGCCGAACGCGCCGACCGTACCTTGAATGCCAACCAGGTTCGCGGTGAAGTTCGGCTTGATGAAGTTGTCCGTATACGTCACGCGGCCCTGTTGCAGCACCAGTTGGCCGAAGTGCAGTTTGACGGGGCTTTGCGGCGGCGTGGCGGCCGTAACTGTGGCCGGCGTGGCTGGAGTTGCCGACGACGCCGGTACCGGCGCGGAGGCCACCTCAGGCGCCGATGCAGCCTGCGGCGTCAACGGCACCGGCTCGTGGCCGCCGCTCTTGTCGCGTGTCAGCGATTGCGCGGCGCCGCTTTCATGCGCGACCACGTCCTTGAGATTCAGCTTGCCTTGCGCGTCGAGCAGCACACGCCCATAGAACTTCGTGAACGTGACGCGGCCCGCGTCGACCGCCGTGCCGTGTTCGTCGTAGTCGGCCTTGAGGTTGGTCAGCGCGAGCGAACTCCATCCTGCGAATGGGTCCGAAGTCGCCTTGTCGATCATCCGCACGTCGACGAGCGCGACGTCGCCGCGGTACGTCGCTTTGAGCGCCTTCGCCTGACTCAGCGCGAGATCGCCGTTCGCGTTGAGCAGCGCGCTCGCAATCAACGCATTCAGCTTGCTGCCGAAGTACGGTTCGAAGGCCGCCGCATCCAGGCGGTTCGCGTTCACTTTGACGGCCACCTTGAGCGGCGTCGCCGTGACATCGCCCTTTACGCCGAGCGTGCCTTTCTTGTTGAGCGTGGCTTGCAGATCGACCGGCAGCGGCTTACTCAGATCGTCGCTGATCTGTTGCACCTTCAATTGCAGCGGCGTCACGCTCAGCTTCACTGGATTCGGCGTCGTGTTGTCGGTGAAATTGGCGGTCGCGTCTTTCAGGTTGAGTTCGCCGATCTTGTAGTGCCACGCGGGCCCTTCCGCCTCCGCCTTCTTCACCGCATGGATCGCCGTGCGCTTCTGCTCGACCTGATGCGGACCCGCGAGCGCGGCGAGGTCGATGCTGCCGTCTTTCAGACGCTGCGCATTAACCACCAGGCCGGTCGTGTTGACGCCGGTGATATCGGCAGTGCGCCCCGCGACGTCCACCTGCTTGACCGTTACCTGGCCTTGCGCGAGCGAGACGACCGGATCCTTGCTGCCACGCGCCGCGAGTTTGAGCGACTGCAGATCGAGTTGTGTATCGGTGACCATGACTGCGACCGGCGACTTCGACCAGTTCGCGCCGACGTTGGCATTGGCGGAAAGCGCGCCGTCCATCACTTGCGCGGCGGTCGCGGTGTCGAGATACGGTTGCAGCAACGGCAACTTCAATGACTTCAGATCGAGCTTTGCGCTGGCGGTCTTCGCAACAAGGCCGAACGCGCCGGCCACGCCGAGCGAGCCACCGGCGTCCTTGAAGTCGGTATTGAGCGTGTAATGCGCGGGGGCCGGGGCGAGCGTCGAGAAATCGGTCAGCGTGACGGCCAGTTTTTGAAGGCCAAGGTCGACCGGACGCGAGGCGGCTTCATCGTGAACGTTGACGGTGCCGTCGTTGAGCGCGAAACGCTTGATCGACAGGTCCAGAGGCTGTGCGGCCTTTTCCGTGGCGCTGGCACCAGATGCCGCGACGGGCGCAGACGCTGGCACCGACGCAGAAGCCCCCGCAGCAGGCGCAGTCGCGAACATCCGCTCGACACTCAACACGCCTTCTTTATCACGCGCAAGATTGGCGCTCGGCGCGTCGATGCGGATCTCGTCGAAGTGATACAGGCTCTTCAACGGCTCCAGCGTCGCGGCAGCCACATGCACTGCACGCGCTGCGAAGAATGGCGCCTTGCTTTGATCGCGCACGTCCACGTCGTTCAGATCGACGGTGCCCGCGACACGCAACGAAGGCGTGCCGTTGGACATCACAAAGTTGAGCTTGAGATCGGTCGACAGCTTGCCGCTCTGCACAACCACAGGCAGCTTGGTCGGCGCGTAGGAGATGAGCTGCGGCACGTCGAGCCCGTCGAAGCGCAGCGACACCTCCGATTCGCGCGACGCGGCAAACGGCTTGGTCTTGCCTTCGATCGCAAGCGGACTGCCGTCGATACGCGCACGCAGCAACGGCTCGACGAAGATGTCGGTTTTCGAAGGCAGCGTAGCGATGAACGGAATGCCGAGCTTCCATTGATCGATCACGTGCGTTGCGCCGAGCAATTTGTCGTCGAACGTAATCTGGCCGTTTTCGAGGCGAATGTTCGACACCGAAAACAAGGTCGGTTTGCTATCGGGCTTGGCCGGCTGCTTCGAGAATTTCTCGATCAGGTCGGTGAAATTGAAGCGCTGCGCGTCATAGCGAACGATATGAAAGCGTGGTGAATCGAGCTGTATTTCATCGACGATCGGCGCGCCACGAAACAGCGAGCTCCATGACGGCTTCACGATGAACCGCGCAATATCGACAAAATCGCCCGCGCCGCCACGCTCGCCGATATGCACGCTATCGGCTTCGAGCTTGAGCGTGTACGGATTGAGTGCGATGCGGCCGATCGTGGCCGGCCGGTCGAGTTGCTTGCTGAGTTGCTGCTCGGCAATGTGACGAATCAACGGCGGCGCCGCGAAAAAGCCCAGCAGACCGAACAATACGAGGAAGATCAGCAGACCCGTGATGACACGCCGGGTGCGGCGTGACTGCGCGACATCGCGCACGGTCTGCATGGAAGAGGCGATTGATGCTTTATTGAGGCTTGCCATGCTCGGTCTTGGGTAATGCGGCGGCAAGCCCGCCGCGAAACGAAAATCCCGCAAGCGGCAGTATAAGTGGTGAATCTTACGCGGGATATAAATGTAAGCCGTGGCTTACACATTGTTGCACGCTACAGCGGCGTATGTCCGCCGGCACGAAGGCGGACATACGCTGATTTATGCGTCACTCATACCTTGCTGTCACAGCAGTGACGCATAACGCTGGTGGACTTCACACCAGCACTTCGCTGCCCCGCATCAACGAGGCATTTCGCTGGCGAACTTCATCGACGTCGGCGCATGTCACTGACGCACGACGGCCGGCGGTTGCCAACTGCCATCGGTGGCTTGCGGCTTCGGTGCGTACAAACGCAGCATCAGTTGCAAATCGGCGCGCGGCGCCGGCAGCCAGTTGCCGCTCTTACCTCGTGTTGATGACACCGTCACGTCGAGTGAGCCGTCGCGATTGCGGCGCGCACCGTTACGATCGCCGACTGCGAGACGCGCCGGCGCGCTTTCCCCTAATGCACCGTCCTTCGTGTAGGCGGTGATCGACCAGAAGCCGCGCATCGGCGGCAACTGGTTCGGCTCGAAGTGGATCACGTAACGATTTGCGCCGTTGAGGGCATGACCGTCGCTGTCCTGGGTGACGACCGCGCGTACTTCATCGTCCTTCGTGCCGATGCCCGGTTGGATCGCCGCGGCGTAAGCGCGCATTGCATAGTCGGGGCCGTAATTGCCCACGCCGTCGCCGAACCAGTTCCAACCGTTGCCGCTCAGCAGATTGGACGGCGGCGTGACGACACGCTGGTGGCCATCGGCAAGGCCCGCAGCGATCGCCTCGGGCGCGCTCGGCAGCTTCACCGGATCACCAGGCGTCACGCCGAAGTCCGAAAGGATTTTCAGCGCATGCGGATCGGCCGGCGTCGGCGGGTTGTCTGGCAAGGCCTGCGCGAGCCGGCTGAAGAAGCCGTTCGCGTCGAGCGCGGCGACTTGCGCGGCCGGCGTGCCGGAAGCGGCCGCGGCGGCGGCATCGGCAGCACTGCTGCTAGGCGGCGTAATCGATGCCGAGCGCGTGCCGCCCGCGTAGACGCTCAACGGTGCGACGCGGATGGCGCGCTGCAGCTTACGAACCGCTGTCAGGTCGCGGGTGCCGTTCGACTGGATGCGCACGCTCACCCAGACGTTGCGGGTCGGCACGTCGACGCGCGTCACGCCCTTGGGCAGATCGCCCTGCCAGCCCGCGCCGACGAAAGCAATCGTTTGCGTCTTGATGCCTGCGGCGCGGGTAGTGAACTGTGAGCTGGTCGACCACACCACGTTGGTCCACATGTCGAGCACGCGGGCGTCCACGTAGCGGCCACGCGAGTCGGGCAGCGACACGATCACCGGCTCCGTGCCGACGTCCAGCCAGCCGGTCGAGTCGAGCGTGTCGAGACTCGGCTGCAGCGGATTGGCCGCGCCTATCGGCGGCAAGGCCTGCGCGTGACGCAGCGTATTGACCGGCGCCTGGCCCGGATCGGTGCCGACCGCCGCGTCGCGCGCGACGCCCATCAGCACCAGCGGATAGCCGAATACATACGAATCGGCGACTTCGTCCTTGATCCAACTGTTGGCTTTTTGCGTCGTGGACGGAGTCGACGCACAACCAGCCAGAAATGCGAGGCCTACGAGCGATGCGCAGGTCCAGTGAAGCGAAAACAGTTCTTGGCGATTTTTTATCATTCGTTCAGGTGGCAGAACGTGCGGTCCTAAGGGAGACGTCGGTGCGCAGCGAAACCGGTTTGCGTGGCCTCCCTAAGCCCAGCGCAGCCAGGCGGTGGCTCGCGATTCCGACAACATCGGGTTGTATCGTATCCTTGCTCACCAGGCAAGCGCAAAGGCAGGAATAACACTGGGTAATGCACGCGCGGACACCATTTAGCGTATGGTTGACGATTTTTGTCGATCCCGCGCTGGTTCTTAACCTGCTGGTCAGGTCACGCGACTGATCTGCAAGGCGCATCGCAAAAACATCCTTGACCTTCCCATCATGGGAAGGTCAATACTGGGTTCATGATGCGGCCCAATGCCGCGACGAGCCTTGTCTACCATGACCGAACTTGCCACGCCGCTGCGTCCCGCGGACGCTACACCCTTCAGAACCACCGAACTCGACATCGGCGGGATGACCTGCGCCTCATGCGCGATGCGTGTCGAGAAAGCACTGGCTAAGGTGCCGGGAGTCGCGGGCGTGTCGGTGAATCTGGCGACCGAAACGGCAACCGTCAATCTCAGCGACGTGGCATCGGATGCCAATGCCGCCTCCGATGCGTTGATCGCGGCGGTCAAGAAAGCGGGCTACGAGGCAACGCTGATCGCGCCGCCGGACGCACCGGCAGCGGCTGCCGGGAATGCCACTCTTGCCTCCTCTGCCGACAACAAACGCAACCAGACACGCCGCGAACTGGCGGCCGTACTCGCCTCTGCCGTGCTGACGCTGCCGCTCGTCCTGCCGATGGTCGGCGAATGGTTCGGTTTGCACGCAATGCTTTCGCCGTGGCTGCAGTTCGCCCTCGCCTCGATCGTGCAGTTCGTATTCGGCGCGCGTTTCTATCGCGCGGCCTACCGTGCGGTGCGGGCCGGCGCCGGAAACATGGACTTGCTGGTGGCGCTCGGCACGTCGGCGGCCTACGGAATCAGCGTCTACGAACTGGCGACCCATCCGGGCGACATGACGCATCTGTACTTCGAAGCGTCGGCCGTCGTGATTACGCTGGTGCGTTTCGGCAAATGGCTCGAAGCGCGCGCCAAGCGCCAGACCACGGATGCGATCCGCGCCCTCAACGCACTGCGCCCCGACCGCGCACGCATCCGCGTCGGCACGGACGAACGCGAAGTATCGCTCGCGCAAGTGCGGGTCGGCACGGTGGTGACCGTGCGTCCGGGCGAACGCGTGCCAGTCGACGGCGCCGTGCTCGAAGGCCGCACCCATATCGACGAATCGCTGATTACCGGCGAAAGCCTGCCAGTGCCGAAGCAGGCAGCCGATCCGGTTACCGCCGGTTCGATCAACGGCGAAGGCGCGATTGCGGTGACGACGACCGCGATCGGCGCGGAGACGACCCTTGCGCGAATCATCCGCCTCGTGGAAAGCGCGCAGGCCGAGAAGGCGCCGATCCAAAGGCTGGTCGACCGCGTCAGCGAGATCTTCGTACCGGCCATTCTGGCGATTGCGGCGCTCACGCTGGTGGGTTGGCTGATCGCCGGCGCAGGGGGCGAAACCGCCATTCTGAATGCGGTCGCCGTGCTGGTGATCGCCTGCCCGTGCGCGCTCGGACTGGCAACGCCCGCGGCCATCATGGCCGGCACCGGCGTTGCTGCGCGGCGCGGCGTGCTGATCAAGGACGCCGAGGCGCTGGAAACCGCGCATCGGGTGAATATCGTTGCATTCGATAAAACCGGCACGCTGACGCTCGGGCAACCGTCGGTGACGGCGTTCGAAGCGATCGGCGGCATTGGGCGCGACGAGGCGTTGGCCCTCGCCGCGGCCGTGCAGCAGCATAGCGATCACCCGTTGGCGCGGGCGGTGGTGAAGGCGTATGAAGCGGCACGGGTGGGCGGCAGTCTGCGGGACGACGCTGCGGTTGAGGACTCGCCGGCGAATGGTGGCGTCGGCGCGCTGGACGATAGCAGCGGACTGGGCGCTTCAGGGTCCGTTGCGACAGCGAAGGTCGCGGCGGCGTCGCAAGTTCCGACACTCACGGCCAGCGCCGCACGCGCGGTGCCCGGGCGCGGCGTAGAAGCCGACATAAACGGCCGCACCCTGGCGCTCGGCAGCACGCGCTGGCTCAACGAACTCGACATCCAGTTGCCGCCGGAACTCACCGAGCGCGCAAAAGAACTCGAAGCCGCCGGCAACACGGTCTCCTGGCTGATGGCGCGCGCGCCGCTTGCGCCCACCGCGCTCGCCTTGATCGCCTTCGGCGACACCGTCAAGCCGACCGCCCGCGCGGCCGTCGAACGGCTTGGCCAGATGGGCATCAAAAGCGTGCTCGTCACCGGCGACAACCACGGCAGCGCAGCGAGCGTCGCCCAGGCGCTCGGTATCGACGAATTCCACGCCGAAGTGCTGCCCGACGACAAAGCCCGCGTCATCCGCGACCTGAAGATCCGCAGCGCCGGCATCGTCGCGATGGTGGGCGACGGCATCAACGACGCTCCCGCGCTCGCCGCCGCCGACATCGGCATCGCGATGGCGACCGGCACCGACGTTGCCATGCAGGCGGCCGGCATCACGCTGATGCGCGGCGATCCGGCGCTGGTGGCCGACGCCTTCGACATTTCGCGCAAGACGTGGCGCAAGATCCAGCAGAACCTGTTCTGGGCATTCGTCTACAACCTGATCGGCATTCCACTTGCCGCCTTCGGCTTGCTGAACCCGATGCTTGCCGGCGCGGCGATGGCGTTTTCGAGTGTAAGCGTCGTGACCAATGCGCTGCTGCTGCGCACCTGGCGCGGCGCGTCAGCGCGTTGACGGTGTTTACGCCGCTACATTACGCAAAGCTTTCGAAATCGCTAAAGATATGGGCAAATCGGCCGTAATGCTGACATAGGTGAAAACCATGCATTCGCATGGTTTGCGCACCTCATGTCCTCCTTACTCTGAACGCCCATGGAATTTTTCTCTTTGCGCCGCGCCAGTGTTGGCGCCCGGCTTGCCGTACTGTCGTGCGCGCTGGTGGCATTGATTTTTGCCGCCTTTACATGGGCGCTCACGCGCAGCGCCGGCAAAGAGGTCAGCGATCAGGTGCTCGAACGCATCGCCGACAAGGACCGCTCGATCGCCGCAATGATCACGCTGTTCGACAAGGCGCTGTCCGCCGAAGTCGATCGCTCGATGTCGCTGTTCGCGAGCTTCCTGCCCACCGCCTACACGCTCGACGACACCCAGAAAGTCGACATCAACGGCGTTGCCACCCCGACCATCAAGGCTGGCGACAAAGTCCTGAACATGGACTTCTCGATTCCCGACCAGTTTCTCGAACGCAGCGGCGCGGTGGCCACCGTGTTCGCCCGCAGCGGCGACGACTTCGTCCGCGTGACGACATCGCTGAAGAAACAGGACGGCTCGCGCGCGATCGGCACGCTGCTCGACCGCAAGGCGCCGGCGTACGGGCTGATCATGGCGAACAAGTCCTATACGGGACTCGCCGCGCTGTTTGGTAAACGTTTGATCACGCAATATCGACCGATTACGGACGCGAGCGGTCGCGTGATCGGCGCGCTGTTTGTCGGCGTGAACGTGGACAAGGAAATCCAGTCGGTCCAGGACGGCATCAGCAAACTGAAAATCGGCGACAGCGGCTACTACTTCGTGGTCAATGCCTCGAAGGGCGCGGATCGCGGCAAGCTGATCGTGCATCCGGCCGCCGCCGGCCAGAACGCGGACAACGCGAACGCGCCGTATCAGCAGATGCTCGACATGAAAGAAGGCCAACTCGAATTCAGTTCCGCCGACGCGACGCTGGGCGAGCGCAACGCGCGCGACAAATTCGTGTCGTTCATCACCGTGCCGGAATGGCAATGGCTGGTGGGCGGCGTCGCGCCGCGCGACGAAGTGATGGCGGACGTCGTCGCGACACGCGATGAATTCCTGCTGATCGGTTTCGCGCTGGTCGGCGTGTTCGCAATCGTGTTCCTGATCGCCGTGCGCCGCCTCGTGAGCCGTCCGCTCGATGAGGCCGCGAAGGCGTCCGAGCGCTTCGCGTCGGGCGATCTGAGTGTTCGCGTGGGGAAGGGTGTCAAGGGCGCGAATGCGCGTGCCGACGAAATCGGCCGCCTGATGCAGTCGATCGACGGCATCGGCGAAGGCCTTGCGCGCATCGTTTCGCAAGTGCGCAATGCGTCGACGGATATGTCGGAAGGGACTGAAAAGATCGTCACTGGCAGCGGCAACATCGCCGCGCGTATTGCCACGCAGGCCAGCAGCCTTGAAGAAACGGCGGCCAGCATGGAACAGATCACGTCGACCGTGCAACAGAACGCCGACCATGCCGCGCAGGCCAACACGCTCGTCACGAATGCCGCCGATGCCGCAGTCGAAGGCGGCCGTGCCGTCGAACGCGTGGTCTCCACGATGGGCGAGATCAGCCGCTCGTCGCAGAAGATCGCCGAGATCACCAGCGTGATCGAAGGCATCGCGTTCCAGACCAATATCCTCGCGTTGAACGCGGCCGTCGAAGCAGCGCGCGCCGGCGAACATGGCCGGGGCTTTGCGGTGGTGGCGTCGGAAGTGCGCGCGCTGGCGCAGCGCAGCGCGGCTTCGGTGAAGGAGATCGACGGGCTGATCGCCGCCTCCACGGCGACCGTGCAAAGCGGTTTCCGGATCGCGGAGGAAGCAAGCTCGACGATGCAGGGCATCGTTCAACAGGTGGGCCAGGTGCGCGCGATCATGGCCGAGATCAGCGTTGCGTCACGCGAGCAATCGGGTGGCATCGAGCAGGTCAATCTCGCTGTCACGCAGATTGGCGAGGCGACCCAGCAGAACGCGACGATCGTCGGCGAGGCGGAACTCGCGGCGGCTGAGTTGCGCGATCAGGCTGCTCGGCTTGCGCAGGTGGTGAGTGTGTTCAAACTGGAAGCTGGGCGGGATTGAAGCGTTGCCTATGTCTATGTAACGGCGCGGCGCCTTGCCGCGCCGCCGTGCGCCGTGATCAAAACTCGACGTCCAATTCGTCGATCTCCTCCACTTCCTGCTGCGCGTCCGCGATCCATTGCTGCATCTCGGGCAGCGCCATGATCCGCTGCCCATAGTCGACGATCTCCGGATCCAGCTTGACGTCGTAAGTCACGAAACGCGTCACCACGGGCGCGTACATCGCATCCGCCGCACTGCGCTCGCCGAACAGAAACGGCCCACCGTACTGCTTCAGGCACTCGCTCCAGATTGTCACGATGCGGTCGATATCCGACTGCGCCCGCGCCCACACCTTGAAGCCCGGAAAATGCGCTTTCAGATTCATCGGCAACGCCGAGCGCAGCGAGCCAAAACCCGAATGCATCTCGCCGCAGATCGAGCGGCAATGCGCTCGCGCGCGGATGTCTTTGGGCAATAGCGCCGCTTCCGGCTTCAATTCGTTCAGATATTCGGCAATCGCGAGGGTGTCCCAGACCTTGATGCCGTCGTGAAAGAGACATGGCACCAGAATCGACGGCGACAGCAGCAACAATTCGGCGCGCGCGGCGGGATCGTCGATCGGCATCACGATCTCTTCGAACGGCAGGCCGCTGAATTTGGTCAGCAGCCAGCCGCGCAGCGACCACGACGAATAGTTCTTGCTGCTGATGGTGAGCGTGGTATTCGCCATACGATTCTCCTCCAGATGAGGCGTTCGTCCGACGCCTGGCGATGCGCATGCACGTTGTCGTGCGCGGGCGCACCAAAGCGCGGCAAATTCGGCCCGTTCCCATGACCGGCGCAAATGCTATGCCAACGTGCAGTGACGGCCGCGTCAGTGCGACTGCACGATTGGCACATGACTTGCCTCTATTCGGGCTCCTTCCCTTTCTGCACTCGTGCGAAGGTTATGAACCTGTTCGCATATCCCACATACCAGGCTTTCGCCGACATGATGCTGCCGATGCGGCACGGCGCAGCGCTGGTGAATCATTCGCTCGACGCCTGGCCCGCGTTTGGCGATACGTCGCATGGACGCTCGATACGCGCGGCTTGCGAATTGCTGACGCTCGCCGGACTCACGCCTGTCAGGCCGCCATTCGGCATCGATAGCGTGGTGACGGAAGGCAAATCCGTACAGATCGTCGAGGAAGTCGCGGCGCACACGCCGTTCTGTTCGCTGTTGCATTTCCGTAAAGACACCGCGCCTTCTCATCCGCAACCGCGCGTGCTGGTGATCGCGCCCATGTCCGGCCACTTCGCGACGCTGCTGCGCGGTACCGTGCGCACGATGCTGGCCGAGCACGACGTTTACATCACCGATTGGCACAACCCGCGTGATGTCCCGCTGAGCCAAGGCCGTTTTGGCTTCAACGAATACGTACGGCACGTGATCGACTTCATCGAAACAATCGGGCCGGGCGCGCATCTGCTCGCGGTGTGTCAGCCGACGGTCGCCGCTTTGGCCGCGGTCGCGCTAATGGCCGCCGACGACAACCCCGCGCAGCCCGCCAGCATGACACTGATGGCCGGCCCGCTCGACACCCGCATCAACCCGACGCGCGTCAACGAACTGGCTAAAAGCAAGCCGATCGAGTGGTTCGAGCAGAACCTGATCAGCGCGGTGCCGTTCGGTTTTGGGGGTGCGCACCGTCGCGTGTATCCCGGCTTCGTGCAACTGACCGCGTTCATGGCGATGAACCTTAACCGCCATCTCGACTCGTTCGAGACCATGCATTACGAGCGGGCCAAAGGCGATCCGGCAAAGGCCGATACGATCCGTACTTTCTACGAAGAATACTTCGCGACGATGGACCTGACGGCCGATTTTTATCTGGAGACCGTCGATACGGTTTTTCAGCGGCACGCGCTGCCGTTGCATGAACTCGAGGTGGAAGGGCGGCTTGTGGAGCCTTCGAAGATTCGACGTACTGCGCTGCTGACCGTGGAGGGTGAAAAAGACGATATTTGCGCGGTTGGGCAGACGCTTGCTGCGCAGGATATGTGCGACAAGTTGAGGCCTTATCTGAAGACGCATCATGTGCAGACCGGTGTGGGGCACTATGGCGTGTTCAATGGACATCGGTGGGAGCGGCAGATTTATCCACGCGTGCGGGCCGTGATTTACGACAACGAACCGCGTGCGGTGGTGGTGAGTTCGCGGGCGCGGACGATTCAGCCGGTGTCGGTGGCTGCGGCGGCTGAGGTGATGGCGGCAGCGCCGGCTGCGGCGGCGGTGGTCGATGTCGAAGTGGGTTCGGCGACGACGGTGGTCACCGACGCGCCGAACGGAGTTAGCTCCGGCAGCGGCACCAAGCCTCAGCAGGCGGCGTCACGGGCGCCGCGCCGGCGGCCGCCCGCGACACAATCGTGAGTCAAGCCACGGCGCTCTTCCACGGCTGCACCGCCGGGACTTCGCACGGACCTTCGACTTCAATCGACTTGAAATCGGCCGGCGACACGATCTCGATGTACTCCATATCTTCGGAGTAATCGAACAGATAGTGGACGATGCCCGGCGCCTGATGCACGCAATCGCCGGCGGCGACGAGCGTCTCCTTGTCGCCGTACATGAAGCGCGCCCAGCCCTTCAACATGATCACAATGTGGAAATCGGCCTCATGACGGTGCCAACCGGTGCCTTGCTCTGGTGCGTGATTCGCCTTGACGAGTTGCGCGAGCACCTTGCCGCCGGTTGCCTGCGCGATGCCTAAATCGCGGTAAAGAAAAAAGTCGCGTAGGCCCTGATCCACGTAGGACGTGTCTTGCGGACGGACATGGCTGAACTGCGTAGCGAATTCGGTGGACATGATCGCGCTCCTCTTGAGTGAGCCGGCAGTTGAAAACGACGCGTTGGAGCGTCGGTTGCAAGCATCAAGCGGGCCAGTTTGCGGGGGTGGCTATGCGTTGCTCGAAGGCGACCAGGCTGAGGACGCACCACGCATTACGCAGTGCGTCTTGCTTCAAACGCTTCGGCTGTTGCGGACCATTATGCGCTCGGGCGAAACATCTGGAACATCTCGCCGATTCCCGCGTAGTCCGCGCGGTAGCCCGCGCGCATGATCGGTTGCGCGGCGTGGGTGTCGAACAAACCGTCTTTCAGATAGGCCTCGTTGACGTGGACGCCGACCACTTGCCCGAGCGACAGGTAGTTGTCCATCGGCTTGCCGTCGAGGGTATGCAGACGGACCACTTGCAGCAGCTTGCATTCGAGAGCGGCCGGCGATTCGGCGACGTGCGGCACGGCGACGTTGCGGCCAGGCGCGGGTGTCAGGCCGGCGAGTTCGAATTCGTCGACGTGGGACGGGACCGGTGCGGAGGAACGGTTCATCTGCTCGGCGAGCGGCTTGCTGGACAGATTCCAGACGAATTCGCCGGTGGCCTCGATGTTGGCGATGCTGTCTTTACGGCCTTCGCTGCAGAAGCCGATGATCGGCGGGAAGCTGGCGAACGCGCCGAAGAAGCTGTAGGGCGCGAGGTTCAGGGTGCCGTCGGTGGCGCGTGAGGAAATCCAGCCGATCAGGCGCGGAGCGACGATGGCCTTGAACGGGTCGTGCGGGAGGCCGTGACCGGTGGCGGGGTTGTAGAAGTAGTGGGGCATGGGTGGTGTTGGGGTTTGGGGGTGAGGCGGGAGGTATTTATACCGCAGACTCGCTGGGGGTGCTGGAGGCGGGAGTGAAGCGGACTACGGCTATTCGCGCTTCCGTGAATTCCTGTTCATCGGTTGGCTTCGCGCTCCGTCTTGACAGGTAGTGAACCAGAGCAGGCCGAGACGCCGAAGCTTCAACGGCACGTCCCTGACGCCAAGAAAGCGAAACCTCCGTCGATCGCCAACCGCTCAGGCCGAACTCAGAAGGCGTCGAGTTCGAAGCAAGCCCTTGGGGCAATCACGACCAACAAGAAACGGGAAAACTGGTAATCATGGCGCGCCGCTCTCAGACGCAACGACTCCTGACGAGCGTGTCCCACTCTGGACCAAATGCCTGATTATCTGGATTGCATGATCCGCTTCACGCTACGTGCGTGCAACGCCATTAACCGCGACTAATCACCTGCTTGCGGCCTGCTTTGACGCGCGCCAAATGGGCGTCGTCCCAATCATAGAAACCAGCACCGCTACGTACGCCAACACGCCCCGCGTTCACCTGCACCCGCAGCAGATCGAGCACGTCTTCGTCTTTGGCGAGTTCCGGCATCAGATGCTGGGAGATATCGAGGAAGGTATCGAGGCCGCCCATGTCCGCGCCCTCGAGCGGCCCGACGATCCTCCACCGGCGCCCGAGCGATGCCTTCATGACCCGATCGACCACGTCAGGCGTCGCCGCTCCCGAACGCACGATGTTCAACGCCTCGCGCAGCACCGCGAACTGCAGCCGGTTGCCGACAAAACCCGGAATCGCCTTCGCGAGCACCACCGGCTCCATGCCGATCGCGCTCATCAACGCAGCGGTACGTTCGGTGACTTCCGGCGCGGTCGCGGTACCCGGCACGACTTCGACGAGCGGGATCATGTGCGGCGGATTCCAGAAATGCGCGATCAGAAAACGCTCCTTCGCGCGCAACGGAGCAACCAGTTGATCGGGTGGGAAACCGCTTGTGTTGCTCGCGAGAATCGCATCGTCTGCCATCAGTTCAGCCAGCGACGCATACAGGCGATGCTTCAGTTCCAGCACCTCGGGAATCGCCTCGATCACGAATTGCGCCGCCGCCATAACGTCGAGTTGCGCATGTGTCTCGATGCGCCCGAGCGCCGCCTGTTTGGCGGCGTGGTCGATGCGCCCGGCGTCGATCAGTTCGTCGAGTACCGCTTCCGCCTTGGGCGCGACGCTCGCGAGGCGCGCCGGGTCGACGTCGTGAACGATCGTCCGATGCCCATGCAACGCGCTTTGCGTCGCAATGCCGACGCCCATCAATCCAGTGCCCACTACGCCTATGACTGCCTCGTCCACGCCGCTCTCCTGCTGCCGTCGATGAAAGCCTTCGAGCATAGCGTAGCGCGCCGTTTTCCAAGACCGAACGTGGCAAAGCCGGTCTTCCGTGAGGAAAGACCGGCTTTGCGAACTTCACGCCGCGTCGCACGGCGCCGTCATGCGCGCATTAGTAGCGCGGGGGCGGCGGGCGATGATCGTCGCCGTGATGATGCGGATCGTAGTCGTGCGGATGATGACGCATCCAGTCGTCATGAGCCCAGTAGCGGTGGCCGTCGTAGTAACGATCGCCGTGCCAGCCGATGTTGATCGACACGCCCACCGGCATCTTGTGCGGCTGACCGTACACCGCCGGTCCCGGACCATTCTCGACAACCACCCGTTCCTGGGCGAAAGCACTGCCGGCTGCGAGCAACGCGCCGCCCGCCAGCAAGGTTGCAACAATCGAACGCGACGTCTTGTTAAAGGTTTTCATCGTGACCTCCCATGCAAAGTTTTGTATCAAGCCAGCGCCCGTGTTCGGTCGACATCGAACCGCTATTTTGGGTTCGGACCAGACGCCGTACGCTTGAGACCAACTTTAGCGGTGCAAACCGCATGAAGACGTGAGCACTTGTAAGCGCACATTTCATTGGAAAAGACTGATGAATGGGAGTCTTTTCGACCTTCGCCGCCCGTCTATAGCACATGCGCGGTGGATCAACTGAATGACACGATGGCGCCGTGTGAGGCGCCGTTACATCCATTTCGGCCGGGAAATATTCGGAAAAACTGGAAATCGGGCTGCGAGCGCACCAAAAACAAAAGCCACGGCACGCGTTTCGCGGGCGGTGGCTTCAATGATGCGAGGCGCACTCGACGTGCGCGCCCATGCGCGATGGTCCGCGCTCAGGCCATACGAATTTGCTTTTTAGTCGCTCAGCTTGATGCCGAACAACGTAGATTGCGCTTTGCGCATGCGCTCTGCTTCGCGGCTACGTGCTGCGTACGAGTAGTCCGAATCCAGCGGCAGGTGGGGCGACGCAAAGAGGTCGCTGACCTTTTGGAACAATGCAAAAATGAAGCTCATGGCGACTCCCGGTTGGTTACTGCATTAGCTAGGGTTTTCCCTTAAGAAGAATTATAGGGTTTTCCCTAGGCAAAAGCTAGTGCAATGCAGCAATTTCTCGGGTGTGGTGTGTTGTCACAGGGTTTTAGTCCATGGTGCGTCGCACCATGACAACGTCCCCGTTTTTCGTATTTCAGGGTCAAAAGCGTCCGCTTACTGAAGGGTGGTCGATTGCGGCTTTCTGCTGCGCGTGGGTTTCGCGCTCGTCGTGTTTTTACGAGGGTTCACTACGGCTGCATCGACTGCACCCTCCGCAGTGCTCTCCGCACGCATCAGCGTCGCGCTGTTGACGGAGACAATCAGCCCCGGCAAGGTCCGCGCGGGGTTCTCTTGCGGCTTGACGGAAGCGCCCGTCGCCGAAAACTCGACGTTCAACGCCCAGTGCCCTTCGTGGATGCCCTGATCGCGCAGAAGCGCGCCTAGCAGTTCCTCGATCGAATATTTGTGCGTGCTGGTCGGCATGGTGGCTCCCGTCAGAAGATGCGCTGGCGTATCCGGTCCGGCTTCGCAACAGCAACGAGAGTGTAAAACGCGACGTTTGGCTTGCGAGGTGTTGGCGGCGGGTGTTGCCTTACGGCGCCTATCCTGGGAGACAGGGAGCGAGAGCGGGGCTGGGGGTTCAGGACTGGAAGCCGCGATGCTGCGGGGCCGGGAGCGGGAATAGGCGCCCGGCTGTTTGCGCGGGCAAAACGAGCTGCCGCGGCCGGCTAACGCCAGCGCGGCAGTCGTTGAATATCAGTGCGAATTGGCAGCCTTCGGCTTGTGCGCGTGCTGTGCGCGCGTGCCGCGTTTGCCATGCGCTGGCGTGGCCACGGCTGGCTGAGGCGCTGCGGTTGCGGCTGCGTCAGAAGCCGCATTGGCCGCCGTCGCGTTGGCCATCGCGATGTGCGTGTCGAGCAAGCTGGCCATGGCGGCCTGCTGGTTCTGCATCATCTGTTCGATGCGGTGTTGCTGGGCGGTGGTTTCACGCGTCAGGCGCATCAGGAGCACCGTCTGCGTGATACCGATCGCGACTGTCATCAGCAACGCGCCCACCACGATCGACAACATCCACTTCATTCGGCGTGAATGGTCGGTCGCGGCGAGGCGTTGATCGGCGATCACGCCGTACAGGGCATCGACGGTATCGGCGAAGGCCGTAGCACGCGCGCGGTCGAGTTCAGGCGCGGCCCGCAGCGCTGCCGCGGCTGCTTCGGCGCGCTGGGCTTCACGGAAAGAAGGCGCAGAGAAAGACGCGTTTGTGTGTGCGGCAGATGCCGAGGCTGATGCGGGCGCTGATGCCGACGCCGACGCCAGCGCAGATGCCGATGCGGGCGCAAACGCAGACACATTGCCCGACGACTTCGCAGCCGGCCTCGGCTCAGCAACCACCGCGCCGGAATCAGCCCCAGACTCGGAGGAAGACAAAGCACGCTCCGCTCCCGCATGCGCGCCTTCTGCGCCGACCGCTTCTCTCGAAGCCGTCGTCGCCTTGGCAAAAGTCGCCGCGAAACGCTGCGGCGGAATAGGCGGCCTGGCACCGCCCGAGGTCGACGCAACCGCTGCATCTATCGTCGTGGCACCCGGCTCAGCAGCCTGGCGCAGCGCGGTCACGCTGCGCGCCACAGTCGCCGCCGCCATCGCAGACGTGAGCGGCACAACCGCGTCACGTGCCGACGCCGCCGGCTTCTCTTGGGCCGACGCTTCCGCTGCCGCCTTCACATCCCCGAAAGCCAGCTCGCCGACAGGCGATGCCGTGGCCTCCACGGCCTCCGTCTCCAGCCCACTCAATTGCGCATTCACCTGCACCGGTTCATCCGATTTCGCAGCGCGAGGCGCGCGCCGCGCCGCCCTTGCCTCCAGCGACATGCCGTCGGCATCGATCGCGCCAACCGCGGCCAGCACGACATCGGGTAATTCAAAGCCGTGCAACGTGCCTTGCCGGACGTCGATATTCATCGCTTCCAGCGTGGCGCGAGTGGGATCGTCGGGGAACAGGTCGAGCGTGCTGTCGTCGCGCGAGGCATCGCTCAGTTGCGCGAGACGTTGTGCCGAGCGCGCGGCACGCGCCAGCTTGTTTTCAGTTTCGGTCGAGACGGTGGCCTGCCGCCGCTTCTTCGAAGCGGCGCGCTGAGGCCGGGACTGCGTGGATGCTGCGGAATCTGCCATAGAGAAAAAAGCGGTCGTCGCCGGAAAGCGGGCGCCGAGCACCGCTCGTCAATGCCATTGGAATTTTTCGAGACCGCATTGTCGCACGGCCGCCCGCCCCTGCCGAAGCCATTCGCCGAGGTTTTTCCGTCTTTAAGACGACGCCTCGCCCTGCCGAAACTGCTTGACGCCGTGCAACTGACGCAGGCGCGAGCAGATCGCTTCATATTCGGTATTCGACACGCGGTGCAACGTGATCACTGTGACGGAGTGCCAGCGGCAGCCGTTTGCTTTATGCTTGGCCGCACGTCGCCGCGCGGGTTGCTGGGACGATCGTCGTGCCGCTGTCGAACTGCCCTATTGCGGGCCAATCAGCACCCACGATCGCCGGCGGCGCGCGCCGTGGCAAGAGCCAAAACCCGCACGCGCTTCGAATGACCGCGTTTGACCAACCGAACTATGCAGAGCATGACCCCTTTCACCGCTTCGACCATCCCGCTTGCCACCACACTGCGTGATCACTTCACTCACGTCGTGCTGCCGCTGTGGCGCGGACCCGGTTTCAACCCCGTGCTGAAGCTGCCCTACGAAGCGGTCAGCGCCGAGGGTCCCGAACCGTTGCCCGCGGAGCGTTATCGGGCGATGGCGTGCGCGCGACAATTGTTCGTGTTCTCGCAAGCAGGCGATGCAGCGCATGCCCAGGTGCTGTTCGACTCGCTGATGCACGCCTTTCAGGACACGCGCAACGGCGGATGGTTCTATAGCGTGGATGCGCAGGGCGCGCCGCTCGACACGACCAAAGACTTGTACACGCATGCGTTCGTCGTGTTCGCCTGCGCGGAATATGCCGGCCGTTCCGGCAACCGCGACGCGCTGGAAGTCGTGCATCGCACGTCGTCACTAATTCAGTCGCACTTCGCGGCCGACGATGATCTGTTCAACGCCGCACTCACCGCGGACTTCGCCAGCGTGACCGGCACGCCGATCCAGAATCCCTTAATGCACCTCACCGAAGCCTGGTTGGCCGCCCGCGAAGTCACGCGCGACAACGCCTTCGACGCCGCGTTGCGCCGCCTCGCCGGCGCCATCGCGCATCACTTCGTGCATGCGCCGACCGGCTGCGTCGCCGAATTGCCGATTGGCGCGGACGACAACCGTCTGGAACCGGGGCACCAGTTCGAATGGTTCTGGCTGGTCAAGCAGGCGGGTGCGTTGTTCGAAGCCTCAGGTCTCGACGAATCGCTGACGCGCGCGTTCAGCTTCGCGCAGCAATATGGCGTGGACCCGCAAACGGGCGGCGTGTACGCCTCGCTCGACGAAACCGGACGCATCAAGGACGCCACCCAGCGGATCTGGGCGCAGACCGAGTACCTGCGCGCCCTGGCGAGCCATGACGACCCCGCTGCGCACGCCGCGCTGCCGCGGCAAATCGAACTCTTCAGGCAACGCTTCCTGCGTCCGCAAGGCTGGTTCGAATGCAAAACGGCCGCCGGTGATGTGGTGCGCGCCGACATGCCGTCGACCACCCCCTATCACCTCGCGACCGCCTATGACGCCTTGCCGGGCTAAGTGCCGGCCGCCGTCTTCCCGGGCATCGGCGTCAAAAGCCGACTGACCGGTCAATCAGTATTCTTCGCGTTGCCAAGGTCCCCAATCGGCGTCGGCAGTTTTGAATCGCGTGTAGGTCGCGCTGTGTCCGGTGGGGGTATCCGATGTGTCGCCGTGCGGCTTTTTATCGGTGGTGTGAAGGGCGAAAGCCTGGTGCTCTTCGGTATCGACCGTGATACGGCCGACCGGATCCGGGGCGCTTTCTTGAGGTGATTTCGACTCCAATATCGCGAGATAGGGGGTCAAACGACTCCAGAATGAGGTAAGTTCATCTTGCAAATAATGTGTCAATGTTTTTCCTGGAAGAGTAATACAAGCAGTTTACCCTACCGGCTGGGCCCCCTTGGAAAATGGTTTCCGAACCTCAAAAGGGTCCAATCAGGGGAATACCCGAATACTTGTTGATTGGCGTCCATCATAAAGACGTGATACAACTCGTACTTCGCGCTCGATCTCGTGTTGAGAAATAGCGGTCGCGAATGCAACACACAACATTTACTGGATTAAAAATGGCAACAGGTACTGTGAAGTGGTTTAACGATGCAAAGGGCTTTGGCTTCATCACCCCGGACGACGGCGGCGAAGACCTGTTTGCACACTTTTCGGAAGTTCAAGGCAGCGGCTTCAAGTCCCTGCAGGAAAACCAGAAAGTGACGTTCGAAGTCAAGCAAGGCCCGAAGGGCAAGCAAGCTGCGAACATCCAGCCGGCCTAAGTACCTTCCGGTACGTTGAGGCACCCTTAGGCGCTTGCGTCTAATGCAAAATGGCCCGCTTTGGCGGGCCATTTTCTATTGCAGATGCCCTCTTTTTGGGCACGTTCGCGGTCTAGATCGCCCGCATTCCTGACAACGCAAACGCCGCCGTTTGCCCGCGCAGGTCGTCCATTTGTTGCATTCGCAACACAGTCTCAGAAATTTCGAACACGGAAACGGCGTCCTTCAATTGCTGCGTCTGCTGATGCAGCGAGGCTGCCGCTGCGGCGGCTTCCTCGACGAGCGCCGCGTTCTGCTGCGTCATCTCGTCCATCTGCACCACCGCCTGGTTGACCTGCTCGATGCCCGTGCTCTGCTCGAGCGACGATGCGCTGATTTCCGCCATCATCTGCGTGACGCGCGAAATCGACGCGGAAACGTTGCTCATCGCCTCACCGGCATGCTCGACCAGCGCCGAACCGCCCTGAATTTCGGCGACGGATTCGCTGATCAGCGTCTTGATTTCCTTCGCCGATTGCGCGCTGCGCTGGGCGAGCCCGCGCACCTCGCCCGCCACTACGGCGAAGCCACGGCCCTGCTCGCCCGCGCGCGCCGCTTCGACGGCCGCGTTCAGCGCGAGGATATTGGTCTGGAACGCGATGCCGTCGATCACCGAAATGATCTCGGCGATCTTGTCCGAGCTTTGCGCGATGCCGCGCATCTTGTCGACCACCTCGTTGACCACTTCGCTGCCGCGCGAGGTCGCCTCCAAGGCGGTTTCGGCGAGGGCATTGGCTTCACGGGCGTGATCGGCGTTCTGGCGCACCGTGGCGGTCAATTCCTCCATGCTCGACGCGGTTTCTTCGAGCGATGCCGCCTGGTTTTCTGTACGTGCCGACAGATCGGCGTTGCCGGTGGCAATTTCGTCGGCGCCGAGATGAATCGAGTCAGCGGATTCGCGCACGGTTTGCACGGTGCGCGCCACGCTCGCCTGCATTTTCGCGAGGCCCGAGAAGAGGCGGCCGATCTCATTGGTACCGCGCGAAGCGATCGGCTGGTCGAGACGCCCTTGCGCGATGCGGTCGAAGTGACGGCCGGCTTCTTCCAGCGGCGCCACCACGCACTTACGGAGCGCTGCGTACACGCCGAATGTGCCCGTCACCAATGCCAGCAGGATCGCGATGCTGACGGCGCGGAACGTGGCCATGCGGGTGTCGATCGAATCGAGCGACGCGCGGCTCGCGGCGGCGCCGAATTGCACGAAGTTGTGCGACTCCGCGAGGTACGCGTCCTGGAAGCCTTGGGTCGGCTGGTCGAGAAAGGCCTGGATATTGTTCGAGTCGAGAAACTGCACCAGTTCCGCAAGCGCGTCGTGCAGCTTTTTGTAGCGCTCGGCGAGCGCCGCAGCGCGGGTGCTGTTTTCGTCGCTGGTCTTCTGCGCGCTCATAAACGCGCCGAACGACTGGTCGGCCGCCGTCAGCTGTTCGCGGGCATGCTGCACGATGTCGGCCGGCTCGGCGCCGCCGCGCACCATGCGCGTACCCGCCCGCGACAGGTTGATGCGCGCATCCATCAGATGCTGGGTCGTTTCATTGACCGCGTCCACCTGCTTCAAGGCGATATTCGACAGATCACCCACGTCGTCATGCGTGCGCGTGAGCGACCAGAATCCCAAACCCACCGTGACAAGCTGGAAAACGCAGAACGCGGCCAGAACACACAACAGGCCGGATGCGACCTTGATCTTGCTGAACATCGTGAACACCTAAAGCAAAGAATGACGGGACCTACGTCAGGGTTAACGGCAAGGCCAAACTTTGCTTGAGATCAATGTCGTCAAAAATCGTCTTACGTCCCCTTTTCATCGGCCAACTTCGCAATTCCCGTCATTTTTCGCAACAATGCTGCGCAGATATTTTGGATTCACCTTGACGCGATGCGTCGGCGCTTCCTAGAGTGGGTAGGGACTGCACAATGGACGCCGGTGCAGATGCCACTGCGGGCTACGCCCGAAGGAATCACAATGACCGACATCCTCGACCGGGCGCGCGGCGCACTGCATGCCCAGCCGTTCAGCATGCTGCTGGGCACCGAACTGATGCACACCGGCACCAACGAACTGACGCTGTGTCTGCCGATCCGCGACGAGTTGCGGCAACAACATGGCTTTGTGCATGGCGGTGTCATCAGTTATCTCGCCGACAATGCGCTGACGTTCGCCGGCGCGCTGTCGCTGGGGCCGAAGGTCGTGACCGGCGAGTACAAGATCAACTATCTGCGGCCGGTGATGAACGGCACGCTGATCGCGCGGGCGAAGGTCGTCTACGCGGGACGCTATCAGGCGACCTGCCAGTGCAATGTGTATGTGATGGACGGGCAGCGCGAGAAACTCGTCGCCGTTGCGCAAGGCACGATCAATCGCATCAGCGAGAACGGCGAGCACGAGCCGGCGGGTTGAACGGAACCGTGCATTGGAGATGGGACGGGCGAGTCATAAGGCTCACACCGGGGTACATAAAAAAACCGCGCCTGCTGGGAAGCAGGCGCGGTTTTTCATTCTGAACGGTGCCAATTGTGCGGCTTACTGCACCGTCTATCGCACCGCTTATTCCGCCGCGTAAGTCTTCTGCGTCTGTTCGCCGAGACCTTCAATACCGAGACGTATCGTCTGGCCTGGCTTCAGATACACCGGATTCGGCTTCACGCCCATGCCGACGCCCGGCGGCGTGCCGGTCGAAATCACATCGCCCGGTTGCAGGCTCATGCACTGCGACACATACGACACCAGCTTCGCGACGCCAAACACCATCGTCTTCGTGCTGCCGTTCTGATAGCGGTGACCGTCCACTTCGAGCCACAGGCTCAGGTTCTGCGGATCGGCGACTTCGTCGCGCGTCACGACCCACGGGCCGATCGGGCCGAACGTATCGAAGCCCTTACCCTTGTCCCACGTGCCGCCGCGTTCGATCTGCCATTCGCGTTCCGACACGTCGTTGATCACGCAGTAACCGGCGACGTAGTCGAGTGCGTTGGCTTCGTCGATATATTTCGCGGGCTTGCCGATCACCACGCCGAGTTCGACTTCCCAGTCGGTCTTCTTCGAGCCGCGCGGAATTTCGACGTCGTCGTTCGGGCCACTGATCGCGCTCGTCCACTTGTTGAAAATCACCGGTTCCGCCGGCACCGGCAGATTCGATTCGGCGGCGTGGTCCGCATAGTTCAGCCCGATGCAGATGAACTTGCCGATCTTGCCGACGCACGGTCCCATGCGCGGATTGCCTTCGACCAACGGCAGCGAAGCCGGATCGAGTGCACGCAGCTTGGCGAGGCTTTCGTCGCTCAGCGCGGCGCCGTCGATATCGCCAACCACCTTCGACAGATCGCGAATCTTGCCTTGCGCGTCGAGCAGGCCCGGCTTTTCCTGGCCTTTCGGCCCATAACGAAGCAGTTTCATCGTTGCACTTCCCTTTCCGTTCAGTGGTATTCGGTTCGTGTTTCAGCGTTGATCAGTGTGCGTCAGTTCGACCAGCCACCGTCGATCACATGCGCGTGGCCGGTGGTGAACGACGATTCGTCGGACGCGAGATACAACGCCAACGCGGCGATCTCTTCCGGCTTGCCGATGCGACCCATCGGCTGACGCGCGACAAAGGCTGCCTGCACGGCCTCTAGCGTCGCGCCTTGCGCTTTGGCCTGCTCAACGATCCGCTGTTCGAGCGACGGCGAAGCCACCGTGCCCGGGCAGATCGCGTTACAGCGTACACCACGTGTAATGAAGTCTGCAGCGACGGACTTGGTCAACCCGATCACCGCGGCTTTCGACGCGCTGTACGCAAAGCGGTTCGGCACGCCCTTCACGCTCGAGGCCGCCGACGACATATTGATGATCGAGCCGCCGCCCTTCTCCAGCATGGCAGGCAAAAACGCGCGGATCATCCGGTACATCGCCTTCGCGTTCAGGTCGAAGGCGAAGTCCCAATCTTCTTCGCTGCATTCGAGAATCGAGCCGGCATGCACGAAGCCCGCGCAGTTGAACAGCACGTCGATCGCGCCGAGTTCGGTGGCCAGCGCCTTGATCGCCGCGTTGTCGCGCACGTCGAGCTTGCGCGCTTCGACCGGCTTGCCGGTGAGTCCGTCGATGCGGATATCGGTGGCGATCACGCGCGCGCCTTCGCGCGCGAACATTTCTGCGGTGGCGAGACCGATACCTTGTCCTGCGGCGGTGATCAGGGCCGTCTTGCCGGCCAGTCTTTGTGTCATCTGCGACTCCAGTTGAATGGGCTTTCTCTTGTGTTCGTAACTCGTCTTCGTCACATCAAAGTCGATAAAACGCAGCGGCGTTGCCGCCGAAAACCGCCTCTCGCTCGGCCTCGCTCAAGGACGCGAGCAAGGTGTTCGCCACTGAGTGCCAGACCTGATAGTCGCCGTTCAGATCGAGCACCGGCCAGTCGCTGCCCCACATCAAACGCGAGGGACCGAATGACTTCAGCAGATGCTCGACATACGGATGAAGCGTTTCTTCGCTCCAGCCGGGCGACGCTTCGGTGACGAGTCCCGACAGCTTGCAATGCACTTGCGGCAACTTTGCGAGCCGAGTGATTGCGTCGGCCCATGTTTGCCAACCCGCGCGACCGTAACGAATCGGTGGCTTCGCGCCGTGATCGACGACGATGCGCAGCGCGGGGAAACGCGTCGCGAACGTTTCGAAAGGCTCGACGTGCCGCGCGTAAATCAACGCGTCGAACGCGAGGTCATGCTCGATCAGTGCTTCGATTGCGGGCGCGAGATCGGGATTCGCAATCCATGTATCGTCGGGTAGATCCTGCAGCATCGGCCGCACGCCTTTGAACTTCGGCTCATGCGCTAGCGCTCCAATCACAGCCGGTGCCGTGGGCAGCAACAACGGCACCCAGCCGACTACACCGGCAATCGATGGCTCATGCCGCGCGATGTCCAGCAAGTAGCGCGTCTCATCGATAGTCGGCGCCGCCTGCACCACCACCGTCCGTTCGACGCCCGCTGCTTCTCGCAGTGGCTTGAGATCGTCGGGACCGAACGGCCGGTACAGGATTTTCAGTTCCGGCGTGAGCCACTCGTAGTCGCCACGAGCGGGGTCCCAGTAGTGCTGGTGAGCGTCGATATGTATCGTCAAATCAATCCTCCGGCGCGGGCGCGCGGCTGTCGAGCAAGCCTTTGTCACGCAACGCGGACCACAGATCCGCTGGGATCGGCTGCTCGAACGACGCGGCGTTCTCACGCAATTCGTCGGCACTGCGCGCGCCGGTCAACACGGTTGCGACCGCCGGATGCGCATACGGAAACTGCAAAGCCGCGGCGGCAAGCGGCACGCCATGCACCCGGCACACCGCTTCCAGCCGCGCGACGCGTTCGATGATTTCGCTCGGCGCATCGCCGTAATTGAATTTCAGATCGCCTTCGACACCGCGCGCCAGAATGCCTGAGTTGAATGCGCCGCCTAACAGGATGCTGACGCCGCGTTGTTCACATGCTGGGAGCAGGTCGTCGAGCGTGGTCTGTTCAAGCAGCGTATAACGGCCCGCGAGCAACGCGCAATCGATATCGAATTCGGCCATCACGTCGAGTATTGCCGCGCCTTCGTTGACGCCGAGCCCGACCGCCTTGACCGCGCCCGAGGAGCGCAGATCATCGAGCGCACGAAAGCCGCCGCCTTCGGTGAGTTGCCGCCAGTAATGGGGGTTCTTGTCGCCATGCGTGACAACGCCAATATCGTGCACCAGCAGAATGTCGATATCGACGATGCCGAGACGCTGCTGGCTGTCTTCGAACGAACGCAGAATACCGTCGTGCGTGTAGTCGAAGATCGCCTGGAACGGCAGCGGGTCTTGCCAGCCTTCGCTACCGTCGTAGGGCGTGGTGCGCGGCACGAAGCGGCGCCCGACTTTCGTGGACAGCACGTATTCACTGCGCGGATAGCCGCGCAACGCGTCGCCCAGACGGTGCTCAGCTTTCGTGTGACCGTAGTGCGGCGCGGTGTCGAAAAAACGCACGCCGGCGTCCCACGCAGCGGCGATAGTCGCGTGCGCTTCTTCTTCGGACAGATCGCGATACAGGCCACCCAGCGGCGCCGTACCGAGCCCCAATCCGGATACCTGCAATGCACGACGGCCGATGTTGCGCCGCTGTTCGATCTTCGAACCGATCTTTGCCGTCATGGACCACGTCTCCTATGTCGACCAGAGTTGGCGCTTTAGCGCTTACTCTGGTCCCATGCAAAGCTGTCGACCAGAGTTGGCGCATCAGCGCTTACTCTGATCCCGTTTATGTTTTAGCACGTGCCGACGATATTTGCCCGCTGCGTGGCCTCGGACTCGTCGCAAATGGACCGCTCAGTGCGGCTCGATCGCGACAACCCGATGCGGCGGTGCGGCGCTCGACGGCAAACAAGCCGGGCCCACTGGTTCGAAAGTCTTGTACGTCAGGATGAATTCCTGATGACCGAGCATTTCCGATTTCGACGCCGCACCGAGCGACACCGCCACAGTTTGCTCGAACACCTCGCGGCCGACTTCGTCGAGCGTGCCGCGGCCTTCGAGAATGCGGCCTGCATCGACATCCATATCGCCGGCGAGATTGCGGTAGGTCGCGGGATTCGCGCACACCTTGATGACCGGTGAAATCGCCGAACCGACCACCGATCCGCGTCCAGTCGTGAACAGAATCACATGCGCGCCGCACGCGATCAGTTCGCCGATTTCCGCGTTGTCGCTAATGTTTGGGAAGCCGAAGCGCGGTTCGCCGTCAGGCACAACGTCGAGAAGATAGAGGCCACCGGTCGGCGGAACGTCGCCGGGTTTGATAATGCCGACAATCGGCGACGCGCCGCTTTTCGCATACGCGCCTAACGATTTCTCTTCCTGCGTGGTGAGGCCGCCGTCCGCATTGCCGACCGCAAAACTGCCATGCCCGAGGATCGAGTAGTAGCGCGCCGCCTTCGCAACGCAAGCGACAATTTCATCCCCGAGTTCCGGCCTCGCGGCACGCGTTTTCATATGAAACTCGCAGCCCACCAGCTCGCCGGTTTCTTCGAAAATGCAGGTCGCACCCGCGTCGATCAGATGATCGAACGCACGGCCCACGGCCGGGTTTGCGGTAATGCCGCTGGTTCCGTCCGAGCCGCCGCAAATCGTGCCGATCACCAGTTCGCTCAGCGCCATCGGCACTTTCTGCTGCGCAGCAAGTTGCTTGCGTGCGTCGCGAATCCAGTCGACGCCGTATTGAATCGTGCTGCGTGTGCCGCCTTTTTCCTGAATCGTCAGGACTTCGACCGGACGGCCGCTCGCGCGCACCACGTCCACAAGGTAATGCTTATTCATGCTCTCGCACCCGAGCGACACGAACAGCACCGCGCCCACGTTGGGATGCGTGGTGAGGCGCTCGAGCATCTTTTCGGCGTACCCATTCGGATAACAACCGGGAAAGCCGATCAGATGCACTGGTGGCTCGCGTTCGGCTGAAGGATCGTCGAACGCGTCGAGCGGTTCGCGAAACTGCGTGACGATCTCGCGCGCAACGTGATGCGCGCACTCGACCAGATAGGCCACCGCAACCACATTGCGGATGCCCTTGCGGCCATCCTTGCGCGGATAACCCTGCAACAAGGGCTGATGCTGCGCGGCGGCGGATGCTACGGAAGTGTCAGTCATGATCATTCCAGCGCGGCGCAAGGCCACGTCAATGTGCTCAATTCAGTGATGGACGAACTCATGGCCCGCGTCGTGCGTATACGTGGGCAGGTAATCGCTTTCGAGGTTGTGCGTATGCAGATGCGCACCGCGCGCCACCGCCTCGGTCACGTGACCGATCACCGCGCCGTAACGCAGCACCTTGTCGTCTTTCGCGAGTTCATGGCGCGCGACCTTATGGCCGAGGTCGATGGTTTTGGTGAACGTCACGCGCTCGCCCTCGATCTCGACTTGCGTGCCCGCATCGAGACGCGCCGCCGCGATCAGGCAGTTATCCGCGGGACTGAGCAGGATCAGGCGTGGGTCGGTTTGCAATGTTTGGGGCGTTTGCGGCGTTTGCGTTGAGCGGCTGGTCAAGTGCGTTCTCCGTTATGCATGTGCATTAGTTCTGGCCTTCACCGCTGGCGAGCCGTGCCACCATCAGCGAGCCGAGGATGATCGCGCCGTAGATCGCCTGAATCCAGAACGACGGCACTTGGGCCAGCGTCAGCAGGTTCTGCACGACGCCAAGCAGCAACACGCCGGTGAGCGCACCGAGCATCGAGCCCTTGCCGCCGTCGAGCGAAATGCCGCCAATCACCGCCGCCGCGAACACCGTGAAAATCATGCCGTTACCCTGGTTCGCGTTGATCGCCCCCACGTACCCGGTCACGATCAGACCGCCCACCGAGGCCAGCATACTGCCGAGCACGAATACCCCCCACGTAATGCGCTCGACGCGAATCCCCGCCGCGCGCGCCGCTTCCGGATTACCACCGATCGCATATAACGCGCGGCCCAGGCGGTGATAGCGCAGCACGAACGCAGCGATGGCAAACGCTGCCGCCGCGAGCCACACCGACAACGGCAAACCGAGCACGATGGTGGTGGCGAGCGAGAAGAACGACGGCGGCATATCGAACAGCGTGCCGCCTTTGGTCGCGCCGACCAGCATGCCGCGCAACACGATCAGCATCGCCAGCGTGACGATGAAGGCGTTCAGCCGCAACCGCACCACCAGGAAACCGTTGACGAAGCCAATCACCGCGCCGACCACGAGGATAGCCAGCAAACCCGCCGCCGCCGGCCATTGCATCCCGAAGCCCGCGGACGCAGCCGGCATCACCAGCATCGCGCCGATAGCCGGCGCAATGCCCACCGTCGATTCGAGCGACAGATCGAACTTGCCGGTCAACACGATCAGCGATTCGGCGAGTACGACCAACGCCAATGCCGCGGACGCCCCCAGCACGCTGATCAGATTCGCCTTCGTCAGAAAGCTCGGGCTCACAAACGCGCCGATCACGAGCAACAGCGCAAGCGCGGGCAGCAACGCCAGTTCGCGCAGCCGGGCGAGTTCGCTGCGAGCACGTTTGCCGCGCGTCGCCTGTGCGACGAGCTGCGGCTGTGCCTGACCTTGCGGGGTGCCGAATGCGGGGCTGGGCACACTATTCTTCATGGAGACTGACTCCTTCAACGGATGCGATCAGGTCGTGGTCTTGCCAACCCGCGGGAAATTCGGCCGCGACACGGCCACGGAACATGACCAGCACACGGTCACAGGTACGCAGATCGTCGAGTTCGCCGGACACGACCAGCACGGCCTTGCCCTCCTCTCGCACGCGATCCACGACTGACAGCAACGCTTCTTTCGATTTCACATCGACGCCTGCCGTGGGGTCGATCAATACAAGCACGTTCGGATCGGTGGCGAGTGCGCGCGCCATCACGACCTTCTGCTGATTGCCGCCCGACAGCCCTGACACGACATGCTCGGGGCCTTGCGCGACGATGCCGAGCGCGTCGATCATCTTCTGACCGAAGGCGTTCTTTTTCGCAGGCGGCGCAATGCCGAATTTGCCGAGCAGGCGCGCGATCGTCATCGAGGCGTTTTCGGCAACCGATTGCGTCAGCACCAGGCCTTCGTGATGGCGATCCTTCGGCACGCAGCCGATGCCGTGCGCCAGCGCAACAGGGACATCGCCAGGCGGCAGCGTCACACCATCCACACTGATCGAGCCGCGCCTGGCCGCACGCAAACCGGCAATCGCTTCGGCCACGCTGGTGCGGCCGCTACTCGTTGCGCCGGTCAGCCCTACCACTTCGCCGCGCTTCACCGTGAACGACACACCTTCGTAATCGGAACCCACCAGATCTTTGACTTCCAGCGCAATGGCAGTGTCCGCCGGCAACGCATCGCGCGCCGCCGCATCGGCGACGGCCAGGCCACCACGCTCGCCGGTCATCGCTTCGATCAACTGCTCGCGTGGCAACGCGGAAACCGGCGCACTGACGATATGCCGCGCGTCACGCAGCACCGTCACCGCCTGGCAGATTTCATAGACTTCCTGCAGGTGATGAGAAATAAAGAGGAACGTCACGCCTTCGCGCTGCAACTCGCTGATGCGGCGGAACAGGCGCTTGATTTCGTCGCCGTCGAGCTGCGCGGTCGGTTCATCGAGAATGATGAAGCGCGCACCGTACGACAACGCCCGCACAATCTCCACGAGTTGCCGGGCTTCCACGCTCAGATCGCCGGCGCGCACATCTTCGCGTACGTCGATCTTCCAATGATCGAGCAACTCACGCGCATCGCGGCGCATGGCGCGCCAATCGATCACGCCCCCGCGTGACGGCTGCCGATTGATGAACAGATTCTCCGCGACGCTCAGATCGCGAATGATCGTCGAATGCTGATAAACGCAGGCCACACGCTCGCGCCATGCATCGCGATCCGCAATCGACGGCGCGGCCGCGCCGCCAAAACGCACCTCGCCGGTATCGGGCTTGCGCAAGCCGGTGAGGATCGACACCAGCGTCGATTTGCCCGCACCGTTACGCCCGACGAGCGCATGCGACTCGCCGGGCATCACGCGGATACTCACGTCTTTCAACGCGGCCGTGGAGCCGAAGCGTTTGGTGACCTCAAACGCTTCGACGACCGGCACGGAGGGCGTCGGCTCGCTCATTTAACGGTGTTGCCCCACAACGCTTTGTCGTCGACATTCGACTTCGTGACGAGCGGTGCGGGCAATTGATCTTCGAGAATGCCCGGCGCCAGCTGGACGATGTTGCTGCCGTGATCCGTCGGGCCCGGCTTGAACGTCTGTCCGGCCAACGCCGCCTTGATATAGAAGAGACCGTATTTCGCGTAGGAATCGGCAGGCTGCGAAATGGTGGCGTCGATATCACCGCGACGGATGGCCTCGAACTCCTGCGGAATGCCGTCGTTACTGACAATCACGACGTGCTTCGCATCGCCGGCCGGAAACAGCATCTGCTTGCGGCGCAACGTTTGCAGCGTGGGCGACAGATAGACACCACCTGCCTGCATGTAGATTGCCTTCACGTCAGGATTCGCGGTGAGCAGACTGTCGAGCGCGGTAGCCGCGACATCACCCTTCCAACTTGCCGGAATCTCCAGCAGCGACAAACCCGGGAAGCCCTTCAGACACGAGCGGAACGCTTCGGACCGGTCGCGTCCATTCACCGACACCAGGTCGCCCATGATCTGCACGACCTTGCCCGACTTCACATGCTCGCCGATGTACTTGCACGCTTTCTCGCCGTAGGCGCGATTGTCGGCGCGCACCACCATCGCCACCTTGCCTTGCGTCGGCGCGACGTCGACGGCGACCACCGGCACGTTCTTCGACGATGCTGCATCGAGCGCGCGACTGATCGCAGCCGAATCCAGCGGGCCGACCACGATGCCCTTCGCACCGAGGTTCAGCAGGTTGTTCATGTCGGTGATCTGCTGGGCCGGATCGCCGTTCGAATTGACCGGTGCGAGGATATCGATGCCCATGTCCTTCGCGTACTTGGGCAGATAGTTGTTGTACGACTGCCAGAACGGCGACGTGAGAAGCGGCAGACCGAGGCCGACCTTGCCGGCGTCAGCGGCGTGTGCCGCACCGCTGACGGCGAGGCCGGCGACGCAAGCTGCCGCCGCAACGGCGAACAGCGAACTCTGGAACAAACGGCGAGCCGGGTGCGGCCCTTTCGCGAACGACATGGTTGTCTCCTGTGTCGGTCCGGAGTTAGCGCTTTAGCGCTTACTCCGGCCCCATGCATGCGTTGTGGGAACTGCGTGAACCCGCCATGCGAGTGGTGGGCACTTGGTCCTGCGCTTTCTTATGAAGTATTGGTGTGCGTTCATTCACCAATGAACGTATTATTCATATACGGACTTTTCGAAGTCAAGCGATGTGCACTGCAGCACATCTCGGTGTTTCCCCTGGCGCAGTGCCACCTCGCGCAAGATTCGCCCCGCACTTACACTCACGCGCCAGATAATGAGAACAACACACGGAACCTCGCTCGCTATGGACGCAGAAGACAAAGACGACGCCGACCGTTACCGCGCCCCCGCGTTGGACAAGGGCCTCGACATCCTTGAACTGCTCGCCGAGCAGAAAGAAGGGCTGACGCGCGCCGAAATCACCAAGCTGCTGGGACGCAACGCGAGCGAGATGTACCGGATGCTGGAGCGTCTGGTCGCACGGCAGTACGTGGTGCGCTCGGCGGCGGGCGACCGTTATTCGCTGAGTCTGAAGCTGTATGCACTCGCGCATCGTCATCCGCCGATGAACCGCCTGATCTCCGAAGCGCTGCCGCTAATGCAGCGCTTTGCCGATGCGGCCGAGCAATCGTGTCACCTTGTGGTGTACGACCGCGGCAATCTGCTGGTGATCGCTCAAGTGGACGGGCCGGGCACATGGGGCATGTCGGTGCGGCTCGGCTCGCGGGTCGGCCTGATCGATACGGGTTCGGGCCGCGTGATGCTCGCGTTTCAAAGCGTCGAGCAGCGCGACCAGATGCTGGCCGAACACACCAAGGTGAAAGGCGAAGTCACGATCGATCGTGACGCGTTGGAACAGGCATGCGAGCGGATTCGCGCGGCAGGTTTTTCGCAGAAGGACAGCCAGCAGACGTTCGGCGTCACGGACGTCACGTTCCCGATCCAGGGGCCGTCAGGCCAGGCGATCGCGGTGCTCACTTGCCCGTACTTGCGGCGCATCGACGAATACGTTGCGCCGACTCTGGAGGCGGCAACAGCGCTGCTGCGCGAGACAGTGCAGGCGCTATCGATGTTTCGGGAAGAGGCCGTTTAACGCACATGGTTTAGAATGGCGACCCTTTCAAAAATCACGCCGCAGGGGTCTCCTCATGCGCGCTCAACGATCAAGCAATGGCGAAACTTCTGACCGATTCCGAATTCCTGCGTTTTTCCGAACTCCAGCAGAAGCAGTCGAGCTTCACGATCACGCCTGAAGAAGCCGACGAACTGCGCGACATCGTCGCTCATGCGCAAAAGCGCCGTGACGACCGCGCAGCAGCGATGCACAGCATCGAGACCTTCATTCAGCAATTCGACATCAGCCCGGACGAGCTGTTTTCGGCCGAGCAGATCGGCGACGCCGCGCGCACCTTCGGTCTGATTCCGGCTGCGAAGAAAGAGCGCGTACTGCCGCCGCAGTTCACGTTCAACGGCAAGCCGTATCAATGGACAGCGCGTCCGCTGCCGGACGACATCCGCGTGCCGCTGTTCGACGCCTTCAAGGCGGGTGAATCGGTGAAGTCGTTCATCGCGACGCTGAAGGACGCGAACCGTTGCGCGGCGACGATCGCGCGTCTGGAACGCGAAACCGGCGCTGTGTACGCTGAGGCGCTGCTCGAAGAGTTGTCCGTGACCCGCACGCAGGTCGACGAAGCTGCGACGAAGCTGCCGGCTTAAAGACTGAAGTCACAACGCCTGGGGCCGCGAATCGCCGCGGCCTGGCGTCATAGTCATAGCGGGCGGTCTTGTGTCTGTGAGCTTCGGCAAGCGCCGTCCCGCCAACTTAACCTTGCGCCGGTTCATCCAGCGCCATCCTGAAGCCGACCACGCCCGGATCTTCCGTCGGCGTGATGGTGAAGCCGCAGGACTTGGCTAGCGCAATCATCGGCGCGTTCTCCCGCAACGCCTCGCCGACCAGCCAGTGGGTGCCGCGTGCCCGCGCATACTTGATGATCCGATCCATCAGCAATTGTCCAAGGCGCCGGCCTTTCTGGTCGGAGCGCACCGCGGCGGCGAACTCGGCTGTCTCGTTGTCGGGATCGGCGACGGCACGCACAACGCCGAGCGTGCGCGTAAAGCCGTCTTCGCTGGTGACCGTCGCGATGAGTGCCATTTCGCGGTCGTAGTCGATCTGCGTCATGCGAGCGAGCTGCGAGTGATCGAAGCTGCCCACTGCGCCAAAAAAACGCAGGCGTAAATCTTCCGGCGTCATTGCTTCCACAAAATCGTGGTGCGCGGCTTCGTCTTCTGGTCGGATCGGCCGGACCGTCACACGTAGACCCTGCCAGTCGATCGTCTCTTCGAAACGGCGCGGGTACGGCACGATCGCGAGCCGGCTGCGTGTCGACGCGAGGCTGAGGGTAGGCTCGACTACCACCACGTGGTCCTTGAATACGCACAGCGTCAACGCCAGGCCGACGATCTCCTTGACGTCGCAGACCGCCTGCGAAAGCGCCGTCAATGCGGTTAATGCCGGCTCGGGATCGATCAGGCGCGCGTAGCGCGAGTGCATGACCATGTCGCGCGCGAGCATCGGATTAAGTGGCGGCAAGCCGTAGAGGCGCAGCGGCTCGGACACGCCATCCGCAGAAGGCGCGGTGAAGCGGAAGACGGGACCGAAGTTGTCGTCGTCGTGAAGTTCGACGGCGATGGCGACAACCGGCTTGCGCGACTGTGCGGCGACCAGTTCCTCGCAATCTGTCTGTGCCGGCGCTGCGGCTGATTGCTGCGCGGCTTGTTGGGTTAGCGCTTGCGTCGATCCTTGCGTAGCGCCTTGCGCCGAGGATCCTTTCGTCAGGTCGCCCCTTTGCGTTTCGACCCTCAGCCCAAAACGCTCAAGAAACTGTGCCGCTGCCGCCCCAGTTAGTTGGTGCTCACCTGCTGCAAGCGCGGCGCGGGCCTGCGCCTGAGCGGCGTCGATTGCTTCGGGTATCTGCGCCGGCAAACCTTCCGGCGTCTGCATCAGCAACTCGCGTCCCATCCGGTAGTCGACCAGACGCGCAAAAGCGCGCGCAAGCCGCTGCGGCGTCGTATGAACCGGAATGCCTTGCGCGTGCAGCGCGTCGCGGGTCGCCGCGTCCACGCCGCCGAAAAAGCACGCGAGTAGCCCGCGATACGCGAAGCGCTGATTCGCGATCAATGCCTGCGCGACCTCACCGACCGGCGCGCCATGCGTCGACGCGTGGACCACGAAGGCCGTGCCCGTGCTGCGATGCTCGGCGAGCAGCTTGAGCGCGGTACCGAAATGCTCGGGACGCGCATCGTCGCCGAGTCTTAGCGGGTTGCCGGCCACCGCGTGCGGCAGCGCTTCGCTTAGCGCCGCATCCGCTTCGGCGGGCCACGGCGCGAGCGTGTCGCCGGCGGCGGCGAAGGCGTCGCAGGCGAGCGTGGCGAGGCCACTGTCGCTGGTGATCAGCGTCGCCGTCGCGCCTGCCGCCACCCGGCCCACGCCGAGCGTTTCGATTTCATCGAGCAGATCGTCGAGCGAATCGACGCGCACCATGCCCGCGCGGCGGAATGCAGCCGTGTACAGCGCGTCGGCCGGATCGGCGCGGCCTGAGCGCAACGCCAGCACTGGCTTGTTGCGCGCCGCCGCGCGAGCCGCGGACATGAATTTACGCGCGGCGCGCACCGTATCCAACTCCAGGAGGATCGCGCGCGTGCCGGGATCGCTCGCCAGATAGTCGAGGACGTCGCCGGCATCTACGTCGGCTTCGCCACCCAGCGCCACGGCGTGCGAAAAGCCAAGGCCGCGCGCATGCGCCCAACCGAGCACAGCATTCGTCAGTGCATTCGACTGCGACACCCATGCCACACCACCCGCCTTCACCGTGCACGACGGCGCACCGAAATGCGCGTGCAGCGCCGGCGACACCACTCCGAGACTGCCCGGCCCGACGATCCGCAGCAAATGCGGCCGCGCCGCCGAGAGCGCATGCCGGAGCTGCAAGCGGTCCTCATCGCATCGCACCTCGCCGACGATGATCGCCGCGCGCGTGCCCAGGCCGCCGAGCTTGTGGATGATGCCGGGCCACGTGTCGGGCGGTGTGCAGATCAGCGCGACGGTAGGCGCTTGCGGCAAATCGCCGACATCGCCGATGACCTTGCGTCCGCCGAGCGTCTCGTATTTCGGATTGACCGGCCAGATGGGGCCGTCGAAGCCGCCTTCCAGCACACGCGCCCACACCATTGCGCCGGTGCTGCCCGGCCGCTCGGAAGCGCCGATCACAGCGACGGATTTAGGGCGGAACAGGGCGTCTAGGTTGCGAACGGTCACGGGCGCTCCAGCGGAGTGTGAAGTAGGCACGGCGGCCAGGTGGCGCGCGTCTTCGTCAGGATAGGCGAAGTCGAGGGCTTGCGCGGCTGCGGTTCTGAAAACGCGGCGTGACGTAGACGAAATCCCGCTTGATCCGCGCCAACGCACGCCAGAATTTTTTTAGCGCGATCAGGCAAAATATCGAGCCTGAATGCGACAATCCTATGGATGCCCGAACAGTCCGTTTGCCTTTGAAACATGCGGGCTGATTGATGGCGGCATGGCGCGTCAGAGACAACGCGCGGCACGAACATGGATTCCGCGAGCAGGCACGCCTGCTCCGAACGAACAAAGAGACAGAAGGTGATTTATGCGGCGCTTGCCATCGCTGATCGCGTTGCGCTTCTTTGAAGAAACAGCCCGGCACATGAGCTTTAACCGTGCGGCCACGGCGCTGTGCGTCACCCAAGGCGCGGTGAGCCGGCAGATCAAGCTGCTCGAGGAATCGCTCGGCGCGAAGTTGTTTGAGCGCGATCACAAGGGTATCCGGTTGACGCCCGCCGGGCTGCAATTCCTGCCTTGCCTCTCCGAGGCCTTCGACACCATCGAGCGCGGCTTCCGTCAGATCACCGCAGCCAAAGGGCGGCGGCGTCTCGTCGTCGCCGTGCCGCCCACCTTTGCGACGCAGTGGTTCTCGCCGCGGCTCGGTTCGTTGGGAGACGAATTGCCCGATGTCGAACTGTCCGTTCGTACGTCGCCCACGGAAGACTGTCACTGCGTCATCCGCTTCGGCCGAAACGCACTGGCGGGTGCACATTCCGAATTGCTGATGACGGAGCGCCACGTACTGGTCGGCGCACCGGGTCTGCTCAGCGAATCACTCGACATGCTGCTCGAACACTTGCCCGCGCTGCACGTGCTGCATAACGACGCCCGCCTGGACCTATGGCCGAACTGGCTGGCGAAGGCTGGCCTGCCCGCACGCTACGCGGAAAACGGCATCGAGTTTTCTACGCTGGAGCAGGCGATCCGCGCCGCGCGTAAAGGCGCGGGGCTGGCGGTGGTCGATCGAAACATGATCGTCGAGGAACTGGCGGACGGGAGTCTCGCGCGGTTTTCCGATGTTGAAGTAGCCGGGCCGTATGGCTACTGGCTCGACGTGGCGCAACGCCACGCGGCGCTTGAACATGTGCAAGCGTTTGCAGGGTGGATGCGGGAAGAGGTTTTGAAGATGATCAACAGTCCTCATGGGGTCCACTAAATCGCTTAAAAGCCCAAGCGAGGGTCGTAGCGTCGGCAAGCCGCTCCCCACCCGGGGCAGCGTACGCTCACAAACACAGTTACGCGACATGCGACTAAGCGACTACCGTAACGGTGACGATCTGTTCTGGCGCAATCCAGCCACTGATTCGGCCAAAAAACGCTTATAAGAAGCACATAAGCAATTGTTCGCCTTATCGTGCTACATTTATGAGGCACAAGGAGTTGCCTCATGGATTGCACCCTACAGATATTCCTGGACGATCGCTGGGTCGACTGCGCGCAGATCGAACTCAACGGCGGCCTTTGCCAGTGGAATCACCTGGTTGAGTACGCCATCGAACACCCAAACACCTCAGTGTCACTGGCTGAGCCTGTAGATCTGGATATCCGCGCAGCCCAGACCCTGCCCGCGTTCCTCTATGACCTCGTCCCACAGGGGGGCGGCCGTCGCTTCCTGCTGGGTGAGCTGGAACTACCGGATGGCCCTGACGCGGATTTTCCGCTGATCTGCGCGGGCGCCTTCAATCCGATTGGCCGGATCCGCGTTGCCGAGGCCGTCAACTATTTTGACGCGCACGTGGGGCGGCACGCGGACGCGCGTGGTCTGCCCGGCCTGACGATCGACGAAGTCGTCGTTCGCAGCGCGGATTTCGCGGAAAGAATGTTCCTGCACGGGATGCTGGGCACCGGCACCACAGGGGTTCAGGGCGCGGCGCCGAAATACCTGCTAACCCGGGACCGCGCGGGCCTGCTGCATGGTGATGCCATCCTGCCTGATGCCGATGCCACGCAGCACTTGATCGCGAAACTGCCGCGCGGGAATAGCGCGGCCGACGACAAGGTCCTGCGCAATGAAGCAGCGTACATGCGGGTGGCTGCCGCGTTGGGTATCCGCACGCACGCGGATTTGCCGACCCTTCACGGAGACGTTCTGCTGGTTCCGCGCTTCGACCGGATCGCGCGCGACGGGAAAGTCGTGCGCCTCCATCAGGAAAGCGTGGCATCCATTCTGGGGCTACCCGGTTTTGACCAGCGACCGAGCCTCTTCGAGGTCGTGGCCGGAATCCGCAAAGTTGTGAGCGATCCAGCAGCCGAAACGCTCGAATTCATCAAGCGGGACGTGCTCAATCTGGCGATGCGCAACACGGACAATCACGCGCGCAATACGGCTGTGCAACTGGTCGAAGGCAGAGTTCAGCTCACGCCCCTGTTTGACTTCGCGCCGATGTACCTCGATCCCGAGTTGATCCCACGTGCATTGAGGTGGTATCGCCCGAACACCCGGGCTGAGCTGATGGACTGGACCGACGTGCTCGCGGCGTTGCCTGTACCTGACCACGAGCGCCGAATGCTCGCCGCGGAGTTGAGCCGGTTTGCCGTACAGATCGAACGCCTGCCCGACACCATGGCAGCGCGGGGGGTCGATCACGACATCATCGAGTTCCTGACGCAGTACATCGATACACAGGCCCGACAACTGAAAGCTCTTCAACCCTTAGAGGCCTAGCATGCCCCGTCGGATTCGCCCCACCCGTGAAGAGCAGAACGCCCTGCGCCGCGCTTTCTACGAAAGGATCGCCCGGGGCGATATGACCATTCCTGATGCCATGAAAGCGATGCGCAAGATGACGGGCCTGACCCAGGCGGAATTCGCCGCGCACCGAGGCGTCAGCCGCCGAGTCATCCAGGACATCGAGCGCGGGACCGGGAATCCGACCGTCGACTCGCTTAACAGCGTTGCGAAGCTTTTCGGCCTGCAGGTCGGATTCGTCCCAATCAGGCGAAACGAACCCGCTTCACCGACCTCAATTAGCGGCCTATGACGGCTTACATCGCCTTCTTGAACGGCGCGCCCGAATGCTCGCGCAGTTCATTAAAGACAATCTTCGGCCACGCCTTCTGCGCGACTTCAATCTCCGACACATGCGATGCCAGATACGTCGGCGCATCCGATGCATCGAGCGCAATCCGCGCCGCGTACGAATCCGTGAAACGGCGCAGTTCGGCTGCATCGTCACACGTCACCCAACGCGACATGCGATAGCGCGCCGGCGCCATCCGCACGTCGACCTTGTATTCCGTCGACAAGCGGTGCGACACCACTTCGAACTGCAGTTGACCCACCGCGCCAAGAATGATCAAACCGCCGACTTCCGGACGGAACACCTGAATCGCGCCTTCCTCGCCGAGCTGCTTCAGCGCTTCGCCGAGTTGCTTCGCACGCATCGGATCGACCACTTCGACCGTCTGGAAAATTTCCGGCGCAAAGAACGGCAAGCCGACGAACTGCAACAGCTCGCCTTCAGTCAGCGTATCGCCGAGACTCAGCGTGCCGTGATTCGGGATACCGATGATGTCGCCCGGATACGCCTCGCTGACCGTCTCACGACGCTGCGACAGGAACGTCACCACGTTATTCGCGCGGAACGTCTTGTTCGTGCGCGTCACCTTCACGGCCATGCCGCGTTCGAAATGCCCCGAACACACGCGAATGAACGCCACGCGGTCGCGGTGCGCGAGATCCATGTTCGCCTGCACCTTGAAGACGACGCCGGTGAACTTCGGCTCGTCCGGCATCACCGGACGTTGCACCGTCATCCGCATCGACGGCGGCGGCGCCAGATCGACCAGCGCGTCGAGAATTTCCTTCACGCCGAAGTTATTGATCGCCGAGCCGAACAGCACCGGCGATTGTTGACCCGCGAGGAACTGTTCGCGATCGAAATCAGGCGACGCGCCGGTGATCAGGTCGATTTCTTCTTTCGCCTTGACCCAGCTATGGCCGAAGCGACGTTCGCCTTCTTCGTCGCCGAGCGCTTGCAGCGTTTCGACGTCGCCGCCCGCCTTATCCTGCCCGGCGCGGAACAGGCGCACCTGATCGCGCTGGATGTCATAGACGCCTTGGAATTCCTTGCCCATGCCGATCGGCCAAGTGAACGGCACGGCGGCGACACCCAGATGCTGCTCGATTTCATCGAGCAGTTCGAGCGGCTCGCGCACTTCGCGGTCGAGCTTGTTGATGAAGGTGACGATCGGCGTCTTGCGGCTGCGGCAGACTTCGAGCAGCTTCAGCGTTTGCGCTTCCACACCGTTCGCGCCGTCGATCACCATCACGGCGGCGTCGACCGCCGTCAGCACACGGTAGGTATCTTCGGAGAAGTCTTCGTGGCCCGGGGTGTCGAGCAGGTTGATGACGGCGTCACCGTACTCGAACTGCATGACCGAACTGGCGACGGAAATGCCGCGCTGCTTTTCGATCTCCATCCAGTCCGAGGTCGCGTAGCGATTGCTCTTGCGGCCCTTCACGGTACCGGCGATCTGAATCGCGCCCGAGAACAGCAGCAGCTTTTCAGTAAGCGTGGTTTTGCCCGCGTCCGGGTGGGAAATGACCGCGAACGTGCGGCGGCGTTTGAGTTCGGAGACTGACATCGGGTCTGGCGGTCACGGATAGGGGTTCAGGCGGTCTTCGGAAGCTTGTGGCTGCCGGTCTGCCACGTCTTGCGCGGCGGCGCCGAACTGCGAGAGCCGGTCTGAGACCCGCTTCACGCGGCAAGTCCGCCGCGTCGCAACCAGATTACGAACGAGCGTTTGAAAATGCGGGAATTGCCGGCACAGAACAGCGCAGGGAACGAATGATACACGTCATGGGGGCGGACGGCAGGAAATGCGGATTGAGGGGCAGATGCTGTACGGTCCCACGGATTCCCGCGCCGATGCGAAGGGCGGCAGATTGCCGCCCTGTCGGAGACTACTGATATGACATCGTAAAGGTTGCGACGCCGTTGACGGTACCCGCCTTGACTTTCGCGTCCGTCTGGACGTATCTCGCCGAAAGCGGGATGTCCATCGGACCACCGGAAGAGGTGCCCGCCTGCCACTGATTCGTGTTACCCGCCGCTGATGAATCCGGTCCGAACGCGACCGGCGTACCTTGGTTGAGCACCTGGAGCGCGACACCACTCGCCGTTGAGCCGGATTTCAGAGCAAGTGTAGTGCTTGTATTGGCTGGGTTAGCGTTATCCGTCAAAGTAATAAAGACCTTAGTGCCGGCACTCGGGCAATTGAGCGTGATTGGAAAAGACTTCTCTCCAGCGGTAGAACCAATGCCGGTTAGCGCGCTCGCCTTGATGGGGTCCAATGGGACGCTGGGCGATGGACTTGTCACGGTGCACGCGGTAGAACTAATGGACGAGGAGCCAGCTACCTGCGCCACAGAAACCAGGCCGGTCATACTACCGGTTCCTCCGACGTAAAACGTAATCGCATAGCCGCCGGTGCCGTTCAGCGTGAGCGTGCCCAGCTTGGTGATAGGCCCCGTCTTGACCAGTTTGAGCTTGACATACAGTTGACTAGTGAACGTGAGCGCACCATCAGGGACGGTATAGGTGGAGTTCAAAGTCATACCGTCGACCGCTCCGCCACCTGACAGAGACATGGTGTAACCGATTCCCGATATAGACGTCGAGCCGGTCCAATTGGTGGTACTTCCGAAGGGGCCGTTACTCGACCATCTTATCAGTCCGCCTCCGCTACAATTTGCGTACTTCTTGCCAGCTGTTGCTCCGACCACCGCAACAGGTTCTGTAGTAGCGAGTACAGCACCATCTGGGGCATTGGGCGGTACAACGATCGTTGTTGGGAGTTTGATCACCACTTCGGGGGCGTACCACCCGATGGAGTCGCAACCGGCGTACGCTTCAGGCGCGCTCATGAGCAGCGCAAGGCACGCGATCAGTAGCCCCAGTGGTCTTCTTCTGCGACAGGCCACCGCGGCTAATCGCGATAGTTTGCTTGGCATTCCAGATGTGAATTTCATGATGTCCATTCCTTGTAACGCAAGACTCACTCGTTTTGCGGTCCAGCGATTGTTCCGATACTCGAAACTCAGCGACACTTGACAGCGAGTTTGAGTACTTCCTGACAAGGCCTTGCTACCGGGCACTTGCCGTTCTGAAAATCAGTTCAATGTGTTTGTTCTGCTGCATGGTCAGGATTCGCCCCGGCAACGTGACCCTGCTCGTCGCGCACCATCGCGGATGCCGCCTGAAGCGATTCCCCCATGCCAAGGCAATGCCCCTGCACTGACGTATATGCCGCGCCCGCCTTGCCAGTCGACTTCGGCAGTACATAGTCAATCTGGCACTGCTCAGACGCCGCCGCCCCCCACTTCACAAAGAGCGAGCCCTTGTCTTCCAGCCCTCGCGCAAAAATACGGCTGTCCTGCGCGACCACACCTACTGTGTGTCCATTGCCGTCGACCACATCCACACCAAACGGCAGCGCCTTGTCGCCGAGTTGCGGTGCGCGAATCAATGCTGCACGTCCATTCACCGTCTTGTACTTGAGCATCACTACAGAGCCAAGCCGCGGCACGGCCTGCTCTGAAGTCGATTGGAACTCGACATCGGTCGACGTGCCCTTCGGGTCGATATCGACCGTGTTCATCCCGTAAGGCGTCAGGTACGGCACCACCGCATAACCGCGGCTATTGACCTTGACACCCGCCGCGCTCGACACGCTTGCGCCTTCTGCCCCCGGTGCTTCGACGATCCCGAAGGTATCGCCAACCGTCTGCGATAACGTCACACCACCAGGATGCGCAACGATTGATCCGCTGATACCGGCCGACACCTGGCGTGAACCCGAGCCCGCACTTGCCGAGGCGGTCACTTGCGCATACGGCGCGAGGTACGTACCGCTTACGCCAGTGTTGGACGAACTGCTACCGTTGCCGTACGTACCGTAAGCGTTGTACGAATACTGGTTGTTATCGCCCAAGGAGCCACTCACGTTGGCCTGCATACTGGTGCTGCCACCCGAGCTAGACAGGCTTGTCGACATCAGCGGCGCGTGCTGGCTGTGACCCAGCGGGATCGTCGTGCTGACCATGAACTGGTTCGACATCGAGCCGTCCGAGTTGCGCGTGCGGCCCGCGGTGACGCTGTAGGTGCCGTATTTGTAGCTGTTCGTGTAGCCAGCCTGATAGAACGTATCGCTGCCGCCGTGATTCCAGTACTGCTGCGCGGATGCGCTCAGAAACACGCTACCGCGGTCCTTGAAATTCTGATTGAGCGTCAGTTGAAAACGGTTCTTCTGGCGATAGATCGAATTGATATCGCCGCCCCGCATTGCCTGATCGCGCACCGATGCGGCGTCCGACAGATTCATGAAGCCAGCAGTCGAATAGCGGTACGCTGCAACCGCAATATTCGTATCGGTCGAGTCAATGAATTTGTTGTAACCGATGCGCAAGCTCGTGCCGCGCATGGTGCTCTGGTTCGGAATCTGAGTCTGGGAGCCCGTCACATCGGCGGAAATTGCACCGAATTTCGTGTTGAGCGCCACGCCGATGTCGGCCGACACGTAACCATTCGCCGCAATACCGCCGCCGTAGGCTGTCAGCATGTTCGTCAAACCACGCTGCAAGGTGAACTGCGCGAAATTCGGCTTGTTTTCAAGGCTGTCGTTACGCAACTGCCCGGCAGTCACCGCGAAGCGCGTCGTGCCCGGCCGCAGTGACTGTGCCACCGAGGCATAGGGCACGGTAAAGGTCTTGGTGCGCCCATCGGCTTCGGTGACGGTCACGTCGAGATTGCCGCCGTAACCGGTCGCATACAGATCCTTGATCTCGAACGGCCCCGGCGAGACGCTGGTTTCGTAGATCACCTGATTGTTCTGCTTGACGGTCACACGTGCGTTCGACTCTGCCGTTCCGCGCACGACCGGCGCATAGCCGCGCAGCGAGTCGGGCAACATGCGATCGTCGGTGGCGATCTGCGCGCCACGGAACTGCACGCTGTCGAACACGTCACCTGTAGTGCTACCGTCGCCCAACGTCACCTGCGACTTCAGCGCAGTGAGGTCGTGCTGCACGTACGTGGCGATATTGTCGAATTGTGTGCCTTGGCCAGTCCCCTGCGAGATAGAAGACTGATGGCGGAAATGCCATGCGCCAATATTCACGCCGGCGTTCAGGCCCAAATAGCTCTGCGTCGAATCCGTGCCCGAACCGGCGGTGTGATAGGTGTTCGCGTTGTAACTCACGAAACCCGCATTCACACCGTTTTGCCACATCTCAGGCGGCACATAACCGCGTGCAGCGTTACGCATGTACTTCTGCGGCACGCTCAGCATGAGCTTCTGTTCTGAAAAGTCAAAATCGATCGTCGCTTGCGGCACCATGACGGCAAGATCAACACATTCGTCCGCATTGGCAACGGCCGGTTCGCCGGCCTGCTTGCTTTCCGCTCCATGAGCATCAGCGCCTGTGTCGGCAGGCACATGCGCTACTACCGCCTTGACGCTGCTATCCGCACTCACCTTGGCAAAATCAACCCCGAGCTTTTCCAGCATCTGCCGGCTAAGACATGCATGCGCACCTTGCCCTTCGCCTGCAGCCACGAAGCGCACGTCCTCGTGTGCGACACGAATATCGTTCACGAAGACATCGACGGCATAAACGCCGGGGGACACCGAATTGCCTTGCGAGAATCGCGCGACGTCCACAGTCTGCGTCGGGTCGGTGCGCAAAAATGTCGTGTCGAACTGGACGGCGGGGGCGGAAGTCGTCTCCGAAGCATTCACGTTCGCCGACTGGACGCCCCCCATGACCGCGAACACCGACATCACAACTGCAGCGATGGGATGCAAGCCGAGCGGATCGGGGACTTCACGGGTGCAGACTTGCGACTGATGGCGAGGTGAGTGCTTCATGATCTGACCGACTTCCAATGTCTTCCAACAGGCGTGCGTCATCCCTGTGCGTTGCCTGTGCAACGCAGGCCGTATGCGAGAAAGGTTGAGTTGTGGGCGGAAGGCTGCCGCCCGACGGACAATGGAGCTGCGGCTTATTGACCTAGCGTTGCGTCGCCATCGATGGCGCCGCCGTAGTCGCTAATAGCGGTGTAGTGAACCTTCGCACCCGCGGATACACCATTCATCTTCTCGACCGGCAGCACCTCCGTCGCGTGAGGCGCCACCATGCCGCCCCTCTCGTTCTTGTAGGTGTGACCACCGCTCTCGACATCGACTTCGCTAAACGACACGTAGTACGGTGTCGGATTCGATACGCTCGCCGCCTGGCCCTTGCCGCTCGGCGACGCGGCAATCTTCCAGCTGAGTTGCGCCGGTGCGTCTTCGGGCTTGCCCGGCAGTTTGGCCGGACGTACGAACACCTTGATACGCGTGCGAAGGGCGAATTGCAGTGTGTTGGCATCGGTCGCGCCACTCGCCTTCGGCGGAATGTCCAGTACATTGAGCCAATACACCGATTCGCGATCCTGCGGCAGCGCTTCGCCGCTATACATCACGCGCAGCGTCTGCGCTTTATTCGGGTCCATGCGAAAGATCGGCGGCGTAATCACAAACGGCACCTTGATGTCACCGGGTTTCGCGTCCGCGTTACCGTCGTCCATCCATACCTGCACGAGCGACGGCCTGTTGCTGTCGTTATCCAGCTTGACTGTGACTTCGCGCTGATCGAGCGGATACACCACTCGCGTACCGCCGATCGTCACGCTTGCCTGTGCGCTGCCAGCGAGCAGCACACAGGCAAAACCGACTCCCATCGTCATTTTTTTTAGCAGCTTCATCACAATCACCTTTAAATTTAATCTTGAAAAAGAGCCGTTAAAAAGGCGCTCACCCGCGTGAACGCCTCCGGTCAAGGCTTACTGATACTGCATCGTGTATTGCACAGACGTGTTGACCGAACCGGCCACCGCCCCGCCAAGCGAGTAGTACTGCGAGTAGTACTGAAGCGTGCCCGAGCCCGAGCTGATATCCGTGCTGTTGTTGGTAATATCGTTGTTTCCCTCCGTCACGATGTTGATCGGCAAACGTTTTGCGTTCAACAGTTGAACCTGCACGTTTTTCGCTGTGCCGCTGTTCGTCAGGTTGCCGGTGATCGTGTCAACCGTCGGGCCGTTTTCGAAATGGGCGACTGCCTTGGTCGCGCCGCCCGTGCAGTTCGTCAAGTTAAATTCGAACGGAGTGGCCGTCGTGCCGCCCGTTGCACCTGCGGCCGCCAGCGAACTTGCGGTGACGTCGTCCAGTTTGATGTTCAAGTCGGCTGCCGAACCCGCGGTCTTGCCATTGATCGAACACGTGTTGGCCGTCACAGTGCCGGTGAACAAGATCGTGCCGTCTGCCGCGTGGGCGCCAAACGATGCGAGACCCAACAGACCGCCAGTTGCGATCGCGATTGCTGGGAGGAATGATTTCATTTTGCTGCTCCAGTGAGTTAGGAAATTTTGCGATTCAACGGCGAATCTGAATTAGATAAGACTCGCCATTAGCCCCTGGGCGCTCCAATGTTCTAAGCCAGAAAAGTGGCGGTATGTGTTTCGAACCATTGGCCTATCGTTCAGGCGCAAAACAATATTAAGATTCCGCTTTGTCGAAGTACTTAAGACGATTCTTAAATGTGTAAGACTATCCCCACAGATAATTCGAATTAATCTGACGGCTGGGGTTTTACTCAGGTTAGCGATTGAGATTTTTCCGAAAAATTCCTGGAACCCCTCCACTCGGTTCTCGCGCAGCAAATAAGAAAACCCCGCCGCATCGTTGCCGATGCGGCGGGGTTTCTAAACAGCGCTAACTGCGAACTACGCGCCGCTGGCTTCGTTCAACGTCAGATGCTTCGTTTCAGGCGCCCATGCAATCGACACCACCATGCCGATCAGCAGGACAACGGCAAGCACCATCATCGTCGAGTGAAAACCTAGGTGGAGGATGCCGAGCGGCAACAGAAACGTACCGACCGCCGAACCAAGACGGCTGCACGCAATTGCCAACCCGACGCCGCACGCGCGCACCTCGGTCGGAAAACACTCTGGAGGAAACACGCCAACAAGGTTCGAGAAAGCGGACATCGTCAGCGTGAAGATCGCGAATGCGACGATCATCGCGAGCGTTGCGGACTCCGGCAGCAGGCTCAACGCAATCAGCGACATGCACGTCACCGCGAACGAGCCGATCAGAAACGCACGGCGCGATAGCTTAATGGTGAGCCAGATGCCGATCAACGCGCCGAGCACGAGGAATCCGTTCAACAGGAAATCCGTGCTGGAGTTGTTGTCCAAATGGATCGCTTTAAGAATGGTGGGCAGAAACGTGTAGATCGCGAAATAGGGAATCACGAGGCACACAAAGAACGCACAGTTGAAGATCGTTCTGCGGATCAGATCTTTCTTGAACAGGCGCATGAAGCCACCGGGCATGTGCGCATGTTCATCGTTGCAGTCGTTCAGTGTCACGTTAGGGCCGAAGTGCTTGAGAACGATCGCCTTGGCTTCAGCGACCCGTCCCTTGCCATGCAGCCAGCGCGGCGATTCGGGCGTGCCCATCCGCAAAATCAGCACGATCAGCGCGGGAATGCCGGCCGACGCAAGCAGCCACCGCCATGCATCGGGCGACGCGTCCGCATACTGCATGCCGAGCACGTTGGCCACCACATAGCCGATGGTCCACACCACGCTGAACGATCCGAGCAAGGTGCCGCGATGTTTGCGTGGCGAAAATTCAGCGAGGATCGCATGCCCAACCGCGAAATCGCCGCCCATGCCGAAGCCGATCAACACCCGCAGCAGACACAACTCGAACGGCGAACTCACGTAGAACTGCGCGAACGCTGCTGCGGTGATGATCAGAAAACTCAACAAAAAGATCTTCTGCCGTCCCAGGCGATCCGACAGCCAGCCGAACACCAGGCTGCCGACAAAGATGCCCATCAGCGCGGAACTGCCGATCATGCCCATCCAGAACGCGTCGAGCGGCATCTGGCGATTCAGCGACGCCAGTGCATAGCCGATCGTGCCGAGTGCAAACCCTTCGGTGAAGTGGGCGCCGAACGTCAGCCCGGCAATCTTGACGTGGAACGCGTTCAACGGAACGTCGTCGAGAGGAATGGGGCCGTGCACGGCCGCCGCTGCGGCTGACGGCAAAGTGGGGGCGACGCCGAAAGTGGCCGCCTGGCTATCCTGATTGCTCACGCTGTCTCCTTGTATGTGTGTGCGCGGCGGACGCGGAGCCGGCGTGATGCCGGTGCCGCGCCAAGCCACGCAGTTGGGCTCGTCATTCGCTTCGCGGTTTATCTCGTCGTTCGCCGCATGCATTGGCATGCAATGCGCCAGGCAAACACGTGAGATGAACGCGTGAAACGAAGATCAGCGGCCGAGCCCGCCCATCATCATGTATTTCAGTTCCGTGTATTCATCGAGGCCGTACTTCGAGCCTTCGCGGCCCAGGCCCGATTGCTTGACGCCGCCGAACGGCGCGACTTCGGTCGACAAAATCCCTTCGTTGATGCCGACCATGCCGCTCTCCAGCGCTTCCGCCACGCGCCATGCGCGGGCAAGATCGCGCGTATAGAAATAGGCGGAGAGGCCGAACGGCGTGTCGTTGGCCGCCGCGATGGCTTCGTCTTCCGTCTTGAAGCGAAAGCAGGCGGCCACTGGGCCAAAGGTTTCTTCCGCGGCGATCAGCATCGAGTTCGATGCATCGATCAGCACGGTCGGCTCATAGAACGTGCCGCCGAGTGCATGCGGTTTGCCGCCCGTTAAAACCTTCGCGCCTTTCTGCAACGCGTCGGCGACATGCGCTTCCACCTTCTTCAGTGCCGCCTGGTTGATCAGCGGACCTTGTTCAACCTCGCCTTGAAGCGCGTTGCCGACGCGCATCTTCCGCACAGCCCGTGTCAGCGCCTGCGTGAATGCGTCGTAGATACCGTCCTGCACGTAGAAGCGATTCACGCACACGCAGGTCTGCCCGGTGTTGCGGAATTTCGAAGCCATCGCGCCTTGCACTGCCGCGTCGATATCCGCATCGTCGAAAACGATGAACGGCGCGTTGCCACCAAGCTCCAAAGACAGCTTCTTCAGCGTATCCGCCGACTGCTTCGCGAGTAGTTTGCCGACGCGCGTCGAGCCGGTGAACGACAGCTTGCGCACCACCTCCGATTCAGTCAGCACGCCGCCGATCGCCACTGCGTCGCCGGAGACAATGTTGAACACGCCCGGTGGAATACCGGCCTTCTCCGCCAGTACTGCCAGCGCCAAGGCGGACAACGGCGTTTCTTCAGAAGGCTTGAGCACCATCGTGCAGCCTGCCGCCAGCGCCGGGCCGGCCTTACGCGTAATCATCGCAAGCGGGAAGTTCCAAGGTGTGATGGCCGCGACCACGCCGACCGGTTCGCGCGTCACGATGATCTTCGCGTTCGGATTCGGGCTCGGGATCACGTCGCCATAGCTCCGCTTGGCTTCCTCAGCGAACCATTCGAGGAAGCTCGCCGCATATCCGACTTCGCCGCGTGCTTCGGCAAGCGGTTTGCCTTGCTCGCGCGTCAGCAATTCGGCGAGCGCGTCGCGGTTCTCGAGCATCAACTCGCCCCAGCGTCTGACACGCGCGCCGCGCTCCTTGGCTGTTATCGAGCGCCACGCCGGAAAGGCTCGCTCTGCCGCAGCAACGGCGTGCGTCGTTTCCACCGCGCCGCCCTTCGCGACCTGAGCGATCACCTCGCCCGTTGCAGGATTCAGAACCGGGTACGTGCTCGCGCTTTCGTACCACTGGCCACCAACGTAATGTCCGGTTCGAAGCAATTCGCTCATGCGGCCTTCTCCAGGTTCTCGACGAACACGCCTTGCGCAAGCCGCGCTTCACGAGCGATGCGTTTTCCCGCGGTGTAGTCGTTGATCAGATCGCACGGCGTGTAGTTGCGTTCGAGTTCGAACAATTCGTCGGCACTGAGCTTCGTGCCGAGCGCGGCAAGCGCGCTGTCGAATTGCGCCGGTGTATCCGCGCCGACCAGCATGCTGGCAACGCCGCCATGGTTCAGCACCCACGCCTGCGCAATCTGCGCGGCCGACACACCACGCCGCGCTGCCACGCGCGCCACCGAAGCAGCAATCTCACGAGAAGCCGTATCGCCGTACATTTGCGCAGTGAAGAAATCGGTCTGGTTACGTGTTGAGTTCGGATCGCAGGTCAGCAGACCACGCGCCAGCGGACTGAACACCGACACACCGACGCCCTGATCCTGGCAATACGGAATCATTTCGCGTTCTTCCTCGCGATACGCAAGGTTCAACTGCAGTTGCATGTTGATGGGTTTGTGCCAGCCGTTGCGCTCGCAGACCTGCATGATCTTCGCGAACTGCCACGTGTACATCGTCGATACGCCGATATAACGAGCCTTGCCCGCGCACACGATATCGTTCAACGCACCCATCGTTTCCTCGACCGGCGTGTTCACGTCGAAGAAGTGCAGCATGTAGATATCGACGTAATCCATACCGAGGCGCTTGAGCGACGAGTCGATACCGTCCATGATGTGCTTGCGCGAATGGCCGCCGGCGTTCTGATACGTGCCCATGTCGTAGCCGACCTTGGTCGTCACGACAATCTCCTCACGCCGCGCGATGCGCTTCAAAATGCGGCCCACCACTTCTTCGCCTGCACCGGTCGAATAGAAATCGGCGAGGTCGATAAAATTGACGCCGGCTTCCAGCGCGTGACGCACAATTGGCTCGCTCTGCGCTTCGTCAAAGATCCACGGCTTCCATTGCGGAGTGCCCATGTTCATCGTGCCGAGGCACAGACGCGACACCTTCAGGCCCGAGTGGCCGAGGCGAATGTATTCCATAGTGCTTGTCTCCTTCCTGATCACATTCAGTAGCGCACGCAGCAGCACGTCCCTCACGGCACGCGAACCGCGTTGCGTGTGATTAACGTCGTTTGGGGGTGTAGAACGGATTCGATACGTCGCGTGCGGCGGCAAACACCTCATCGCGATGTGGCAGGCCCTTCATCGCGGCGAGAATCGCGTTCTTGCACGCGCGGTAGTTGTTCTCGAAGACGGCGTCGAGATCGTCGGTGGCCGGATTGACCCAGTTCGCCGACACCACCACCCAATCGTTCTCCGCTTCGGGCGGCAACGTGCCGTTCTCCAGCGATTCGGCCACCGCTCTCGCGATGCCGGCTTGCGAAGCACCCCACGTCGCGTTGCCGTGGAAGTCGCCGCCGATCTGCGCCTTGTTCACATAGAGCGTCAACGGCTTGGTCGGCACACCCGGCCGCGCGATCACGACAAACGGTGCGTGCCCCGCTGAAGGCGTCGCCAATGCCGTAGCGAAGGCTTGCCCTGCAGGCCCGTTGCGCGGGCCGACCAATACGTTGATATGCGCGAGATTGACGCCAGGACCTTCGAATCCTTCGCCGATAAAGAGTTGTTTGTCCGTCGATACGCTCATGGTCTTTCCGTCGAAGTTGAGTGGATGACCGATTGTGCTGCGCGGTCTCCGCGACCATGTATCGATGAGTTTTGATCCGGGGTATGAGGCGAACTCATCTCCGGGTTTGCCCCGGGCGCACCAGTCGGCACGTTGGATGTGCGCGTTGAGTCGCGCGCACGGTCAAGCGCAAAGGTGAGACTTTTCGGGACTCGCGATGGCGAGCCTCGAATCGAGGCGAAAGGTGAACGCACAGAAGGCCGCACACGCACCAGCAGCGCGAGGTTCAGCAGCGAGGCGAAGCCCGCGGAAAAGACCGTGTGAGAATCGAACGATGGACTACGCGATTCTTCGCATAGCCAGGGAACGCCCGCCAGCAAAGGCTGGCGCGGATTTCGAGGAAGGTTGTAGCACCACGAGGGACAGCCGGGGTGATCGCACCGCAAGGTGCGTCATCCGACAAAACCAGGCTCACCGAAACAACGAACCCTGGTGCGAGGCGCCTCGCGAAACCCACGGCGCGCGTTGCAAGCTCACGCGAAAGGTGAGCGTTTTCGGGACCCTCTCAGCGGTGCGAGAAAAACCCGACGCAACTTCACTTCAGAAAAATTCGGCACGTTGCGAGCGCAAGCGCCATGGTCGAAACGTACTTTAGCCTTCGATCAGAAAGCGCTCGCGATTCTTGCCCGCGAGCCAGCCAGGCGAGCGGCCACGGCCGCTCCACGTCTCGCCGGTTTTCGGGTTTCGGTACTTGGCTACCGAAGGCGCTTTGCGTACCGCGGCACGCTTGCTCGTAAAACCCAGTTCTTCCGCGGTCAGATCGTACTCGGCGACCTTCTGCTTGATCTCGGCAATCGCCTGCGCGATTTCCTTTTCGCGCGCCACCGCGACTTCCTTATGGAGCTTCTCGAGCTGAGCAGTTAACTGTTTATATGAGGCCATGGCGGGTACTCCGATCGATTTGACGAACTGCAGTGCGGACACTTGCGGACACTATCAGACGAATAAAGCGCCGGATAGAGCGGCCCGCGCAGGGCGGTCCGCTCAGAGTGCGCCCGTGAACTGTCCGCCGTTCAAGACTGCCCGCTCAACTGCTGCAGGCCACGCACTCAATCGTCAATTGCATCGTACACGCGGCGCTCGAAATCAACCGACATTGGGAAGGGTTCGACAGCACGGCGCTGAATCAGCATGAGACCGATCAGGTCCTCCACCGGATCGGCGAACCAGCTCGTGCCATACGCACCCGGCCAGCCGAACGAACCCATCGAGCGATAGCCGAGCGGCAACTGCTGCGCCGGATCGTCGACGATGGACAAGCCAAGGCCGAAACCCTGGCCTGCCCACAGCACATGACCGAACGCCGGCACGCGTCGCTGGTCGCGGGTCAGAAAATTCGAGCGCATCAAATCGACCGAGCGATGCGACAGCAGACGTGTCGAGCCGACGCGTCCACGCCCTAGCAACAGTTGCGCGAACTGCAGATAGTCCTGCACTGTCGAGACAAGGCCGCCGCCGCCGCTCTGAAAGCGGTCGGGATTCGCCCAGCGGCTCGCCGACGGATGATCTTCGACCACGCGCCGCCGCGTGCCCGCCTCGACGCCATACGCCGTCGCCAAGCGCGTGAGCTGCGCGTCGGGCACCCAGAACGCCGTATCGCGCATGCCGAGCGGTTCGAAAATCCGAGTCCGGAAGAAGTCGCCGAGCCGCATACCACTCACGCGCTCGATCAGCACGCCGAGGACGTCGGTCGCGATGCCGTAATGCCAGCGCGAGCCGGGCTGGAACATCAACGGCAAGCTGGCTATACGCCCCAGCCACGCGCCGGCATCCCCGCGCGCTTCAATACCGTTGAAGGCCGCCGCGTAAGCTTCGGCCAACGGTCCGGTGGCGGTGAAATGATAGGCAAAGCCGGCGCGATGCGTGAGCAGATCGAGCACGGTAAGTGGCGCTCTGAGCGGGTCGGTTTCGTCGAGCGGGCCGGTGGGGTCGCGCAGCACGGATGGCGCAGCCAGCTCCGGCAGCCACGATGAGATTGGCGAGTCGAGCGCGAGCCGATCCTCTTCGATCAGCATCAGGATTGCCGCGCTCGTCACCGGTTTGGTCATCGACGCGATGCGAAACAGCGTGTCGCGCTCCATGGGCAATTGCGCCGCTTCGTCGCGCAAGCCGAGCGGCTCGAAGTAACCGATTTCACCGCGCCGCCAAACCAGCGAAACGACCCCCGCCACTTCGCCGCGTTCCACATAGCCTTGCATGGCGTTCGTGAGCGCCGTCAGCCGGGTCGCTGAAAGTCCTGCTGGTTGCATGCTTCTCCTGAGTCCTTAGGCGTTACGTTCCCTTTTTTCTGCCGGAAACGTTACCCGATCAGACGGTACACGTCACCCTCCGCCCATGGACAGTTACGCTTTCTGCCGCTCCTCCAATGCGGAGAGGGCCGCATTGAGCCGTTTGACGCGACTAGCCTGCGCCGGCACCAGTGCCACCCCGGACACCGAGTTAATGCGGTTGCGCCAATATGACAGCGGGATGCGGTCTTCAGCGGAAATATGCGTGATTACATTTTCAAGGTGTTTGATATCTTTTTCGAGTTGGAGGTGATTCATTGCTTTCCCCGGAATTACTCATTGAGCCAGTTTAAGAGCATAAAGCGTGCCCCGATTACTCCAGGAGCTCCGTTGAAACGGAAAATTTTTCTGAAGTTGATAATTTGGGCCGCCGCAAAACCGGCAAAACCTGCACATTGTTTTTGATTGTGAGCCGGCCAGATGAGGATACTGCGGCGAAACTTCGCGTTCCGTTAGATGCCGCACCGACTCGGCTTGACAGCGAAAACCGAGCGCTTTTTTATCAGCGCAAGCCGTAAAAATAATAATCTCGAAGCAATTCGATCAGTATTCATTGTGCATCGCAACCGTTTCCGTAAATGCACATTAGAGCCAGATATTTATGACGGTCATATGCTTTTTGCATGACACTGCTCGCCGTATGGCCGGTTTGACCCGGTTAAGCGAGATCTGCGAAGAAGGGGAGACAGCCCCCCGTCATGGCCGAGCGGTGGGATCAAGGAAGGAAAGTGTTAGTGGCACGCATCACGCCAGCCATCGGCCGGCGTGGTGTCATTTCGCCCGGCAGGCGTAAATCAGACTGAGCGTGCCGTTGTCGCTGGACTGGCGCACGACGTCGAAAGCACCGCCGCACGCCGCGTTTGCCTGCTGCGAGCAGGAGTCCGAGCCGGCCGGACATTGGACCAGCGTAGTTAGGCGGCCGTCCGACAGAAACAGTGGTGCGCTGCTGCTGCAACCGCTCAGCATGGCGATTGCGGGAAGCGCCAGTGCGGCACAAGCACCGCGCGCGACAAAGAAGAGACTGCGTTTCATTTGAAACCCCGATCACGTCTTGTTTTTCGATCACGCGATTGTGCCACGCGGCAATTGCACTGCGTCACGCGATGTCGCGGGACTTCGTCACACCTCAATGCCGTATGCCGCGATCTTCTTGTAGAGCGTCGCGCGGCCCATGCCGATCTGCATGGCCGTCTCAATCACGCGACCGCCGTTGGCGCGCAAGGCGTCGCCGAGGAAGCGCTTCTCGAACGTGGCCATAGCATCGCTCCACGACGTCACTTCAGGCGCCTCCGAGGTGGCATCTGAAGCGTGCGCTTCAGAGCCCGTGGATACAAGAAGACGATGTCCGCCTTGCGCCGGGCCGATGAACGGCGCCAGCGCACGCGCATCGATTCGCTCGCTGTCCGAAAGCATCACCGCCCGCTCCAGCGTGTTGCGCAGCTCGCGCACATTGCCGGGCCACCCATACGAACACAGCAGCCGCAAAGCATCGTCCTGCAATTCGAAGTGACTGGCGCCGCGCGCTTGCGTCGACAGGTCCTCGAGCATGGCGTAGGCAAGCGCTTCGATATCGGACGAACGCTCGCGCAGCGCCGGCGCCTGGATCGTCAACACGTTCAGTCGATAGAACAGGTCCGCGCGGAAACGTCCCGCCGCGACCAGCGCCGGCAAATCGGCCGAGGTCGCGGCGATGATCCGCACGTCCGCGCGCACGATCCGGTTCGAGCCAAGCGGCTCGAACTCCCTGTCCTGCAGCACGCGCAACAGCTTGCCCTGCAAGGGCAGCGGCATGTCGCCGATTTCGTCGAGAAACAGCGTGCCGCCGTTCGCAAGTTCGAACTTGCCGACCCGTCCTTTCCGGTCGGCGCCGGTATAGGCGCCGGGCGCGGCGCCGAAGAATTCGACTTCGAGCAAGGTGTCAGGAATCGCCGCCACGTTGACGGTCACGAGCGGCCAATTCGCTCGCGCCGATCCGCCGTGAATCGCATGCGCCAGCAGTTCCTTGCCCGTGCCGGTTTCGCCGAGCAACAGCACCGGCGATTCGAGTTGCGCGGCGCGGCGCGCCTGGCGCTTCACTTCGAGACTGGCCGCGCTCGTGCCGACAAAACTGCCGAACGTGTACTTCGCCCGTCTTGCCTGCGCGAGCGACTGACGCGTCGCGATCAACTCTTCCTGCACGCGCGAGTAATGGGAAAAAAGCGGCGTGAGCGCCTTCAGTTCGTCGAACAACGCGAAACCTACCGCGCCGACCGTTTCACCCGCATCGTCTTTCAACGGCAGCCGCGTCACGACAAGCGGCTCGCGGCCCGTTTCGAGGATGTCGAGCAGAATCGGTTTGCCGGTTTTCACGACCTCGCGCATCAGGCTGTTGGGAATCACCTCCTCGCAATCCCGGCCAATCGCTTGCTCCGGGTCCGAAAACCCGAAGCGCGCCGCGTAGCGCTTGTTGATCCAGACGACGCGCGCCTCGGCGTCGACGATGAACGTGCCTTCGCTAAAGTTTTCGAACGTGCGGAAGAGCGAATCCATCGCCCGGCGGAGTACGTCGCCGTAGGTGGCAGGAAGGCCTGCCCAGTCGTTCATCATGGTGTCGCTGTCTCCGGCTATCGTTCTATTTATGCATATCTCATTTCGTAGACAAGCTTATCTCATTGATGAGATCGCCAGCAAGCTTACTACATAAAGGTTTTTCCTCAATTCAGCCTATGTTCAGCTGATCTGCGTCCCGATTTTGAGACGTTTGGGTACAATCGGCCGCATCGCGTTTCGAACTTCGGCCTGTGAAATCAACGGACAGGCCGCTGCGGCGTGCGTGGCATGGAATCTGCATTTGCGGGCGCCGGGCCGTCGCAGTCATCGGGACGGCGTACACGTAGAACAACCAAGCTTTGGAGACTCAATGTCCTTTGTTATCGTCCTCGCCGCGCTGGCGTTTCTGATGTTTGCCGCGTATCGCGGCTACAGCGTCATTCTGTTTGCGCCGATCGCCGCCCTCGGCGCGGTGCTGCTGACCGATCCGGGCGCGGTCGCGCCGGTGTTCTCCGGGATTTTCATGGAGAAGATGGTCGGCTTCGTGAAGCTTTACTTCCCCGTGTTTCTGCTGGGTGCGGTGTTCGGTAAGGTAATCGAACTGTCCGGCTTTTCTGAGTCGATCGTGGCCGCGGCCATCCGCTATATCGGCCGCTCACGCGCCAATGCGGTGATCGTCGCGGTGTGCGCGCTGCTCACCTATGGCGGTGTATCGCTGTTCGTGGTGGTGTTCGCGGTGTATCCGTTCGCCGCCGAGCTGTACCGCCAGAGCAATATTCCGAAACGCCTGATGCCTGGCGCGATCGCGCTCGGCGCGTTCTCGTTCACCATGGATTCGCTGCCGGGCACGCCGCAGATCCAGAACATCATCCCGACCACCTTCTTCAAGACGACGTCCTGGGCCGCGCCCGCGCTCGGTGTAACCGGCTCGCTGTTCATCATCGTGGTTGGCCTCACGTATCTGGAATGGCGCCGCCGCGCGGCGATGGCGACCGGCGAAGGCTACGGCACGGAACTCGTCAACGAACCGGAGCGCGTCGAATCGAAGCAACTGCCGCATCCGTTGCTCGCGGTCGCGCCGCTGGTGCTGGTCGGCGTGGCGAACTTCCTGCTGACCCGCTCGATTCCGAACTGGTACGGCGCGTCGTACACCATCGCGCCGGACATCCTGCCGGGCATCCATGCACCGGTCACGACGGCGATCAAAAGCGTCGTCGCGATCTGGTCCGTTGAAGGCGCGCTGCTGCTCGGCATCATGATGGTCGTGTTGACTGCGTTCGGCCGTGTGCGCGAACGCTTCGCGGTCGGCACCAAGGCGGCGGTGGCGGGCGCATTGCTGGCCTCGTTGAATACGGCGTCGGAGTATGGCTTCGGCGGCGTGATTGCGGCTTTGCCGGGTTTCCTGGTGGTCGGCGATGCGCTGAAGAGCATTCCGAACCCGCTCGTCAATGCCGCGGTTTCCGTGAGTTCGCTGGCGGGCATCACCGGTTCGGCATCGGGTGGGATGAGCATCGCGCTCGCGGCCATGTCCGACACGTTCATCAAGGGTGCGGAAGCCGCGCATATTCCGATGGAAGTGTTGCACCGGGTTGTTGCGATGGCGAGCGGCGGCATGGACACGCTGCCGCATAACGGCGCGGTGATCACGCTGCTGGCGGTGACGGGTTTGACGCACCGCCAGTCGTACCGCGATATCTTTGCGGTGACGGTGATCAAGACGCTGGCGGTTTTCTTTGTGATCGCGGTGTATTACATGACTGGGTTGGTTTAACGGCGCGGCAGATGGCGCGGAGATCACGCCGCACGGTGCGGCGTGATTCCGAACGGCGCACGGCATTCCGCACGCTCGAACAATTGTGTACTTGAGTACTGGCTAGCGGGTAACACAAGCGGCAATACCGACAAACTGCCGACGTCAAAAATTTTGTTCGGTTAACTTAGCCCGACCGACACTGGACGCCAACTGCCCCCATGAGTTCAAGCCCCGCCTTCTGGATGATTCCGTCCGCCCCGACGCCCGTCGGACCCTTCTCCCATGCCACCGAAGCCGACGGCTGGGTGTTCCTGACCGGTCAGATGCCGACCTCGCCCACCGACGACAGCGCGCCGCTGCCGGACGGCGTCGTCGCGCAGACTCAACGCGTGATGGACAACCTCATACTCGTGCTGCAAGGCGTCGGTCTGACGCTGCAACATGTGGTCGCCGTGCGCATTTTCCTGACCGAGTTCAAGCGCGACTATGCGCCGATGAACGAGACCTACCGCGCCTACTTTCCCGCGGACAAACTGCCGGCGAGAACCTGCATCGGTGTCACTGCGCTCGCACGCGACGCGCTGGTCGAGATCGACTTCATCGCGAAACGCCCGGATTGACCGGCCAGGACTGAAACGCCGATGGCGACGGCAATGACGATCCGGCCGGCAGAAACGCCAATCAATGCGTCGACTCTTCATCCAGCCCGAAGTGATCGCATATCGCCTCGTGCAGCGAGATCGCGCGTTCGTCCAGTTCGGTCGTCCACGGTTCGCCGTTCTCGCAGAGCCGTTGCAGTTCACGGCATTGCTGCGCGAATCGCTGCTCCTGCACAACCAGGAACCCGCCGGCCGCGCTATGCGCCCAGCCACCCAATGCTTCCCGGTCCTCCTGTTCGACAATAGCCAGCAGCCTCGGCAGATCGTTTTGAAGATGCTCCTTGAGCATGGCCGTGTAACGCGACTTGTCGTCCGCGCTGAGCGTGTTCACGGGGTCGGCGGTTGCTCCGGCTGCCGCTGGAGTCGCCGCAGCTGTCTGCTCGGCTGTTGCTGTTGCTGATGCCGGTGCCAGTGTCGCTGCGGTCGCCGATACCGGCTCCGCGGACGTCAACGCGAGCAGCGCCGCCTCCAACTCACCCAGCGACGCCGGCTTCGCGACATACCCGGTAAAGCCTCGCTCGCGCCAGCCTTCCTGCTGCTGGTTGTCGGTGACTGCGCTAAAAGCCAGCACCGGTAAGTCCGCATGCGCTTTACGCAATGCCGCCAGCAACGCATAGCCATCCATGACGGGCATGTGGATATCGGTCAGCACCACTTCGAAATGCCCTTGTTCGAATGCTGCCAGCGCTTGCCGCCCGTCGCCGGCAATCGTCGGCAGGCAGCCCAGCGCGTCGAGTTGCTCGACGATCAAGGTTTGGATCAGCGGATTGTCTTCGGCGACCAGCACCGTCAAGCCTTGCAAGGCCGGATTGGCTTCGGGAGGCGGCAATGCGGCGGAGGTCGGCGGCAGCGCCTCTGCGGCATCGGCGGCACCGGTGGCCGCGAGATCGACCGCGGCCAGAATCGCCTTGCGGCTGAACTCCGTCACTTCGAGCACGCCGTCGCCACACGGAGCGGGACGATGCGGTCCGGTGCGCGTGATCCACACTACGCCGGCCGGATGCACCGCACGCAACGCTGCAATCGCGTCGAGATCGTACTCGCCGGTGACCACCATCGCCTCCGGCCGGTTCACGCGCAACCACGCTTCTGCGCTGCGCATCGATACGACGGTATGAACAGACCACCCCACCAGATGCAAGCCGCTATCGATGATCTGCCCCGACTCGCGTTCCTGCGACACCACCAGCACACTGCCGCGGCGAGCCGGTTCGACAACCGGCTCGCGCAACTCGTCCGAGGGCAGAGCGAGCGGAATCGAAACACTGAACGCGCTGCCGACACCCAGCACGCTCTCGACCGAAATATCGCCGCCCATCAACTCGCACAGCCGCGCGCAGATCGACAAGCCGAGGCCGGTGCCGCCATAGCGGCTCGACGTGCTCGCTTCGCCCTGCACGAACGGACTGAAGATGCGCGCAACCAGAGCCTGATCCATGCCGATCCCCGAATCGCAGACCCGGCAGATCAGAATCGGACGTCCTTGCAGATCGTCTTTCACTTCGGCACTCAGCGTGATCTTGCCGCATGAGGTGAATTTGAACGCGTTGCTCAGCAGGTTGTTGACGATCTGCGCGATGCGCGTGCGGTCACCACGCAGCACCTGATCGAGCGTCGGCGACAGATGCGCATAGAAGCGAATAGCGCGATCCGCCGTCATGGGCGCGTAGGAGAGCGCAATGTTCTCGAAATCGTCGAGCGGGCGGAACGACTCGCTCACGAGCTTCATCTCGCCGGCATCGATCTTCGAAAAATCGAGGATGTCATTGACGATACGGCGCAGCGCATCGGCCGCAACATTCAACGCCGTGAGTCGCTGCGCGTGCGCTTCGAGCCCTGGTGTACGGGCGAACAATTCGAGGTTGCCAAGCAGCGCGTTCAGCGGCGTACGAATTTCGTGGCTCATCGACGCGAAGAAATTCGAGCGGGCCCGCATCGTGATTTCGGCGGTCTGCTGCGCGAGGCGCAACTGCTGTTCGAGCGCATGTTGCGCGGTGACATCAAGGATCGCGCAGAACAGCACGTCCTCGTCGGCGTAACGTGCCGGCGCGTAGGTAAATTGCAAAAACTGCGCTTGCGGCGAGGCGCTTTCTTCGGGCGCCGGCCGTGATGGCGGCTGTGACTGCGGATGCGCTTCCGGCTGCGCAGGCGCGACAAAAGCGGCGATCCTCGCGAATGCAGTGATCGAAGGACCATCCGGCGCTTGTGCACGAATTTCGTCGACGATATGCAGCGGCAGGCGACTGCGCCCGGCTTCCATATGCAGCAACTCGTCGGCCAATGCATTGGCGATGATGATCGAATAATCGCTCTGCCGGACGATGCACAAACCAACCGGCGTCGCGCTAACCAGCACGTGATTGATGGTTTCGCTTTCCAGCGCACGCGACGTTTCCGCGAAGGTGCTGCGCATCAGGCGCAGCCCCCAGAACCGCGCCGCCAGCGCGATCCCCGCCAGGACCAGCAGCGCGAGGCCGGCGAGCGCGGCCAGTTGCCAACCGAGCGCGGCAATCAGCTCACGCCACGACAGGTAGCTAACCAGCGAGCCAAAGCCTGGCATCAAAGGCTCGCTCAGAATCACGCCATCGCGGGTGTAACGGTATGCATCGGATGGCATATGAGCGACGGCGTCTTGCAGCATGGCTGCAGTCTGCACGTCGACGGGCGGTGACGACACGATCACATGGCGATCCGCCGTCATCAGCAACTGCGTCCCCTCGCGGTCGGGCCGCGCGACATGCGCCAATAGCCCGTCAAGCGGAATGCTCATCGCGATCAGCGTGGTCGGTGTATCGCCGGCATAGTAGGCGCTCACCGTGGAGATTACCGGCACGCCTTGCAGTGGATCGCGATAGGGACCGAGCCAGATCCGCTTGCCTTTGCCGGGCATACGCGTGCCGGTTTGCGCCTGCAGTTCCTGTTCGAAGGCCTCCCGCAATGTGCTCACGATCGCCGGCTGCAAAGTCGGCGCAGCAGTCACGCTGCGATCGGCGCCCGAGTTGGCGACCGGTTGAGCGAGCGAAGGCAGAATCGCGGCGTAGTCTTCGGTCAGCCCAAGCAGGATCGCCCGTTGCGGTAGCTCGAACGCCTGCTGGGTCACTAGCGTCGACTGTGCCGCTTCGTAGATGCGCCATAGGTTCGCGCCGAATTGCGGCCCCCATGCCGCGCGCGCGGCGTCGCCGACCAGCAGGTCGAATTGCGCATCGACCCTTGGCACCGTACCGCGAGCGACGCCGCTCACGCGCACCGCATCCTCGACGCTTGCCGGCACGCGCAGTACGTTGTCGGTGTCGCGATAGTAGTCGAGCGTAAACTCAGCACGCCGCATGAACGATTCCTGCCGATGCAGGAGCCGCGAGAGGTCGGCGGCGCTCTGGGACGCGAACGTTCGCCGGTATTCGAGTTGCTTGTCCGCGGCAAGGACGGCCAGCAGCAGCGCAAAGCCCACCACGATCAGCATCAGCGAAGCGATCGTCGCGAGGTACAACCGTTGTTGGCGCTTCGCGCTATGGGCCAGCGACGCGAATGCGTGCGCCAGTGATTCCTGCGTGCGGTCGAGGATCTTTTGCATCGGCTGGCAAAGTTAGCGTGGTTCGCGCGCGCAGACCGCTGCGGCTCGGAGGAGCACGAAACACGTCTGCAGCCCTTTACGGGCGCAGTGTAGCGCTTTTGATAACAGCACGCGAAGCATCCGGCACTGATTTCCAGGGCTACTCGGAACGCACGCGCATGAGTTCGCGCACGAAGTCGAGCCGGAAGAATTGACATTAATCTGATAGATCGGCGTTACTCCCACCTCGACAGCCCGGAATTGACGCATCAGGATGCAACCGTCAGCGCCCAATTAGTTGCAAGGGCAGGCTGACCCGAGTAACAACGGCGTTTAGCAGCCCGCCCTCCCAAAGGACGGGCTATTTTTTCGCCGCCTGTTTCTCTCGTCACGCCCCGCCCTAACCGACGCGCGCGTCAGCACCGTGACAGCCGGGGAGAGAACGGCTGCACCGTCACGGGGCACGAAAAATGCAGCCGTCGGGGCGGAGAGTCGCGTTAAACTGGTTGTCACAGTCGGGCGTCACGGCTCGCATTGCCCGGCGGGCCTCGCCAGCCATTGGTCAATGCGGCGCAGCGCGAGGTCCCGGCAAGCAGATAGGTGGCGGGCGGATTCCCCACGTGTGAGCGCCGTGCGACAGACGGCGCGCCAACCTGCCCGTACAATGGTTCGATCAACAACGGAACAAGGACAACCTCGATGCGCACTACCGGGTCCTCCGGGTCAATGGCCCTGCTCACCGAATACGACGACGCAACGGCGCGCGAACTCCGCTCGCTGCGCCTCGAATCGACAGAAGACGGCAAAGGCATTCTTCTGATCGAGGTCGATGAGCGCAAGCCAGGCATTCACCGCGAAGTGCGCTACGAAATCACGCCGGCCGAACTGATTGCGGCCATTCGCGCGCATGGCGCTGAATTGCCGGGCGAACAGCACAATCATCGTCAATAAAGCTGCCACGCACGGTATTGCGCTTACGCGCGAATGCCGTGCGCCGTTTCTGCACCGCCGCCTTTGGTTTGCGTACCGAATAACGGCCTACGGGCATCCGTAGGCCGTTATTCATCATTCGCTTGCCGCGAAAGCTTCAATCCGTTCGCTTTGCTCCATTCGCGCTTCTATTCCGCGCCTTTAACCTGCGGGCAAGCCACAGTCGCGCTTTTAACACGCTAATAACTGGCCGCATTTCCGACATTTGCACGTCTTGAAAATGCGTCCATAATCCTTACATACCCCGTTGCTTTCCCTACCTGCGCCGCGCCCGAAAGGGCTGCGGATGTAAGCCGATGCTACATGATCTCGTCGAGCAATATGGACCAGCGCTCGTCTTCGTCAACGTGCTGGCCGCCTCACTCGGGCTGCCGGTGCCGGCGATGCCGTCGCTCGTGCTGTTCGGGGCGATGGCGGCCATGCATCCCGGGTCGGTGGGCACGCAACTGATGCCGGTCCTCGTGTTGTCGATCTTCGCCACGCTGATCGGCGACAGCGCCTGGTATCTCGCCGGCCGTATGTACGGCGGCAACACGCTGAAAACGATCTGCCGTCTTTCGCTGTCGCGCGACACCTGTGTAAAAAAGACCGAACGTTTCTTCGGCCGCTGGGGCGTGCGTGTGCTGGCGATCGCGAAGTTCGTGCCGGGCCTGTCGATCGTGTCGATTCCAATGGCCGGCGCAATGGGCACCCGCTACCGCACGTTTCTCACTTACGACAGCATCGGCGCCGCCTTGTGGTCCGGTACCGGTTTGATCATCGGCGCGCTGTTCGCCCGGCAGATCGATATGCTGTTCGCCATGGCCGGGCGGCTCGGGCGCACGGCCGCGCTGGTGGCCGTCGCGTTGCTGCTGCTGTATGCGGCCTATCGCTGGATTCGCCGGCGCCAGCTGATTTCCACGCTCGCGACGCAGCGGATCGAAGTCGACGAGCTGGCGGCGCTGGTCGCGGCCGGCAAAACACCGGTCGTGTTCGATATCCGCTCGCAGGAAAAGCGCGCGCTCGATCCGTTCGTGATTCCGGGCTCGCAATTCGCCGACGAGCGCCAGCTCGAGGAGATCGTCGCAACGTACCCGCACGATCAGAAGGTGGTGATCTACTGTTCGTGCCCGAATGAAATATCCGCAGCATGGATGGCCAAACAGATGAACGAAGCCGGCTTCGCCGACGTGTTGCCGTTACGCGGCGGCATGGAAGCCTGGCGCGACTCGGGCAAGGCGGTGGACGCGCTGCCCGGCATGCCACCGCCCGACGTGGCGGTCGACGATATCGCGCCGAAGGCCGTGTAGCGCAGCAGCGCATTCATATCGGCGCCCTCGCGCGCCCGCGCCGCTTCGCCCCCCGTGTCGATCAATCAGAAAGAACACAGAAGGAGCGGTTCAATGCTGTCGACTCAAGAAGTTGAAGGGCAACAGGCCGTCGTCGCCGACGCGCCGTTTTCGTCGCTTGCGACGCGCATGCATCAGATGTTCCCTGAACTCACGTGCGCAGAAATCGATCGTCTGCGCCGGTTCGGCGAAGTGGGCCACTGGGAAGCCGGTGAGCTGCTGTTCGAGACCGGCTACACCGGCCCAGGCATGTTCGTGCTGCTGGACGGGCGCGTGAAGGTTTATCAGCGCGATGGCATCGGGCGCGAGGTTGTGATCGCGGAACATGGCGCCAAGCATTTTCTCGCGGAAGTCGGTCAACTGTCCGGGCGGCCCGCGCTGGTCAACGGCATGGCCGTCACCCCGGTCGACGCTTTGCTGATTCCGCCGGACAAGCTGCGCGCGTTGATCGTCGCCGAGGCCGAACTGGGCGAGCGCATCATGCGGGCGCTGATCCTGCGGCGCGTGTCGCTGATCGAAAAGGGCGCGGGTGGCCCAATTCTGATCGGCAACAGCAGCGACGCACGGCTCGTCATGCTGCAAGGCTTCCTGTCGCGTAACGGCCATCCTCATTCGGTCATCGACGAGCGCGACGAAGACGCACTGCGTCTGATCGAGCAATTCGCCGCGCAAAAGGAAGACATGCCGCTGGTGATCTGCCCGGACGGCTCGGTGCTGCGTCATCCGAGCATGCCGGAACTCGCCACCTGCCTCGGCTTGCTGCCCGATCTCGACGATTCGCATGTGTACGACGTCGCAATCGTCGGCGCCGGCCCGGCCGGCCTCGCTACTGCGGTGTACGCGGCGTCCGAAGGCCTCTCGGTCATCGTGCTCGACAGCCGTGCGCCAGGCGGCCAGGCAGGTGCCAGTTCGCGGATCGAAAACTATCTCGGCTTTCCGACCGGTATCTCCGGCCAGGCGCTGGCGGGCCGCGCGTTCGTGCAGGCGCAGAAATTCGGCGCGCACGTGGCGATTCCGGTCCACGTCAAGGCGCTGCATTGCGCGGAGTCGCCGTACCGGCTGGAACTCAAGTGCGGCGGCAAGATCACGGCCCGCACCATCGTGATCGCGAGCGGCGCGGTCTATCGGCGCCCCGCGCTCGAAGGGCTCGATCGTTTCGATGGGCGCGGCGTGTATTACTGGGCGTCGCCGGTCGAGGCCAAGCTGTGCAAACGCCAGGAGATCGTACTGGTAGGCGGCGGCAATTCGGCCGGCCAGGCGATCGTCTATCTGGCGACGCACGCGGCCAAGGTCCACGTGCTGATCCGCCGGGGCAGCTTTGAAGCCACCATGTCGCGCTATCTGATCGACCGCATCCGCTCGCTGCCGAATGTATTCGTGCATCCGCATTCGGAGGTCGGCCGGCTCGAGGCGGACGACATCGGGTTGGCGTCGGTCGTGTTGAAGAAGCCGCTACCGGACGGCACCGCAAGCCTCGATACGCGCCATCTGTTCCTTTTCACCGGTGCCGATCCGAATACCGACTGGCTGCGCACCTGCGGCGTGCAACTGGACGACAAGGGCTTCGTGCTGACCGGCGCCGGCGTGGACGGCGCCTCCGTCTGCGACCTCGCTACAACTGTCGAAGGCGTGTATGCGATCGGCGACGCGCGCGCCGGGTCGACGAAACGCGTCGCGGCGGCGGTCGGAGAAGGTGCGGCGGTAGTCGCGCAGATCCATCAACTGCTGGCCGTTTCGGCGGGAGAAGCGGTCGCTTTGGGGGCTTGAGCGGCCCCCCGGGTAACCTGCTGTTACACACGTCTTCAACTGGTTGCACCTGCTTTTCTTTCTGTATCGTAAGATTGTTGTCAGCCATTCGACAGCGAATGGCTGACTCTTTCAACTGCAATCTTGCATGGGACACAGGAGACAAGCATGATCCAACGCGCGATCGTTTTCGCCGCCTTCGGCTTTGCCGCCGCCTGCGCAGCGACCTCTGCCTCGGCCCGGGTGGACGTCGGCGTGTTCGTCAACACACCCGGCCTCATGTACGCCCCGCCGCCTGTGGTTTATGCACCCCCACCGGTCGTTTATGTGCCTGTGCAACCCGCGTATGGCTATGGGTATCGCGGCGACTACTACCGCGAGTACCGCGAGCGCCATGACCATGGCCGCCACCGTGGCTGGGACAAGCACAACAGGCGCGACTGGTAAGGTCCGTTCGGGAGCGTTGCGCAATTGCGGAGTTGCAGCGCCGTTGCCATTGTGCCCACCGTGCCTCCCGCGCTGGCATGCTCCGGTTGCATTCCACGCCGATTCGTCTGCCGTATTCGCGCTAAAGTAGCGGCTGCTGATCCAGGCCGGACCTCGCGTCCGCTCCTAATCCCGTGACCGACGCCCGCGTGAAGACTCTTCCACTATCCGCCGCGCGCACCCTGCATCTGGCCGCGCAAGGTTTGTTGACGCCGCCGCGCCGCAAGGCCGTCAAAGCCGACGTGCTCGACGCGATTCGCCGCATGGCGCAACTGCAGATCGACACGATTCACGTCGTCGCGCGCAGTCCCTATCTCGTGCTGTTCAGCCGGCTCGGCGCGTATCCGCAGCAATGGCTCGACGAGCATCTCGCCGAAGGCAAGCTGTTCGAATACTGGTCGCATGAAGCTTGTTTCGTCCCGACCGAAGACTACGGCCTGCTGCGCCATCGCATGCTCGACCCGAGCGGCATGGGCTGGAAATACGCGGCGGAGTGGCACAAGAAGCACCGCAAGGACATCGACAAGCTGCTCGCGCATATCCGTGCAACAGGTCCCGTGCGTTCAGCGGACTTCGCCCGCGAGGCGGGCACGGGCAACGGCTGGTGGGACTGGAAGCCGGAGAAGCGTCATCTCGAAGTGCTGTTCGCGATCGGGCAATTGATGGTGGCCGAGCGGCGCAATTTTCATCGCGTCTACGACCTGACCGAACGCGTGTTACCGGATTGGGACGACGCGCGCGACCTGCCGCCGCGGGAAACCGTCACCGAGGAAGCGTTGCGGCGAACCTGCCGCGCGCTCGGCGTCGTGCGCGCCGATTGGGTCGCCGATTACTACCGGCTGCCGCGCCGCCCCTATCGCGACGAACTGCGTGCGCTCGCCGATCGCGGTGAGCTGATCCCGGTTCAAGTGGAAGGCTGGAAGCAGGACACCTTCGTCCATCACGAATTCGCGCCGATGATCGACGACGCAGCGAACGGCAAGCTCGCTTCAACCGTCACCACGGTGTTGTCGCCGTTCGATCCGGTGGTGTGGGACCGCAAGCGCGCCGCCGCGCTCTTCGATTTCGACTACGCGATCGAATGCTATACGCCGGCCGCGAAGCGCAAATACGGCTATTTTGTGTTGCCGCTTTTGAGCCGGGGGCGCCTGGTCGGTCGCGTGGATGCGAAAGCGCATCGGACCAACGGCGTGTTCGAACTGAAATCGCTGCACATAGAACCCGGCGTGCGCCTGAGTGCGAGGCTTGCCGGTGATCTGCGCCGTGCTCTGCAACGCTGTGCGGACTGGCACGGCACGCCGCAACTGGAAATCGCATCGGCGCCGCCGGAATGGCTCGAGGCGTTGAGCGTGGACAGCGGGATGGAAGCTTAAGCGCGCTGCACAAGAAGCGTCATTAATGCAGCGCCGCCCACGCAAGCGACAAGGAAAACACGCCCAGCACGATCGACGCGCCGCGCTGCATCTTCACCGGATTCAGCCAGGTGAGTTTGCCGCTGCCAAGCGCCGCGCCGAACGCGATCCACGCAAGCGCGATCGGCACCAGCAGGCAGGCGAACATCAGCATCGCCGCGGCATACGCGGGCACATGCGCGAACGCGACGACGGGAAAAATCGTACCGGCGAACAACAAGCCTTTCGGGTTGAGCAGCGTCGCCACGAATAGCGTGCGCATGCCGCTCGCCCGCTGCGTCGAATCGGGCAAAGCCACCGCCGCGCGCCACATATCGACGGCGAGATATGCGATGTACACGCCGGCCGCCACGCGTAGCAGCGACGGCAACCACGGCAGCGCGTGCGCTGCCTGCGCGAGAAAGTGTCCCCACACTGAAATCGACAGAAGATAGCCGGCGAGTTCGGCGGCGATCAGCGGCAAAGAACGGCGCACGCCCTGACGCAAACCGGCAGCCGCAAGCAGCGTATTGGTCGGACCCGGCGTAATCAACACGACGATAATGCCGATGGCCAGCAACGCGATAGCGGACGTAGAAAGCATAAAAAAGGCGCAATGTTGGAAACAATGCGCCTTTTTATCACAGAGAACCGGGCCGCCGAAATACAACGGCTATTCACAAGGGCAAAGCAAAGACAAATGGCAACGGGCGGCATGCTGTCGTCAATCGCGACAACAAACCAACAAATGCCCGCGCCACATGGGACCCTCGAGCCGAGGTGAACCACGCCGCCCGCAGACGGCGCGTCTTTGCCTTCAGCGGTCCAGTTTCGCCCGCAATTCGCGAGCGGCTTCCAGCAGTCCGTTGTAACCCGAACGCGCATGCTCCGGCAGATCCGGATCGCCGACGAACGCGCCAAGCGTTTCGATCAGGCTATACAGAATGCCCTTTGCGGCACCGGAAGCAATGCTGCCGGACGACACCTGCTGGTCCACGTGACTCAGCGCTGCATCGAGGTGTTCCAGGTCGGGCCGCTCGCCCGTGGGCGGCTGAGGCGTTACGTCTTGCGTCATGATGAAACTTCTCTCGGGTTGATGCGTCAGTGAACAAAGCCATCCTTTCACGTTGTTATATACCGATCGTGCGCTGGCGTCTATTCGTGCTCGGACTCAGCGCGATCCACGCGATTCACGTCAAGGCGTCCACCGATACATCAGGATTTTCGCGCGCGCGTCGTCTTCCAGCAGAACGCCGTATTCGCCATTGCCGCGCTGCACCGCGCTGATGCCGAGATAAACATCCACCCAGCCGCTGGTATTGCCGACGCTCGCGCCCGGCGTCATATAACCGACCGCTTGCCCTGTGCGCGCGTCGTACACGTCCACCTTCGCGGTGTACAACTCGGCGACGAAAACGTAATTGCCCGCCACCGCGACGCCGACCGTTGTCGTCTGCGGATTGGTTTGCGTGTTCCATGGCAAGGAGACCGTGTATTGCTGCGCCGGTGTGCCGGAACTCCAGTTGTCATAGCGCGCGAGCACCGGGCCAGCCTCTTTCCAGTGGGTCGAATCCCATGGGATCGCACTGGTAAAGCCCGATATGTACATCGTGTCGGTCTCGACGATGTAGACGATCCGCGCGATCCGCGTGAACGGTTGCGGCATCGCGAACATCTTCGAGCTCGCGTACGTGTAGATCGGATTGCCGGCTGAGTCGAGACCTTGCAGCGGCATCTCGCGAATGCCGCTCGTCGGCGTGGCGAGCCACACGTTGCCTGGCGTATCGACCCACCAGAAGCCGTTGCCGACCGTGCTGCCCGTCGACGGATTGCTGCTGATCTCGCTGGCGTCGACGGTGCCGTTGCCATTGCTGTCGCGCCATAACCATTCGCCGTAGGTGGGCTGCGCTGCGGGCCATGTGCCAGGCAGCGGATTTTGCGCCAGCAAGCCGGACGGAATCGCCATTTCTGCGTGCGCCGCATCGAAGCGATAGACGTTCAGATAGTGCGCGCCCGGATCGAGCGTATAGAGAAACGGCAGGCCGTTGATTCGCCGCACCATCGGCTCACCGCGCACACCGCGCGGCTCGTGAAAGGCGGGGTCGTCGGGATAATCGAAGCGGTCGAGCGTGAAGCCCGCATACGACCATTCGTGGCCGACCGGTTGGTTGTAGTCGAGCGTGAAACGCTTCGAGCCCGTGTAGACGGAATTCGGCGTTGCCGGATCGAACGCGGCGCTATCGACGAAAGTCAGCCCGTACAGGCGCCAGTTGAGTGCATGCTTGCTGTACACGTAGCTCTCGAGCACCGCACCTTGACCGACCGATGCCGAGCCGAGCGGCCGCGGCCCTTCGCCGTTCTGCGCGACGTACAGATTGCCCGCCGGATCAAGTCCGATGCCCGTGATGCCGTTGAAGCGCCAGTTGCCCGGCACGCCCTTGACCGGATGGAAGATGCCGTTACGCGTGCCGATCGGCGCGGCAGCTTGCGGCTGGCCGCTGGCGTCCTTGTTGTAGACGAGGATCTGCTGCGACGGTCCGTTGTCGGCGACAAGGATTTGTCCGGAAGGTGTAATCGCGATGTCGGTTGGCACTGCGCCGGCGGGCAACGCCAAGGTGCCGGAGAGCGCGGTGCCGTTGGCGGCGTAGTGAAGAATGCTTAGGTTTCCGGATGAAACACCGCTCATCACCCACAGCGTTGAATCCGTGTCGATTGCAATGCGCCCCGGCGAAGGCACGCTCCACGATCGTAAACGCTGCATCGATGCCGCGTCGAACACGAGGATCCGGCTGTTGATGGTATCCGCGACGTACAGTTCGGTATCGGTGGCAGCCATGCCGCGAATGCCAGCATCGGTACCGGTCGTCACCGTGTCAAGCAGCAGGAAACTGTTCTTCGTCGCGTTGGCACTATTGCCGATGCCACCCGTGAAAGGCGCGCCGGCCGCCAGATTGGCAAGCGTGCGGCGCGTCACGCCGAACCATGTCTGATTGGCCGGCGGATAGTCCGCGCCGACCAGTCCATTGTTCTCGTTGCCGATCGACATTGCCGCGTACAGGTAGGTGTGGTTCGTCGCGACCGCATCGCCGCCGGCGGCGCCCCAGCCATGCGTCGAACCGGCCACGGCGATCTTGTCGCCCGCACGGTACGCGGCGATTTCGCTACCGCTTTCATCCCAGGGGGCATTGGTATAAACGGTGCCGTCAGCGCCGACGCTGATCGCCTGAATGTCCTGCTGCATCCACTTGCCATCGCCGAAACCAAAGCTATTGCCGATCCACGACGTGGTGTAGGTGAGTTGCGATTGCGCGGATGCGTTGAGAGGAAGCAGACTGTGGACGACAAGAACTGCCACGCCAAGGCGAGAGAAGAGTTTCACGACGGGTTTTCCTTGCGAGGTGCGAAGCGCGCACGGCCGGCGTGTCCGGCGCGCTATCGCGAGTATGCGGATCGGCTAGCTATCGCGCATACGTGAACATTGTTGGCGTTTTATCCTCGCATGGAAAAAGCGGAAATTTATTCGCAAAAAATTCGCGGTAAGCAATTGATCGTCTAAACAATTCGAAGCGCATAAACATGCGCTGTAATGCAGCGCTATTTGCTCTTGGGCTTCACGCGATAGGCACACCGTCGCGCGCCGGCGAGCACATGCTCCTCGCGCTCAATCGATCCTTCCTCACCGACGATCTCCGCAAACAACTGCAGCTCCGCACGGCAAAAACCCTGGCAGGTGCGCGCCGCCGCGCAGATCGGGCAGTGGTTCTCCAGCAGCAGCCAGTCGCGCCCGTCTTTCTGCAACTCGGCCATATAGCCTTCGGCGCTGCGAATCTCCGCGAGCCTGGTGAGGCGCGCCTTGAGGCCCTTGATCGGCTTGAGCGCCGCGAGATAGTTCGCGCGCGTTTCGACTGCACGCTGATCGATCAATTTGTCGAGTCCCTCTTCGCCGAATAGCTGACGGATCGAGCCGAGCAACTGCACGGTCAATTGCGGATGCGTATCCGGAAAGCGTGCGTTGCCCGCTTCCGTCAAACCCCAACTTTGACTCGGCCGCCCTGGCCCCGCCTGCGATGCCTGGCGCCCTTCGATCAAGCCACTTGTCAGCAGTTTCTGGATCTGTTGCCGCGCGGCCTCGACCGTGATGCCGAGTTCGCCCGCGATCGATGCCGTCGATAAAGACCCCTGCGTCTTCAACAGATTCAGGACGCGATCCACCGGCGCAGCCGCTGACGCGGCTTGCGTAACGGCCGGTGAATTTTCCAAGCTTTCATTTGCATATCTCATCGGAGCGCATTATTATCCAAGCCAATACTTGCATAATAAGCCAGCCTCGCACGGCTGTCCATGACATGAAAAATCTGCAATCGGATGTGCCGGCATGGAGTGATCTGCTCAGCGGCAGTAACGGCTGGCGGGCGTTGGGTCTCGCGGGCGGTGTCGCACTGCACGCCACCAATGTGTATGTGGCGACGACGATTCTGCCGTCGGTCGTGCACGACATCGGTGGGCTCGAACTGTATGCGTGGAATACGACGCTGTTTGTGGTCGCGTCGATTCTCGGCTCGGTGTTGTCGGTGCGCCTGCTCGCAGTGCTCGGCGCGCGCTCCGCGTACTTCAGCGCGCTGGCGGTGTTCGCGCTCGGCACCGTCGTGTGCGCGACTGCACCGTCAATGCTATGGATGCTCGGCGGCCGCACGCTGCAAGGTTTCGGCGGCGGAATTCTGCTCGCGCTCAGTTACGCGCTGATTCGCGTGGTGTTTGAAGAGCGCCTGTGGCCGCGCGCGATGGGCTTGGTGTCGGGCATGTGGGGCGTGGCGACGTTATGCGGGCCGGCGGTCGGTGGCATCTTCGCGCAGCTCGGCGATTGGCGGCTGGCGTTCTGGGTATTGCTGCCGGTCGTGCTGCTGCTCGCCATGATCGTGCATCGCGAGGTCGATGACAAACGCGCCCACGGTGAAGCGGCTCAACCGATCCCGTTGCTCAAGGTCAGCTTGCTTGGCGCCTCCGTCCTCGTGATTTCGCTCGCCGCATTAACCGACGACATGCGCTGGAACGCGCTCGGCGTTATCGCCGGCCTTGGCTTCGTATGGCTGCTTGCGAGACTCGAACGCAGCGACGCCCACACGCGCTTGTTGCCGAGCGGTTCGTTTTCGATTCGCACGCGGCTCGGCCGCATCTACGCCTGCATGAGTCTGCTCGGTATCGGCGTGACCAGTGAGATCTTCGTGCCGTATTTCTTGCAGACGATCCACGGACGTTCGCCGCTCGCCGCCGGTTATCTGACCGCGTTGATGGCAGCCGGCTGGTCGGTCGGCTCGATGTTTAGCGCCGGCCGCTCCGCCACTGCCGCGCAACGCTTGAGCCGCGCGGGTCCGGTGGTCGCGGCACTCGGACTCGCCGCGCTCGCATGGCTGATGCCGATAGCAGGTTTGTTCGACGGTTTGCCCGGCACGGCCGCATTGTGCGCGGCGCTCGCGAGCGTGGGGCTGGGTGTCGGGATCGGCTGGCCGCATCTGCTTACTCGTGTGTTCACCGCCGCGCAACCGGGCGAAGAGAATCTCGCGTCCCTTTCGATCACCACCATTCAACTGTTTGCGATGGCGTTCGGCTCGGCGCTCGCGGGTCTCGTCGCGAACGGCGCCGGTCTCACGACCCTCGCCCCGCTACCCGGGGCGCAACAGACCGCGCTCTGGCTGTTCGCGACGTTCGCGTTCGCGCCCCTGCTCGCAGCCGGGCTGACCCGCCACAACCCGCGCCTTACCGGAGAAGCATCGTGATAGATCGAGTACAAGCCATGCGGATCTTCGTGCGAATCGTCGATGCCAGCAGCTTCACGCGCGCCGCCGAGTCGCTCGAGATTCCGCGCGCCACCGCGACGACCACCGTGCAGGCGCTTGAGTCCCTGCTTGGCGTGCAACTGCTGGTGCGCACGACGCGCAAGGTCACGCTGACCGCTGAAGGCGCCGCGTATTACGAACGCTGCGCGCAGATTCTCGCCGCTATCGAAGAAGTCGAATCGGGCCTGTTCAACCGCCCGGAGAATCTGCGCGGCCGCTTACGTATCGCGATGCCGGGCATGATCGCCGCGTCGATCGTGGTACCTGCTCTGGCGTCGTTCCGTGCGCTGCATCCGCATGTCGAACTGGCGCTCGGCGTGGGTCAGCGCACGCTCGATCTGGTTGGCGAAAGCGTCGATTGCAGCATCGAACTGGGCGAGTTGCCCGATTCCCGGCTGCTCGCGCGCCGCCTCGGGCTGCTCGAACGCGTCACCTGCGCAAGCCCGGCATATCTCGCGCGGCACGGCGAGCCGCGTCACCTGGACGATCTCTCGGACCACGTCTCAGTGAACTGGCTGTCGACGCAGACCGGCCGGCGCGTGGACTTCGACTTCAGCGTGGCGGCGCGGACAAGCAAGGTCAAAGTGGACGGCTTCATTCAGGTGAACGACGAACACACGTATCTCGCGTGCGGGCTCGAAGGCCTGGGACTGATTCAGCCTGGACGAGCCGCCGCTGCGCCGTACCTTGCATCCGGACAGTTGATCGAGGTCCTGCCGAAATGCAAGCCGACGCCGGTCGCGGTCTCAGTGACGTATGTGAAAAGCCGGCAGATTTCGCCGCGCGTGCGAGCCTTTGTCGACTGGCTCGCCGAGGTGTTCGACAACGCGCCGGGAATGGTCAAGGCAGCGCCGCCGCTGGCCGATCCGCCGTTGTGGCCGGTGCCGGATACGCAGCGTCTAAACGAACTCAATACGGCGTCGCACTAAACGCATCGACGTGCGAATACGAAATGAAGTGCACTAGTGCGACTCAACGCGCCTGCGCGAATTCTTCTGCCACCGCGGCAATCAGCACCTGCATCCGCGCGCTCTTGTAGAGATCGGCGTGCGCGACCACCCAGACATCGAATGGCTCCGCGCGATGCGGCATCACGCGCACCAGCTCCGGTTCGTAGTCGGCGCGAAAACATGCCAGCTCGGCGATACCGAAGCCGGCAAGGACAGCCTCGAACAGCATCGCAGTGGATTGCGTCTGGAACACGAGACGCCCGCGCGAAGTCGGCTCACCGCACAACGCCGCCCGCATCGACGGCGAGGCCGGCTGTTGATACATCACCAGATCGTGCCCATCGAACGCCTCGCCTTCGCGCGGCTCGCCGCGCGCGGCAATGTATTCGCGCGACGCGTAAATACCGACCTCCAACTGCGCGAGCTTGCGCGCGATCAGGTCGGGTGCGTCGGGTCGCAACGTGCGGATCGCCACGTCGGCTTCGCGCCGCGTCAGATTGGCGATCTGCGCGGACGTCACGCAGACGATCTCGATGCCCGGATGCGCCCGCCGTAGCCTGGCGATGGCCGGCATCACGAAGCGTTTGCCGAGCGAATCCGTCGTGGCGACGCGGATCGTGCCGGCCAGTTGATCGTCGAGTCCGGCAATTCGCCGTTCGATCGACAAGGCGGCCTGCTCCATCGTCTCGGCTGCCCCGAGCAACGCTTCGCCGGCAGGCGTCAGCACGAACAAGGCGGGGGTGCGCAGAAACAGAGTCGTCGAAAGCGTTTCTTCGAGCGCGGCGATCCTTCGGCCGACCGTTGCCTGATCGACATCGAGTTGCGCCGCCGCGCCGCGCAGCGTGCCCGTACGCGCCACGGCGAGAAAAAATCGTGCGTTGTCCCAGTTGATCATTGGCTGCGCTGTCCGTCATGCATATTTGCATCATACACATGCGCAATCACTGCTTTATTGCATTCGCGTATGTGGCTAGACTTCGTCGATCGATTCAATTGCAGTTCTAGCCCGAGGATGTGTAATGACCGAATGCGCCGCTGAACAACCGCTGCCCACCAAGCTAGCCGACACGGAGCGGGCCGCCGGGCGTCCGCGCCTGACGCTGGCGCTGGTGGCGAGCGGCATGTTCATGGCCGTGCTCGACACCACCATCGTCAACGTCGCCCTGCCTGCGATGCACGTTAGCCTGGGCGCGTCCGTGGGCGGGCTCGCGTGGATTGTCGATGCCTACACGCTGAGCTTTGCCGCGCTGATCCTCGCGGGCGGCGTCGCGTCCGACCGTTTCGGCGCGAAGGCGGTGTATCTGTGGGGACTGGCGCTGTTCGTCGTGGCCTCGGCGGCTTGTGGGCTGGCGCCGAACGTCGGTGCACTGGTGGTCGCGCGCTTCGTGCAGGGCGGCGGTGCGGCGTTATTCCTGCCGGCGTCGCTCGCCATCGTGCGCAGCACCTTCGACGACCCCGTCGAGCGCGGGCGCGCCATCGCGACGTGGGCTGGGATTGCCTCGGTCGCCGCCGCAATCGGGCCGGTGTTGGGCGGCCTCCTTGTGCAAGGGTTCGGCTGGCGTAGTGCGTTTCTGATCAATGTGCCGACTGGTCTCGTTGCCTTCGCGGGAGCTTGGGTCGTGGTGCGTCACTCGACGCGCAGCGTTGGGCGTCATTTCGATTGGGGTGGGCAGTTGGCGAGCATCGTCGCATTGGGCGCGCTCTGCTATGCGGCGATTGAGTTGCCGTCGCGTGGGATCGCTGCGCGAGAGGTGTGGGGGGCGGCGTTGCTTGCCGTGCTAGCTGCGCTGACGCTTGTTGTTGTCGAGCGGCGTGCGCAGCATCCGATGGTGCCGGTTGAGTGGTTCCGTAATCGGATGTTTGTGACGATGAATGCGATGGGGACGCTCGTTTATGTTGGCTACTTTGGATTGTTGTTTGAGTTGAGTCTTTATTTGCATGGCGAGTTTGGGTTTAACGCGCGGGAGATTGGGCTTACGTTGTTGCCGCTGGCGGGGAGTTTGTCGATCGGGAATGTGGTGGTGGGTAGGTTGCATGGGCGGTTTACTGCGACGCAGTTTATGACAACCGGGCTCGTGCTAGCCGCCGTTGCGGTGCCGGCGATGGCAATGAGTCTGGAATGGCGCGCGCCTTGGTTTTTTACTTATGCGGCGATGGTGATGTTCGGTGGTGGGACGGCGTTGTCGGTGCCGCCGATGATTTCCACGGTGTTGGAACAGGTGCCTGGTGAATTGGCTGGTGTGGCATCGGGATTGCTGAATGCGTTGCGGCAGGCGGGGGGGCTTGTAGGGGTTGCGATGGCGGGGGCGGCGACGATTTTGGCGCCGCATGTGGCGGAGGCGTTGTGGTGGGTTGCTGGTATGGGGCTGGTGACTTATGCGGCGGCGGCGGGGTTGGCAGCGAGTGCGGCGTAAGTTTTTTGCTCAACTGGCTCGCTCCCGGAAAAGCTCACCGGTCACATCTCCAGTCCACTTTTGCCCCCCGGAAAGACTCACCTTTAACGCTGCCAGCGAACGCGCGATCGCTCAGGGCATCACCGCTCCTTGAGACGCCATGCCGTCAGCCCGCCGGCCCTCTGGATGCCCTCACCCGCCGCACAAAGAGTCGCCGCGTGAGATCGAACGCCACCAGATTGCCCGCTACCACCAGCAGGAGCCCGAGCACCGCCAACGCGGACCATCGGTAGCCCTCGAATACCGTCGACGCCGCCAGCGCCACAATCGGAAACAGCACGGTGCAGTAGGCGGCCCGCTCCGGCCCGATGCGCCCGACCAGCATCAGGTACGCGGTAAAGCCAATCACCGAGCCAAATATCGCCAGATAGGCGAGCGCGCCGAGATAACGCGCGTCGGATTCGATGGAGAAAGAAAAGCCGGCCAGCGCGCTTCCCACCGTCAAGACGCCGGCGCCGATCAGCATTGCCCAGCTATTGGTGGCGAACGGGTGCAAACCCATCGATTGCATCCGGCTCGACAACAGATTGCCCGCCGAAAAGCACAAGGTGCCAAGGAACGCGATCGCGAGCCACGCGAACTGACACTGGCCGATCGCACCTATTTCGAAGACGCCCGCATCGCGCACCTGTGTCAATCGCTCGCCAATGAAGACTGGCAGGATCCTGATGGCCTGCTGCGGACCAATGAAACCGCGCACGAGGTGTTGAGTCTGCTGCTGCGCGCACAAGGCGTGCGTCGCACGGATACCTTGCTCAAGGGCGGGCTGTCGGTCGCTACTCGGCGACGCTTGCGCGACTACATCGAGAACCATCTCGCGCAGACGCTCACGCTCGGTGAACTTGCGGGTGTAGCGGCGCTGTCGGAATTTCATCTGGCGCGCATGTTCCGCTCGTCGTTCGGACTACCGCCTGCTGCCTGGATCGCGCAACAACGGCTCGAACGTGCACGCACGTTGCTGCGCACTACGAGACTGCCGCTCGCACAAGTCGCCGAACAATGCGGCTATGCGAACGCCAGCCATTTCAGCCATCGTTTCCGTGAAAGCGTCGGCGCGGCGCCGGCGGCGTATCGGCAGGTGGTGGGCGCGGCATAAGGGCCAACCGCGGCCAACCACCTTCACCGCAAAGCCATCGCCAATACACGCGCTACATGGATTGCGTCGACACCTGCGCCATCATGAATCTGATGCCGACAACTCGTGCCGTCCGCCACCATCACCGTATTGCCGTCGAGCTTGCGCACCGCGGGCAGCAGTGAGAGTTCCGCCATTGCCTGCGATGTCGCGTAGTGCTCGGCTTCGTAGCCGAAGCTGCCCGCCATCCCGCAGCATGACGACTCGACAGTCGACACCTTCAATTCAGGAATCCAGTTCAGTACGGTTTGCACGGGCGTGAACGCGTCGAAGGCCTTTTGATGGCAGTGGCCATGTACAAGCGCCTGCTCCTTCGCCAACGGCTTCAACGCGAGCAGCAAGCGCCCGGCCTTTTCTTCGCGCACCAGAAACTCTTCGAATAGAAACGCCTGTTTCGAAAGGCGTCGCGCTTCGTCACCGAGACCGTAGTGCAGAAACTCGTCGCGCAACGACAGCAAACACGACGGCTCCAACCCGACGATCGGCACGCCGCGTTCCACAAACGGCTTGAACAGATCGAGCATGCGCCGCGCTTCCTGCTTCGCTTCATCGACCAAACCGGCCGCGAGGAAAGTGCGGCCGCAACACACCGGCCGCTCGCCCTGGCGCGTATTGAAGTGCACCGTGTAACCGGCAGCTTCCAACACCTGCTGCGCGGCGCGCGCGTTTTCCGGCTCCATGTTGTTGTTGAACGTATCGACGAACAACAGCACTTCTTTCAGCGCGCCGCCTTGAGGTGGTTTGGTCGCCGACGCACTCGCCAAGAACGATTTCTTGAAACGCGGCAACGTACGTTCAGGCGCAAAACCCACCGAACGTTTGAACCACGCCGACAACACCGGCACGTTGTCGGCCAATGCCATCAAGCCCGGCACGCGACTCGCCGTTGCCGCATAGCGCGGCATGAAGGCCACCAACCTGTCACGCAGACGCAGTCCATGCCGTTTGACACGCGCCGCCCGCGCTTCGATCTTGAACTTCGCCATGTCGACGCCCGTCGGGCAATCGCGCTTGCAGCCCTTGCACGAGACGCACAGGTCGAGTGTGTCCTTGACGTCGTCGCTGGCGAGTCCTGCTTCGCCCAGTTGCCCGGAGATCGCGAGACGCAGCGTGTTCGCCCGTCCCCGCGTCACATGTTGCTCATCCTTCGTCACGTGATAACTCGGGCACATGGTGCCCGCGTCGAACTTGCGGCAATGGCCGTTGTTGTTGCACATCTCGACGGCCTTCGCGAGACCGCCTGACAGATCGTTACCGCTGCCCGGCAGCGTCTCCCGCCCCGTGAGCGGATCGCGTTCAACGTTCCATACGGACCAGTCGAGCGCGGTATCGATCCGCTGCGCTTCATAGCCCGGCGCAAAGCGAAAATTGCGTGCGTCGTCCATCTTCGGCGGACGTACGATCTTGTCGGGATTGAAGCGGTTGTCCGGATCGAACAGCGCCTTGATCTCGGTGAACGCCTGGTTCAGCCGCGGCCCGTATTGCCACGCCACCCATTCGCCGCGGCACAAACCGTCGCCGTGCTCGCCGGAATACGCGCCCTTGTATTCGCGCACCAAGGCCGCTGCTTCCTCCGCGATCGCGCGCATCTTCACTGCGCCGTCGCGCCGCATATCGAGAATCGGCCGCACGTGCAGCGTGCCGACACTCGCATGCGCATACCAGGTGCCTTCGGTGCCGTTGCGGTGAAAGACTTCGGTCAGACGGCTCGTGTATTCCGCCAGATGTTCGAGCGGCACCGCGCAATCTTCGATGAAGGAGACCGGCTTGCCGTCGCCCTTCATGCTCATCATGATGTTCAGCCCGGCTTTGCGGACTTCCCACAGCGCTTTCTGTTCGTTCGCGGCAGGCATCTCGACGACCGAATCGGGCAAACCGAGATCGGCCATCAGTTCGGTGAGTTGTTTGAGCGACGCGAGTTGCTGGTCGCGGTCCTCGCCTGCGAATTCCACTAGCAGGATGGCTTGCGGCTCGCCGACCAACGCCTTCTCGATCACCGGACGGAAGGCAGGATTGCTCATCGCCAGATCGATCATGGTGCGATCGACCAGTTCCACGGCCACCGGCTTCAGCTTGACGATGTGCTGCGTGAGATCCATCGACTGCCAGAAGGTCGGGAAGTTGACCACGCCCAGCGTCTTATGCGTCGGCAACGGCGCGAGCTTCAGCGTCAGTTGCCGGCTGAACGCGAGCGTGCCTTCCGAACCGACCAGCAGATGCGCGAGATTCGCGCTGCCGTCGTCGGTATAAGCGCGCGGGTTCTGGCAATCGAACACGTCGATGTTGTAGCCCGCGACGCGACGCAAAACCTTCGGCACGCGTTCGACGATTTCAGCATGCTCCCGCTCAGCAATCCGCTTCACGCCTTCGACGATCTGCTGCAAGCGCACGCCTTGCGGCGCCTCGCGCAATGAGGCGAAACGTGCTTCGCTGCCGTCGGCGAGAATGGCGTCGATCGCTTCGACGTTGTGCACCATGTTGCCGTATTCGATCGAGCGCGAACCGCACGAGTTGTTGCCGGCCATTCCCCCAATCGTGCATTGCGCCGCCGTCGAGACATCGACCGGAAACCACAGGCCATGCGGCTTCAACCATACATTCAGATGGTCCAGCACGACGCCCGGCTCGACCGTCACCGTGCGCGCGTCGGCATCGAATTCGACGATGTTGTTCAGCCACTTGCTGGTGTCGATCACCAGCGCCTCGCCGACAGTCTGGCCGCATTGGCTTGTGCCTGCGCCACGCGCGAGCAACGGTACTTTCTCGCTGCGTGCAATTTCCAGCGCAATGCGCAGATCGTCCTGATCGCGCGGCACCACCACGCCGATCGGCGTGATCTGATAGATCGACGCATCGGTGGAATAACGGCCGCGGCTGGCCGCATCGAACAACACGTCGCCACGCAAAGCCTTGCGCAGATGTTGCGCGAGCGGCGACGTCAGCCGTGCAGCGGACGGCACCAGATGGATCGGCTTGACGAGTAAAGCGGAAGTGGGGTTCGTCATATCGTCGGCCTATAAGAAAGCGGGCTAGTACAGCGTCAGGCTGATCGGCGCGAGCCCTTCAATACGCCCGCTCGCTGTGCCCGCGCTCTGCGGAAAAAACATGCCGGTGTACGAACCGGTGGTGACGACCATCTCCGGCGTGACCGCGATACCGCGCGACGTGGCGTGATTGACGAGCCATGTCAGCAGGCGTCGCGGATCGCCGGCCGGATTGGCGGGTGTTGTTTCAACCACGTCACGCTCTTCAAAGCTGAACTGCAACGAAGGCGTCACAAACGGAAAGTCCTCGCGATATGGCGTAAATTCGCCGACGACCAACGCGCCGTGATTCTGCAAATCCGCGAGTTGGGCAAGCTTGTCGACCTTGGGCCAGTCAGCGTAACGGCTCGCCACGATCTCGATGGTCGCGCCGATCGAGCCGATACCTGCGTGCACGTCGGCTTCGCTATAGGGTGTTGTCGACGGCTCGAAGCGGCGGCCGAAGCGGAATGCGATCTCCAGTTCGAGTCCCAGCGGAGCGAAGGCTTCACGCGGCAATCGTGCGCCGTCGGCATGCAGATCGTTCGCAGGCAGCGGTGCGCCCTGGATCGGGCCGCTGTCGGACTTCGCGCCGATCTTCCAGCCGCCGATGGGTGCGTCCAGTACGCGCAGGATCTCGTGCTGGATCGCGTAGGCGGCGACGCTGTCGGCGGGCGTTTGCTCAGGCGGCAACGCATCGAGCGTGAGGTGATGGCGGCGCGCGTCGGCGAGACGTTGACTCAGTGATGTTGTCATTGCTTTAAAGGCGAAGAGAGGGAACCGTGCGTTTCGAAACGGTGTGTTCCGAAACAGCGCATTCCGAACGTTGAATTCCGTTTACGCGCCCACGCCGGTCGTAGCGTGCGCTTTGTCGGCCGCGTTGAGTTCGAACTTGCTTTCCGGCTGCATGCGGAACGCGAGCACCACGCCGATCGCCATCAACAGCATGCTGCCGACGAACGGCAACTCCCAACTGCCGAAGTAGTCGATCAGAAATCCGCCGACCACCGGCGAGATGATCGCGGCCAATGCCGAGCCGGTGTTCATCATGCCGCTCGCAGTCCCCGAGTATTCCGGCGCGATGTCCATCGGAATCGCCCACATCGGGCCGATCGTCATTTCGGCGAAGAAGAAGCCTGACGCGAGACACGCCATCGACAGATACAGGCTGTGCGTGAACATCAGCGGAATGAGCGAGAGCAGACAGAACAGCATGCACACCGATACCATCCAGCTTCGCGCACGCTTCAGGCTGCGGGTCCGCGTGAAGATCCAGTCGGTCACAATGCCGCCGAGCGTGTCGCCGAGTACACCGGCAAAGAACACGACCGATGCGAAGATCGCCGACTTTTGCAGTTGCAGGTGATAGCTGTGCAGGAAGTACTGCGGAATCCAGCTAAGGAACAGCCACAAGGTCCAGCCGTAGCAGAAGTACACGATCGTGACCGGCCACATGCGGCGAAACAGTTTTCCCCACGGCACACCGGCCGCTTTCGGCTTCGGCGCGGGCAGGACTTCGAGTTCCTCAGTCGTGATACGCGGATGATCTTTCGGATGTTCGGTGAACGTGAACGCCCACACCGCCACCCACAGCAGGCTGAACACGCCGCAAATGTAGAACGATTCGCGCCAGCCCCAGGTCGCCATCACCAGCACGATCAAACCGGGTGCCACCGCGTTACCGATACGCGATGCCGCGTGGGTGATGCCCTGCGCGAAGCCGCGTTTTTCTTTCGCGACCCAACGCGCCATCGCGGACGTCGCAGCAGGAAACGTGGCACCTTCGCCGAAACCGAGCAACACGCGCGCGGCCAGCAACGAGACGAGACCACCTGCGAAACCGGTCAGCAAAGTCGCCACGCCCCAGATAGCGCCGCAGAAAATCAGCGTGCGTTTTGCACCGAAGCGGTCACTGACCCAGCCACCGATGATTTGAAAAATCAGATACGGGTAAGCGAAGGCGGAGAACACCAGGCCCACTTCCGTATGGGAGAGGCCGAACTCCTTACCGAAACCTGCGGCCGCGGTGCTGACGTTGACGCGGTCCAGGTAAGTGATGAAGTACATGACGCTTAGCATCACTAGAACGATACTGGTCGCACTGCTCACACGAAACCGCCTCATCGTCTCTCTCCATTGCAGTCTATCGACGGCGCGCCTGGAATGGCGCGCTGCGTCGTCGCCCGTCAGCGACCTGCGCTGCGGGAACATCGCATGTTGTTCAGGGGCCGCGTTCTATGCGCGGCTTCGTGTGGGAAGTGCTCTCCGCCTTCCCTTGCTGCGAGATGCCTGTTACTTGCTGCCTGCTACTTGCTGCCTGTTAGGCAGATGCGCTGACGCACCGATGCGGCGAGCACCGATGCGCGTGGCGCTCCGTCGCTTAAGCCGCCGCTTTCAGCCCCGAGGCTTTGGTCGGCTGGCTCAACCACTCCATAGCGGCAGGCAAGCCACTTTCCTTGAGCGGCACACCCGCGAGCCGCAGGCCCATTTCGCAACCGGCCAGCGTCGCCAGCAGCATCAGGTCGTTGCAGTCGCCGAGGTGGCCGATGCGGAACATGCGGCCTTTCATCTTGCCGAGACCCGTGCCGAGCGACATGTCGAAGCGTTCGTAGATGAGCTTGCGCACCGCGTCGGCATCGATGCCTTCGGGCATCATCACGCCGGTAAGCACCGGGCTATACACAGCGGGATCCGCGCACTGAATCTCCAGACCCCACGCGCGGACCGCACGGCGGGTGGCTTCGGCGAGACGCTCGTGACGGGCGAACACGTTGTCGAGCCCTTCGCCGAGAATCATCTCCAGCGCCTCATGAAGCCCATACAGCAGGTTCGTGTTCGGCGTGTACGGCCAGTAACCGGTCTTGTTCATCTCGACGATGTCGGTCCAGTCCCAGAAGCTGCGCGGCAATTTGGCCTGCTTGCTGGCGGCCAATGCCTTCGGCGAGATCGCATTGAAGCTGATGCCCGGCGGCAGCATCAAACCCTTTTGCGAACCCGACACGGTGACGTCGACGCCCCATTCGTCATGGCGATAGTCGGCGCAGGCGAGGCCCGAAATCGTGTCGACCAGCAGCAGCGCCGGGTGACCGGCGGCGTCGATCGCGCGGCGCACGGCGGCGATGTCCGAGGTAACGCCCGTCGAGGTTTCGTTATGCACGACGCACACGGCCTTGATCGCGTGTTGCGTGTCGGCGCGCAGGCGCTCTTCGATCATGTCCGGCTGAACTCCGCGCCGCCAACCTTCGATACCAGGCAGGCCGAGGAACTCCGGCTTCAGCCCGAGGCTTTCCGCCATCTTTTTCCACAGCGTCGCGAAGTGACCGGTTTCGAACATCAACACGTTGTCACCGGGGCTCAGCGTGTTCGACAGCGCCGCTTCCCACGCACCGGTACCGGAGGCCGGATAGATCACCACCGGTTGCTGCGTCTTGAAGATTTTCTTGATGCCTTCGAGCACTTTCAGACCAAGTTCGCCGAACTCGGGGCCGCGGTGATCGATGGTCGGGTAGCTCATCGCACGGAGAATGCGATCGGGCACCGGGCTCGGACCCGGGATCTGCAGGAAGTGACGGCCGGCGGGATGAAAGTCTAGCTTGAGCATTGGGCTCCTCCGATTGAATTTTGCATTCAAAAAACTATATCAGACGATCTGTGACGATCCCAAGCCGAAAATTGCTTACTGACACCAGTGTTTACCCGCGCTATTAACTAATCTTTTGGCTTCCGATAAAATCCCATGTGACACGATGTTGAGGGCTTTTGTATGCAAAATTCGGATTTCGATGCGGGTGTGACCGCTTCTCCGCTGATGCCGAAGGTTGAGCGTCAGCGTTTGCACGACACGGTGGTGGAGCACATTCGCCGCTTTATCGTCGAAGGGGTGCTCGAGCCGGGCAAGAAACTGAACGAGCGCGAGTTGTGCGAGACGCTTGGGATTTCACGCACGCCGTTGCGGGAGGCGCTGAAGGTTCTGGCTGCGGAAGGGCTGATCGAGATTTCGCCGAATCGCGGTGCGTCGGTGTCGAAGATGTCGGAAGCGGAGTTGCGCGAGACCTTCGAGTTGATGAGCGGTCTTGAAGCTTTTTCCGGCGAACTGGCGGCGGAGCGGATGACGGCTGCGGAGCTTGCCGAGATCAAGGCGTTGCATTACGCGATGCTGGCTTGCCGGACGCAGAACGATCTGGCCGGGTACTACAGCCGCAACCAGGCGATTCACGACAAGATCAATGAAGCGGCGAGGAATTCAGCACTGCGGCAGACTTATGTCGCGGTTAATCGACGCTTGCAGGCGCTGCGGTTCCGGTCGAATTTTCAGATCCCTAAGTGGGATAGTGCGATTCATGATCATGATGAGATGTTGAAGGCGCTCGAGGCACGGGATGGGAAGAAGTTGAGCGCGATTCTTCGGCAGCACTTGCTCGATAAGCGGGATGCGGTGTTGCAGGTGCAATCGCGGGAAGACGTGGCGGCTTCGGTGTTGAAGGCTTGAGGAGTCTTTTGCGCGTTTTCTCGTTTGCCTTTGGCGAAGGCGTTCGTTGACCGCAGGCGCCAAAGGCGAAAAACTTGTCCACGCAAAATGTTAGCAAGCCTGTGGACAAGCTTCTGACATTCCAGCCAAGTCGTTGAAGCGGCAGACATATCGCCTTGCGGTTCATGCGTAAGCATCACCCGGTGCTTGACCGTTGGCGTGACCCAAAAACCAGAGCAGCGGGTGCGAAGCCTTAAGCACGGCAGCCCAACTCCTAGTTGTCCACATAATTTGTTCACAAGGCTGTGGACAACTTGCGCACAGGCCAGCCAAGTGCTTGATGCCGCACCCGTATCTCCCGTCGGCTCAGCCGCAGGCAATGACCTTGCTCTGTGATAAAAAGTAATCCCCAGCCACCCGCCGAGGCTCCCGCATGTCCTCCGTCATGGGCTTCAAACTCGTCCTGCTGTCGCTCGGCGCGATGATCGGTCTCCAACTGCTCGCCAAGCGGCTACGGCTCCCACCGGCTGCAGCGCTTCTGGTCGGCGGCGCCGCGATGGCCTTCGTGCCTGGACTCCCTCGCATCGACCTCGATCCCGAACTGGTTCTGGTCGTGTTCCTGCCGCCGCTCCTCATGGACGGCGCCTACTTCTCCGTATGGGACGAATTCAAGCGCAATTTTGGCGGCATCCTGCTGCTCGCGATCGGCGCCGTCGCCTTCACGACCCTCGCGGTCGGTATGGTCGTGCATTGGGTCGTGCCGTCCCTACCGTGGAGCGCGTGCTTCGCGCTGGGCGCGATCGTCTCGCCGCCTGACGCCATCGCCGCGAAGGCCGTACTGGAACGCGTCGCGCTGCCGCGCCGGTTGATGGTGCTCCTCGAAGGCGAAAGCCTGCTCAACGACGCCGCCGGCATCGTGCTGTTCCGCTTCGCCGTCGCGGCCGCGCTGACCGGCACGTTCAACGCTCAACACGCGGTCGAGCGGTTTGCGGTGCTCGGCCTGGGTGGCGTGGCGGTGGGCATCGCGATCGGCTTCGTGGTCGTCAGGCTGCTGCGCTACCTCGACGACGTCTACCTCATCATCACCGCATCCGCACTCTCCCCGTGGCTCAGCTACATCGCTGGCGACATGCTGGACGTCTCGGGCGTCATCGCGACCGTCAGTTGCGGGATGGTGCTCGGATGGCATCAGCATGAAGTTTTCTCTGCCTCGGTGCGCATGCGCGGCACAGCCTTCTGGCAAGTCCTGATCTTCCTGATGGAAGCGCTCGTGTTCCTTCTGATCGGGCTGTCGCTGCGCGGCGTGATCGTGCGGCTGGGTGGCGTCGGCGACGCGTTGACCGCGTTTGCACCCGCAGTCGGCGCAGTGATCGCGGCCGTCGTGCTGTCGCGCTTCGTGTGGGTGTTTGCCGTCGAATGGTTGAAGGGACTCGTGTGCAAGGTGACGCGGCGCGCAAACATTGCACTCGATTGGCGCTCGTCGACGGTGACGAGTTGGGCCGGTATGCGTGGCGTGGTGACGCTGGCGATCGCGCTCTCGTTGCCCGAGGCGATGCCGGGACGCGATCTGATTCTGGTCGCGTCGTTCGCGGTGATTCTCGTGACCGTGCTTGGACAGGGGACCACGATCGGCGCGTTGATTCGCTGGGTCAATCTGGATAGCGTGAAGGAACGCAACGAGCAGCATTTGACCGAGCCTCAGGCGTGGGCGAGGCTCGAAGCGGCACAATTCGCCGCGATCCAACCGCTCGTGCACGACGCCGAGGGACAAGTGATTCATCCTCGCCTGCTGGAGCAATACAGCTATCGAGCGCAGATGACGGACACCTATCAGGACGTGACGGAATATCCCACCGATGTTCGCGCCGCGCATTACGACGTTGTGCTCGCCGCCGTGGCGGCCGGTCGCAGCGAGTTGTTGCGGATGCATCGGTCGGGCTTGATCCACGATGAACTGCTAACCGAACTGGAGCGGGATCTCGATTTGCAGGAGATCGCCGCGTTGCATGGAAGGGGATGACCGGACCGCGCCTGACGCGAGTCCACACGCGAACCGGTCGAACCGCGGCGAGCGTCAATGGCCCTTGAAGATATCCAGCAGTTGATTTTGCATTTGCATCATCTCGTGCGCGTGCTTCATCTCCATCTGCGCCATCGTGTCGTGATACTCCATGTCCATCTGCATCATTTTTTGCTGGATGCCGATGGCCTGAGCGCGCTGTTCAGGGCTCAGCTTGTCCATCATCATGCTGTACTCAGGCGGCATCAGATAGGTGCCGGCGCGTCCTATTCCCTGTGCTTGCACAGACCCCGCTACAAGCGCGAGCGGCAGCAATCCGCACATCAGTGCGGCTCGGATCGATTTCATTTCATCTCCAGTCTTACGTGAGCAGCCCGGTTTCAACAAGGACTGCATAAGCGACGTTCAGGTGCTCAGACTGGCTTGCCGCGGTGGAGCAGTTGCACATGCCTGGTCTGAGGATGCAACACCCGGGGCTGACCGCTGCACACGATCGACCGGGTGTTTCATGGGTTTAGTCGCGAACGCTGACTGGAAATGACATGCTGGATGAAAATTGTGCCGATGATATTTCTTCTGCGCGGCTGTCATTTTCGCCGCGGCACGCCGACTAATTAATCCTTCCAGGACGACCCCAGAATCATCGTGCAGAAATTCTCGCGATGATAATGCGGGTCCTTCAGCGCCAGCACATCCGCCTTCACGTTACCGAAGGTCGTCTCCGGCTTGTGGATCGTGCCGTGCGCGAATGCGTCGATGATGCCTTCCTTGAAATGCGCGCCGCGCGGGTGGGCGTGGATCACTTCATGGCGTTGGTGTTCGGTGAATTCGTCATAGGCGAGGCCCAGCACGTCCATCTCCACACCTGCGGTAACCAGCGCGACGACCGGCTTCATGTATTGCGGAATCCCAGGCGTGGTGTGCAGCGCAATCGAGTTCCACACCTGCTCGATATCGTCTTCGCCGATGCCGTGGCGCTGCAGAAAATCGCGCGCCGCGTTCGCGCCGTCCACCTCGAAGCGGTCATGCTCGCTGCTATAAGGAGCGACGAGCCCCATGTCATGAAACATCGCGCCGATGTACAGCAGCTCGGGGTCGTACTTGAGCTGCTTGCGCGCGCCGGCCAGCGAGCCGAACAGGAACACGCGCCGCGAATGGTGATAGAGCAACTCAGTTTCGGTATCGCGCACGAGCTGCGTGGCTTCGCGCGCCATCATGCTGTCGGGAATCTGGATGCCTGCGATCGTGGTCATGTGAAGTACTCCATGAAAGACTTGAGTGAACCCGACGCGCGGTCTTTGTGAGTCGATAGCGCGTTTGGTATGCTGGTCCGCGACGCTTTTTCTGGCTGCTTATTTGACCCGTCGAGCAGCGCGTCCGATGAAGCTCAGTATTGGTCAGCGCGCTGTCGCGGGCAATCGTTGCCGACCGTTGAACACTGCCAAACGCACCGCGTTGACTGCCGCGGGCCGCGGATTCCCATCCATCGTCAAAGGAGGTCATTCGATGCCTACCGTCGCGATCGCGATCTTTCCCGGCGTGCAGGCGCTCGACGTCGCCGGTCCGGTCGATGTGTTCTCCGAAGCCAATCGCTTCATCGCACCGCAGGATCGCTATGAGGTCACACTGCTTAGCGCGGAGCCGGGTCCACTGCGTGCCTCCAACGGCATGACACTCATCGCCGATGCCACGTTCGACCAGGCACGCCGGCCGTTTGACCTCGCGTTGGTCGCAGGCGGCCCTGCGCTGCCCGGCGATACCGCGCCCGACACACGTTTGCTGGAATGGTTGTCGCAAGCCGCCACGCAGTGCGAGCGTTTCGGCTCGATCTGCACCGGCGCGTTCGCGCTCGGCCACGCGGGGCTACTCGACGCACGCAACGTCACGACGCACTGGCAGCACGCGGCGCAACTCGCCGAGCAGTTTCCGCGAGCCCATGTCGATTTCGACCGAATCTATCTGCGCGACGGCAACTTGGTCACGTCAGCGGGCGTGACGGCGGGCATCGATCTATCGCTTGCGTTGGTCGCCGAACATCATGGGCCGCATACGGCGCTCGCCGTCGCCAAACGGCTGGTGGTGTTTGCACAGCGGCAAGGCGGTCAATCGCAGTTCAGCCCGTACCTGACCGCACCCGCTGACGACACCTCGCCGGTCGCCAAAGTGCAGGCGCACGTCATGGAACGGATTCGCGAGAGCTTTACGGTCAAACAACTGGCGGACGTCGCCGGAATGAGCGCACGGAATTTCGCCCGCGTGTTCGTGCAGGAAACCAGGGTGACGCCGCATGAATTCGTCGAACGTGCTCGCGTGGATGCGGCGCGCCAGTTGCTCGAAAGCAGCGATGCCGCGCTCAAGGCGATTGCCTATGACTGCGGATTCGGCACCGCAGACCGGATGCGCATTGTCTTCACGAAGCGAATCGGCGTCACGCCGATGCAATATCGCGAGCGCTTTCGCTCTGCCTGAGGGAAACAGGATGGTGACACGAGCATGAGCCAGGAGAGCAGCTAGCGCACCGCCAGAACGCAGCGTGAACACCGGCGCCGCTGCAAGCATCAGACATAGCGTGAGAAAATGACGGCCTTCTCAGGCGAACGATCACAAGGAACGACATGTCTCCCTCTTCTCCGATCCGTGCGATCGTTACCGGCCACAATCGCGGCCTCGGCGCATCCCTCGCTGAACAACTGCTGACGCGCGGCGTCGCGGTACTGGGTTTGTCCCGCTCGCGTCACACCACACTTAAAGAGCGTTTCCCTGCACTGCTCGACGAAATCGAGCTTGAACTTGCGGATCCCACGCGCGTCGCGCAGTGGGTCGCTACCGATGCACTGCGCAGCTTCGTCAGCGGCGCGCAGAGCGTACTGTTGATCAACAACGCAGGCATGGTCCAGCCGATCGGTCCGATCGAAGGCCAGAACGCCACCGACATCGCGACCGCCGTGAGCCTGAACGTGGCCACGCCACTGATGCTGGCGAGCGCACTCGCCGCGGCCAGTGTCGACGCGAACGACCGGCGCATCATGCATATTTCCAGCGGCGCGGCGCGCAATGCGTATCCCGGCTGGAGCATCTACTGCGCGACCAAGGCCGCGCTTGATCATCACGCGCGCGCCGTTGCACTCGACGCGAATCGCGCGCTGCGTATCTGCAGCCTGGCGCCGGGCGTCATCGATACGAATATGCAGGCGGAAATTCGCAGCAGCGGCGAGGAACAGTTCCCGATGCGCGAAAAATTCGAAGACCTCAAGCGCAACGGTCAGCTTTCGACGCCCGAACAATGCGCCACCCAGTTGCTCGATTACGCCTTCAGCGATGCATTCGGTCAAACGCCGGTGGCCGACATTCGCGAGGTCGCGAAGCAGGCCTGATACGCGAGCTTCGTGCTCCCGTAAAACCTCACCTTTCCGCTGATCTTTCGGCCAAGAGGCCGAACCTCACACGCCGGGCGCAACCATCGCGCCGCGCTCGGCCGCTCCAATCTCGCCGTGCGGCACGAACACATAGCCGCGTCCCCACACCGTCTGCACATAGCGCGGCTCGGAAGGATCGATCTCGATCAGACGCCGCAGCCGCCAGATCGATACATCGAGACTCCGCCCTTGATGCAGCACGCTATTGCCGCGCAATTTCTCGTTGAGTTGCACGCGCGTGAGCACAGTCATTGCGTGATTGACGAAGATTTTCAGCAAAGCGAACTCGGAGCTGCGCAGCGCGAAATGCTCGTTGTCGCGGCGCAATTCGCGTGCGGAGAAGTTCAGCTCGCAACGCCCGAAGCGGTACGGCGGTCGCGTTTCCGGCGCGCCTGGCGCGAGCGCGCCACGCCGGCGCAGCAGCACGCGGATACGGGCGAGCAATTCGGCAGGGTCGGCGGGCTTGCTCATGAAATCGTCGGCGCCGAGTTCGAGACCGATCACGCGATCGATCGCCTTGCTGCTCGCCGACAGCAAAATCACCGACACGTCGTTGCCGCTCATGCGCAAGTCGCGCAATACGGCAAGGCCGTCGCCGTGCGGCGCTGAGACGTCGAGCACCAGCAACGCCGGCCGTTCCGTCTCGACCACGTGCTTCAGCCCGGCGCAACGCGGACGTGCGGACACACCGCAGCCCTGCCCGCGTAAAGATTCGCCCACTACTGCCGTTAAGCCGGCATCGGCGCCAACAAAGAGAATGTGCTGACTCATCCAACTGATTCCAGGAGACGATCGGTTTTCAGAGACAGGCGATGGCTTGCAGGAATAGCAAATCCGCTGACCGCTTGTCGTCCGCGTCGCCATCTTCCCTGTATGCCGCTGTTCTCAAAACGCGGAACAGCCCCCAAGGTTGGCAATTTCTTCCCAACTCTTTCAACGCTGAACGTGATATGGGAAGGCTCGCAAAGTCACCCTGCGATGCGCGCATCAACTCCCGAAAAATCTCACCTTTGGTGCGTAGCGAGCGGGGCGGGGCGTGAAGTGCACATCGGAGCGCTCCCGAAAACGCTCACCTTTCGAGCTTGGGGGCAGGCCGCAAAGGCATGCTGGGCGGGCCACCGATGGTTCCTAACCGGCTACTCCCGCAAACCCTCACCTTTGGAAGGGGTCGAGTAATCTGCATACCCAGGTAAGAGGCAGTGTGTGTCAGGCGCTCGCGTTCCGCACCGGTGGCGGATCTCTTCAGCAAATGCTTGCGCGAGTCTCGGCAGAATTGTCGGAAGGTGAGGAGGAGTGATACGGTGCGGCTCACGTGTGCGCTGAGGCATCACGCTCCCGAATATGCTCACCTTTGAGCTTTGTGAAGACATTCGGAACGCCGGCCGCCATCAAGGCAACCGGCTCATTCAATCAGGCAATCAGAACTTGTGACGAATCCCCACCACCGCCACTTCCTGGCTGTTGGTCCCTGAATTCACGCCATAATCGCCGATCGACGCCTGGGCGCTCACCACCTTGCCGTTAGCAAATTCTTCGATGAATATGAAAGTGCCGGTAGCGTGGGCGCTTCTAAGGCCACGCGTTGGCGCGATGTCACGCCGGGATGGCGGACAGTTCGGAAGGTGCGTATTTCGCGGTCGCGAGAACTTCGGCGGGAACGGGTACATGTGCGCGCCGCAACAGTGCGCCGCTGCGGAACATCAGCAGATCGCCCGGCTGGCAGGTGCTCCAGACTTCATCGGTGAGCGGCGTGGTGGCGATCACCGCCGTGCGATCGGCCGGCGTGCCACGCTCGGCGAAATCAACTGAGAGGTCGCCATCGACGAGACGCGCGCTCGAAAACGGCCAGTGACGTATCACATACGAGAGGCGCGTCGAGCAATACGCGAATTGTGCCGTGCCGTTCGAAAGCACGAAGTTGAAAATGCCATACGGGTTCAGTGCGTGAGTTGCCTGCTCGATGACGTCGAACACGGCGTCGATATCGTCCGTGTCCGGGTGATCGGCAAAATGCGCATAGAGGCGATTCATGATGAAGCAGAACGCCGCTTCGCTGTCGGTCGTGCCGACCGGTGCATACGGACCTTGCTCCGGCTCACCGAGCCGTTGCAGGTCGCCGTTATGCGCGAACACCCATTGCTGGCCGTGCAACTCGCGCATGAACGGGTGGCAGTTCTCCACGCGCGCGCCGCCTTGGGTCGCCTTGCGAATATGCGCGACGACATTGCGCGACTTGATCGGATGGTTCTTCAGAAATTCGGCCACCGGCGACTGATACGCGGGCTTTTCATCGACGAACACGCGGCACGCGCGATCTTCGTAGAACGCCACGCCCCAGCCGTCCACATGATGGTCGGTGAGGCCGCCGCGTGCGGCAAAGCCCGTCAGCGAGAAACTGACGTCGGTGGGTTCGGCGCAGCTGAGGGCGAGCAGTTGGCACATGCTCGGAGACTAGCGTGTTTCAACCGCCGCCGTTATAGCGAATCATGCTTTGCAAATCACCGGCGCACGGGCTCCCGAAAACCCTCACCTTTGGCCGGCCCGCCACAGCGTGCAGCGTCTAGCTCGCCAGCTTGCGGAACGTTTCCAGCACCGCGTCGCCCTTGAACGGTTTGACGATCCAGCCTTTCACGCCCGCCGCCTTGCCGCGCTCTTTCATCGCCGGGCTGCTCTCGGTTGTCAGCATGATGACGTTGACGGTGGTGTTCGCGAGTTCGCCGCGAATCTTTTCGACCATCGTCAGGCCGTCCATATTCGGCATGTTGACGTCGCTGATCACCAGCTTGATGCCGGGACTGGCCTTCAGTTTCGCGAGACCGTCCTTGCCGTCCACTGCCGTGTCGACGTCCAGACCGTTCTTCTTCAGAAAGCCGGCCACTTCGTCGCGCACGGTGCTCGAATCATCTACCACCAGAATTTTCGACATGTTTTTTCCTATGAGAACATTCAGAACAGATCCAGTTCGCCCGCTTCGACCATCGCACCGACATCGTCCGTGACTTCCTTGAAGTCCTCCGGCGACCAGCTCAGGCTGAACACAAAACGTTGATGCAACTTGACCGAGCGGCTCGTCTGCGGGTCCGTCAGCGAGTACATGAAACACAGCTGCGGATTGCCGCTGCCGAACGAGATGTACTTGTGCTTGTGATTCACCAGCAGCGGCACCTGCACCTGGCTGCGCAGCCAGGCGTCCGCATCGCCGACATAGCGGTTCTTGAACGAACCCCAGATCAGATTGGTCACTTCGCCGAGCACGCCATTCAGATCGCGGAAGTTTGCTTCGCCGTCTTCCGCGTTCTCGCTCATCCGGTAACGATCGAGCAGTTCGAGAATCGGCGCCTCTTCCGCCTGCATCATCATGTAACCGCGGCACCACGCACTTTCCAGCGGAATCAGGCTGAACACCTCACCGAAGATGATCCGGTCGCGCACGATATAAGGCGTGTCGCACGTGATGGTCAGGTCCTTGAATACGTCGCCGAGAATCGCCTGCGTCATGTCGGCGATGCCACGCACGAGCGCGTTCGGATAATCCAGACTGAAGATGTATTCGTCGATCACCTTGCGCAAGGGCGCCATATCGTGCGCGACGTAGGCCGCGCAGACCACACGGCGCAAGCTCTCCGGCAGACTCTCGACGCTGGGATCGTCATCGCGCCGGATGATGATCGGCAACTCGGGGCGCACCGCGTTGATCCTGATCGCAATCTCGGCGCTCGCTTCGGCTGAGCCACCGTAGCCTTCAGCAAACAGAACCGCGCCCAGATCGATGTTCGAGCGCAACACCGACTGCAAGCGGTTCTTGCCGACTTTCACGCCGACCAGATTGTTCTCGTCGCAAAAGCGCTTCAGCGCCTCTTTGTGCACGGGGCAATCGTCGAGCACCAGCACCTTGCTGACCGGCTTGTTCATGTTCATTTCGCGTTCCTGCTCGCTGCGGATATCGACGTCATGGTCAAAACCCGACACTCAAAACAACTCCAGCTCACCGCTGGATTCTTCGATTGCGCTCGTGTCGGCTACGAAGTCGATCGGCGCATGGGCGCACACGCATACCGTCGCGGCAAGCTGCACGGAACCGTTCAGCGTGACCGAATACGACGACAGCAAACCTGGCTTCAATGCCGGCAGATGCCCCAGACACCGCGCGCTCAATACATACGGTGTCGACATGCCGAGGTCCGGGAAATAGCGCAGCAGTTCCTGATTCATCGCGCCGCAGCACAGATTGCAGATTTCCAGAAAAGCTTCCTGAAATGGCCGCTCGTCGGCCTCTTTCAGGTAGTAGTCGCGGGTGCTGTCGTTTTCGTCGAAGTGCAGGATCAGCAGCAGTCTGAACACGATCGACGAGATGGTCAGCACGACCACCTGGGTGTCCTTCGTTGCGCCCACACCGGCCTCGGCAAGCGGCACGATCTCACACGTATCGCCGGAATCCCGCGGCAGGCGCGCCTGTGCCGCCTTGCGGAAAATGCGTTCGAAGCTGTCCTTCGCCTGGCTCGTGATCACGCCGGCACCTGGTGCAGCTTCGAGTGGAACTGATTGGCGAGCGATTCGACGCTGGAAAGCGACGCCGCGATCATCTTGCCGCCCGCCTGGATGTCCTGAAACGTGGAGGTGGTGGTCAGATCGTTGCGGTGCAGGCTGTCGCGATAGCTCTTCGACAATTCCTCAGAACGCGCGGCGAGCGCCCGAACTTCGCTCGCCACCACCGCGAAGCCGCGTCCGGCCGGACCCGCGCGCGCGGCCTCGATCGACGCATTCAGCGACACGATCACCACGTGCCGGACGATCGACGACAGCTCCTGATTCTTCGCGTGCATGTCGTGGTTCTGCGTCATCAGCGAGATCATCTGCTCGTGCCAACGCTCGAATGTCGCGCCGAGGCTCTTCAGACGCGCGGCTTCGCCGGCGATCTGTTGCGCCTGATGCGCCCACTGGTCTTTGTCGTCAGTCGCTGCTTTCAACGTTGCGCGCAGCTCGTCGACGCTGGCCGATTGCTGCCTCAGTTCCTCACGCAACTGTGCGGCCAATGCTTCCATCTCCTGCGCGGCCTGTTCGCGTTCGCGGATCGCTTCACCGTGGTCCGCCTGTTCCGCCGTCAGCGCTTTGATCCGGGCATCGGCTTCGGCGGAGAGCCGTGCCGTCAGCTTCGTGCTTTGCAACTTGTGCGCGACAAAGGCCAGCAGCGCGGTTACCGCGCTGCCTGCCACCGCCGCCAATACGTACTGTTGAATCACAACCTATCCTTCCGAAGTCCGTCGCGAAGCGCGTCAATCAGCGTTCGACCAACGTTCAATCCGCCATCGCGTCGAGTTGCAGTTCGCCGGCATCGCCGCGCGCCGCCACACCCAGCGTGTCGACGGCGAAGCTATCCGGCAGGCAGACGATCGTCTGGAACTGACGGAACGAAGCGCCCTTGTGGTCGTCGGTGAAGCGCAGTTCGATGCGGCCGTTCTCGCGCTTGAGGAAGTCGCGCACCGCGTCCATGCCGACGCCACGGCCCGATACTTCCGTCACCGTTGCGGCGGTCGAGAAGCCCGGCCGGAAAATGAACTCGGCGATGGCTTCGTCGCTCAAGTGTTCGTCGCTGCCGATCCAGCCGCGCTCGACGGCAATGCCGCGAATCCGTTCGAGTGCGAGGCCGCGGCCGTCGTCGCTGAGGGTAATCTGCAGCGCGCCGCTGTCCACGCCCACTTCGATATCGATGGTGCCGGCCGGCGTCTTGCCGTGTGCGCTGCGCGCCTCGGCGGTTTCGATGCCGTGGTCCATCGAATTACGCAGCAGATGCATGAACACGTTGTTTAACGTACCGCCCGCCTGGCCGCGCAGACGGTAGCCGTTGTCGTCGATGCGCACGGCCGGCGCCGGCTTGCCCAGTTCCTGCGCCAACGAAGGCAGCGAATCCAGCACACCAGACAGTGCGTCGCGCACGCTTTCGCTGCCCAAGGCGCGCAAGGTCTGGCGCAGCGCATCGCGCATCGACTGCAATTCGTGGAGTTCGCTGGCGTTCGTCTTGTCCAGCATGCTCAGGGTCTGTTGAATCTGATCCTTCTCGACCATCACGTAGCGGCCCGCATTGCCGACGTTATTCGCTCCTGCTTTGCTCTTGCGGCCGAGGCTATGTTCGTTGATCTTCGCGTAGCTCTCGATCGCCTCGCGCACGCGCGTCAACTCCTGCATCAGGTGTTCCTGATCCCACGAGCGGTCCGCGTCCGGTTGGCGCAGTTCGTGATAGCTCTGCTCGGTTTCATGAACGACGTCAGTCAGGTGCGCCAGGTTGTAGGTCCGCGCATTGCCCTTGATGGTGTGCATGTTGCGGAACAGCTCGGCGATCGCCGCATGGTCCGCTTCCGAGTGCTTGCGAATGATGCGCTCGTTCTCGCTGACAAAACCCGCGGAGCTTTCAATGAAATGATGGAACTTCTCTTCGCTCACCGCGAGAATCTCGCCGATCATGTCGAGACGGCGGCGCTGTTCGCTGGCTTCCGCAGCGAGCTTGCGCAGTTCGGTGACGTCGCGCACGCACAGCATCAAGCGCCCGATAACGTCGTTTTCGTCGGTGATCGCCGACCAGCTTAGGTCGAGAATCTTCACGCGGCCATCGGGCATGCGCTTCGAAATTTCGCCGACCAGCAGATGCTGATTGAACGCGAAGTTGATGCAGTCTTCGCCAAGACACGCATGCGCGGCCGCATCGACTTGCGAGAGCACGTCCGAGCCGAGATCGGTATCCGAGAACACCAGATCCATCAGGCCGCGCCCGGCGATGTCTTTCGTTTCGAAGATGTCTTCCAGATACGCCGAGTACTCGGAGTGGATCACGGCGCCGTCGATTACCGTCAAGATACCTTGCTGCATGTTCTGCAACATCGCCTGGATGTCAGCGGTCTTCTGCTTGAGTTGCGCCGAGCTTTCCTGGATCTTTTCGATCATGCCGTTGAAGGCGACGATCGAATGGCCGATTTCATCCAGCCGGCCCACCGGCACGCGGCGCGTGAAATCCTGGCTCGACGCGATCTCGCTCATCATGGCTTGCATGCGGCTGAGCGGGCGGGTGATCTGACGGTAAAGCAGCGTGCCGATGAAGGTCAGCAGAATGATCGCAATACCGGTAACGATGGCGATGGCCGTCGTGGTTGTAGAAAGCGTGGCGTTCAGTGCGGTGATTGCATCGTCTTTCTGACGGTTCTTCTCGACACGCAGGGTCTCGACGATGCCTTCGAGTTCGTCGCGATACTGGGCGACGTTGGCGAACAGATACGCTTGCGCGAGTTCGTTCTTGCCGTCGGCCTTCATTTTCGCCGTCTCGGCGATCGCGGTGAAGTAGTTCTCGAGGCTGTCATTAGCCTGGGAAACGAGGCCTTGCTGGGCATGGCTCGCGGCATCTTTGCCTTGCAGCGCGAGAGCCTGTTGCAACGAGGCTTTTTTCTTCTTCAGTTCGTCTTGTGCCTGGGCGACCATGTTGGCGTCCGGCGCGTAGACCAAGGTCATGGTCGCGAGCTGTACGTCTTTGACTTGCGAGACGAGGTCAGCGGAAGCCAGCGCACTGGGGACGACGCCCTCGGTCACCTTGCGCACTTCGCCTGCGCTGCCACGCGTTTGATACACGGCGTAGCCACCGATTGCCGACAAGGCGACGAACATCAAGATAACCAATAGCGTGATGCGATGACGGATAGTCATGTGAAACCCCCGGGGGTATGGCCTTCGCGTCAACCCTCGATCGGGGCAGCGCGTTATTTGCGAAATCTGGTCGTGTGTACAGCACAGGCCATTATTCTGGCCGCATGTTACTAAGCGATGACTACGGGGTTTTTGGCCACGTCCGGAGGGTTAAATATTCTTCTAAAGTTCTTGGTTTTAAGGCCGTTAACACAGGCCTTTTTGATTTGCGCGTTGTAGTGCGCAGTGCTTTTGCAAAAGCGTACATTGCGTTGACATACGCCGTCAGGTGAACGGGTAACTGAACAGCAAATCGAGCGGCAAATGTTCTGCGCCAGGTGCGTCAGCGAATCGGCGGCAGATGCTTCGACGCCTCGCGCACGGTAAGCGGCGACATGATGTCCCGCGAAGCGGAAAGAAAGGTGCTCACCGCGTCGGGAGCATGCCACGCGTAGTCCCGCAACGCCCAACCGATGGCCTTACGGATGAAGAAGTCGCTTTCCGCGGCCAGCGAACGCGCGTACTCGAACAGGCGCTCTTCGTCGGTATGCTCGCGCCAGCCGAGTTGATGAATCATGGCAATGCGCCGAACCCACAGCGATTCGTGCTGGAGTGCCGCGTCCATTGCGGCCTGCACATCCGGCGTGTGTGCTCGCGCCGCTTTCAGAATGTCGCCGACGACACCCGCCAGCGGATCGATCGAATCCCACCATGCGCTCCGCTGTGCGAGCGTCAATAAGTGCGCGATGTCTGCTGCCGCAAGCGTCTTCCATTTACGCGCCAACAGATCGGTCGCGACGTACTGGAATTCGCGTTCCGGCATCCACCATAGGACATTCGCACACGCCAGCAGATGATCGGTATTCTCCACCGTCAGCCGCTTGAACACCGGCAATACCGCTTGGCGCCGCAGTGGTGTCGGCACACCGATGAACTCGAAGTGGTCACGCATGTAAGCGCGCATCGCAAGCGCGCGTTGAGCGTCGGCGTGCGGCACGAGTGCCGCCTTGATTTCTTCACCGAAAGCGTCGGGCGTCATTGGGGAAATGCTCCGTGTGAATGGAAAGTAACGCGCAGGTGGCTGCGTTCGGGCGGCCTCCCGAATCTTCTCACCTTCGAATCGAAAGTGCGTCGACAGGTAGCAACATTATCACCGCACACGCTCCCGAATGTTCTCACCTATCGGCTTTTAGCTTCCCTCCCAACCGCCGCCTGATACCTTGTACAAGGTCACTAGATTGGCCTGTCGCGACAGACTATCCGACGCGAGTTGCTGTTGTGCGGTGTAGAGCGTGCGCTGCGCGTCGAGGAAAGTGAGGAAGCTGTCCGTACCCGCCTTGTAGCGCGCCTGAGCAAGTGTGTAGTACCGCTGCGATGACGTCACATAGTCGCGATCCGCCTCCACCTGATCAACGTAAGTGGCACGCGCTGTCAGCGCGTTCGCGACTTCTTTGAATGCTGTCTGAATCGTGCTCTCGTAATCGGCGACCTCGATCTGTTTCTCGATCTTGGCGACGTCGAGCGAAGCCTTGTTGCTGCCGTAATCGAAGATCGGCACCGACACGCTCGGCGCGAATGCCCAGGCACCTGTACCAGCTTTGAACAAACTTGAAAGCGTCGAACTCGACGTACCGGCCGAAGCCGTCAACTCGATCTTCGGAAAGAACGCCGCGCGCGCCGCGCCGATGTTCGCGTTCGCCGCCTTCAGCGCATGCTCCGCCTGCACGATGTCGGGACGACGGGTGAGCAGCAGTGACGGCACGCCCGCACCGATGTCGGCGAACATCGATTCGTCGTCGAATTCACGAGCGGGTGGAAGGTCGTCGGGAATCGGCGCGCCGAGCACAGCGACCAGGTTGTTGCGGTCCTGCGCTACGGCACGCCGGTAAGACGCAAGGCTCGCCTTCGCGCTCGCCAATGAGTTTTGCGCCTGCTGCACGTCGAGCATCGACGAATTGCCCAATTCCTGGATGCGTTTTGTCACGTCGTACGTCGACTGATCCGCCTTGACGGTGTCTTCGGTGATTTGCAGGAGACGCTCGTCGGACAGGAGCGTCAGGTAGTCGGTCGCCACCGTCGCGATCAGGCTGATCTGCGTGCTCTGCCGCGACGCATCCGTCGCGAGATAGTTTTCCAGGGCCTGACGCTTAAGGCTGCGCAAGCGTCCGAAGAAGTCGATCTCCCATGACGTGGTGCCGACGCTCACGTCGCTGGAACTGGTCGTCACGCCTGAAGCGCGCTCGCGGGTCAGGCTGCCGCTCGCGCTGATCGACGGCGCGAGCGCGGCGCGCGTGATGCGATATTGCGCTTCGTACTCGGCCACGTTCAACGCGGCGACACGCAAGTCGCGGTTGTTGTCGAGCGCGATCTCGATCAGCCGTTGCAAACGCTCGTCGCGAAAGAAGCTGCGCCAGGCCATGTCGGCGCCGAGCGGCGGTGGGGTAGTGGTCGCGCTCGGCGTCGCGGTTCCTGAAGCCGTTCCCGAAGCCGTAACCGCGGTGGCGGCTGCCGCGGCGCTCGTGCTCTCGTACGCCTCGCCTTTTGGATAAGCCACCGCGACGGGTGCCGCAGGTCGTTCATAGTGCGGGTCCAGCGTGCAACCCGTCAGCATGGCAACGGCAAACGCCACCATGCATGCGCCCAATTTGAGTCTCATCATTCAACACCTTCCTGTTGCTTGGCATCGCCGTGTTCGCCAAACACGCGGCGCACGACGACAAAGAACACCGGCACGAAAAAGATGGCGAGCAGCGTCGCGGCGATCATGCCGCCCATCACGCCGGTGCCAATCGCATGCCGGCTCGCCGAGCCGGCGCCCGTGCTGATGACCAGCGGCAGTACGCCGAACACGAAGGCTAGCGATGTCATCAGAATCGGCCGCAGACGCAGTCGCGCGGCTTCCAGCGTGGCGTCGATCAGGCTGCGGCCCTGCGCTTGCAGGTCCTTGGCGAATTCGACGATCAGGATTGCGTTCTTCGTGGAGAGTCCGATGGTTGCGAGCAAGCCGACCTTAAAGTAGATGTCGTCGGACAGCCCGCGAATATGCGCGCCCAGTACCGCGCCGAGCACGCCGAGCGGCACGACCAGAATCACCGCGATCGGAATGGACCAGCTCTCGTGCAGACCGGCCAGACAGAGGAACACCACGACCAGCGAAATCGCGTACAGGTAGATCGCCTGCGATCCGGCAAGGCGCTCCTGGTACGACTGCCCGGTCCAGTCGATGCCGAAGCCGGCGGGCAGCTTCTTCACGAGCGCGTCGACGGCGGCCATTGCCTGGCCCGTGCTGGTGTTCGCACCGGTTTGCGCGGTGATTTCCATCGCCAGCGTGCGGTTGAAGCGTTCGATCTGCGGCGGCCCGAAGGTCCATTTGCCGGTAGCGAACGCGGAGAACGGGACCATCTGACCGTCGTAGCCTGCGGTGGTCGTACTGCTAGTGCTTGTGGTCGAGCTGCTTGAAGTGCTCGTGCTGGTACTCGTGCTCGAACTGCTCGTAGTGCTGGACTTCACATACCATCGTCCAATATCGGACGGCATCATCCGGTAAGGCGCGTCGGCCTGCACATAGACCTTCTGGATGCGTCCCGTATCGACGTAGTTGTTCACGTAAGTCGAGCCGAACGCCGTCTGCAACGTGTCGTTCACATCAGCGATTGAAAGCCCGAGCGCACTCGCCTTCTCGCGATCGATATCGACGTGGAACTGCGGCGTATCGTCGAGGCCACCGGGACGCATGCCGGCTAGCGCGCTGTCCTGCGCGGCGAGCGCGATCAATTGCTGGCGCGCGGCCATCAGCTTGTCATGACCCTGCCCGGCGCGATCTTCCAGTTCGAAGTCGAGACCGCTCTGCGTGCCGAGCTCCTGAATGGCCGGCGGATTGAGCGCGAAAATCTGGGCGTCGTGCGAAGCGGCGAAGTGCATGTTGGCGCGCTGGATGATCGCCGCCGCCGAACCGTCGCTGCCGCGCCGCGTGCTCCAGTCCTTGAGCCTGACAAACGCCAGGCCGTTGTTCTGCCCCGAGCCGTTGAAGCTGAAGCCGGTCAGCGCGATGATCTTGTCCACCTGCGGAAGACCGAGGTAATACGCCTCGACCTGTTTCACGACTTCCAGCGTCTGCGCGGCAGGTGTGCCGGCGGGCGCGGAAATCGACGTGATGATGAACCCCTGATCCTCGTCCGGCAGATAGGACGACGGCAGCTTCATGAAGAGCAGCGCAACCACGCCTCCAATCAGCAGGTAGATCACCATATAGCGCATCGGCTTGCCGATCACACGCGCAACCGTCGAGTCGTAACGATCGGTTCCACGAGTCAGCACACGGTTGAACCAGCCGAGCACGCCGCGCTTCGTGTGGTGCTCGACGTCCGCGCGCCGCAGCATGGTCGCGCACAACGCCGGTGTCAGCGTCAATGCGAGGAACACGGAGAGCAGCATCGCCGCGACGATCGTGATCGAAAACTGCCGGTAGATCGCGCCCGTGGACCCCGAGAAAAACGCCATTGGAATGAACACGGCAATCAGCACGGTCGTAATGCCGACCAGTGCGCTGGTGATCTGCTTCATCGCCTTGCGCGTGGCTTCGACGGGCGATAGTCCCTCTTCCGCGATCAGCCGCTCGACGTTTTCCACGACCACGATCGCGTCGTCCACCAGCAGGCCGATGGCGAGCACGAGCCCGAACATCGACAGCACGTTGATCGAAAAGCCCACCGCCGACATCACCGCAAACGTGCCGAGCAACGCAACGGGCACGACGATGGTCGGAATCAACGTCGCGCGCAGGTTTTGCAGGAACACGTACATCACGACGAAGACCAGCATCACCGCTTCGATCAGCGTCTTCACCACCTCCTCGATCGAGATGCGCACGAACGGCGTGGTGTCGTACGGATAGTCGACCACCACGTTGTGCGGCAATTGCCCGCTCAGTTCGTTGAGCTTCGCGCGGACCGCTTTGGCTACGCTCATCGCGTTCGCGCCGCTCGCGAGTTTGACCGCGAGCGAGGCCGCCGGCTTGCCGTTCAGTCGCGAGTCCGTGCTGTAGTCGTCGCCGCCGACCTCGACTCGCGCGACGTCTTTCAGCATGACCTTCGAGCCGTCGCTGTTCACGCGCAACAGGATCGCGCCGAACTGCGCGGGCGTGGTGAGCAGGCTCGATGCTGAAATGGTCGCGTTGAGCGCCTGCGTCTTCGTGGAGGGCGAGCCGCCGATCTGGCCGACCGAGAGTTGCACGTTCTGATTCGTGATCGCGGTGGTGACGTCGCCGGCAGTCAGACCGACGGCCTGCAGCTTCACTGGATCAAGCCAGATGCGCATGGCGTGCTGTGCGCCGAACAGCGTCACGTCGCCGACGCCGTCGATCTGCGTGAGCGGATCTTCAATCTGCGTTGCGATGAGATTGCCGAGATCGATGGAATTCATGCTGCCGTCAGAGGACGACAGCGACACGATCATCAGAAACGCATTGGCTGCCTTCGCGACCTGCACACCCTGGTCCTGCACTGTCTGCGGCAGCGACGAACTGGCCTGTTCGACCTTGTTCTGCACCTGCACCTGGGCGATGTCGGCATTGGTGCCTTGCTGGAACGTGAGCGTGATGGTGGCCTGTCCGGCCGAACTGCTGGTAGACGACATGTAGAGCAGATGATCGATGCCGCTCAGCTTCTGCTCGATCACCTGCGTGACGGTGGTCGCCACGGTTTCAGCCGAGGCACCCGGATAAGTCGCGGTGATCTGCACGGAGACGGGCGCCACGCTCGGATACTGTTCGACCGGAAGCGTCCCGATGGAGGCGCCGCCGATCATCATGATGACGATAGCGATGACCCACGCGAGGATCGGTCGGTTGATAAAGAAACCTGCCATGAGTGTCTCGCTTTAGCTGTGTGCGGCCGACGTAGTGTCCGCGGTGGCGGGTGCGCCCGATATGGCGGGCGATTCGACCGGCTTCACAACACCGCCCGCACGCGCTTTCTGCGATCCGGCGACGATCACGCGATCGCCCGCCTTGAGGCCGCGCGTGACGAGCCAGTCGGCGCCTGAAGCGGTGTCGGCCGTAACGGGCGTTTGCTTGACCTTGTTGTCGGCGCCGACCGTCAGCACGCTCGCCGAACCGTCGGATGCACGCGAGACCGCGAGTTGCGGCACCGTGATCGCCTGCTGGTTCACGCCCTCTTCGAGCCGCGCGCGCACGAACATGCCGGGCAGCAGCACGCCGTCCGGATTCGGGAACACGCAACGCAAAGTGACCGAGCCGGTGGTGGCGTCGACGGTGATATCGGAGAACAGCAGCTTGCCTGGCTGCGTGTACGTGCTGCCGTCTTCCATCACGAGATGAACGACCGCGCCGTCCGAGCCCGCCTGTTGCAACTGGCCACTGGCGAATTCTTTCTGCAGCCGCAACCAGTCCGCGGAAGAGCGTGTGACGTCGAGATACATCTCGGTCGTCGCCTGGACCGTCGCGAGCGCGGTGGTCTGCTCCGCGGTGACGAGCGCGCCTTCAGTCACGCTCGATTTGCCGATCCGTCCCGCGATGGGCGCAACGACTTTCGTGTAGCCGAGATTGATCGCGGCAGTCTTCAATGCGGCACGGTCGGCGACCACGTCCGCCTTCGCTTCCTCCAAGGCGGCGACAGCGTCGTCGTAGTCCTGTTTGCTCACGCCTTCGATCTTCGACAGTTCGGCGTAGCGGGTGGCCTTGGTCTGCGCGGCGCTCGTTGTCGCCTCGGCTTTGGCGAGCGTGCCGACGGCCTGGTCGTAGGTTGCCTGGTAGCTGGACGGGTCAATCTGGTAGAGCACGGCGCCGGCCGCAACCTGTGAGCCTTCCGTGAAGAGGCGCTTTCTGACGATGCCTTCGACCTGCGGCCTGACTTCGGCGACGCGGATTGCCGACAGTCGCCCGGACAATTCGGTACTCGACACCACAGGGTGCGGCGCGATCGTTTGGACGCCTACTTCAGGAACGGACTGTGGTGGTCCATGGGGCGCCTGCTGGCCGCAAGCCGCCAACAAAAAAGCGGCGACGACTGCAGCAGCAAGATGTGTGAATCTCGGTACGCGCGAGGAGGGTCCGGACGCGATAGGGTTATTCGGCATGCTGTGGGCATCCTTCGACTCAATTCGACAAAGGGCCGTCTGGCACGCGTTGTTCGCTAAAGCGGGGCGAGTGAAAACGTATCGGTCGACCACGCGCTTGAATCTGCACGCAAACCGACACACTGACCTCGGAGGAAACCGCGTAACGCCACCAGCGGCGAGAGGTGGCCCAGCATAGTGAGCTGCGTCTTACAGTGGCTTAGGCGAGGATTACGAGTTGTAACGAGGCGCGTGGTGTGGCGATGAACCGGGCGGCGTGACGTTGACCGGTACTGGTTGCTTCACGCCGCCAGATAGAACCGAAGGCAGCCACCGTAATAAACTGTAAGCGCAGATAAGAACCCGAAACCGCTGTCAACGCGCGATTCGCTATATTGCGACGTGCGATAGGCGCGCGGCCGCGCCGTCCGTCAATTGTCCTCATCGATCAGGGCCCAGCTATGTCAGACACGCCCATCCAGGTTTTACTGGTCGACGACGACGCCGACCTTCGTGACCTGCTCAGAACCTTCTTTCAACAACGCGGCATCGAGATGTCCGTGTTGCACGACGCGAACCATCTGGCACGCCGGCTGGAACGCGAACGGCCCTCAATCATCGTGCTCGATCTGATGATGCCGGGCGTCGACGGACTCAGCGCACTCAGGCAATTGCGTGCGCATGGCGACACGATTCCCGTGATCATGTTGACGGCGCGCGCTGACGGCGTGGATCGCATAATCGGTCTGGAACTCGGCGCCGACGACTATCTCGGCAAGCCGTTCATGCCGCAGGAACTGCTCGCGCGTATTCACGCGGTGTTGCGCCGGCACGCGCAGCCATCGTCGGGGTCCACGGCTACGGCGCTCGAAAAGCGTGAAGCGCTGCGCTTCGGCCGCTTCCGGCTCGACTTCGCGAGGCGCACCCTGTTTCGCGATGACGAAGCGCTCAAGCTGACCGGCGGCGAATATGCGCTGTTGGAAGTGCTCGCCGCGCATCCAATGGAAACGCTGTCGCGCTCGAAGCTCGTCGATCTGTTGCATGGGCCGCACTCGGAAGTGACCGAACGCGGTATCGACGTGCCGGTGTGGCGCCTGCGCCGTCTGCTTGAAGATGACCCGGCCAATCCGCGCCGGATCCAGACCATACGCGGCATCGGCTATATGTTCGTGCCCGGCAGCAATGAAGATGAAGAATCCCTTTAACACACTGTTTGGCCGGCTCTCGTTGATGACGGTGAGCCTGATCGTGCTGGTGCACATCACCGCAATCGTTCTCGTGGACCGTGACCGCGGCCAGATCGACGCGGGTCACGCGCAACGCGCTTTGCTGCTCGCGATTGAGGCGGGACGCGACGGCCCGCTCGCCGCTTCCCACGTCGCGGCAACGCTCGGGGTGTCCTACGTGAGCGCGCAAGACGCGATCCGGTATGGCTGTCCCGCGCCGTGTGAGAACACTTCGGGTCCGTTCGAACACGACCTGCGCGAGAAATTGCCGGCAGGCAGCCAGGTCGTAGCCGACGGCGAGAACGGCACGGTCTGGGTCCATTACGCGGGCAATCCAGGCTGGCTCAAAATGCAAAACGCGACGCTGCCGGCGCGTCTCTTCCTGGGCGCGTCGGCGACGATGCTGGTGCTGGCGGTGATCATCGCGCTGCTCGGCGCGTGGCAATTGCAACGGCCATTGCACCGACTCGCACTCGCAGCGCGCGAGTTCCGCATCGGCCATCGGGCGCCGGTCGTGGAGGCGAGCGGCCCGCGCGAGTTGAAAGAGCTGATCGGCGACTTCAATCAGATGGTGCATGAACTTGCGCAGGCCGAGCAGGAGCGCGCGGTGATGCTGGCCGGCGTGGCGCACGATCTGCGTGCGCCGATCACGCGCATGCAGGTGCGCGCGGATCTGCTGCCTGATGAAGCGAATCGCCGCGGCTTTTTGCGGGACGCGGAGTCGTTGTCACGCATCGTCACGCAGTTTCTCGACTTCGCACGTGAGACGGCGGATACCTCGCCAAGCACCGGCGTCGATGCCCACTGTCGCCGGCATTACGGCGACAGCCTCGCGGACGATTCGCTCGTGCGCCTCGATCTACAAGCCGGCGATGGTTTTGGTCTGCCGCTTGTCGACCTCGACCGGATTCTGACCAATCTGATCGAGAACGCACTCACTTACGGCGAGCCGCCGGTGGAAATTTCGACGGCCCGCCGCGACGGCCAATACACGCTCGAGGTACGCGATCACGGCGGCGGCATTCCAAGCGGTCAACTGAATCGTGCGCTGCAACCGTTCGTGCGACTCGATGAAGCGCGTAGCGGCGATGCACACTGCGGGCTCGGGCTCGCGATCGTGCGGCGCCTCGTGCGATATAACGGCGGCGTTTTTCATGCCGATAACGCCGCCGACGGCGGGTTTGTAGTGACGATTACGTTTCCCGCCTAGTTTCTGGCCTAGACCTGAGCGGCCTGGCCAGGGACGACGATCGCACCGTGCGGTCCGCCGCCACCAGGTCCACCCCCGCCCGGGCCTCCGCCGCCCGGGCCTCCGCCGCCCCAACCTGGAGGCGGCCCCCACCAGCATCCGCTCAAGGTTGCGCTCAGTGCGGCCAGCGCCGCGATTGCCAACAGCTTCTTCATGCTTTCTCCATCGATAGATCTACGGTGGCGCAAAGTCGTCGCTCGAGTGGCGACGACACGCGTTATCCGCAACTTATCAATCGGCGAAAAATCATGTTTTACGAGAGCGTTACAAGATGACGAGGGCGTGGTCACTTCTGCCACGCAGAGTCCTGGTGTGCATCGCCGCGTGGCGCAGTTCACGCGGCTTTTACGGCGTGGCGCTGAGCAAGGTGTCGCGCTCACGCTTTGTTTGTATATGGAAGAGGATGTAAGGAGATTGGCGGTATCGGTCCTGCATCGGCGCACACTAGGGTGAGGGTTGGAGCACTCGCTGCATCACCGTCGGCAACCATGACGAAGACTCCCTGGAAATCCTCACCTTATTTGAGGTGCGCGCTCGGCAAGGCGATTTCTCACCTCCTGGAATCGCTCACCTTTGCAGATCATCTCCTGGAATTCCTCACCTTAGTACGGCTTTGCATGCTCCCAAGGTGCTGTTCGACTCATGGAGTGACTCACCTCTGACGGAGATGATGTCGTCTCCTGGAATTCCTCACCGTTGATCGGGGTGGCGCCATCTCCTGGAATTCCTCACCATTCTTCACTGCTCGATGAACTCCCGGGCGAGCTTTCGTGCCGCGTTCGCGAACATAAGGATGTCCACGCCGGTCGCGACGAATGTGCATCCAAGCTCGAGATAGCGACGCGCGAGCACCGGGTCCGAGGTCAACGTGCCGGCCGCCTTGCCGGAAGCGATGATGGTACGCATCGCCGCTTCGATCGCGTTCTGCACTTCCGGATGGGCGGGCTTGCCGCGATGGCCCATCGACGCGGCCAGATCCGCAGGCCCGATGAAGACGCCATCCACGCCGTCAACCGCGCATATCGCTTCGAGATTGTCGAGCGCTGTGACCGTCTCCGCCTGCACGAGCAGGCAAATTTCACTGTCCGCGATATCCAGATAGTCAGTCCGCGAGCTCCAGCGCGACGCACGTCCCACCGCACTGCCCACACCACGAATTCCATGGGGTGGATAGCGTACGGCGGCCACGCAAGCGCGGGCCTGAACCGCGGTATCAATCATCGGAACGAGGAGGTTACGTGCGCCGATATCGAGTAAGCGCTTGAGCAGCGCCGGATCACCGTTCACGGGTCGCACGACGGCTTCGGCGGAATACGGCGCGACCGCCTGCAATTGCGCAAGAATGCTGCGCACGTCGTTCGGGGCGTGCTCGGCGTCGATCAATAGCCACTCGAAGCCGGCGGTCGCACTGACTTCGGCCAGGTAGGCATCGGCCATGGAAAGCCAGAAGCCGATCTGTCGTTGACCGTTTGCAAGCGCCGCCTTGAATGGGTTAAACGCTGACGTCGACATTGCGTTCATCACGATTTCTAGCCTCCGCGGGGACTTGATTGAATTGAATAGGCTCCACCTTTCCGAGCAGGAACAGGTAATTGAGGATCGCGATCACGATCAGCCCCGACGAGAACAGCAGCGCAGGAATGAAAGAGCCGGTTGCCCCGACGATCGCACCGGTGACGATCGGACCAACCACGCCGCCCATGTTGGAAACGGTGTTCTGAATGCCCGCAACCCGCGACACCATGTTCCCCGGCGCGACATCGCCCGGTAGCGCCCAGACCTGGGATGCGGCGACGGTCGTGCCCGACTTCGCCACGCAGAGCAATGCGACGGCCACGAGCGGAGAAGTGGCGAACGCCGCGAGTCCAATGCTCGACGCCATTACCAGGCCGACGACGAGAAACAGTTTTCGGGTCGCGGTGAGCGACAACTTTCCGGAGGCATACACACGATCGGAGGCCCAGCCCGCGAATACCTCGACGATCATCGAAAGGACGAGCGGTAGCGAAGCCATGAAGCCCATCTCCATCAGGCTCATGCCGCGTTCTTTGACGAGATACGTCGGCAGCCAGGTGATGAAGAAGTACGAGTTGTAGTTGATCATGAAGAAGCCAATGCACATCGCCCAGATATTCCGATGCGCGAAGAGCCTGTGCCAGGGTACATCGGCGGCCGCGCCCACGCTGTCGCTGCGCGACACCGCTTCGCCATCGTGGATATGGGCAAGCTCGGCCGCATTCACGCGCCGGTGATCAGCCGGCGAGTCCCTGAACACCAACACCCAGACGACGCACCAGATGAGACCCAGCGCACCGGTGATCGCAAAGGTGACCTTCCAGTCAAACGTCGCCAGCAGCCAGGCGATCAGCGGCAGCGCCACCGCGCCCCCAAGCTTCGATCCGCTATCGAAGATGCCCGCCACCGTTGCGCGTTCCTTGCGCGGAAACCATCGCGAGGCGATGCCCGCGTTACTGGGGTAGGCGCCCGCTTCGCCGATGCCCAGCATGACCCGCAGGAGCACGAGGGACTTGAAGCCGGTAGCGAGTCCGGTTACGGCCGTCGCAAGCGACCACCAGAATACGGACGCACCCAGCACGATCTTCTGTCCGAAGCGATCGGCGAGCATGCCTGCAGGCAATTGCAGCAATGCATACGACCAGAAGAACGCCGACATCACGATGCCCATCTCCATCGCACTGAGATGGAACTCCGTCTGAAGATGGGGGGCTGCGGCGGACAGCACCGTCCGGTCGATATAGTTGATGGCGATAGCCGACCACATCAGACCGGCCACCAGCCAGCGCACTTTGCTGCGTGGCGCCTGTTGCAAGGCTTGGTTCAATCTCTGTCTCCGCTTTTTTTGTAGGAATGAGGTGGCGTTTCAGCTCACGATGCCCATATGCCAGGGCACAAACTCGTGGTCGCCCAGCCCGAGCAATTCACTACGGGTGCGCTCACCCGACGCGGCCCGGAGGATGTGCTCGAAGATATCCTTCCCCATCTCCTCGACCGACCGCTCACCATCAAGGACAAGTCCGCAATTGATGTCCATGTCGTCGCGCAACCGCTTGAACATCGGCGTGTTGCTCGCGAGCTTGAGGGTGGGCGCGGGCTTCGAGCCGAACATGGAACCGCGGCCGGTCGTGAAGCAGATCAGGTTTGCGCCGCTTGCAATCTGCCCGGTCACCGCAACGGGATCGTAGCCTGGTGAATCCATGAAGACGAAGCCGGCCCGGTCGATAGGCTCGGCGTATTCATAGACGGCCTGCAGCGGCGTCGTACCGCCTTTCATCGCCGATCCGAGCGATTTTTCAAAGATGTTGGCGAGTCCACCCTTCTGATTACCCGGCCCGACGACACCGTTAAACTGACCGTTGTGGCCGCGCGTGTAGCGCTCCCACCATGCGAGCCGGTCGAGCAGTTTCTGGCCGACCTCCGGTGTCACCGCACGGCGCGTCAGCATGTATTCGACGCCGTGAATTTCAGGGGTTTCGGAAAGAATCGCCGTGCCGCCGTGACGCACCAGAAGGTCTATGGCTGCGCCTAGAGCTGGATTGGCCGTGATGCCCGAAAAGCCATCGGAGCCGCCACATTCCAGACCGATTTTGAGGTGGCTCGCCGACACCGGACGACGCTCGATATCGTTAGCCGACGGCAGCATCTTCTGTATGGCAGCGATCCCCGCTTCGATCGTTACCCGGGTGCCACCTTCGTCCTGCATCACCAACGCGTGGACCGACGTACCGACATGAAGCCCTTGTGAATCGAGCAGGTCGCCCACCTGATTGCGCTCGCAGCCTAGCCCGACGATCAACACCCCGGCGAGATTGGGATGACGCGCATAGCCGGCGAGCGTCCGGCGCAGGACGTCGAAGTGCTCGCTGGGCGAGGACATCCCGCAGCCACTTGTCTGCGCGAACGCGACCACGCCATCGACATTCGGATAAGGCGCAAGCCGCTCCGGCGTAAACCAGGCGGCGATATTCTTGATAACGGTCGACGAACAGTTGACCGATGCCAGAATCCCAATGAAGTTGCGCGTCGCGACTCGCCCATCGGGCCGAACAATGCCGTTAAATGTGGCCCGTTCAGCTTCTGCAACGTACTCAACCGGACGCACATCGAGACAGAAGCCCGGATCGCGCTCGAAATCGATCAGTTCGATGTTGTGCGTGTGGACGTGATCACCCGCCTCGATGTCGCGAGCCGCAAGGCCAATGACCGTGTCGTATTTACGGATCGGCGCACCACGCCAAATGCGGCAGGCGGCGACTTTGTGGCCCGCGGTGACCTGCGCGCGGATGCGGATCGTCGCCTCGCCGATGCAGAGTTGCTGTCCGATCGACAGCGATTCTCGCGCGATCAGTACATTGTCCGCGGCGTTAAGCCGGATCAGCGGCTCGCTCAACACCGTACCAGCCTGCGACATGCTGCTCTCCTGTCTCTCAAGTTCTGGACGCACGCACTCGGGTCGCGCCAATCGCCTTTCTTCTAATTGATGTTACCGGTTCATGTAACCGGTAACATACGACGCATGGTAGTATGGTTTTGCCATAATCGCCAGCAACTTTTTTCGGGCCTGAGTGATCAACGTCGTGAGCAAACCGCCTACTACCCTGCTTGCCCCTGTCGAACGCAGTGCCTCCCGGCGCGCCCGCAAGAATTCCGGCCGCGTGACCCTGAGCGATCTCGCGGCGCTCGTCGGCGTGACGAAAGTGACCGTCTCACGCGCACTGAACACGCCGGAGCTGGTTTCGGTCGATACGCTGGAGCGCGTCCAGGCGGCCGTCCGGCAAACCGGGTACACCCCTGACCTCATCGCCGGTTCGCTGGCGTCGACTCGCAGCCGTCTCATCGTCGCGTTGATCCCCGCGATGGCCGGGAGTGTGTTTCAGGAAACCGTCGGCGCCCTGACGACCGAACTCGCCGCGTCGGGCTACCAGTTGCTGATCGGACAAAGCGGATACGACGAGTCGCGCGAGGACGCCCTGCTTGACGCGGTGATTGGCCGCCGGCCCGCCGGCATCGTACTGACCGGCGTCATTCATTCCAAGAGTGCGAGGCAAAAGCTGCGCGCGTGCGGCATTCCTGTCGTCGAGACCTGGGACCTGACACGCGAGCCTATCGACATGCTGGTCGGCTTCTCTCATGAGAACGTTGGGAAGGCTGCTGCGGATTTTCTGAAGACGCGTGGCGTGCGGCGGCCCGCTGTCGTCACACCCAGCGACCAGCGCGCGAAGGCCCGTACCAAAGCGTTCCTCAAAGCGTTCGGAAACGGCAAAACACTTTCCTCCATCCCTGTCGTGACGGTTGAGTCACCTGCGAATCTGGGCGACGGGCGACGGGCGCTGAAAGGCTTGCTCGACACGCACGCCGATATCGACGCCGTTTTTTGCGGCGCGGATATTCTGGCGCTGGGCGTGTTGATGGAAGCTGAGTACCGGGATATCTCAGTGCCAGAGAAACTGCGTGTGATTGGCTACGGTGATCTGAATTTTGCGAAGGACACCACACCGCCGTTGTCGACCATGAGAGTCGACGGCACGAGAATTGGAACGCTTGCGGCAACCATGCTTGTCGATCGGATTGAGAATCGTGCTGGAGGCGAACCAATCGTCGATGTGGGGTTTAGTCTGATCGAGCGGGAGAGCACCTAGTGTCGTGGTGTTCTGTTAGCTCTGTGGGCGCAACGGAATAATCCGCAGCGATTCCGCCGTTCGAACCGTCGGCGGCTATGGCAACGACTCCCTGGAAATCCTCACCTTATTTAAGGTGCGCGCTCGGCAAGGCGATTGCTCACCTCCTGGAATCACTCACCTTTGGCGAGCGATCTCCTGGAACGCCTCACTTTGGCGTGGCTTTGCTTGCTTCCACGGTGCAGTTCGGCTCACGAGACGGCTCACCTCTCGCTGACATGGCGACACCTCCTGGAACCGCTCACCTCTCACCGACGTGATGTCATGCTCCCTGGACCAGCTCACCTTTCGTCGAGGTGGTTGTGTCTCCTGGAATTCCTCACCTTTTGCGGTGTTGACGATATTTCCTGGCGATCCTCACCTTTGACTGCGATGACGCCATCTCCTGGAATTCCTCACCATCCTGGAATCGCTCACCTTTGCAGACTAGAACTTCACCTTCACCTGAAACCCGATCGTGAACGGAAGTTTGTCCGAGGGGATCGGCGGAATCACAATAAAGTTAGCCCCGACGCGCTTGTAGTCGACCATCACGATCGGCGCGACCACTGGCCCGATCGTGTGGTTGCGGCCGAGGCCCCAGTTGCCGTAGTTATAGCCCGAGATGATCCCGCCGATCGCAGCAATCCGCACGATGCCCCAGTGCGCGAACTCGGGCGCCCAGACACCGCCGCCATAATAAGAAGGGCGCCGCAGCGAGTTGCGAAAACCGCCGGCAGTCAGCGCCCATTGATTGTTGAGCCAACATTCGACGCCAAGGCCCGGATTGAACTCCTCGAAATGAGTGTTGGGGTCGGGATTGATGTGATACGAGCCAAGCATGGCGTCGACCCATACCCCGCCCTCGCACCAATTGCCCGCATGCGCAGCGGACGCTGCGGCCAGGCTCGCGACGAGCGCTACGACCGCGTGTCGAATCTGCTTTTTTGTCTGACGAAAATGCATGTATTCTCCGCCACCGATCGAACGCCGGTGTCATCTATGTTCTAGGTATTCTTGCTTGTCGTCCGTCGCGCACTGTACCTCAACCCGCACGGGCGATGTGGAGGACACGCTCGGACGCGCGGGCACGGGACGTGCCCCACGGCGCAGACGCAACGATAACGGAGAACCGATGGCAGAGCGGTGAACACCCGGCAGGTGTCCACCTTCAATGTCGGAGAAAGGTCTAGAGGCCGAGGTCGGACAGGCCCGGATGGTCGTCAGGACGGCGGCCGAGCGGCCAATGATAAAGACGGTCGGCCTCGCGAATCGGCAGATCATTGATGCTGGCATGACGGCGCGCCATCAGCCCGTGCTCATCGAACTCCCAATTCTCGTTACCGTAGGAACGGAACCAGTTGTTCGAGTCGTCGTGCCACTCATAGGCAAAGCGCACGGCGATACGGTTATCCGTGAATGCCCATAGTTCCTTGATCAGGCGGTAGTCGAGTTCCTTTGCCCATTTGCGACGCAACAGGCCGACGATCTCCGCGCGGCCATGCGTGAACTCGGCACGGTTGCGCCAGACGCTATCCGGTGTGTACGCGAGCGACACGCGTTCAGGGTCGCGGGTATTCCAGCCGTCTTCCGCGGCGCGCACCTTCTGGATCGCAGTTTCGCGTGTGAACGGCGGGAGTGGCGGGCGGGTTTCAATCGGGTCGGCCATGGTGTGTGTTTCCTCAGTCAGGTTTCTGTGCGCCGGGATGGCGGTCGTTTGCTTCGGGCTTCACTTGGGGACCTGCTCGCGGATTTACCTGCGAGTGGGTTCGATTCGCTTGCGGACTCGGTATTGAGCAAGGCTTCAGCGGCGGCTCGCGCGTCGAGCGCGGCATCGGCCTCGCCGCTCACCAGCGCCACGGCGATGGCGCCGTCGAGCAGGATCAGCCATTGGCGCGACAAGCGCGCGGCGCGGCGCGCGTCCATGCCCGATTCGGCCGCGTAGTCATCGCACTGGCTTCTCACGAACACGAGCAGGCGTTCCTTGTGTTCACGCGCGACGATCCGGATCGGATCCTCCGCGGAGGCGATTTCGCCGGCCGCATTCAGAAACGCGCAACCATGAAAGTCCTCCGACGCAAACCATTCGCGCAGCACATCGAACATGCCGAGCAGGTGCGTGCGCGCAGTCTTGCCGTGCTGCAACGTGCCCGCGATAAACCAGTTCATCCAGCGTTCGTCGCGCCGCTCCAGCGCGGCGGCGACAAGCGCGTCTTTCGATTCGAAGTGCGTGTAAAAGCTTTTACGCGCAGTACCGGATTGCTTGACGATTGCATCTACGCCGGTGGCATGAATGCCGCCGGCGTAGATCAACGCCTCCGCGGCATCGAGCAGCCTTTCACGCGCGCTGCTGCCGGACGCAGCCAATTCAGTTGGGTTTTGAGTAGCCATGTGCGAAGGGTAGAACGATCATTCTCCTTCGTCAAGTTTTTGTGCGCTTCGGCGGATTGCTACGCTTACTGCTATCGTGGTGATGGTCGATCAACTGGAACGAATTTCATGAGCCTCTCTATTGTCCGCGTCACATTTGTGCGCGCGTTGCTCAGCGCAGCGCTGCTGACTTCGGTAGGTTGCGTGCCCGTTCGAGTACTCACCCATACGGTCAGCCAGAACGAAGCACGCGTGCCGGCCGGTCGCTACGATCTCGATCGGGATCATTGCAGCATCACCTTCGACATCGATCACTTCAAGTACTCGCGCTTTACGATGCGCTTCGATCGCAAGCAGGGACAACTTGACTGGAACGAAGGCGGGATGGACAAAAGTACCGTGGCGATCACGATCGACGCTGCGAGCATCGATACGAATGTGCCGCTACTCGACAAGATGGTGAAAAGCGACAGCATGCTCGACGTCGCACGCTATCCGGAGGTGCGCTTCACCAGCACGCACTTTGAGCGCACCGGCGAATCGCGCGGCACGTTGACCGGCGATCTGACGATTCACGGCGTGACGCAACCTGTGACGCTCGATGTGACCTTCAACGGCTTCGCGCCCGATCCGCTCACGAAAAAAGACACGCTCGGCTTTTCCGCGGAGGGTCATTTCAGCCGCGCGAAGTTCGGTTTGTCGACGTGGTATCCGGCTGTCGGCGACGATATTCATGTGCGTATTCAGGCTGAGTTCGAAAAAACGCCCGCAGGCGCGTGAGCGCGGTGCGGGCGTTTTGTTTCAGCAGTTGCGCTTGAATGCGCTGCTCGTTCAACTCACGCGGCAGTCCAGTCGAGAATGACCTTGCCGCTCTCGCCTGAGAGCATCGTGGCAAACGCTTCCTGATAATCGTCGACCTTGAAGTGGTGCGTGAGGATGGGCGACAGGTCCAACCCGCTTTGCAGCATCGCGACCATCTTGTACCAGGTCTCGAACATCTCGCGGCCATAAATGCCCTTGATTTCGAGGCCTTTGAAGATCACCTGGGTCCAGTCGATCGCGGTCTGCGCGGGCGGAATACCGAGCAGCGCAATCTTGCCGCCGTGGTTCATCGCTTCGAGCATGCTGGTGAAAGCGCTCGGTACACCTGACATTTCCAGCCCGACGTCGAAACCTTCGGCCATGTGCAGATCAGCCATCACGTCGCGCAACGATTCACGCGAGACGTTCACCGCACGCGTTGCGCCCATCTTGCGCGCGAGTTCGAGGCGATAGTCGTTGACGTCGGTGATCACCACATTGCGTGCGCCAACATGTTTTGCAATCGCCACCGCCATGATGCCGATCGGCCCGGCGCCGGTGATCAGCACGTCTTCGCCGACCAGGTTGAACGACAGCGCCGTGTGCGTGGCGTTGCCGAACGGATCGAAGATCGCGGCGAGATCGTCGGAGATTTCAGGCGGAATCTTGAACGCGTTGAACGCTGGAATCACGAGGTATTCAGCGAATGCGCCTTCACGATTCACGCCAACGCCTACCGTATTGCGGCACAAATGCCGGCGTCCTGCACGACAGTTGCGACAGAAGCCGCAGGTGATATGGCCTTCGCCCGACACGCGATCGCCGATCGCAAAGCCGCGCACTTCCTGACCCATTTCCACAATTTCACCGACGTATTCGTGGCCGACATGCATCGGTACCGGAATCGTCTTCTGCGCCCAGTCGTCCCATTTCCAGATGTGGATATCGGTGCCGCAGATAGCGGTGCGCGTGATGCGGATCATCACGTCGTTGTGACCGACTTCGGGTTTCTTCACATCCGTTAGCGTGAGGCCCGGTGCGCGTTCGAGTTTTGCCAATGCTTTCATGTGCGCCTCCGCTTCAGATGACACCGAGTTGACGGCCGACGCGCGCAAATGCGTCGACAGCTCGATCAATTTGTTCCGGCGTGTGTGCGGCGCTCATTTGCGTGCGAATTCGCGCGCGGCCTTTGGGCACCACGGGGAACGAGAAGCCGATCACGTACACGCCTTCCTTCAACAACGCGTCGGCCATATTCGATGCAAGTTGCGCGTCGCCGAGCATGACCGGAATGATCGGGTGTTCGCCGGGCACGAGCGTGAAGCCGAGCGCGCTCATCGCGCGGCGGAAATGCGCGCCGTTTTCGCGCACGCGCGCACGCAGCTGCGCGCCTTCGTCGCTGGCGAGCAATTCAAGTACTTTCAGCGAGGCGGCGGCGATGCTCGGTGTCAGCGTGTTCGAGAACAGATAGGGACGTGAGCGTTGACGCAGCAGATCGATGACTTCCTGGCGCGCTGCAACGTAGCCGCCCGATGCGCCGCCTAGTGCTTTACCTAGCGTGCCGGTAATGATGTCGACGCGCGACAGCACACCGCAATGTTCCGGCGTGCCGCGCCCATGTTCGCCGACGAAACCGACCGCGTGCGAATCGTCGACCATCACGAGTGCGCCGTAGCGGTCGGCGAGATCGCAAATGCCTGCGAGGTCGGCGATGATGCCGTCCATCGAGAAGACGCCGTCGGTGGCGATCAGCTTGAAGCGTGCGCCGGCGGCATCCGCTTCTTGCAGCCTGGCTTCGAGATCCACGAGGTCATTGTTCTTGTAACGAAAGCGCTTCGCCTTCGAAAGCCGCACACCATCGATGATGCTCGCGTGGTTGAGTTCATCACTGATGATGGCGTCGTTGTCGTCGAGCAGGGTTTCGAACAGACCGCCGTTCGCATCGAAACAACTGGAGTAGAGGATGCAGTCGTCGGTTTGCAGAAATGCGGCCAAGGCCTTTTCGAGGTCTTTGTGCACGGTTTGCGTGCCGCAAATGAAGCGCACCGACGCCATGCCGAAGCCGTCGTTATCCAGGCCAAGCTTAGCGGCCTCGATCAGCCGTTCGTCGTTAGCCAGACCAAGATAGTTATTCGCGCAGAAATTCAGCACTTCCGTGCCGTTCGCAAGACGCACGTCAGCCGACTGGGGGCTAGCGATCACGCGCTCGTTCTTGTAAAAACCGTCAGCGCGGATCTGCTCGAGTGTGCCGCGCAGATGGGCGAGGTAAAGGTCACGCATGAACCAGACTCCTGAAAGGGTGGTGCGCCCACGCGCGACATGCTCGGCACTTGCGGCATGTTCGGCGTCGAGGCGGGCTGTTATAGTCGGCTGTCAGTTTTATCGGATATTTTCGTTTTTCCGAACTAAAATCCGGTATGTCGAACAACTCTAAACGATAGGTCAGTAAATGGCAAGTTCGGGAATCCGCCGCGCAGCAGCCAACGCGGCACCCAGTTCAGGCGCGAGTCCGGTCCCGGCGATCGCGGCGCCGCCTCGCGTCGGCGAGCAGATTCAGCGTCTGCGCGCCGAACGGCGAATGACGCTCGACGACCTGTCGCGCGCGGCCGGCGTGTCGAAATCGATGCTCTCGGAAATCGAACGCGACAAGGCCAATCCGACGATCGCGGTCGCGTGGCGTCTGACGAACGCCCTCGGCGTCAGCCTCGATTCGCTGTTCGCGCCGCAGAAGGCGCCGGAGGCGATTGCCGTCTCGGGTCCGCACGACATCCCGACTTTGAGCGGGCACGAAGCCAAGTATCAGTTGCGTGTCTGGGGCCCGATCGAATTGGCCGGCAAGTTCGAGTGGTACGAACTGACGTTGCAGCCAGGTGGGGCGCTGGTGTCGAACGCGCACGAACCCGGCACGCGTGAGCATTTGACGGTGCTGCAGGGATCGATCGAGATCGAGGCGGCGGGCGCGACGAAGCGGCTCAAGGCCGCGGACACCGCGCGCTATGTCGCTGACGAGCCGCACGCGATCCGCAACGCCGGGAAGGGCGAGGCGAAAGCGCTGCTGGTGGTGATTCACGGCTGAGGGGCAGACGCACCGTTGTAGGTTGATGTCTGAATTGGACTGAATTGTCCGCTCGGCCGAGGTTGCGCGAGACACTGTATATTTGTACAGTACAGGGTGTCGACTGGAGCCGATAATGAACGACCTGACCACCGAACAAGCCGAGCATGCTCTGGCCGCGCTGCGCTATCAAACCGCGGCGCGCGATCTTGAACACATCGTGCGCAACATCGCCGCGCGCTACATCGTCCAGCAGGTGCCGCTCTCATGGCGCCTGCTTCATGCAATCGAAGCCGAAGCGTTGGCGGACCTCGGGTTTGCCAGCCGGCACGACGCGATCATGCTCGGACTGTTCCAGCGCCCGTCCGAGTTGCCTTATCCGGAAACGGACGAAGCGGTGGACTTCGGCACATCCACCGCATTGCCGGCAGTGTTCGCGTTTGCCGTCTCGGCCTATGAAGAGGCGGCACGCCGCGCCGCACAACCTGCATCTAAAGACGCGCCGCTAAAGCACGCGCGGGCGTGGGGCGACTGACTCAGGCGCTGTACTTTCATCGGTTGCCACCTACAATATGCGCAACTAACGGAAGGATAGCGTATGCCACCTCCCAATCTGTCCGACCCGGTTCCACGCCCTGCACCGTCAACTGATCTCTTCGATCAGGAACGGGAAGACTGGCGCCGCGATCCGCAAATCGCGTTCGACGCGTGGCTTGCCAAGCAACATTTCAGGCACTCTTCTGCTGAAGTCTATCAAGCGCAGTGGGGGTTTTTCCTCGACTGGCTGGCGGTTCGCCAAAAGAGTCTGGTCACGGTCGATACGCAAACCATCGCCGAATTCGTGGGCGGCCTTGAGATCCGAAAACCGCAACGTGTCAGGTATTTGCGGCTCATTGAACGGGTACTGGACCACGTACGCGAAATTGAATCCGCGTCGACCAATCCTGCGCGCTTCATTGCTCAGGATGGCGAAGCAGCATGGCGGAATGCACGCGATAACGAGCCGACCGGGTTTCTCAATCATGCAGAACGCGCGGCGCTCATTGCACATCTGTTTTCGCCCTTGCCGGCCTTGTCAGCCGCGCAGCGCTGGAGAGAGCGACGTGACCGTGCATTGATCGCTGTGTTTCTCGGCGGCGGCGTCAAGACCGGCGAGGCGGCAGCACTTACGGTTAGTTGCGTGAACGTCGGCTCACCGTGGGTCACGATCGAGTCCGCGAATCCGATGCTGACGCGCCGTACCCGACTCGCGCCCTTCGCGGCCGCCGTTCTCGATGCATGGCTTGCGGAACGGCGCCTTTCCGAACTGGCCGGCAATCTGGTCTTTCCCGCTTCGCCTTCGGGACGCCCAATGCACAAGGCGACCATGCTGCGCGGCGTCGATGCGTTGATCGACGCCGCAGGCATCGCCGCGTCGCGAGCCTCACGCGCCAGTCCACAAACTTTGCGCAACACCTTCGCCGCAGATCTGTTCGAGAGCGGGGTTGAGGCGGAACAGGTCGGGCAGTGGCTGGGATTTGTCCAGGCCGTGTCTGCCAACCGTTTGTATCGGGCATGGCAAAGGTGGATGGATCAGCAGGATTCGCCAATCGTCGATGAACCGGATCCAGCCGCTCCGCCATTACCCACGCCTAGGCGCGACGGGCGTTTGACGAGAAAAGGGTGAGTAGACGGGTCCTGAAAATACTCACCCCTCAGGTCCCGAATTTCCTCACCTTTGGCGATTTATCCGTTATGACACCCGCGCCGGGCGGTCATGTCGACGCTGCAATCGATCCGCTCGACAAAAACCGGCTAACCGCCTCCAGCCTTGATTCGCCGGGTCCTGACGAGTGATCGCATTCCGGACACTGCAGCTCGAAGCGGTGATCCACTTGCGACAGCTCCGGCTCACCTTCCTCACATTTTGGGCAGCGCAGCGGCAGCGTGACATGACCGTCCACCGCGGTGCCGATCATCGCCAGCTCGTCGGTCGTGAGCCTGCCCGCTTCAACCAGCGAACACAACAGGTTCGCGACGGCGGGATCGATGTCCTGCTGGCCGCGCAGCGCCGCAACTTCTTTTGCCAAAACATCCACTTCGTCCGACTGCTCGCGTAGTTGCGCGTCGAGCCGGTCGCCGCGGGCCTTGGCTGAAGCGAGTTGCTGAATAAACTCGAATTCCTTGCGACTGGCGTCACGCACCCCCGATTGGTAGGTGGCCGCCATACTGCGCAAGGAATCGAGTTCGACCAGCATTGGCTTCACACGGCGCTCAGCTTCGGAGACGGCGTCCTTGATCTGTTGCGCATAGTGCTCGGTGCTTTGGCGCAATTCGACGTGCAGCGCATCGATCCGGTCGCGGAGCGCCGCGTTAGTCGCCTGTTCGGTATCGAGGCGTTGGCGCAATGTTTCGTTTTCGCCGTCGAGTCGACGCACCGTGGCCTGCAAGCCTTCTTGGTGAGCGGTCCCATGTGTGGTGGTGCTGGATAGTTCAGTCTCGAGCGCGCGAACGCGTTCCCATGCGGCTTCAGCTCTGAGTTCGCTGCGCTTGATTGCTTCTTCCGACACGTCGCGGCGAATTTCTGCTTCTCGTGCGCGTTGGTCGGCGACGGTGATTTGGGCTCGAATTTCCTCGCGTTCGCTGTCGAGGGTCGAGCGAGCTTGCACGACGGCTTCTTCGAAAAGGGCGCCCAGCAATTCGCCGGCGCGATCTTCCAGTGCTTTCGGGATAGCGCCGGCGCCGACCTTTACGCGCGACACCGTTCGAATGCGTTCCCAGAAATGGTCGATGTCCTTCGGGATGTCGCTCGCGCTGCCTGTTTGAGTCAGGTCGCGAACGGCTGCCATGGACGGGCGAATGCCCAAATCAAAGAAAAGTCGCTTGCAAGCATGCAGTGACAGTTCTTGCCGCCGTGCCCCGCTCGCCCTTAACGATTCAAGCTCGTCACGGATGGCTTGTCGTTCCTGGTCCAGATTCATGCATACCTCGATGTCGCTCGAATTGGATGAATCATAACAATTTACGTATTGTTTGCTACGTATTTGTTTGGGGCGAGTGCTATTTCGCCAATTGGCGTGTTTTGAGGTTACTGATGGCTCTCGAGATCGGAGCAAGCCGAATTTTTCCGTGAAACAAAACGAAGACTAGCCAATAAGCTCTTGTAAATAAAGAGGTTTCAGCGGTTTTTTTCTGATCGCTCACTGTTTCACGAGGGCGTCATGGGAGCTGTGGGGTGGAGTGGTCTTGTCCGAAGGGCACACGGGGAACGTCTAGAGAGTAATAAAAGTAAACACCTTTGAACCCATGTTAAAAACGTTAACGCCATGGCAAACCCTTACCAGGCAGGCGTTCTAGCCCGGCAAGGTGAAGCTTTACGGGAGTGGTGGTGAGGTCTTGCGGGAGTGTTGAGTGATGAGGTTCGGGGGCCTCGGTGAGTGGGTCCGGGACAGAACGTGAGCGGGTTCAGGAGCTGCCCCAAAAGTGCGGTTTGGCTAAAGGTGAGATTTTGCGGGACCTGAGCGTCCGGGATCGCCCGGCAGCGCTCAAAAGTAGGTGCGGAGCGCGATGGGCCTGAAGGTGAGCGCTTTCGGGACCTCCGTGGACCACAGATTTTGGTCTTATTTTGGCCTCGTAAACCCCATTGGTGAGTCAAGACAGGAGAAAACGCGAACCGAAGGTGAGGCTTTCCGGGGCCGAGGCGTCATTTTTGCCTCAATTTTGTGCATTCGGGCGCTTAAGGTGAGTGTTTGCGGGAGCTGAACCGGATTTCGACCGAAATTCGGTTCGGTGCGTCGATGGGGTCGTCGATCAGCCCTTGCGGAAAGGTGAGCGAATTCGGGAGACGTGGATCGAGGCGATAGCCGACTCGTCAAAATGCCTGTTTTGGGCCTGAGGTGAGGTTTTTCGGGAGCCTTTTGGGACGTTTGTGTTCGCTAAGGTGAGGAAATACAGGACCAAAATCGCCACAACGGGCCGGAAAAGCCCTACGGACGCTGTCAGAGCCGTTCCAGTTTTGCGGCTATTGAAATCCTAAGGTGAGGTTTTTCGGGGCACATTGGGCAGCGGCCGGAAACGTCAGATTTCACTGAAAAGCTGTTAAAGGTGAGGATATACGGGAGTGAGGAACCATCGCCCGGCGAATGGCGACCCAATAAGTCAATGAAATCATTGAATAATTTTTGTGCGCTGCGCAAAGGTGAGGTTTTTCGGGGGCGCTTTTCCAGGAGCTGCACAGGGCTGTTCCGGGCTCTTAGGTGAGGCTTTTCGGGACTATTTATCGGTGTTTTTTCAGTGCCCCAGGTCTGGAGGCCGCGTCGTTCCAAGCGCTCAGCTAGCGTTAAGGTGAGCTTTTTCGGGGGAGGTTGTCGCGACTCGGATCTCACTCTCGCATAAATGAGGTGTGGTGCTGCCAGGCTCGGCGGCCATTTACTCAATTGGACACGCGGCGATTGCCGTGTACATCTGCGCGACGAAGGCTACATGGCCTCAATCGACGCGTGTGCGTGCCGGCGAACTTCGGCGTGGCGTCTGCTTAGTGAGGAGGCTCGGCGCGTTTGCCGGGTTTCTCCCCTCCCCTATCCGCTGAAATCGACAGAAGCGCGTCCGTGCCGACGATTGAGTGCGAGTGCGCTCCGCTCGCAACGTGCGTGCAGCCAAAATTCACGAAATTTTTTTGAGGTGAGAAGATTCGGGATCGAATGACTCTCGTTCGCGGCAGGTCAGAAATAGGTCAGTTTTCGGGAGGCCGCGACCTGTAAGGATGCCCTGAACCTGGCGCGAAACGGGTGAGGTGAGGGTTTTCGGGAGTGGCTCGAGGTGAGTTGCGCCTCGTAAACTCACTTCACCGGGAACGGTGAGACCCGTGCTATAGACGCGTATCACCACAGCCGGTATGCTCTCGCCAAATCCCTCCTCGACCAGACGCATGGCCACGAAGCGCGCGAAGAAGACAGATGTAGTCAGCCCGAGCTCGGCCGAATTACGCAAGGCCGTCGAGGCGATCGCCATCCAGCCCAAGAGCGGCAAGATCACGCTGCTCACCCGCAAGTTGTTCAACGTTCTCCTTGCCGTCGCTCAGCAAGCTGACGAGTCCGGTGATACCTATCGGGCCTTGCTGTCCGACATCGTCGCCAATTCCGCATTCGATTCGAACGACACGGCGCTCGTGAAAGAGCACCTGCGGCGCATGGTGTCGGTGCAGGTCGAATGGAGTACCGGCACGTCCAGCCAGAAGCCGGGCCGGAAATGGGGTATTTCCACGCTGATTGCCGACGCGGAAATTCTCGAAGATCCCACCACCCGCCGCGTGTGGGTGGAGTTCTCGTTTGCGCCGAAGATCAAAAAGAAGCTGCTCGATCCGGTTCAGTATGCGCGCTTGAGTCTGCAGTTCCAGAGCCAGTTGCGCAGTAGCGCGGGGCTCGCACTTTACGAGATTTGCGTTCGCTACCTGACTAACCCGAGCCATCTGACGATGCGCGAAACATGGGAATGGTGGCGCCCTATTCTGTCCGGCACGCCAGACACCGAAGCGGGTGACGAGGCGAAGCGCGAGTACAAGTACTTCAAGCGCGATTATCTGCGCCCGGCCATCGCCGAGGTGAATGCGGTCACCAACATCTTTGTCGAATTGATCGAACACCGCGAAGGGCGGCGGGTCGCCGAGATCCAGTTCCGCGTGACCGAGCGCAAGCAGCCCATGCTTGCACTCGACGAACACCCGAATGTGTTCGACAGCACGCTGGTCGACCGGATGGTGAAGATCGGCATTCCGCTGAAAGAAGCGCAAACACTGTACGCCGATAGCGAAGAAAATCGAATTCGCGCGGCGCTGCAGATGACCGAGCAACGCATGCGCAGCACGTCCTTGCCCGCTGTGCGTAGCGCGCCGGCTCTGTTCAAGGATGCATTGAAGAAGGGCTATGCGCCGCCGGTCGAAGCGCTGCCGTCCGGTAGCGGAGGCAAGGCTGCGGTGGCCGCGCCGGCGGACGACCTGAAAGCGCGGCTGCTTGGCGAGTACTCGGCGGTTCGGCGCAAAGAAGCGCGCGAGCTTTACGACGAGCAAGGTGAGTCCGAACGGGAGATCGCGCGGAAGTCGTTTGAGGACGACGTGTTACCGGATCTCGGCACGCACATGCGTGACGACTGGCGTCGTCGTGGGCTGGACTCGAAGATCGTCGAAACGGCATTCTTCGATTGGCTGGCTCGCAAAACCTGGGGTGAACCCACCGATGGCGACCTGCTCGCCTTCACACTGAGCCAATCGCGCGCGGCGTAATCATCAAGATCACATCAAGAAAAACGGCGGCCACTTTCGTGTGCCGCCGTTTCTTTTCCTGCTGATACTTTCCCCTCTGTTACTTCAGCATCTTTTCAATTTGACGAAGAATGTCGTCACGCTTTTCACGTGTGAGACCCTTCAGGCGCAGTTCGATTCGATCGTCTCCATACGATTTCAGATCGCCGACCGAGACGCCGCCGAGCTTGATTTCCAGACGCTGCGCATAGCGCTGCCGACCGGCCGGCTTGGTGCTTTCCTGCGCGCTTGCCCTGCCCTTGACGATGTCCGCCACTTGTCGCGTGCTCAGGTCGTCCGAGAGGATTTTGTTGATCAGGCGCAGCGTAGCGTCGGCGCCGCGGGCAGTGTGATAGCGGCCCACCTGATACGCCATGTTCGAACCAAAGCGGTCAGGCCTTGCGACCATCTCATGCATCACCACCTCGGGTAGCTTCGCAATCGACAGGGCGACCGCGACGGTCGACTCGTCTAGTCCGAGATGTTCGGCGAGTTCCTTCTGGCTCTGGAAATGCCGATCGTCGAGAAAGCGTTTCCAGACGACGGCGTTGTCGAACACGGTCTGCGAATCGCGCTGGACGTTGAGGTCGTAGCCGAGCTTATAGCTTTGGATGCCGATCGGCAGATCGATGACGATCGCCTTCACCGATTCCTTGTTCGCTTCTTTAAGCGCCCGCACACGTCGGCCGCCGTCGCTGACGAAGTAGGTGCCGGGGTTGTCGTAATCGGGAATGACGTGAATCGCCTGCTGCTGGCCCTGCTTCGCCAGATTGACAGCAAGCTCGGCAATCGACGCCTTCAGATAGAAATGGCGCGGATTGAACGGGCTCGGTTTGATCGTCTTGAGCGCGAGCTCGATGACCTGACCCGGCCGGTAAGCGTGTTCGATTCGCCAGGCACGGTAGGCCGCCGACTCATTGGCGATATCCGCCGATTCGGCTTCCGCGACGTCCTGAGACAGGATCGGCTGGATGACGCGGTTCGGTACGTCGCCAGTCGGGGCGCCGTTCTTGACCAAACCGTCGATCGCGTTCAGGCGGTCGAGAGCGGTTCGCTTTTCGCTGCTAGTCGTATCAGGACGTGCTTGAAAGCCTTTGGCGAATTGGGAGGGTTTCATTCAGGGTCCTTTATGCGCATAAATTCAGGGGAGCAGGGCTGCGATCTCGTTGGCGCACGCCCGTACTTCGATGGCGGCGAGCTTGGCGCCGCGATCGTTCATCTGAAGCACTGTCTGCCCTAACGCCATTGCCTGCTTGTAGGCTTCGCGCGTCGGGATCTGGGTCTTGAGCAGTGGGAAACCGAGCTCTTCCAACGCACGCTTCAGTTCGCGCGTCAGCATCCGTTTCTCTTCGGTCTTATTCAGCAGAAAGACGGCGCGCAGATCCTCGTTCATGACCTGGGCCTGCTGCACGAGTTTCACCAGTCCGACGCTTGACCAATAGTCCGCGGGCGACGACGACGTTGGCATGATCGCGACGCTCGCCGCGAGCAACACGACACCGGACACTTTCTCGGTGATGGAGGGCGGGCAGTCGACCACGATGATGTCGTAGTCAGCCACGAATTTCTTGATCTCGCGGTGGATCTGGCTGCCGGCTTCGGAGAGGTTGACGACCGGGAAGGGAATGCCGGTTTCGCCGTCTGATGATGCACTGGCCCAATGGACCAGTGTGTTTTGACCGTCTGCGTCTACGACGAGGACGCGTTTGCCTTTTTCATGGAACGCAGCCCCGAGGTGCATCGCGATTGTGCTCTTCCCGACCCCACCCTTCTGCTGAGTTACCGCGATGATTTCTGCTGCCAATCTTCACCTCCTCTTTTTAGACGCAAAAGGATTTTACCTGGATGAATTCGCATTTCAATCGTTTTTGTGTAAACGCGAGAAGAATTAGCCGTTTGGGATAGGTTTATGCGCATAAAGGGTGTGGCGTGACTGCGTGAAAGCGCTGCGGCTGTCACGCGCGTATCAACGGCAATAGGTTTGCGACGTCGGGAGATATCAGACGCTGTGGGGTATCGAATAGGGGAAGCGGCCACAGGATCCAATGCGATGTGAAGCTACGCCCTCGGGTATGGATCGTGGTGCATCAGTTGTCTCGGATTCGACGCTGTCCCGTTTGTCCAGGTTTGGCGTTGCCGGGTCGCATCGCTTTTGCATGGTCCAACTGTTGGTGGCATCGAGGCATACCTGGGCCACGTCTTGCCCCGCGAGCTGTCACCTGTAGACACCTCTTTATGCGCATAAACTCCTCGGGCATTACTCACGCATGGAGCGGCCGCTGCCGTTGGGATCTGACCGTGCGGATCGATGCATGATCCTGCGGCACGGCACGGCACGGCACGGCACGGCACGGCACGGCACGGCACGGCACGGCACTGGGACTGGCGGCTGCACGAAGCACCACGTTCATGCATGCAGCCGCCGGCGCATGATATGAGTCGAAGCGTTCAGCGGAGCGACGAGGTCGCCCCAAGGAGGCGCGTGAAGACAACTTCACGCAGGCGCTTTATGCGCATAAACCGAACTACACAATCACCAACAGACAGCGCCCCTTTTCCGTCCCGACGAAACCCGTCCGCCCGCGCCGGACATCCACCCGACTCCCCGCACCCGCTAAAATCCCCCACGAAAAAGCACCCTGCACCCCAACACAAGCAACGCTTACCCAACCAACCATGATCACCATCTACCACAACCCTCGCTGTTCAAAATCGCGAGCCACTTGCGACCTGATCGCCGCCACCTACAGCAGCGCCAATGAACCAACGGAAATTGTCGAATACCTGAAGCAACCTCTCACGGTCGCGCAGTTACAGCAACTCAACACGCAGCTAGGCTGCACAGTCCGCGAGATGATCCGCGACACCGAAGCCGAATACAAAGCATTCGACCTCTCCGACACCACGCTTAGCGACGCTCAGTTATACGAAGCATTGGCAAAGCACCCAATTCTCCTGCAACGACCGATCGTCGTGCGAAACGGGCGAGCCGTGATTGGCCGCCCGCCGGAAAATGTCGAAGTGCTATTCGCTTAGGCGTCGAAACATCGCGGTCTACGTGACCTGAGCCCAAGTGACCTAGGCCTTGGTAGGCAATGCAGCGTCCTTCGTCACGATTTTTGTCGGGATGATGCGCAGCTCGCTGAATGTGTCGGCAATACGTTGTTGTTCTGCAAGCACGTCCGCGTCGATGGGTTTGTAGATATGCGCGTAGTGCCGCAAACCCGCTTCGATCACACCTGCGTCAAGGCCCTGAATCGGCGCGAGCTGAGCGGCGGCTTCGCTGTAGTGGCCGCGCACCCACGCCCCCTCTTTACCTACCTCGTCCATTACGATCGCGAGCACGTCACCGTTTTGCTCCGCAAACGGCCGCGCGCTCAGGAAGAACTGATGGTGACTGACGATGCCTTCGGCGTCGGCGAGCAAGCGGGCATTCGACTGGCGTTTTGCGGCCTCGAGGAACGGGTCCCAGATTGCCCATGCGTCGATCGCTCCGCGTTCGAAGGCCGCACGCGCATCGGCGGGCGCCAGAAAAACGGGCTGGATGTCGCTGTATTTCACGCCGATCTTCTGCAACGCGGCGACCAGAAACCAGTGAACGTCCGAACCTTTATTGAACGCGATCTTTTTGCCCTTCAGATCGGCGAGCGTTTTGATCGGCGCATCCTGATGGACCAGGATGCCTTCGGCATGCGGCGTCGGGATTTCATACGCGGTATAGACGAAGTTCGCGCCGGCCGCCTGCGCGAACACCGGCGGCGCCTCGCCGACATAACCGAAGTCGATCGCGCCGACATTCAATCCTTCGAGCAACTGCGGGCCGGCGGGAAACTCAGTCCATTTGACCGTGATGCCACGCGGTGCGAGCAGCTTTTCGAGCGTGCCGTGCGCCTTCAGCAACACGAGCGTATTGGCCGCTTTCTGATAACCGATGCGAAATTCCTTCGCATGCGCATCCGCGGCGAAGACTGAGGTGGAGACAACGGGCAAGGCCGCGGCGGCCAGCGAGGCGCTCACGCCTGCGATGAACGCGCGGCGCGTGAGCAACGGATGACGGGACATAAAGGTACTCGTTAAAAAAACGGACGCGAAACGGACCGATTAGCTTCGACGATAATTCGTCTGCAAGCCTGGACGAACCGATAAATTCGCATAAGCAAATCACGCCGGAGAGGCCGGGACATCCCAGAGGTCCCGCTCTGCGTGTCTGACTGCGTCAAGTCGCCTTGCCCCGCTACAATCCGTCATCCGCGAGTATTTCGGGCTGCAATTGAAGCAGACGGTGATGGTCCGGTCGGTGCTGCAGACGATCGTATCCGTCGTCGGCCTCGCATTGACGTTCGCGTTGTGGACCGTGTTGACCTGAGCCTGCCGTGGGGATCGCAAACGGAGGCAGGAATTGACGCCTCGCTGTCAATTCCGCATGGCCCGCTCCGCTTACACTGCTTCGACACAGACGAGGCGCAGTCCCGCGCCTCGCTTTCCTGCCGACCCGGAGCCACCATGCTTGAACTGAGGCCGTCCTGCGAAGGATGCGGCAAGTCACTGCCGCCGAACGCGCCCGACGCGATGATCTGCACGTACGAATGCACTTTCTGCGAAGTGTGTGCGCTCAGCACGCTGCGCAACGTGTGTCCGAACTGCGGCGGCAATTTCCAGCATCGGCCGATCCGCACGCGCGCACAGTTGGCCAAACATCCGGCCCGTACCGAAGCGCATCCCGTCTCCATCGACGAAGCGGCGCACGCAAGCTTCTTCGAGCGCTATCGGAACACGCCGCCTGGCGAGCGCTAACAAGCGCCACCGGCACAAGGCGGCGTTCAAGCGCGCTGCCGTCCATTGCAGCGCACCACCAAGCCACCGCTCGATGCACAGCGGCCCTAAGGCCAGCCAGACGACCCAAGCGCCACTTCAATCGTCACCACCGCCCGCGCCCGGCGTCGCCACCCCGCTCACCGTGCGCGCCGCCACGCGCAGCAGACGGATCTGTTTGCGGTAATTGCGGCAGCCGCTGCAAGTCGGCAGATGCAGCCGGATCGCAACCCATTCGCCGGTCGTCAAACGGCGGTCGAGCGCGTCCGACAACAGGCGCGTGATGTGCTTACACTTCCCCATTCGCATCCTCTCTGGATAGGCCCTTTTCGCTCAGGCAAGTGCGCAAGCGCAGCCGCGCGCGGTAAATCAGCACGCTGCAGTGATTGGCGGTCATCTGCAGTTCAGCGCAGATCGCTTCTGTTTCGAGATCGAGGAATTCGCGCATCATGAACACGCGCCCGATGTGCTCGGGCAGGTGTTCCAGACACATCTCGAACAAGGTCCAGAATTGCTGCTGGCGCAGCGCGGTTTCCGGCGTCGGCCAGGGTTGCGGCTTGCTTTCGCGTGACCAGTGGCCGTTGTCCTTGAAGAGCTCGCGATCGAGCAGCGTTTCGCCGTCGATTTCGGATTCGAGCGCCGACAGATTCACCGTGCGCTGCCGTGCGCGCAAGGTGTCGACGAGCTTGTGGCGCAGGATGCCGAACACCCACGTCTTGTGCTCCGATTGCGCGGCAAACCGGTCGGCTTGTGTCCAGGCGGCGGCCAGGGCCTCCTGGACGGCGTCTTCGGCGGCAGCGGCATCGCGTAGTTGTAAACGGGCGAAGCGCAACAGATCGCGCCGCAATTGCGTCAGATAAACGGGATCATCGAGCGCCGGCCCGCTTACTTGCGCCATGGCAGGCTCCGTCGCCGCGCTCGCGGTTGCCGCGCGTTTTCTTTCGAATCGTTGTGGTTCATAGGCGGGTGGGTTTCCTCGCGCAGTTCCCGGACATGTGCGCCATTCTCCCGCACGTTCCAGCGCAAGCGAATTGGTATTGAACATGTGCCCGCCAGCAAGCGAAGACCAGATGACCTTAGTCGTGCCGCAACGGACTTTATGACAGCAAAAAATATTATTGCGAAAAATGAAATCAAGACTGCGGCGGCCCACCGCAACTTCAAGCGCATGGGCGAGACGTGCAGCGATACACGTCTCAAGCCCGCCGCAAACACGTGCCCGGATTATTTCATTATTTGAAAAAACATCTTCTTGTCTTCGGTATTTTTAGGCGGACGCTGAATCGCTATTCTCCACTCCATCGATCACCCCGGATCGCGAACCAATCGCTGAAGAGGAGTAGCACCATGAAACGCATTCTTACCGCCCTGATCGCTTCCGTCGCCCTGTTTGCTGCTGCTTCGGGCGCAGCTCAAGCTGCTACGCCGGCCCAATGCAGCGGCCCGGCATCGTACTGCAACGTGTTCTTCGGCAACTAATCGTCTGACGGATGCGGTCGGACACCTGTCCGGCACAAGTCTGCGGACGAGGCGGGTTCTCGAAATCAGGAAAGGGCGCCGACAAAGGCGCCCTTTCTGCATTTAATCCCGAGCGTTTTGACGCGCGTGTGAAGCATCCGCAGAACATGGCTGCGGGCCCACTTTATCAGCTACGAGCGTCGAGAAACAGAAAGCGGTACGCAATACCCGGCACTCCGAAGCAACACCCGCGCCCGGCGCGCAAATGCGCCTAATGCTCACTCTTCTAACGTGTTACAGTGAGCCAACAGCTTGCAGTTCTCCTGTGCGTCCTGCGCAGTCCCTCAGGCATCAGCCTCTCATCACAGCGCCCTGAATCGAACGGGGTCCTTTCCTTCTACTTCGCTTGACGGTGTCGTCGGCGTGGCCTCACAGACGCCGCTCCTGATGCGCATCGTCGCCGACCAACACCTTGTTCGCTGAAACGCCGCGACTCGCCCGGCGTCACGCCCAACACACAGCGACACGTTTCAAGCGAGATCCTTAACCGGAGACGACTACCATGAACAATACGATCAGAAGCTATCGGGGCCTTGAGATTTATCCATTGGTTTATCCGCATCAGCCGCGTTCTGCCGATGGCGCCCGCCATTACGATTCGGGTTTCGACGCCGCAGTGCGAATCTGCCGGCGCGGCACCGACGACACCTTGACCAGCAGCCGTGTATTTCGCGTGCCGAGCCGCTCCCCGTTTGGCGCGGCCGGCGACGCACGCATTGCATCAGCGAGTTACGCGGAGCGGGTGATCGACGGCATGGTTGCCGGCGAGTCGATCGTCGGACTCTGATGCGCGCACCGATGGCAAGCCACGTTTCCAGGCGCTCGCAGGGCGCGAATTCCACGCCGCTGACCGGCCGCGCGAACTATCAGGTCGCGGTGTCGTCGCGTCGAACCTCCAGCGGGACGGTGCCGACGCTGAAAGTGACCCGGTTGAGCGACGAGCGCGTGATCTATCCCTTTCAGGGCCACGCGGACATGCCGTTTTTTGAAAATGCGGATGCGGCTCAGGTGTTTGCCGAGACGTACGGCTGGCAGCTTGTGGATGGCGACCTCGCTGTCCCGGAATGACAGCGAAGAACGTCCAGTTGCCTCAAATCGTCCTAGGCCGAAAGCATGCTTGATTGACAAGGCAAAAGTACCAGTTATCCACAAGGTTATTCAGTGAATCTGTGGATAACTTTAGTTGCTACCGGGTTATCCACCAGGCGCAACTTTCGAGGTCTGGACCTGCGCAACCAGAAGTCGGCGCTTTTAGTGCGCGCCGTCACCGTACCGCCCGGCCATTGCCTATGATGGGCAGTTCGTACCCTTTTGCGCGTCAAGCGCCTAACCTCAAGGAAGCGAACCATGGCCCATCACATCGCAGTGGTCGCTGCCTGACGACCAATTCGGGCCAAATCAGGCGGCTTTGCCGGCGCCTATCCAGACGAAAAACGCCGACGTTGCCGCAACTTCACGGCACGCCGGCGCTACCCCTCCCCCGCTTAGACGTGATGATGTCCCGTCACCCGTTCCCAGCCATGACGCACGGCGAGCTTGAAGCGCTCCCACGTGCTGTCGGGCGAGGTGTTTTCCCAATGGCGCCGGGCTTCCGGCTCGACGTCGTCCCACAGCCGATCGCGATAACGCGCGTCCTGACCGATCTCCGCGCCGTAGCGATAGGCCGGCACGTAATCTTCATAGCGCGCGTTCTCAGCCGCGTATTGCTCGTCGTAGTGCGTGCGGAAGTCCTCTTCGTATTCCAGATACTCGTTCGGCATCGGGCTGCCTAGACCCGCGGTCGGCTGCCCCGCTTCGGAGACGACATCCGACGGCTGCAAGATCGCGCCCGAACCCGGCATCGAACCGGCCGCAATCGCGGTACGTTCCGCATCGCCGACCGCGTCGCGCATCGGCCGCTCAGCCAGCGGCGGCGGGACGAACGGCTCGGCGTCGGTGCCCATGAGCGGCGGCGGATAGAGCGGATCGGCCGGGGTTGCAGGTCGCGTGGTTGAAGCCGGCGTTGCCACGCCGGGCGTTGTTACGCTCGATGTATGCGGCGTGCCAGGCGTCACCGCGCCAATGCCGAGTTCATCGAGTATCGAATGATCGCGGCTCGATTCCGTCGGCGTGTCCCAATCGGGCGAGCGCTCGCCGATGTCGGTCGCGCCCAGCCTCTTCAAGGTATTGCGAGCGAGTTCCGCATGCGATTCGCTGGCTGCGCTCACGCAGACCAGCACGGCGCCGCGGCGCACGGCTTCCGTGTAGCGAGCCGTTTCCGACGCGCGAGGGCCGCTCGCAAACAGGTTCGAGAGAAAACGCTCGATATTGGCGAGCACGCCGGAACCGGCGACCTCGTCGGTTGCGGAGCCGACGGAGGGTTCGGGATTCGCCTGCAACTCGATCGTGTCGCGTGCAAAACCGGTCTGCACAAGCGTGTCGCGCGCGGCCTCGGCTTGAGAATAGGTGTCGAATAAACCAATCACGGTATGTCGCATGGCTGTCTCCCGACGGTTTTAGGTGGATCGAACGGCGCAAGAACGCGTCGGCCTGCTTCCCTAAAAACATCGCAACGATCATGCCGGGGCGGCACAACGTGTCCGCACGCCCGCTGCTGGCCGCTTGCGCCGATCTGGTTACGTAGAAAGCGCGGCATTCCGCTGCCGCGCTTTTACAACCGCCGGTAATTGGCGGCGGCGCTCAAAAGGCCGGCGTTAGCCGGCCGGATGTGCCGCCGCAGCCGGATCGGCGCCCGTTTGCGCCAGCTCGCGCTGGATCGCTTGCAGGAGTTCTTCCAGCAACGCGATATCGAAGGGTTTGGACAGCACCCGCACGTTGACATGCCGCGCACGGTCGAGTTCTTCCGCATAGCCGGTGACCAGAATGACCGGCAGCCGGGTGTCGAAAGCCTGCACGGCTTCGGCCAGGTCGATGCCGTTCATCGTGCCGGGCATGTGGATGTCCGACAGCACCAGATCGAACGGCAGTGGCTCGCCGGTGCGCGCCTGCCTCGCGTGGGCGTCGTCGAACAGGCAGAGCGCGGTATCGGCGTTGAATACACAGGTGACTTGGTGGCCCATCATCTGCAACAGGGCCTCGGTGCCGGCGGCGACTTCGTCGTTGTCCTCGACCAGCAGGATGCGCAAGCCGTGCGGCGTGCCGCTTTCCTCGGCGCCCGTTTCAGCCGGCAGTTCGGCCTCGGGGGCGGCTGTGGCGCGCGGCAGATAGAGGCGCACCGAGGTGCCTGCGCCGATTGCGCTGTCGATCGCGGCAAGGCCGCCGGAGCGCTCGCAGAAGGCGAAAACCTGCGGCAGGCCGAGACCGGTGCCCATGCCTTTCGGCTTCGTGGTGAAAAGCGGTTCGAAGGCGCGCGCGAGCACTTCAGGCGGCATGCCGCCACCGGTATCTTCAAGCGACAGTTGCACGAAATCGCCGGTCAGGGGAAAGCCGTCCTGGTGGCGGAAGTTGATATTGGCGGCTCGAACCGTGAAGCGGCCACCGTTGGGCATGGCGTCGCGCGCGTTCACCGCGATGTTGATCAGCGCCAGTTCGAGCTCGGCGACGTCCACACGCATGGGCCAGATATCGACGCCGATGTCCATAACCAGCGAAATCTTCGCGCCGAGCGATGCGCGCAGCAGTTCGCGGCACGCCGGCAGCCAGCGCTCGAGCGCCAGCGTCTCGTTGCGCAACGGCTGCTTGCGCGCGACGCCAAGCAATTGGCGGGTGAGCGACTGGCCGCCCTTGAGCGCCCGCTCCATCGCGGACAATTCGCGGTCGAGCCCCGGCGTGCCGCGCCGCCGGGCGATCTGCACGTTGGCCGAGACGATCATCAGCAGGTTGTTGAAATCGTGCGCCACACTGCCGACCAGGTTGCCGAGCGCCTCCATCTTGCGCGACTGGCGATACGCGGATTCGATCGAGCGGCGCATCGAGGCTTCGGCCTGCCAGCGCTCCCACGCCTCCTCCTCGGCGCCGAGGCGCCGCAGCGACAGCCAGATCACGCACCACAACACGATGGATGGCGTGAACATCGACAGGATCAGCACACTGAGGTGCCGGTACCACGCGGTCCAGATCGCCGAGGTGCGATAGCCGCACAACGCGTAGACCGGATAGGCGCCGATGCGCCGGAACGCCAGAATCACGTTGTCGTCGTCGATGTCGGAATGCATGCGTACGACGCCGGCTCGCCGCCCTTGCGCCAGCGCTTCGGCCAGTGGCGAATTCGGCGCCGTTGCCAGCGGCTCGCGCGGGCGGCGCGGATAGTGCGCGAGGATCGCGCCGTCGGTGCGCACGAGGCTCATGATCATCGGCGTGCTGTCGCTACCGCCGAGCAGTTCCCGGTAGAACGCATCGAAATAGCTGGGCCGCAGGGCGACCGAGACCACTCCCGCAAATGAGCCGTCGGCTGCGAGCCGCTCCACGCCCGTGTTGAACACCTGTTCGCCCACCACATGTCCCGTCATGACCTTTGAGACATGCTCGAGCCCCTTGCCGTCGCGAATGCCGGTGAAATCGTCGCGGTCGGCGATCGACAACTCCGGCGCAGGATAGAAACGGCTGGTGGCGAGCAGATCACCCTCGCGGCCGAAGATCGAGACGGCCGCCACCTGAGGATAGCCGCCGCCCATGGTGCGCAGCTTCTCGTGGATCTCGCCTTCTTGAGCGCGAATGCCGTTGTCGTCCAGACCTTGCGTCAGATCGACAATCCGCGAGTCGAGCGTCTCGTTCATGTCGAACACTTTCAGCGCGTGTTCTTCCGCCACGCGCACGGTGCGCAGCGTGACGTCGGTCGCGTCGGCCATGCGCGTGCGCAGATCGCTGAACGCCATCGCCGCCACGTACACGCATGGCAGCACGATGGCTGCGATCAGCAGCGCGATCAGCGTGATGCGCCGGACGTGGAAATTATGTTCCGGTACGGCTGGAAACCGCGCCTCGTCCTGGCGGCTAGCGGGAGGGCGGCTCGCTTCAGGCGGGTCGAACCGTTCTGGTGTCATGGTCGGTAACGCTAAGGTCGTTCAGGACGAAAAGGCCGCGAGTCGGTGTCATACAAAAAGCATAGACATGTAGCAGCCGTACTGGTTACTGTGACAAATGGTCGGCCCCCGATTTGTCGGCCGTTTGAATCAGTGACAAATCGAGAAGCGCAAACGTACACAAAAGTATAAATGTAAAAGGAAGCCTTCCAAATCTACCGAAATATTTTCAAAAATAGTACTTATTGGGAAAATCTCTTTAATCAAGGCGAAATTGGCGAGTTGCCTTTCCGCCAATTTGCTTCGAAAATCGATGCCATCACAAATAATGCGTCCGCCATGTTCGGATGCATCTGCCGCGAGGACCGCCAGGCAACGCGCACAACGCGTGACCGAAGGCGCTCGCGGAAACAGGCGCGCGGCAAGGGGACCAGCCCGATCCGTGAAGCCGCGCGGATTCATCTACGGGGTAGGCTCGAACATGCCGGTCATAGCCGTCGTCCACCGTGCTCGCACGCATCCATGCGCGCCCACGGCTTCCGTCACAAACGCCTCGCTGCGCGCGCTCCCCGCTCGTTTGCAAGCTGCATTCTCGCAAGCTTCAGCCCGCTTGAGCGCCGGTCGACAGACCGCGCGCTAAAGAAATCACCTCTACCCGCCGTTAACGCGCCAGAGCTAATTCCGCTTACCGACCCGCCCATGCCTTTGCCTATTGTGATCGCCGACGATTCATTGCTTGCCCGCAAGGTGCTCACCAAGGCATTGCCGCCGGACTGGGATGTCGACGTGTCCTACGCGACGAACGGGCGCGAAGCGCTCGGCCTGTATCGCGAAGGCAAAGCGTCGGTGATGTTCCTCGACCTGACAATGCCGGACATGACCGGCTATCAGGTGCTGGAAGCATTGCAGCATGAGGATCTGAACACCTTCGTCATTGTCGTCTCCGCCGATGTCCAGCCGATGGCCCAGTCGCGCGTGCGCGCGCTCGGCGCCGCCGCATTCATCGCCAAGCCCGTGACGCCCGAGGCGGTACTACCCATCCTCAAGGAGTACGGGTTGTATGTCTGAGCCAGTCCTCACCGAAGACCAGCGCGACGCGCTGCAAGAGGTCGCCAATCTGGCGATGGGCCAGGCCGCGACGCGTCTCGCGAGCCTGCTCGATGCGTTCATCGAATTGTCGGTGCCGCGCGTGAAGGTGGTGGCGGTGAGCGAGGCGGCGCAGGCGCTGCGCGAGATGACCGGGATCGAGGACACGGTGAGCGCGGTGCGCCAGGGCTTTCGCTCCGACATCAAGGGCGAAGCGCTGGTGATCTGTCGCAGCGACAGCATCGACCAGTTGTGTTCGCTCGTGAGCGACCCGTATTCGCGCTCGAGCTATGAGGCGGTGAGCCAGCAGGAACTCGTGTTCGACGTCGCGAACGTGCTGACGGGCGCGTGTGTCTCGTGCATTCTCGACCAGCTCGGCCGCACGCCGGTCTTCTCCGCGCCGGGCCTGCTCGGTGAAGCGATGACGCTCGACGAAGTGTTCCAGCCCGGCGTGCTGCAGTGGGAAGTCGCGCTGCTGGTGGAAGTCAATTTCGCGCTCGAGGATCAGAGCTTCCGCGCGCACCTAGTGATGCTGATGGCCGAAGAGTCGATCCGCCATATGAACGAGGCGCTCGACGAGCTGTTGTCCAGCTTATGAATGTATCCGCGGAGTCATTGAGCGATCTTGTGGTCGAACGTGTCGGTTTCGGCATCTTCGTGCTCGATCGCAACATGACCGTGTTGATGTGGAATCGCTTCATGCAGGATCACAGCGGCTTGACGCCGGAGCAGGTGGTCGGCAAATCGCTCTTCACGCACTTTCCGGAATTGCCGCGCGTGTGGCTGTCGCGCAAGATCGAAAGCGTGTTTCAGCTCGGCAGTTTCGCGTTCAGTTCGTGGGAGCAGCGCCCGTACCTGTTCAAGTTCGATCACGACCGGCCGATTACCGGCGGCGTCGACTTCATGCAGCAGGACTGCACCTTCATGCCGCTCATGCGCGATCGCGAAGTGGTGGCCGTGTGCGTGACCATCTCTGACGTCACGCATGTCAGCATCGTGCAGCGCGAGCGTGAAGAGGCGGTCGCCAAGCTGCAGGAATACGCGGACCGCGACGGTCTGACCGGCATCGCCAACCGGCGTTATTTCGAAGCGCGCCTGCGCGACGAATTCACGCGCTGGCAGCGCTACGGCGGCGAGATGTCCGTGCTGCTGTTCGATCTCGATCACTTCAAGAAAATCAACGACCAGTTCGGTCACGGCGTCGGCGATACGGTGTTGCGCGTGATGGCGCAGCGCGTCGCCGAGGTGGTGCGGGCGCAGGATACCTTCGGGCGTTTCGGCGGCGAGGAATTTGCGTTGCTGTTGCCGTGTACGCCGCTCGAGGACGCCATGCGGGTCGCGGAGAAAATTCGCTGCACGATCGCCGACACGCCGGTCGACGTGCAGGGCACGAGCGTGCCGGTGACGGCCAGCGTCGGTGGTGCGGCGGCGCGTCTGGGCGTGCCGGCGTACGACGTGCTCATCAATGAAGCCGACGCGGCGCTGTATAGCGCCAAGCGGCAAGGGCGCAATCGCTCGGTGGCGTTTACCTGAGCGTTTCTCGCGAAGCGCCACGCCCCTCATTCCGGCCCCTTATTCACCCCTAAACTGCGGCATCTCACAAAGGTTGTTATACTTTTCGCCGTTTCCGGCATCCCAGCCGGGTGTTTCGCGCGTGTCCGCGCGCGCGGGGCGCTTGCCTTGCAGTAAACACAAAACTTCTTGAACGCCTTTCAGCGGGCGCCTCCAGCGGAGATCGTCTTGGCTGTTTCCAATCTTGTCGTGGACGATACAGAAATCGACGCCGCTGCCGCCACGTCCGGCAGCTCGTTCTATCTCGCGATGCGCATCCTGCCGGCCGCGCAGCGCGACGCGATGTATCAGGTCTACGCTTTCTGCCGCGCTGTCGACGATATCGCCGACAGTGACATGCCGCGCGCCGAACGCGCCGCCGCGCTCGAGCGCTGGCGCGCCGACATCGACGCGTGCTACGCCGGCGCACCGCGCGCTTCCTTGCGCGCGCTGACGCGGCACATTCATACGTTTCACCTGCAACGCGAAGATTTTTACGCGATGGTCGACGGCATGGCGATGGACGCCGCAGCCGACATCTGCGCGCCCGACGAAGCCACCCTCGACTTGTACTGCGACCGCGTCGCGAGCGCGGCGGGCCGTCTATCGGTGAGGATATTCGGGATGCAGGAGGAGCCGGGCCGTTTGCTGGCGCACCATCTGGGCCGCGCGCTGCAACTGACCAACATCCTGCGCGATATCGACGAAGACGCCGGCATCAACCGCTGCTACCTCCCGCACGAATTGCTGGCGCGCGAAGGCATTGCGGTGACGAGCCCGACCCAGATCGCCGACGATCCGTCGCTGCCGCGCGTCTGCGCGACGCTCGCCGAGCGCGCCAAGGAGCATTTCGCCGCCTCCGACGCGATCATGGACCGCGAGCCGCGCAGCCACGTGCGCGCACCGCGCATCATGTCGGGCGTCTATCGCGTGCTGCTCGAACGCACGCTCGAGCGCGGCTTCGACATTCCGCGTACGAAGGTCAGCAAGCCGAAACTGCGCATGCTGTGGATCGTCGCGCGTTACGCGCTCTTCTGAGCTGATGCCGAAGCTCATCCATGTGATCGGCGCCGGCCTCGCCGGCCTGGCCGCGGCGGTGCAATTGCAGCGCCGCGGCGCACAAGTCGTGCTTCATGAAGCGGCGCCGCAGGCGGGGGGCCGTTGCCGGTCGTATTACGACCCCAAGCTGGGCGCCACCATCGACAGCGGCAATCACATGGTGTTGTCGGGAAATTACGCCACGCTCAACTACGTGCGCGCGATCGGCGCTGGCGACGAGCTGGTCGGCCCGGCTCAGCCCGAGTATCCGTTCGTGGATCTGGCGACGCGGGCACGCTGGACCGTGCGTATGTCACCGGGGCGCCTGCCCTGGTGGATCTTCGACCCGAACGCGCGCGTGCCGAACACCGGACCGAGTGACTATCTGGCGCTCGTGCCGCTGCTGTTCGCCAAACCCGGGCGCAGTGTGGCGCAAACCATGCGCTGCAATGGCCCGCTGTGGGACCGCCTGCTGCGGCCGCTGTTTCTCGCGATGCTCAATGTCGAGCCGCGTGACGCGTCGGCCGAGCTCACGGCTGCGATGGTCAGGGAGACATTGGTTGCCGGTGGCCTCGCGTGCCGGCCTCTGGTGGCGAAGAACGGTCTGGGCAGCGCCTTTGTCGACCCGGCGTTGCGTCTTTTGCAGCACGGCGGCGCGGCAATCCGGCTCGGGTCGCGCCTGACGGACATGGTGTTTGCCGGCCCCGGCCCCGGTCGTATCTCGGCACTGAATTTCGCGGACGAAAGCATCGCGATCGAAGCCAACCAGGCCGTGGTGCTTGCTGTGCCGCCGGACATCGCTCAGACGCTCGTGCCCGGTTTGCGTTCGCCGAATCGCTTCGCCGCGACCCTCAACGTGCATTTCGCGGTCGAGCCGCCGTTCGGCATGGCGCCGATCACGGGGCTGCTGAATGCGACGGCCGATTGGCTGTTTGCCTTCGAGGGCCGCATGTCGGTCACGGTCAACGCCGCTGAGCGCCTGCTCGACACGCCGCACGAAGCTCTGGCGAAAACCATCTGGGCCGAAGTGGCCCAGGCTGCCAACGTGCCGGCCGAGCCGATGCCCGCCTGGCAGGTCGTGGTGGAAAAGCGCGCGACGTTTGCCGCCTTGCCGGATCAGGAAATGCTGCGCCCCGGCACGCGCACTCGCTGGAACAATTTGATGCTCGCGGGCGACTGGACGGCCACCGGCCTGCCCGCGACGATTGAAGGGGCGATCCGCTCTGGCCAGAAGGCCGCGGACACGCTGCTGAATCAACCGATGGAACGCCGATGAACGACTTATCTCAAGCCCAGCCGCTGGACGCCGTCCTGCCTGAATTCGCCGATGCGGCGCTGAATGTGTCAAACGCGGTGCCAAACGCGGTGTCGAGCGCTGCGCCCGATGCTGCGCCGCAAGCGTTCGCAACGTCGCTCGACGCCGCGATCACGCGCGCCACCGACGCGATCCTCGGCGCGCAGAAACCGGACGGTCACTGGGTCTACGAACTCGAAGCCGACGCGACGATTCCCGCCGAATATGTGCTCCTCGTTCACTATCTCGCCGAAACGCCGAACCTGGAACTGGAGCAGAAGATCGCCCGCTATCTGCGCCGCATCCAGTTGGCGGATGGCGGCTGGCCGCTCTTCACCGACGGCGCGATGGACGTCAGCGCCAGCGTGAAGGCGTACTTCGCACTGAAAATGATCGGCGACTCGCCGGACGCCGAGCACATGGTCCGTGCGCGCGAAGCGATTCTGGCGAACGGCGGCGCGGAAACGGTGAACGTGTTCACGCGGATTCTGCTTGCGCTGTTCGGCGTGGTGTCGTGGCGCGCGGTGCCGATGATGCCGGTCGAAATCATGCTGCTGCCGATGTGGTTCCCGTTCCATCTGTCGAAGGTGTCGTACTGGGCGCGTACCGTGATCGTGCCGTTGCTGGTGCTGAACGCGAAGCGGCCGGTGGCGCGCAATCCCCGTCGTGTGCGTATCGACGAGCTGTTCCGCGGCGCCCCGGTCAATACCGGCATGCGCGATCGGGCGCCGCATCAGCACCTCGGCTGGTTCCGCTTCTTCCGCGGCGTGGACGTGATGTTGCGCATGATCGACGGCCTGTTCCCGAAGGTGACGCGCGAGCGTTCGGTGCGCGAGGCCGTGCGCTTTGTCGACGAACGGCTGAATGGCGAAGACGGCCTCGGCGCGATTTTCCCCGCGATGGCCAACTCGGTGATGATGTACGACGTGCTCGGCTATCCGGCCGATCATCCGAATCGCGCAATCGCCCGTCAGTCGATCGAAAAGCTGCTCGTCATCAAGGATGACGAAGCATATTGCCAGCCGTGTCTGTCGCCTGTGTGGGACACCTCGCTCGTGGCGCATGCGCTGCTCGAGACCGGCGAAGCACACGCCGAGCAGGCGGCCGAACGCGGGCTCGCCTGGTTGCGTCCGCTGCAGATTCTCGATGTGCGCGGCGACTGGATCTCGCGCCGTTCGAACGTGCGTCCTGGCGGCTGGGCGTTCCAGTACAACAACGCGCACTATCCGGACGTCGACGATACGGCGGTGGTGGCGATGGCGATGCAACGCTCGGCGGCACTGACGCAATCGGATGTCGATCGTGAAGCCATTGCGCGGGCGCGCGAATGGGTGGTCGGCATGCAGAGCAGCGATGGCGGCTGGGGTGCGTTCGAACCCGAGAACACCCAGTACTACCTGAACAACATTCCGTTTTCCGATCACGGCGCACTGCTCGATCCGCCGACCGCGGACGTGTCGGGCCGTTGTCTGTCGATGCTTGCACAACTCGGCGAATTTCCGCAGGGCAGCGAACCGGCGCAGCGCGCGTTCGACTACATGCTGAAGGAACAGGAATCGGACGGTAGCTGGTACGGCCGCTGGGGCCTGAACTATATCTATGGCACGTGGACCGCACTGTGTTCGCTGAACGCCGCCGGCCTGCCGCACGACGATCCGCGCATGAAGCGCGGAGCACAGTGGCTTCTGTCGATCCAGAACGAAGACGGCGGCTGGGGCGAGGGCGGCGAGAGCTACAAGCTCGACTATCACGGCTACGAGCGCGCGCCGAGCACGGCTTCGCAAACCGCATGGGCGCTGATGGGCCTGATGGCGGCAGGCGAGGTGAATCACGATGCGGTGGCGCGCGGCGTCGAGTATTTGCAGCGCGAACAGCGCGAGCACGGCCTGTGGGACGAAACGCGCTTCACGGCGACCGGCTTCCCGCGCGTGTTCTATCTGCGTTACCACGGCTATCGCAAGTTCTTCCCGTTGTGGGCGCTGGCGCGTTTCCGTCATCTGAAACGTAACGGGCTGACACGCGTCGCGGTCGGGATGTAACGGATGGCGCTGTCGACAACGCTGTCAGCCGACGCCGGCTCCAACACCTTGCCGGTGATCGTGGTGACGGGTATGGCGTTCGAAGCGCGCATCGCGCGCGGCAAGGGCGTCGAAGTGGTCTACGCGGCTCGCGCCGATCTGCTGGAGCGGGCGTTGAGCGCGGCAGTTGCGCGCGGCTGCTCGGGGATCGTTAGTTTCGGGACGGCGGGTGGGTTGGCGCCCGATCTGGAGCCGGGCACGTTGATTGTTGCGGAGGCCGTTGAGGGGCCGTTTGGGCGGTTGGAGACTGATCGGCCATGGGCTGACAGGTTTGCCGCCGCGCTGGCAACGGGGCCGCTGGTGGCGCGTCTGCGGCGTGGGGTGGTGGCGGCTGTTACCGCGCCTTTGGTCAGCGCTGATGACAAGCGGTTGTTGCATCGCTCGACCGGGGCTTTGGCTGTTGATATGGAATCGCATATTGCCGGTGCGACGGCTGCCGCGCATGGGGTGCCCTTTGCGGTTTGTCGGGCGATTGTTGATCCGGCTTGGCGGACTTTGCCTTCTGCTGCGACCGCTGGCTTGCGGGGTGATGGCACCACTGCGTTGGGGCCGATTTTGCGGGAGCTTTTGCGGCAGCCTTCGCAGATTGGGGCGTTGATTCAGGTGGCCGTTGATGCGCGGGCGGCGCGGATTTCCCTGGTGCAGGCGCGGCATGCTATGGGAGAAGGTGGGGTTTTGAGGATGGTTGTTGGCTGAAGGCGGTTGTTTTGGCTGTTTGCCTAGGGCGTTGGCCTTTCCTTGATCTGGCTTTGGTGCCTTTCCTTGATTTGCTGGTGGTCTATTAGCGTTGCCCCTGTGCGGGGCGGCACTTACTTTCTTTGCCGCCGCAAAGAAAGATAAGCAAAGAAAGCGGCTCAAACCACTCCTGCTAAGCGGGTCCCGTAGTTTGCACAGGGTAGTGGTGCATCTGGAATCTGTGTTCGTGCACCTGCGTACGCCAGTGACAAGGGCGTCATACCTCCGGCGGCGCTGCGCGCGCCGAAGCGTAATTCATAAAACCGCCTGCTTCGATTGGGCACACCATCCGCCCGCTCTTCAGGGCTGCCCCCGGCGCACTTTGCGCGCGCCGGGCGCCTGACTCACATCCCTTATTGGACTGCTGGCGCTGCTTCCTGCGGATTCTTGTCCGTCGGCGCCGTTTGTGGTGCCGGCGTCGGCGTCATTGCGCCCGACGCGGCAGCAGGCGCCGCCGCTGGGGCGTTCGACGTGTCGCCTGGGTCGGTGTAGTTCGGTACGCCTGCCGGGGCGCCTGTGGCGCTTCCCGAGGCCGCGTTCGGGGCTTCCGCTGCGTCGCCTGGGTCCGCGTAGTTCGGTAGACCCGCCGGGGCCCCAGCAGCGGCCCCCGAAGCACCCTTGGCGGGTGCGGCGGCGCCGGAATCGTCCTGGTCGTCGTAGTTCGGGAGCGGCGCGGCGTTGTCGCCGGTGCCGCGCAGGCGCGCCTTACGTTGCTGCGTGTAGGCGTCGCGAACGAACGAATACTTGTCGAGCGCGGCCTGTTGCAGCAGGCTGGATGCGCCCAGTAGATCGGAGCGCACGCTCACGAACTGCAGAACGTACAGCGGATTGCGAACCGCCGGCTCAATGTAGTTCAACGGGTTGAACTTCACGTCCACCACGAGGCCCATGCTGTCACGCACCGTGCTCGGGCCGAATAGCGGCAAGACAAGGTACGGGCCCGACGGAACGCCCCAGTGGCCCAGCGTCAAACCGAAGTCCTGGTGGTGCTTCGGCAGACCAGCCGGCGTCGCCCAGTCGAGCAGGCCGCCAAGTCCAAAGGTCGAGTTGAACGCGAAACGCACGAGGTCTTCGGTCGCGTCGGTGATCTTCAGTTGCAACAGGTTGTTGGCGGCGTTGGTCAGGTCGCCCAGATTCGAGAAGAAGTTGCTCACCGCCGTACGCAACGGCTGCGGTGTCACCTTCTGGTAACCCTTGGCAACCGGGACAGCGACAAAGCGGTCCACGCCGTCGTTGAAATTGAAAATCACGCGGTTCGCCGGCTCGAACGGGTCGCCAGGCTTGCGGTCGGGGCCGGTCGCGCAGCCTGAGATCAGACCGGTGGCGGCCAGCGCCAGCACGGTGGTTTGCAGCTTCATACTTATTTTCCTTTGTGCTTCGCGCGACGTTGGCGCGGCTTGCCCATCAGTACAGGTTGGAACACCACCGCGCCAATCAGCGTGCAAAACAACGAGAGTGCCAGCAAGCGTCCCATACTCGACGTCCCCGGATGGTGCGACAGCCAGAGGCTGCCGAACGCAGTCGCCGTAGTCGCCGCGCTGAACAGCACGGCATGCGTGAGGCTTGACTGTAAAAGGCTGGTCTGGCCATGGCGCCACGCCATGACGAAGTAAATCTTGAATGCTACGCCGACGCCCAGCATCAGGGGTAACGCAATGATGTTCGCGAAGTTCAGCGGCATGCCGAACACCACGCACAACTCCAACGTTACCAGCGCCGACACCAGCAGCGGAACCAGGGTCCGCAGCATATCGCTGAGCCGCCGCAGCGCAATCCACAGCAGGATTGCAATCGACAGCAAAGCCCAGCCGGCGGCCTGCAGGAACGCCTTGATGATCGTGTCCGCGGAATTCAGGATCGAAATCGGGCCACCGATCGCGTTCGGCTCCGCCTTCTTCACTGAGTGGACAAAGCGGGCGAGCATCGCGTCGTCGTTCGGATCGGTGCCGGGTTTGACGTTCGGCGCGATGTCGACCAGCGCGCGGCCATCCTTCGAAACCCAGCTCGTGGAAATCTCCTTGGGCAGGTTGTCCCGCGTAATCTCGGTCGGCTGCAGCAGATCCGCCAGTTGCTTCAGCGCGATGCGCAGCGGCTCGGACATCGCGGTTTCGGCGCGGTCGCGCGTGGCGGCGTCGGCGGCAGCCAGCTTTTGCAGCGTCGCGGAGAGGTGTTTGGCGTCGGCGGCGCCCGGGCCCGGATGGTCGTCGGCGGCGAGCGAGAGCTGGTTCGACGCGCGCTTCAACGCGGCAACGCGCACCGTGTCCGTGGCTTGAGGCGCGGGCTGCTGCTGCAGGGCGGGCAGCAGTTGCTGCGCGGCGCTTGCCACCAGCATCAGCTTTTGTTGCTGCTCCGTCGGGATGAAGGTGCTCAGCGTGGTCACGCGACCCACTTCCGGCAGCGTGCGCAAATGCGCGGCCTTCTGGTCCGCATCGGCAAGCGTGGGCGCCAGCACATGCACGTTGTTGACCGCGGCTTCCGGCGAATCCTTTAGCGACAGCAGCGTTGCCATGGATTCCGTATGCGGGTCCTTCAGATGCAGCGGGTTGAAGTCGAAGCGCAAATGCGTGAGCAAAGGTATACCGCCGATCACGACAATGAGCGTTCCGATCAGCACCGGTTTGCGGTGACGATCCAGGAAATCGTCAACGGGTGCGAGTTGCTTGAAGCCAGGCGAAGCGGGCTCACCCGGCGGTCTGAAGACTTTCAGCAGCGCCGGCAGCAGCGTCATGTTGGTGAAGTACGCGACGAACATGCCGACGCCGGCGATTTCGCCCAATTCCGACACGCCGCGATAAGCCGTCGGCAGGAACGAGAAGAAGCTCAGCGCGACTGCCACGGCCGCGAGCGTCAGCGGCACGCCGATGCTATGTGCGGTATGCATGAGGGCGGCGGAAAGACGGTTGTCGCGATTGCGCTCCTCACGATATTTGACACCGAACTGCACGCCGAAATCGACGCCGAGCCCGACGAACAGCACCATGAAGGCGACCGAAATCATGTTGAGCGCGCCGACCATCAGCAGGCCGAGCGCCGCGGTAATCGCTAGCCCGACGAACAGCGTGATGAACACGGCGAGGATCATGCGGCCCGAACGCAGCGCCAGCCACAGAATGACCAGCACGACGATGAAGGTGCCGATGCCGTTGAGCACGGCGCCGTCCTGGACCGACGCGAATTCTTCGTCCGCGAGAGGCTGTTCGCCGGTCAGACGGACCGTGGCGCCATAGCGCGTATCGAGGTGCAACGAAGCGGCGGTGTCGCGGATCGCTTTCGACGCGGTCGCGCCCGGCTCCAGCGCGTCGTAGTTCACAACCGGCTGCACCGTGACGAAGGCGCGCGCCGGCTCCGTGGCGGCGCTCTTATCGACCAGCGCGCGCCACGAGAACGCCGCCGCCTGGCCGGCCAGCACGCGATCGAGCGTGGTTGCGCTTTGCGACAGCAAATGGCTCATGTCAGCCAGCTTCACCTGACCCAGTTGCAGCGGCAGCAACAGGCTCGTGGTGAGCGTGCCGGCGAGGCCGGTCAGGCTCGGATCGTGCGCGAGGGCATTGACGAGCGGGCGGGACTGGACGAGCTGCGAGGTGGTGGACAGCACCTCATCGGTCGACGGGAACAGCAGACCATTGTGTTCGAAGAACGGACCGCCGGCGGGCTGCGAGACGGCGACGAATTCCTTCGGATCGGCTTTGAGCGCGGCGCTCAGGGCATTGGCGGCGGCGTCGGCAAACTCCGGGGCGCGCGCTTCGACCACCACCAACACGGTTTGACCGCGATCCGGGAAGGCCGCATCCATCGCATTTTCGAGTGACGACCATTGCTTGTCGGTCTCGACCAGCTTGCTGATATCGGTGTTGATCTTGAAGTTATGGGCAACGTAGAAGCCGCTCAAAACGGCGAGCACGAGCGACAGAGCGATGATCCGAAACGGATGGCGCACCGAATAGGCGACGAGACGGACGATAGATGACTTCAGCATGTAGGCGGAGGTGGCCTTATCACGAGTGGTGTTTTTGACGAAAGTGCACAAGTATACAGAGCCGGAGCGACTCGGCTCCACTTCGCTAGCAAGGACGACGCCCGGGCGGCGCGGCTGGGGTGGGAACGCAATATCGGTATACTGGTCTATCCTGCTTTCGCTGAGGGCTTGCGAGCCTGCCGGCGCTTACTTCTTGGGGTTTTGGCGAGCGTATGAAACGTTATCTGTCTGCTTTTCTGGCCGCGGCCATGGTGTCCACGGCGGCCTATGCGCAAAGCGCGCCCGATGCGGTTGTGAAGAGTGCCGTCGAAGGCACGGTGGCCGCGATGAAGGCCGACCCGCAGGCGCGCGGTGGCGATATGGCGAAAATCACCGAGTTGGTTCAAACGCGCTTCGTACCGGCTACCGATTTTCAGCGGACCACGCGGATCGCGGTAGGGAAGGCATGGAGTACGGCGACCCCCGAGCAGCAGAAGCAGCTCTATGACCAGTTTACGCTGCTGCTGGTGCGCACCTACGCCGCCTCGCTGTCGCAGTTGCGGGATCAGGATGTGAAGTTCAAGTTCTCGCCCGTCAATGTGGCGGCCGGCTCCAAGGACCTGGTGGTGCAGTCGCACGTGATCAGCAATGGCGGCGATGATGCCATCGATTACCGGCTGACCAAGGGCGCTAACGGCTGGAAGATCTACGACATCAACATGATGGGCGCCTGGTTGATCCAGGTGTATCAGACGCAGTTCGCCGATCAGATTTCCAAGGGCGGCGTGGATGGGCTGATCAAGTTCCTGACTGCGCATAACGCACGAAGCGCGGGATGACGTAACAACGCAAAAAAGAAAAAGCGCGGTGGCTATCAGGCCACCGCGCTTTTTTTCTACCGAACATGTACTTCATGGGGCGGACAAAACCGCCCCAGGCAGCGCTTAGTGTGCGGAAGCAGACGCCGCCGTCTGCACCTTCTTACCCTTTCCAGCGCGCCCGATTTCCTCGAGCTTGATCTCGACGTGTCGCGAGAACACGTACTCAGCCGGACGCTGCTTATCCAAAGCAATATCCTTGGTGAAGGCACCCGAAGTCTTCGGGCCGCGCAGGCTGACCTTCAACGCCTTCAACGGGTGCGCCACCGTATCCATCACGGCAGTCGCTTCAAAGCCGCAGTGCACCATGCAATCCGCGCACTTCTCGTAGTTACCCGTGCCGTACTTTTCCCACTCCGTGGTTTCCATCAATTCCTTGAAGGTCTTCACGTAGCCTTCGCCGACCAGGTAGCACGGCTTCTGCCAGCCGAACACCGTACGCGCCGGGTTGCCCCAGGGCGTGCACTCGTACGTCTGATTGCCGGCCAGGAAGTCGAGGAACATGCCCGACTGGCTGAACGACCAGTTCTTGCCATTGTTGCCGCGCTTGAAAATCTCGCGGAACAGTTGCTTGGTCTTGTCGCGGTTCAGGAAGTGTTGCTGATCCGGCGCGCGTTCATACGCATAACCCGGCGAGACGGTGATGCCGTCCACGCCCATCGGGCCGAGCGTGTCGAAGAATGCAGCGACGCGTTCCGGCACGGCGTCGTTGAACAACGTGCAGTTGATGTTCACGCGGAAACCGCGGCGCTTCGCTTCCTTGATGGCGGCGACAGCCTTGTCGTACACGCCTTCCTGCGACACCGAGTGATCGTGCGCCTGCTGGTCGCCGTCGAGGTGAACCGACCAGACGAAGTACGGATTCGGCTCGTAGTCGTCCATCTTCTTTTCCATCAGCAACGCATTCGTGCACAGGTACACGAACTTCTTGCGTGCGATGATGCCCTTCACGATCTGCGGCATTTCCTTGTGCAGGAGCGGCTCGCCGCCTGCAATCGAAACGACCGGTGCCCCGCATTCGTCGACTGCGCCAAGGCATTCTTCGAGCGACAGACGCTGATTCAGGATGGGATCCGGATAGTCGATCTTGCCGCAGCCATTGCAGGCAAGATTGCAGCGGAACAGCGGCTCCAGCATCAAGGCGAGCGGGTAGCGTTTGTTGCCAGAGAGATGCTGACGCATGATGTACGCGCCAACCCGGACTTTCTGTAGCAGCGGAATAGACAAGGTGTCCTCCTTAAACTTCGCGTGCAGCGAGTGGTTGCATCAGTTTCGATGGCAACTTGAATTCGACTTTCTCTTCACGGCCCGCCATCGTCGTGACATCGACGGGCCCCAATGCGCGCAGCGCATCGATTACGTTCATTACCATCTCTTCCGGTGCTGAAGCACCAGCCGTGATGCCGACGGTCTGCACGTTCGCAAACCACTCCGGCTTCACTTCCGAACCGTCGGCGACGAGATAACTCGCCACGCCGGTTTCGCTGCCGATCTCGCGCAGCCGGTTCGAGTTCGAACTGTTGGTTGCGCCTACCACCAGCAGCACCTCGACCTCTTTGCTCAGTTCGCGCACCGCCGCCTGACGGTTTTGCGTGGCGTAGCAGATGTCGCGCGTGTCGGGACCGACGATGTCGGTGAAACGGCGCAGCAGGGCATCGATGATGCCACGTGTGTCGTCGACCGATAGCGTGGTCTGCGTGACGTACGCCAGCGGCGTATCGAGCGGCAGGTCCAGATGCGCGACTTCAGCCTCGCTTTGCACCAGCAGCACCTTGCCGGGAATCTGGCCGATCGTGCCTTCCACTTCCGGATGGCCCGCGTGGCCGATCAGGATCAGGGTACGACCCGCTGCCACATATTGGCGCCCTTGCACATGGACCTTGGTCACGAGCGGGCAGGTCGCGTCGAGCACGTCAAGACCGCGCTGTTCCGCGTCGCGCTCGACGGTCTGCGCGACACCGTGTGCGCTGAAAATCGCCACGGCGCCGTGCGGCACCTCATCGAGTTCTTCGACAAAGCGCGCGCCTTTCTGGCGCAGGTTATCCACCACGTGGCGATTGTGAACAATCTCGTGGCGGACATACACGGGCGCGCCGTGTTGCTGTAACGCGCGATCGACGATCTCGATTGCACGTACAACACCCGCACAAAAGCCGCGGGGCTGAGCAAGGATGACTCGCATAAATTGGCGAACTCCGACTGACGCGGGTTTCGAAGAAGTCGGTAATTATGACTTTATCGCCGCGATCATCTATTTAGTTGACGTCTTGAGCCCCGGCGACCAGCCGGTACAGCAAAACCAAACGCGCATTCTAACGCTATCAGGCCGGCTTTGCTTTGGCCTGTCCGCCAGGGTGTTGGGGCCGCGCCGCACTGCGGGCCACTGCCCGGCGCCGCCCGCGTGGCGCAGGTGGCAATGATTACACGCTGCACTGGTTTGGCGGAACCCTTAAACTACGTGGTCCTGCGGCACGTATCGGCTGCCGCATTACAGAAAGGTTTCGAGGCTCGCTGGATGGACGTCGATCAATACGAAAATTTTCCGGTCGCGAGCGTGTTGCTGCCAAAGGCGCTGCGCGCGCCTATCGGCATTATCTATCAGGTTGTCCGCACCGCCGCCGACATCGCCGATGAGGGCGACTGGAGCCCGGCCGAGCGGCATGCCCGCCTCGCCGACTTCCGCGCCGGCCTCGACGCGGTAGCGGCGCGGCGCGCGGCGCCGGTGCACCCACTCCTGTTCGGCAAGCTCGCCAGCGTGATCGCGCAGTATAAACTGCCGCTGGCGCCGTTCTACGATCTGCTCCACGCCTGCGGTCAGGACATTGACACCCGCCGTTACGCGGACCGGTCCGCCTTGCTCGACTATTGCCGCCACTCGGCTAGCCCGATCGGGCAGTTGATGCTGCATCTGGTGGGCGCCGCCACGCCGGAGAATCTCGCCGACGCCGATGCGATCTGCACGGCTTCGCAACTGATCAGCTTCTGGCAGGACGTCGCGGCCGACTGGGAAAAAGACCGCGTGTATCTGCCACTCGCGGATATGCGGCGCTTCAACGTGACCGAGGCGCAGATCGCGAGAGGTGTCGTCGACGATGCCTGGACGAAGCTGATGGCCTATGAAATTTCGTTCGTGCGGACCACGCTGGTACGTGGCGCACCGCTCGCGTTGCGGATTCCCGGGCGCCTCGGGATCGAGCTGTGCGGCGCTATCCACGGCGGTTTGCGGATCCTCGAGCGGATCGAAAAAACCGGCTACGACGTGTTTCGCGAGCGGCCGGTACTCAACACATTTGACTGGTGCGTCGTCGCGGTACGCACTGTGGTGATGCGCCTGTCTCGGCGCGTCGGCGTAGAAGCGGGTTCACTCGAGGGTAATGCTTAATGGCGGTGGTTCTGTTTCTTCTTTCGTGTCTTTCCCTGCTGATCTGGTGTGTGTTGCTGTTTGCGCGCGGCGGTTTCTGGCGGGCGCGGCCCGCCGCGCCGCTCACGCTTGAGCCGCGCGAAACATGGCCGGCGGTTGCCGCCGTGGTGCCGGCACGCAATGAAGTCGACGTGATCGCGCAGGCGGTCACCACCCTGCTCGAGCAGGACTATCCGGGCGAATTTCACGTGATCGTGGTCGACGACCACAGCACCGACGGCACCGCCGACGCAGCTCGCGCGGCCGCGTTGCAACTGCAATGCCCCGATCGTCTGACGGTGCTGAGCGCGAAGCCGCTGCCGCCGGGCTGGTCCGGCAAGGTGTGGGCGCAGTCGCAAGGTATCGAGGCGGTGCGCACGCTCGGCCTGCCGGCCGATTTCCTGCTGCTTACCGATGCCGACATCGGCCATCCCGCCGACGCAGTCGCGCAACTGGTCGCCCGTGCGGATGCGGAAAAGCGCGACCTCGTCTCGCTGATGGTCCGTCTGCGCTGCGATTCGTTCTGGGAGAAGGCGCTGATTCCGGCCTTCGTGTTCTTCTTCGCCAAGCTGTATCCGTTTTCGTGGGTCAACAACCCGCGCAACCGCACGGCCGCGGCGGCGGGCGGCTGCATGCTGGTGCGGCGCAGCGCGCTCGAAGAGGCGGGCGGCATCGAGTCGATTCGCGCTGAACTGATCGACGATTGCAGCCTTGCTGCGCGGATCAAGCATCGCGGCACGGGGCGTCATCCGATCCGTCTCGACGTGGCGGCGCGCAGCGTGTCGCTGCGTCCTTACGATAGCTGGCGTGAGATCTGGAACATGATCGCGCGCACGGCCTTTACGCAGCTGCATTACTCGCCGCTGTTGCTGGCCGGTACGCTGTTGGGCATGACGATCATCTACCTGGTGCCGCCGGCGGCCGCGCTGGTGCTCGGGCCTCAGGGCGCGCCCGCGTGGCTCGCCTGGGCGGCCATGTGCTGCGCGTATGCGCCGATGCTCAGCTACTATCGTCGCTCGCCGCTGTGGGCCCCGTTTCTGCCGCTGGTGGCGTTGTTCTATGTCGGCGCGACGTTTGCGTCGGCGGTGCGTTACTGGCGCGGCAAGGGCGGCCAATGGAAGGCGCGGGTGCAGGCGCCGGTGCAGGAGCGCTGAGACGCGGCTGCCCCATGGATTGATCAGACAAAAAACGGCGCTCTCGGGCGCCGTTTTTTTATATCGACCCTAGCTTCAGCCCTTGGTGAGCATCATGTACATCTGGATCACCATGTCGGGCGAGAACGTGAACGGCACCCAGCCGTGGCCGGTGTGGCGCATGACCAGCAGGCGGTCGCCATTCGACTGTTTCTGCACGGCCATGACGGGGTTCTTCGTCGACACGAAGCGCCAGCCCGGCGGGATGCCCGGCGGCGGTTCTGGCGTCATCGAGGCGCGCGCGTTCGACAATTCCTCGATCAACTGCCCGATCTGCTCGGCACGCAGCGCGACCGTCTGGCCGCCGATCGTCATGGTGATTTCGTTTTGCGCTGGGCGGTTGATTTCGAGCGTGGGCTGCACCTGGGCGGCCGGCTCTTCGCCGGACTCTGCGGCTTCTGCCGCTATTGCCGCCGTCGTTGCCTCAGACGCAACGTTTTGCGCTTTTAATTCCGATGAGGCGTGATTCGCCGCCGGCGTTTCCTGCGCTGCCACCTCTGCGGCGTTTGCAGCGTGTGCGGTTGTCTCGGGGATGTTTTCGGCCTGCGGGGCCACGACAGCCTGGATGAGCTGATCGACGCCCATTTCCAGCGCGCCGAGCTGTTCGTGAAGATTCATGCGAGCTTTCTCTGGTAAGACCCACGATTTTAACTGCTGCGCGTAGGCTTTTACCTGTCGCAAACACAGTGACGTTGTAACAAAGTGCGTGCGGGCCACGCCGGATCGTTTGGCGCGGCGCGACCTGCGTGATGCTGCTTTCGAGAGCCGGTGCGTCGTAGCCTGCGCGATTGGGCTCATGCCACCCTGCGCGGGCCAGGCGCTGCCGCTTATGCCGCCCGCGTCAGCGCTTTTATCAAGGCTTCAAATATCCGGCCTGCCTGAACCATTCGATCGCATCGCTCAAGCCCTCGCGATAGGGTCGCGCGCGATAGCCGAGTTCGCGTTCCGCCTTTGCCGAGGTGAAGTACATCTTGTTCTTCGACATCTTCAGACCGTCGACGGTCAGGAACGGTTCACGTTTCGTGATCTTGGCGACGGCTTCCGCGCCCGCGGCGAGCGGATAAAGCGGCCAGCGCGGCAAACTCAGCGTTGGCGCCTTGCGGCCGGTTAGCGCCGCGATATCCGCGAGCATTTGTTGCAGCGGCAGATTTTCGCCGCCGAGAATGTAGCGCTCGCCGATCTTGCCGCGTTCGAGCGCGAGAAAGTGGCCGGCGGCCACGTCATCCACGTGCACGAGGTTCAGTCCCGTGTCGACGAACGCGGGAATCTTGCCGAGCGCCGCTTCGACGATGATGCGCCCGGTCGGCGTCGGCTTGACGTCGCGCGGACCGATCGGCGTGGACGGATTGACGATCACGGCCGGTAGGCCATCTTCGGCGATCATGCGCTCCACCGCGCGTTCGGCCAGCACCTTGCTGCGCTTGTACACGCCGATCGCCTGGTCGGCTTTGAGCGGCGAGGTTTCATCAGCGGACTGGCCGGAACTGGTGACTTTCAGCGTGGCCACACTGCTCGTGTAGACAATGCGTTCGACGCCTTCCTTCAACGCCGCGCGCATGGTCGCCTCGGTGCCTTCGAGATTCGAGCGCTCGATTTCGCTCGGGTCCGGCGCCCACAGGCGATAGTCGGCGGCGACGTGCAGCAGATAGCGCACACCGCGCAGCGCGTTGCGCATTGACGCTTCGTCGCGCATATCGCCCACGACGATTTCCGCATCCAGCGCCTCGACGTTTTTGCGCGGACTGGTGGCGCGCACCAGCACGCGCACCTTGAAACCCTTCTGTTGCGCGATGCGCGCCACCGACGAGCCGACGAAGCCGGATGCGCCGGTGACGAGCACGAGATCGCGATTCTGTTCGGTCATTCTGTTTGATTCCCTGCGTGACAGTCGACGGATTGTACGTGTCGCGCGGGCCGCGTGTCGCGCCGGGGGACCGAGGCGCGCAGGCGAACTGAGACGCGGCCGAGCATTCTCGTCGCGACACGTCTAGAATGCCGGCTTGAAAGAATGTGACGAGAGGACGGCATGGCCCCGGATCTGGACCAGCGGATCGAAACATATTACGTGCGGGTGCGCGGCACCGTGCAGGGCGTGGGCTTTCGCCACGCCACCGTGCGGCAGGCCCACGCGCTCGGTATCAAGGGATGGGTGGCGAATCTCGACGACGGTTCCGTCGAAGCCATGTTGCAGGGCTCGGCCAACCAGGTCGACCGGATGCTGTCGTGGCTGCGTCACGGGCCGCCGGCGGCGCGCGTCACCGAAGTGAGCGGCGAGGAGCGCGCGACCGAAAAGCGTTTCGAGCGTTTCGAGCAGCACTGAGCAGGTAAGCTTCAACCAGAACAAAGGCGGCGCGCCATCACCTAGATAGCGCGCCGCCTTGCAGTTTGCGCGTCCTGTTTGTCCGATTAGTCAGCCGATAACGCTTTGCGCCTAGCGCGCCACCAGCAAACTCTCAGCGAACCCCCATCCATCTTCGATCCATTGATGGCTGCACACGAAGCCCGCATCGTCGGCGATCGCGGGCACCTCGTCCGCGCGATATTTGTGGCTGCTCTCGGTCCAGATCGTTTCGCCTGCCTTGAGCGAGACCGTCAATTGCGCGGCGCCCACATGCGCGGTGACATCGCGCTTCGCACGCAAATGCATCTCGATGCTGCGCGCGTCCGGATTGAAGCGTGCGACGTGCTCAAACGCATCGAGCGGAAAATCGCCGTCGAGTTCGCGATTGACGCGTGCCAGCAGATTCAGATTGAACGATGCGGTCACGCCGACCGAATCGTCGTAGGCGGCCACCAGCACCGGTATCGGCTTGATCAGATCCGTGCCGAGCAGCAACGCGTCGCCGGGCGCAAGCATGTTGCGGATATCGCGCAGAAAACGCGTTGCCGCAAGTCTGCCGAAATTGCCGATCGTGCTGCCAAGAAACAGGACGAGTAAGCGCTCGTCCGCCGCGCGGTCCTGGCTCACCTCGGCGAGCCCGGCCAGGTAATCGCGTTCGTAACCGACGATCGAAATCCGCTCGATGTCGCCGAGTTCGCGCCTGCACAACTGCAACGCGCTGCGCGAAATTTCAATCGGGAAGTAAGAAGTGGGGCGCTTTTTACACAGCGCTTCCAGAATGCGCCGCGTTTTGCGACCGCTGCCGCTGCCCAGTTCAGCGACGGTCACGTCGTGCGGCAGATGCGCGACGATGTCCACTGCGTGCTTCGCGAGCAAGCGCTCCTCGGCGCGTGTCACGCCGTATTCGGGCAGTACCGTGATCACTTCAAACAGCGCAGAACCCACTTCGTCATACAGATACTTCGACGGCAACTCTTTTTGCGGCGTGTGCGTGAGTCCGGCGCGCACCTCGGCGGCGAAGGTGGCGCGGAGCAGGTCGGGCGATGCGTCGTGCGATAGGGCTGGCTGGGTCATGCTGGCTCCAGTAGTCACATTCGATGAGCGGGATTGCTGGCCGGGCGGCGGCAGGTGCAACGGAGCGCAGTTGCTCGCAGTTGCTGTATGCCGCGGGAAAGAAGGGCGGGCTCGGTCCGTATGGACTGCCTATGCCAGCCCGGCTCATTGATGCAGTGATGACAGTTGAAAATGACGGTTGCGACGGATATCCAAGATGTCTCAGATGACGTTGCAAACGGTGCCGCTAGACTTCGTAGCAAGATTCGCGCTTGCGCAACTGCGCGGAAAGTTGCTGGCGTTGCAACTGCGGATTCGCCTGTCGCGCGTGAAGTTATGTTCTAGTGCATCGGCGCGCGATGCGCACGGGAAAAATTGCTATTGACTGCAAGGAACGAACGGGCACGTTGTTCGGGAACCCGTCTAGAATGCCGGCTTGCATCGCATATCGAAGATAAAAATGCAGCGCTTGATACGCACCATCAGCCGCACTGCCTGCTTGTGAGACTTCACTCCTAATGACAACAACTCGAGGCGCACGGCCGTATGCTGCGCCGCACACACTTGTATCTGTATCCATTCGCGCACTTGCACTGCATGTCAAAGCGATTGCGCTACGGGCCGCGCAATGAACCAGTATGACCCAAAGCGCGGTATCGCGTTGTCGGTCGGCGCGTCGGCGATGTTTGCTTTACTGTCCGCTTACGCCAGGCTGCTTGCGCCGTTGAGCGGTCTCGACATTTTCGCGTGGCGTATTGTGTGGACCGTCCCCGGGGCGCTATTGCTGATCATGTTGCGCAAACGCCTGCCGATTCTCCGGCAACTTCTTTACCGCATGGTGACGGAGCCGACGCTCGGCGCGGCGATGGTCGTCAGCGCGGCTTTGCTAGGCGCGCAGCTGTGGGTGTTTCTATGGGCGCCGCTGCATGGGCGCATGCTCGAAGTCTCGCTCGGCTATTTTCTGCTGCCGCTGGTGATGGTGCTGGTGGGGCGCTTCTACTATCGCGAGAGCCTCGACGGTCTGCAGTGGCTCGCTGTTATCTGCGCCGCGTTGGGCGTCGTGCATGAACTGTGGATGACGGGTGCCTTTTCGTGGCCCACGTTGCTCGTCGCGCTCGGCTATCCGCCGTATTTCGTGCTGCGCCGCAAAATCAACCAGGATTCGCTTGCCATGTTCACAGTCGAAATGGCGTTGCTGTTGCCCGCGGCGGCTGTCTTCATCATCATCGGTGGTTCGTTGACGATGATCGGCGGCCGTATCGACATGTGGTGCCTGTTGTTGCCAGGACTCGGCGCGCTTAGCACCATTGCGCTGGCTTCGTATCTGAAGGCGAGCCGTTTATTGCCGGTCGCCTTGTTCGGCATTCTTGGCTATGTCGAACCGGTGTTGCTCGTGTTTGTCTCGATCACGCTGCTTGGCGAGACGCTCAGCGCCGCACAGTTAGCCACGTATGTTCCGATCTGGATGGCGGTTGCGCTGACGGCCTTGCATAGCGTGCGGCTCATTCGGTTTGCGCCGCGCTGAGCTCGGCCGCTGAATCACACGCCGCGGTTCAGCGATGCGCTGCCGCACGATCCGCATTGATACGCGTTGCGCCGACCTGTGCCTCGATCGCCTCGCGCAGCGCCGGCCGCCAGCCAAAACCGAACAACGCTTCAGCGAGGACGAATAGCGGTCCGATCAGCAGACCGATCACGTCGTCGACGAATGCCGGCTTGCGATGTTCGTAGGCGACGTGGCCGATGAACTGAAACACCCAGCCGACCACGAAGAGTCCGATGCCGGCGGCGAGCCAGGTGAGGGTAGTTTGCGCGGCGAGCCACTCCCCGCACGCGACGCACAGTACCGATACGACTGCCATCATCACGCCGAGCGGCACATCGAGCACGAGGTAATAGACAGTCGCTGCGGCGAACAACACCCACGCGGGCGATAAGGCAAATGGCAGCGCGCCGAAGCTGAAAGCAGGCCGGCTCAACAATACCGCCAGCGCCAGCACGATCATCGGAATGCCGATGAAATGCGTGGCGATATTGCGCCGGTCACGATGGTAGGCCGCGTATTGCGTAAGCTGTTGCGTCAGCGTTCTCATGGATGCCGCTCCTCAATCAAAGCCAGCATAATCGCGGGCAGCGGAATTTGAAACCATCGGGTAGCCGACAATCGGGCACGGATACCGTTCTATGACTGCGAGTTTTTCATCGAATGAGCTTGCCGCGCGGCTTGAACGCAGCGCGTGGTTTCGCTCGGCGCCCGCTGTCATGCGGGCGCAGCTTGTCGAAGCGGGGCGTGTCGAGCGCCTCGCGGCCGGTCAACGGCTCTTCACGCGCGGCGATTCCGACGACGGCCTCTATTGCGTGCTCGACGGTCTCGTGAGAATCGGCGCGGCTAGTTCGGCCGGTAAAGAGGCGTTGCTCGCGGTCATCGAGCCGGTTAACTGGTTCGGGGAGATCGCGCTGTTCGATAACCGCCCGCGAACCCACGACGCGTATGCCGAACGCGATTCCGAGCTGTTTCATGTGTCGCGCGCCGCACTTGCCGCGCTTCTCGAACGCACGCCCGAGTATTGGCATGTCTTCGGTTTGCTGTTGACGCGAAAGCTGCGCCTCGCTTTCGACGCCATTGAAGAAGCCGCCTTGCTGCCCGCCGCACCGCGCGTGGCGCGTCGCCTGTTGTTGATGGCAGGCGGCTACGGCGAGCCCGGCGCATTGCGGCGCGTACTCAAAGTACCGCAAGAAGACCTCGCGATGATGCTGGCTCTGTCGCGGCAGACGATCAATCAGGTGCTCAGGCAGTTCGAAACGCAAGGTGCGTTGAAGCTGGGCTATGCGGAAATCGAAATCACCGACGTGCAAAAGCTCAGGGCGCTAGCCGATCTGAATCCGGCCGCGGATTGATCGCCTCGATCTACGCGCAAAGCGCGACGCTGCGTCCTCTATACGTCCACTCACGCGCCACCGCATCTTTATAAGTATTTTACGGCGCACCCCTATTTCTTTGGCGATTCGCTATACCAAGCCCGGTAAGGTCGATGTACCCCGGTCAGGAAGCGAACCTATGCATGGAAATAGCGCTCTGGATGGTGTCCAGGTACAACGAAACCTTCGCCGCAAAGTCGGCCTGAAGGTGATGTTCGCGGCGATCGTCTTCTCGTTCGCCGCGGCATCGCACGCCGCCGACGTGCAGTCGGCGTTGCCGTTGGCCGCTCCAATTGCCACGAGCGACGCAGCGCCTTACGCCGGCTTGCCGGCGCTCAGCGATATCACCGCTATGCTGCGCGCGCAGTTTCGCGTCGCGCCATTGGAATCCATGAAGATCGCTCGCGCGGTATTGATCGAAGCCGAGCGTCAAGCCATCTCGCCGGTATTGCTGCTTGCCGTGATGTCGGTCGAGTCGAGTTTCGACCGCCACGCGGTCAGCGTCGCAGGCGCGCGAGGGTTGATGCAAGTCCTGCCCGCTGCACATCCGCAATTGATTGCGGGCACAACCGACTTATCCGATCCGGCAATCAACGTGCGGATCGGCTCGACCATTTTGCGCGGCTACCTCGATGAGAGCGGCGGCAATCTCGACGCCGCGCTCGTTCGCTACAGCGGCGGTGGCCGCGGTTACGCGCAGCGCGTCGTGCTGCGGATGCAGCGCCTGGACGCAAGTTTGCGCCACGAATGATGAACTCATTCGTGGCGCATTCCTCCTCGGACGTTGTTGTTGCTCCAGCGCTTTAGCTCATCGCCCCAGCAAACTCGGCGCGCAGATCCTGCAACCTGTCGCGCGCGGTGCCCAGGCGCTCGACGAGTTGTGCCGACGCGCGCGTGATCGGCATACGCGTTTCGTCGGTCATTGAATGATCGAATGCCAGCATCGCCTTGATCGCGGACGGATTGGGCGCGGCGAACAGCAGACGCAATACGGGCAGCAAGCTGGCGAACAGATTGCGCTCGTCCGGGTCACGATCGGCGCGGATCAATTCCTGTACGGCAACCAGCAGGTCCGAGCAAACATGCGCGCTCGCCAGAATGCCACCTGTGCCGCCGTTGTGCAGACAGTCGTCCAATGCTTCATCGGTGCCGCACAGCACGTTGATCGGCAGGCCGCGCAGCTTGCTGAAATGGTCCTTCACGCATTCCTTGATTGCGACGATGTTGCTGTATTCGACCAAACGCGCAACCGTTTCAGGCGCGATCGTCACACCGGTCCGATGCGGCACGTCGTACAAAACGATAGGGCGTTCGGTGGCGAGTGCGGCCTGTTCGAAATGCCATTGCACGCCGGCCTGATCCGGACATACGTACGACGGCGGAGACACCAGATAGCCCGCGCAGTCCCAGCGCTCATAGCGCTGAATATCGTGCAGGACGTCGCGCGTATTGGCGCCGCCTACGCCGATCAGCATCGGCAGACGGGAGCCGATCACATCGGTCAGCGCCTGCAAGACGGTGAGGCGCTCGGATTCCTGTAACAAAGCGGCTTCGCCCGTCGTGCTCAAGGCGACAAAACCGCTGATTTCCGTGCGCAGGTAGTAGTCCGCGAGGCGCTGCAACGCGTCGACATCGACTTCACCATTGCGAAACGGGGTAACGATGGGCAACCAGATTCCTGAGAACATGATTAGCGCGCCTTTGCGACGGCATGGCGGCGCTTCAATGGTCCGATGAGTGCTGCAGGGAGTGTCGAGATCAGCGTATGCAAGGTGAAATCGAGGTCGTCGAGCGCAATGTCGAGTTGCACGCGCACTTCTTCGCGCACGGCCTCCGTGCTGACCACATACACGCCGAGCGGCGAATGAAGCAGTGTGCGGAGCTGGGTGCCAGGAAGATCGTGCGGGGGATGAGGCAGGGTGATCTGCAAGCGGGCGCGAGCCGCGGGGAAGGGGATGACATTGTTGCGCTGGACCGGCGGCGCGCCGAGCGGCTGCGTTTCGAAGTTGTCGATTGATTGCGTGAGTGCCATTTGATGCGGCGTTCGTTGACGCCATGGTTGATCAAGACAGTTCGAGATTAGACGTCTACGGGTAAACGCAGTGCAAAAATTGGGGTATCCGCTGAAAAAATCGCGCGCACTAGACGAGTTGCTCGAAGTGAATCAGCAGCCGTGGCGGCAAGTTGTGTGCGCTTCAACCAGGCCCATGCGACGCGCCCATAAAAAAAGGCGAGTCGTGAGACTCGCCCTCCCTGAACGGCAGAGTTCGGCTTCGATTAACTACAGATGCCTGGCCGGTGCGTGCCGAAAGCCGATCACGTGTTATTGCGTTTTCGTCGTGTCGGTCTTTGCGCCGTCGGTTTTTGCCGGGGCATTGCTGGCCTCTTTCGCGCTCTCCGTCTTTGTCTTGCTTGCGCTTGTATCTACAGCAGTCTTCTTGGTGGCCTTATGGGTCTTTGCCGTGTGGCTGGCGGAAGCCTTTTTCACTTGCGACTTCGTTGCGGCCTTGGTCGGCGCTTTGGTCGTGGCGGTGCTTTCGTCCGTGGCGCTGGTTTGCGCGGCGGTGCTCGCCTTCAGATTCGCTTGACCGGCGGGTTGCGTTTGCGCAGGTTGCGCGGCCGCCGGTGCTGCGGTTTGTGCGAATGCGGTCGACACGACGAGAGCGGAAGCGAGAGCAGCGAAAAGCGTCTTCATGATGTAACTCCTGGTTAAACCGGTTGTTCTTTATGTCGCGGCTGAAATGTTTCAGCGCTGCCGGTTTAACGTTGGCCGGAAGACAGCAGTTGACGGCGCTCTGGTGACAAAACGTAACGGCGGATACATATCGGGGTTTTGAATCAGCCTGAAGCGGTTTCACCTCCCAGCCGCGAAGGCGACGCGGAAATCCCGTACCTTCGCGCCTGGGCAATTGCGTGAATGCGTGAATGCGCTATTGAAACGGATTCTGCACGACGCCCGGTTTCGCATCCGGCTCGTCCTTCACCTTCGCCGGCAGATTGGCCTGTGCCTGCAGTGCGGCCACTATCGCATCGATCGCTTCCTTCAGCGCCAGTGCCGCCTTCAACCCGCGCTGGTCCTGCGTCAACTCCAGCGTGCCGTTCAGCACTACGCGCGTGGTGCCGTTGCTGACGGTGAGTGCATCGCCCTGGATGTTGAGCACGTCGTCATCGTTCGAATAGGGTTTAAACACCTTTTAGTCCTCCCGGTCGCTGATCTTTGAGATTCTCCGGAATGCCCGGAAAACGGATACCCGATGCTGTCTCGAGTTCGTGAATCGTCCTGATGTCATAGCGGTTGGTCGAGACGTTGTCCACCACCACCGCGAACGCCATCTGCCGGGACGGCACGTAGACCACCTTGAACAATTGCGTCGGCACGAAGACGCGTGTCGGTCCAATGGTCTGCAATTGCTGGCCGCTGAAAATCGGCCCGGTGATGACATAGGTATCGTTGTACGACATTGCGATCTTGCGCACCGACGTTTCGATACGCGCCCACAAGCGCTGATTGTTCTCGCGATTTTGCGGCACGACGTTCGCCAGCGAAAACGATTGTGCCATCGCTTCCTGATTCCAGCGATTGCCTGCCGGACTCATATGACCGCGATCGAAGCCGCTGCGTTTATAGTCCGCGAGCGTCGCGCCTTCGCCGTCGGGCAAGCGCGCGTCTTCGAAGAACTTGTTGGTGCGCACCATGTCTTTGGCGGCTTCGATATGGTCGCGCGTCAGATGCTCCGCGGACCACAAGGGACCATGCGTGATACCCGAATGCAGCACCGCGAAATCGCTATAGCAAAGCATGCGCGTTTTCGGCGCCATCTTCTGATTAGTCAGAACCGGCCATTGCGCATTCGGGGTGAACTGGGTGCACGAGGGTGCCGCGCTCGCGTGAGCGGCAACGGCGAACAACAGACAGGCAAACCACTTCTTCATATGTCAGTCAGTTGATTGATCGGGGGCGCAAGTATAGCGTCGCGAGCCGGTGTCGAGCGACGTGGAACGCAGAAGAACATGGGGGAAGGATGCGGCTTTTTCGCAGTTCCCGCAGCGATGAAAATGCTGCGAGCGAAAGAAGCGCACGACACACGGTGAAAACCGCTGCACCAAAAAAAACGGGCCGCTTTGCAGCGACCCTAATGCGTGGAATTCAAACTCTACGTACGCAAACTTAAGACGGACTTAAGCGCGCGGAATGCGGAACGTGGAAATGTGGGCCGACGGTCGAACGTGCACACAACCCCACTCACCCGCGCGCAGGCGGCGCGGTTTGGATGAGTGGAAATTTCGACCGACGAAAAAGGCGCCGAAACCTAATTGCCGAAAACACTGTGTTCGGCGTGCACATTCTGGCGATCGACAGCTTGCAAGCGCCAGAAACCGCTGGCCGGCGCGTGTGTCGGCAAGGCTGTCCACGCTGCGGCACCTTGCGCCGCGCTCACGCGTTGTTTGCGATCGACGTGCAATCCGCGCAACGTGCACAGCGGCGCATCCGTGCTCGGCGCACAGAGGGTCGTCACGCCATTGTCGTCGTGTAACTCGCCCCACGGGGGCAGATCGATCCCTTGATGCGCTTCCCTCGACCACCGATGTTCGTCGGTGTCGAGCCATAACACAGCGTAGTCGTGGCTGACGGTGGGATCGGAACCGTTGATGAGGATGGTCAGGCGCATGGCAGTTCCGTACAAATTGCGAAGTAATGCTTTATCAGTCTATGTCGCGACGCGTGTTATGCAAGGCGAAAAGGCGCGGCGATCGGGCACGAAAAAAACTTACGCGCAGCGCGCATGGCTGTACGATAGCCGCGTCCGAAAGGCATTTCGTGGAGGCGGGCCATGCTGCGTCGATTGCTGCAACTCACGATGGTGGCGGGATGCCTCGGTGCGATATCGACGCTCAGTGCAGCCGCGGACAGTCCCCCCTTCGCCGCGCCCGCGCCGATCGTCTATGTGTCCGACTTCGACCTCGACGTGGCCAACGTGACACCTGACAGCGGACCGGGGCAACGTGTGCGCCGCCTGCGCGGTCTGTTGCCGAGTGGCCCAGGACCGATGGGCAAGGACAAGAATCCGCAGGACCACGCCAAGGACATCGTGAACGAGATGGGGGACGCGCTGACTGCGGACCTGAAAAAAGGCGGTGTCGACGCGCGCCGTATGGCGCCCGGCCAACCATTACCCGCAACGGGTTGGCAAGTGCGAGGCGTGTTTCTGAGCGTCGACGACGGCAATCGTCTAAGACGTGCGATGGTCGGTTTTGGTGCGGGTCAGAACAATATTCAAGTGGCGGTGTCGTGCGACAGCCTGGCGACGGCCGGTTTGCCGCCGCTCTATGAAGCCGTCGAAGAAGCCGACAGCAAGGGAAAGCCAGGCGCGGCGATCAAACTCAATCCGTACGTGATCGCGGCGAAGTTCGTGATGGCGAGCGGTGACGAGAAGAAGACGATCAAGAAGACCGCGCAGCAGATCTCAGATGCAGTGATTGCCAAGCTGCACGGGGTGGCGCAGTGATTGATGCACTGCTGCCCACCCCGACGTAATAGGCAAATGCGATAGGCAAGCGGCTCAGGCCAGATCCAGCGTGCCGGTCAAATCGCCAAGCGGCGCCAGGCCATTCTCCGCAAAAGCCCGATCTCGCAGAACGACCCCATCGAGCGGCGCCAGTCCATGCACGCGGCTAATCAGGCGAAGAATCGAATTGGTGTCGTACACCGTATGATCGACATACCCCTTCTTCGCCAATGGCGAAATCACTGACGCCGGAACCCGCGATCCCGGCCCCCAGCGATCGCCCTTCGGCGGCGAGACCGGGTCCCACCAGCCGCCGTTCTCATCGACCGTGACGACTACGACAGTATTGGCCCACTGCGGGCCGCGCTGAATATGTTCGATCACATTCGCGACGTGACGGTCCCCCGATGCGACATCCGCATACCCTGCGTGCATGTTCAGATCGCCCTGCGGTTTGTAGAACGTCACGGCCGGTAACCGCCCCGCGTCGATATCGGCGATCAGACGATTGGTGGACGCGTCGTCGCCGAGGCCTGCGTCGCGCAGATACTTGCGCCGCGCGGCGGTGCCCGGCGCGTAATTGGTGAAGTAGTTGAACGGCTGATGGTGGTACTGGAAGTCAGGCACCGCGCCCGTGTCCTGATGCTCCAATGCGTACTGCCACGCACCGCTGTACCACGCCCAGTCGACGCCCTTGTCCGTCAGACGGTCGCCGATCGTCGCGTAGTTTTGCGGCGGCATCACGCGCGGATTCGACGGGTCGGCGAGCGCGGGATTGCCGCCTTCGGCCGGCCGCACGCTGCTCGGTTGGTAGGGCGGCGCCATCGTGTTGACGGCGTAGCCGTCGGCGGTAAACGCGCCGTCGTTGACGAATTTCGGCGGACCGTCGAGCGCGGACGCCGGCGAATCGGCCGCCACCTTGAGCCGTGTGCCGGTCGGATCGTCGCCTTCCACCACCGAGACCATCTTCTTCGCCGGACTGTTGTGGATGTCGGGATAGAACGGTGCCTGCGCGGAGATCAGGAAGATGTGGTTCAGCCACGAACCGCCGAAAGCCGCCATGAAGAAGTTGTCGCACAGCGTGTATTGCTGCGCGAGGTTCCACAGACACAGCGTGTCGGCGGAATTGCGGTAGTGGCCCATCACCAGGCCACCGGCATCGCCCCATGCGGCGAACTGATTGTTGCGCCCGGCGTTGATCTGCATCTGGTTCTGATAGAAGCGATGCACCAGATCGCGCGTGATCACGCCATTCGGTAACGGTGCGCCTTGCGCGTCGATAATATGGAACGGGCCGTTGCGCAGGTTGGCGATATCCTTCTGACCGATCATGTAGCGCTTGCCATCCACCACCTGCGCTTGCGGCACGAGGCCGCCCCAGATTGCCGGCAGGCGCGGCAGCGGCGTCTTGCCGTCGCGGTCGAGCTGCAGATAACGCTCGGCGCTCACCGCATCGAGTGGATGCTGGACGCCGGGAAAGTTGCCGTACAGATTCGCGAAGCTGCGGTTCTCGGCGTAGATCACCACGATCTGCTTGACCTGGTCGCGTAACGCGGCGTCGAGCCGCATGTCAGCGGCACTGTGCGGCACCGTGCCGCTCGCGATACCTTGGTCAGTCTTGCACCCGGTTAGTGCCAGCCCGATGCCGAGCGCCGCGAGTCCGGTCAGGACACGGCGGCGTTCAGGATCGTCGGGGGTGTCGTCGGGGTTCGGCGGCAGGGTGGAGTCGTTGTCTGTCATCGGTATCTCTCGGAGTTTTGCGTGACGGGCGCTTCACAGCCAGAAAGCTACCGCTCGGGGCGGCGTGCGCGCGGCACCGGGTTCAGAATCGAGGTGGCCGGAAGGTTCCGGCACGGCTAGGGTAATCGTCGCTTCACGCGCCAACTGTTGTGCGTCGAGTCGACAGCGAGCAGAAGCCAATGTCGGGCGTCCACTGGATGACGCCGCTGTGTAGCGTAACCGTCAACGGTCAATTCGAGTTCATCGAAAGTCCGCCGATGGCAAGTGGCATGCGCGCCGGAACCGTCCGCGAATTCGACTATCGCCGCGGCCGCGCGGGCCGGCTCGGGCAGGTGCGCGATTTGCACTGCGCAGCCCGGATATAGATGTGAGTCGGCAACCTGGATCTGGACGGAATCGGACATGGGTATGGCCTCCGGACGCCTGGCGGGAGCCAAAGCGTGGCAGTGAGACCTCGCGCGATGGACCGCATTAAAGCATAGCACCGCGCGAAACGAAAATGACCGCCGTGTGCTTCGCGCTATCATGTTGATCTGTATCCGATGAACAGCAGAGACAACGGCAAAGACGGCAGCCAAGATGGCAAAAGAAGAGCAGACAGGAGCGGGACGCAAGCAAGCGAGGCCACGCGGCGCGACAGTTTCGACTCCACGAGACGACGCGGCGCGGTCCTTGGCGGACGGCGCCGATTCCCCCGATTCCACCGATGAAGAGAGCACCGGCGGATCGACTTATCTCGTGCCAGGGCTGGAGCGCGGCCTGCGCATCCTCGCCGAATTCAGCGCACGCGAGCCGATTCTGGGCGCGCCCGAATTGTCGAAGCGCATCGGCATTCCGCGCACCACTACATTTCGTCTGTTGCAAACGCTCGAAGCTTTAGGCTTTCTCGAGCGCGTGAACGGCGACCGCTATTTCCGTTTAAGCGTCGCGGTGCTGCGGCTCGGTTTTGAATATCTGAGCTCGCTCGAACTGACCGACGTCGGCACGCCGATTCTCGAACGCTTGCGCGACGCAACCGGCCTCAGCACGCATCTGCTGATCCGCGACCAGCGTGATGTGGTGTTCGTCGCCAAAGCGCAAACCCATGAGCCAATGTTCAGTTCGGTGAAGGTGCATGTCGGCACGCGCTTGCCTGCGCATGCCACGGTGCACGGTCAGGTGCTGATGGGCGATTTGAGTTTCGAAGAATTGCGCCAGTTGTATCCCGAGCCGCAGCTCGAACGGTTCACCGAACGCACGCCGGCGACTGTCGAAGAACTGTACGGAAGAGTGCGCGAAAGCGCGGCGCTCGGCTACGCGTTGAGCGAAGCGTCTTTTGAACGAGGGATTTCGGTAGTGAGCGCACCGGTGCGCGACCAAAGCGGCAAGATTACGGCCGCGTTGACGGTCACCATTCCCCGTTCCGATATCGGCGAAGCGGAAGAACGCGAACCGCTCATCATCGCGGTTTGCCAGGCGGCGCTCGAATTGTCCGAGCGGCTCAGTTATCGTCCGCGGCCGGATGATCCGACCGCGGCTCAAGCGCGCCGCAGATCGGTTGCGGCGAACTGATATCAGAACGAGTGGTGGATGCCCGTCAGGAAAATAGTCTGGTTCCGGCCGCTCGACACACCCGCCGTAAAGAACGCGGCGTCCGTATTCGAGCCGGCACGCTCATACAGCGCATTCACATACAACTGCGTCGATTTCGACAGCGCGTAGATGTCGCCGATTTCGAATTGCGTCCAGCGATGGCCGGCCATCGTCGTGGTCGCGGCGCCGCCTGCAACGGTGTTGAACGGCGTGAACTGATAATTCGCGCCCACGTCGTAGCTCTGATACGTGTCCGAATGGCCGGACGATTCCAGCTTCACACGCGTGTACAAACCATGCACGAGCAGCTTGCCGAACTGGTATGACGCGCCCGCGCCCATGTTCTGGACCTTGCCCGCCGTGTAGTTAGCCGCCGCGACACCCTGGAAGCTGGTGATGCCCGTCGTCACGATCGACGGCGTACGGTCGTGCTCATTCGCATAGGTCGCGCCGGCCTTGAACGGACCGTTCGCATAGCTAAGCGCAAAGCTCAGTGTCTTGCCGGTCGAGAAGTTGGTCGTGTTGCCGAGACCCATCATCGCGCCGACCGAGAAACCGGCGAAACTCGCCGAGCGGAACTTCACCGAGTTGTCGAACGGCACCACGCCGGTGTCGGCGAGTTCGTCGATGTTGCCCGGGTGGAACGCGTACCAGCTCGCAGCCTGATAGGCCGTGCTCAGCGGACCCAGCACGTCGAAGCTGAAGGGCGTCTGATGGCCGAGTGTCACCGTGCCGAACTGGTCCGAACTCAATCCGACAAAAGCCTGGCGATTGAACAGCGTGCCCGCTTTGGCGAATGCACCCGTGTTGGTATAGAAGCCGTTTTCCAGTTGGAAAACCGTCTTAAGGCCACCGCCCAGATCCTCGACGCCCTTCAGGCCCCAGCGGTCCGGCTGCATGTTGCCCTGCTCCTCGATCCACTTCGAATGGCCACCCGCATTGCTGATGTACGCAATGCCAGCATCCAGGCTGCCGTAGAGCGTCACGCTGCTTTGCGCCCAGGCGCCAGTCGTTGCGCAGATTGCCGTCAAGCCGGCCGCCGCAATGATGTGCTTCACCGTTGGTTCTCCTGATCACACGACGGATAGCTCGCGCCGATTTCGTCGTCCCTGATCCTTGCTTTGGGTTGAATGCAGCTTCGGGTTTATGCGCCAAAACTGCTCCGCTTTGTGTTCCACCTATGGGCGTTTGTATCGCATATGGAAAAGTATAGTGAGTCTGGAAGCGGTCAAAATAAATTTTCGGACCCCGTACAAACCCGCATGAGGGCTGCGGCATTTGTCTGAAAATTATGCGCAAACCCAAGCCCAGAAAGGTTCTCAAGCGGAAACCGCCGCTCACGGCAGTTCACGCAAAGCTGTGTTGTGAACGCGACAGTCGGTGTTTTCCCCTACCAGCCCAGATTTTTATTTTCTCGAGCCAAAGCCACTCCTATAATTATCCATACACGAACTGATGTTCCTTATATGGAACATAGGGCTTCAGGAGAAGGCGAGAAATGACTGAACAATGGCGCTGCGCCGGCCATGCCGGCGACCTGTCCGAAGACGCGCCGCTCGAGTTCAAACTCGACGGCACCGAAATCGGCATCTACAAGGTGGGCGATGCGCTGTACGCGCTGGAAAACGTCTGCCCCCATGCGTACGCGCTGCTGACGCAGGGCTTTGTCGACGGTGACACCGTCGAATGCCCGCTGCACGAGGCCGTGTTCCATATCCCGACCGGCAAATGCCTGAAAGAGCCGGGTGGCCGCGACCTGAAGATGTACTCGGTACGCCTCGCCGGCGAAGAAATCCAGATCAAGGTGGAATGACATGCGAGAACAAACCGTGAACTTCAATCCCTTCCTGAAGCCGTGGCTCGCGCCGCAGCCGAACAACGTTGCCGGCAAGGGCGTGATCGAAAAGCCGGGCGAGACCGAAAACTTCATCTGGCAAACGCGCAAGGCTGAGCCGACCCAGTATGAAAACGACTTCGGCGATGCGTTGGAAAAAGTTTTCGAAGCCGGCGCGAACGAGTTACAGGAAGTTGTCGACGGTTTGAACCGCGTGGGCTTTCGCACGCCGGAAGGCAATGCGTGGGACGCCGATCGCCTTGCCGCCGAATTCCGCCTGCTCGCTGAATAAGCGCGCTCTCCCGCACACGTCTCTTCGCTTTCGCATCCGGAGTCTCTTTATGACGTCCCCCAATACAACGACTCAAGGCGCGGCCGACCCGATCCAGTCCTATCTGAACCGAGGCCTGCGCAATTACTGGTATCCCGTTGCACCGAGCTGGCAAGTCGGTGACGCGCCGGTCGGCATCACACGCCTCGGCGATCAGATCGTGCTGTGGCGCGGCAAGGAAGGCAAAGTCCGCGCGCTCGAAGACCGCTGCCCGCACCGCGGCGCGCGTCTGTCGCTCGGCTGGAACCTCGGCGGCAGCGTCGCGTGCTGGTATCACGGGATTGAAATTGACGGCGGCGGCACGGTCACGAAAGTCCCGGCTGTGTCGAACTGCCCGCTGGAAGGCCAGAAGTGCGTGAAGTCGTATCCGGTCGAAGAGCATGCCGGTGCGATCTTCCTGTGGTTCGGCGACGACGCCCATAAAGAACCCACGCCGCTCGTGCTGCCGGAAGAACTGGTGGGCGACGAGTACGCGAACTTTCTGTGCATGTCGAACTGGAAGTGCAATTACCAATACGCGATCGACAACGTGATGGACCCGATGCACGGCGCCTATCTGCACGCGACCTCGCACTCGATGGCTGAAGGCGACAAGCAGGCCGACATGCGCGTGCGCAAGACCGAAACCGGTCTGATGTTCGAAAAGGTCGGCCAGCGTGACGTGAATTTCGACTGGGTCGAGCTCGGCGAAACCGGCGCGCTGTGGATGCGCCTCGCGATTCCGTACAAGAAGAAGTTCGGCCCGGGTGGCAACTTCGGGATCATCGGCTTTGCTACGCCGGTCGACGAAAACAATTGCCAGGTTTACTTCTGGCGCACGCGCAAGGTGTCGGGCTGGCAGCGCGACGCATGGCGCTTCATGTATCGCAACCGTCTGGAAGGTCTGCACTGGGCCGTGCTGGAACAGGATCGCTATGTTCTCGAAAGCATGGCGCCGAATGCACGCGAGCACGAATTCCTCTATCAGCACGACGTCGGCATGACGCGTGTGCGCCGCATGTTCCGTCAGCGCGCGCAGCAGCATTTCGCTGAACTGGACGCGTATCACGCTCAAGCCGCTCAGGCCGGCGCCGCGCACACCGAAGCAGCAGGCCACAGCCATGCATAACGAAGCGTCCCCGGCATTGGCTGCACTCCAAGGCAGGCGCGTTCTCGTGACGGGCGGCGCGCGCGGCCTCGGCGCGGCGTTCGTTCGCTCGCTGGTGCAAGCCGGCGCGCAAGTCGCGTTCGGCGATGTGCTGCATGACGAAGGCCGGGCGCTCGCGGCGTCGCTGGTCGAGCAAGGCCATGCAGTGACGTATCTGCCGCTCGATCTCGCCGACCCCGCCAGCATCAAGCAGTTTGCCGATCGGGCCGCGGCTCAACTCGGCGGGCTGGACGCGCTGATCAACAACGCAGCGATCACCAACTCGGGCGGCAAGTTCGCCGACGAGTTGTCGATCGATACGTGGGACGCCGTGATGAACGTCAACGTGCGCGGCACGTGGCTGATGAGCACCGCCGCATTGCCGTATCTGCGCGACTCGGGCCGCGGCAGCATCGTCAACATCGCGTCGGATACAGCGATGTGGGGTGCGCCGAAGTTGCTCGCGTATGTCGCGAGCAAGGGCGCGGTGATTTCGATGACCCGCTCGCTGGCTCGCGAATTCGGCGCACATCAAGTGACGGTCAACGCCATCGCACCGGGCCTCACCGAAGTCGAAGCCACCGCTTACGTGCCCGCCGAGCGTCACCAGTATTACCTGCAAGGCCGCGCGCTCACGCGCGCACAAGTGCCCGACGACGTCACCGGGCCGGTGCTGTTCCTGTTGTCCGATGCCGCGCGCTTCGTGACTGGCCAGTTGCTGCCGGTCAACGGCGGCTTCGTGATGAATTGATCTTGTCGAATCGAATGGAGAAAGAGATGGCGGACGCCGATATCGAACGCAAATCGTGGGAACAACCCGCGGACGCGAGCTTTGCACAATGGTTGGACAGCCGCGTCGCGCGCCTGGAAACGCGTCGTTACGACTGGGACGCGCTGAAGTTCCAGGCCGACTACGACCCGAAGTATCGCCGCGCGCAAATGCGCTATGTCGGCACGGGCGGCACGGGCGTCGCGAAGGACATGAACACGGTGCCCGCGGGCGGCTTCACGTTTTCGACGATGGTCATCCCGGCCGGCAACATCGGTCCGAGCCATATCCATATGGATGTCGAAGAAATTTTCTTCGTGCTGCGCGGCAAGATGAAGGTGATCTGCGAGAAAGACGGTGAAACGTGGGAAGCGGTACTCGGTGAACGCGATCTGATTTCGGTGCCGCCGGGCGTGTATCGCACGGAAGTGAATATCGGTGAAGAAGATGCGTTGATGTGCGTGATGCTCGGTGCAGCCAAACCGATTACGCCGACGTATCCGCCGGATTCTCCTTTGGCGACGCTCAAGCGCTAAGCCCTCAAGTTCGCTTTAAAAACACCCACGAAGGAAATCATGTCCGCAGTCCCGTCCGCTACCGTCAATCAGAACGCTACGCTCGAAGCGCGCCTTGCACGCTTTCCGGCGCAGCAGATCTGGCTGGCATCGCAACGCGCGGTCAGCTATCGCGACGTGGATAGCGCCGAAAGTGAAGCGGTGCCTTTGGTGCTGCTTCACGGTATTGGTTCGGGTGCGGCTTCGTGGGTGCAGCAGCTTGAAGTGCTGGGTGAGATGCGCCGTGTGCTGGCGTGGGATGCGCCGGGGTATGGCGCATCGACACCCGTAGACGCCGATTCGCCCGCAGCAAGCGATTACGCCACTGTATTGAAGGAATGGCTCGACGCGCTTGGCATTGAACGCTGCGTGCTGCTGGGTCATTCGCTTGGCGCGATCATCGCCGGTGCATTTGCTGTGGCGAATCCGCAGCGCGTGGCCGGTTTGCTCTTGTTGTCGCCTGCTGGCGGTTATGGCGCTTCCGCGGCGGAAGTGCGCGAAACAAAACGCGATCAGCGTCTGGCCATGCTGAAAGAACTCGGCCCGCAAGGTCTCGCCGAAAAACGCAGCACCAATATGTTGTCCACCCACGCGAGCGACGAAGCCCGCGCATGGGTGCGCTGGAACATGTCGCGCGTGATCCCGAACGGCTATGCGCAAGCGACGCATCTGCTCGCCAACGCCGATCTCGCCAGCGACCTGTCACGCTACAAAGGCCGCATCAGCGTCGCGGTCGGCGCAGAAGACACCATTACGCCCCCCGAAGTCTGCGAGCGACTTGCTCTCGCCGCCGGCACCAAACTGCAGGTCGTGCCGTGCGCCGGGCACGCCGGCTATATCGAAGCACCCGCCGCGTACACCGCGATCATCGACACGTTCTGCCGCGCAAGCGACGGACAACGGAGCCAATGAATGACGCCCGACACGCATGACATGGTTAGCGCCGAGCGCGACGCGGACGACGACCGCAATGACGCAGACACCAGCAGCGATATCAGCTATCGCGTGCCGGGTCTGGAACGCGGTCTGAAGATTCTGACGGAGTTCTCGCCACGCGAACCGGTTCTCGGCGCACCGGAATTATCGAAGCGCCTGAAGATTCCCCGCACGACGGTGTTCCGTCTGCTGCAAACGCTCGAATCGCTCGGCTTTCTCGAGCGCGCCGATAAGGACCGCAACTATCGCCTCGGCGTCGCGGTGCTGCGGCTCGGCTTCGAATATCTGAGCTCGCTTGAATTGACCGACCTCGGTTTGCCGATCATCGAAGCGCTGCGTAACGACACCGGCCTCACCAGCCACATCGTGATTCGCGACGGACGCGATGTGGTGTTCGTGGCCAAAGCGCAAAGCCATGCGCCGATTTTCAGCTCGGTGAAGGTGAACGTCGGCACGCGCCTGCCGGCTCACGCGACGACGCACGGCCAGGTGTTGATGGGCGACATGACGCTCGACGACTTGAAGAAGCTCTATCCCGAGCCGGAGCTCGAACGTTTCACGAAACAAACGCCGGCCACCATCGACGACCTGTACGAACGCATTCGCGACGACGCACAGCGCGGTTACGCGATCAGCGAGTCGTCGTTCGAACGCGGCATTTCGGTGGTGAGCGCGCCGGTGCGCAACGACACGGGCCGCATCGTCGCGGTTATCACGACGACGATTCCGCGCCACGAGATCGATGCGTCGCTGCTCGACAGCGGCCTGATCGACAAGGTCCGCCGCGCGGCTGACGAACTCTCGCAGCGGCTCAACTTTCGGCCGACGGGCAGCCCGAACGCGGGTGCGAAATACTTTAAGGCACTGGGGCTCAAATGATTCAAATCGACTTGACCGGACAGGTAGCGGTGGTGACGGGCGGTTCGTCCGGCATCGGCCTTGCGACTGCCGAACTGTTTCTGCGAGCAGGCGCTTCGGTTGCGATCTGCGGGCGCGACAGCGAACGTCTCGCGCAAGCGGAAGCATCGCTGAAGGCGCAGTTTCCGCAAGCGCAATTGCTGGCGCAAACCTGCGACGTGCTAGACGCGGACGAGGTCGCAGCGTTCGCGCAAGCTGTGCAAGCGCGTTTCGGCCGCACCGACATGCTGGTGAACAACGCCGGCCAGGGTCGCGTGTCGACGTTCGCCGACACCACCGACGACGCCTGGCGCGAAGAACTCGACCTGAAGTACTTCAGCGTGATCCGCCCGACCCGCGCCTTCCTGCCGATGCTGCGCGACGCCGCCGGGTCTGGCAACAACGCCGCCGTGGTCTGCGTGAACTCGCTGCTCGCCCTGCAACCCGAGCCGCACATGGTGGCGACTTCGTCGGCGCGGGCCGGCGTGCTGAGCCTCATCAAATCACTCGCGGTCGAACTCGCGCCGCAACGCATTCGCGTGAATTCGATTCTGATCGGCATCGTCGAATCGGGTCAATGGCGCCGCCGTTACGCGAAAGAAGCGCAGTCGGGCCAGAGCTGGGAAGACTGGACCGTCGAACTGGCGCGCAAGAAAAACATTCCGCTAGGCCGCTTCGGCAAACCCGAAGAGGCCGCTCAAGCGCTCTTTTATCTGGCTACGACGCTGTCGTCCTATACGACGGGCAGTCACATCGATGTTTCTGGAGGCGTTGCACGACATGTCTAACAAAACCACCGTTGGCGAACTGATCGCCGCTTTTCTCGAGCAATGCGGCGTTCAAACCGCATTCGGCGTGATCTCGATCCACAACATGCCGATTCTCGACGCGATCCACAACCGCGGCAAGATTCGCTACGTCGGCGCACGTGGCGAAGCGGGCGCGGTGAACATGGCTGATGGCCTGGCGCGTGTCTCCGGCGGCCTCGGTGTTGCATTCACCAGCACGGGCACTGCCGCGGGTAACGCTGCCGGCGCGATGGTCGAAGCACTGACCGCTGGCACCGCGTTGCTGCATGTGACGGGCCAGATCGAAACCGAATACCTCGACAAGGACCTCGCCTATATCCACGAAGCGCCGGATCAATTGTCGATGCTGTCGTCGATCTCGAAGGCCGCGTTCCGCGTGCGCTCGGTCGAAACCGCATTGCCGACCATCCGCGAAGCCGTCCGTGTCGCGCAAACCGCGCCGAGCGGCCCCGTCAGCGTTGAAATTCCGATCGACATTCAAGCGGCCGAAATCGAATGGCCCGCCGATCTGGCCGCGCCGCATGTCACCACGCTCACGCATTGCAGCCAGCGTGTCGTGCAACTCGCGGATCAACTGGCGAATGCGAAGCGTCCGCTGTTGTGGCTCGGCGGCGGCACGCGCCACGCACGTGCTGCGGTTGAGCGTCTCGTTGCCTTGGGCTTCGGTGTGGTGACCAGCGTGCAGGGCCGTGGTGTGCTGCCGGAAGATCATCCGGCGACGCTCGGCGCGTTCAACGTGCACTCGGCAGTCGAAAGCTTCTACAAGACGTGTGACGCGCTGGTGGTGGTCGGTTCGCGTCTGCGTGGCAATGAAACGCTGAAGTACAAGCTGGCGTTGCCGCAACCGCTGTATCGCATCGACGCCGACGCGCTCGCCGACAACCGCGGCTATCGCAACGACATGTTCATTCACGGCGATGCATCGGCCGTTCTCGAAGAACTCGCGACGCTGCTCGAAGGCCGTCTGAAAGTCGATCCGACGTTCGCACAAGACTTGGCTGCCGCGCGTGAAAGCGCCGTCGCCGATGTGGGCAAGGGGCTCGGCCCGTACAAGCGCCTCGTCGACGCGCTGCAGCAGGCCGTGGGCCGCGACTACAACTGGGTGCGCGACGTCACGATCTCGAACAGCACGTGGGGTAATCGCATGCTGAAGATCTTCTCGCCGCGAGCGGGCGTTCATGCACTCGGCGGCGGTATCGGCCAGGGCATGCAGATGGGTATCGGCGCAGCACTCGCCGGCAATGCCGCGAAGACCGTGTGCCTGGTTGGCGACGGCGGCCTGATGGTCAACGTCGGCGAACTCGCAACGGCCGTGCAGGAAAACGCCAACGTGATGATCGTGCTGATGAACGATCAGTGCTACGGCGTGATCCGCAACATTCAGGACGTGCAATACGGCGGTCGCCGCTGCTACGTCGATCTGCACCAGCCGGATTTCGCGCAGTTCTGCGAGAGCCTGAAACTTACGCACTACCGCATCAAGTCGCTCGACCAGGCCGAGGAGATCATCCGCGAGGGTATGGCGAAGATCGGTCCCGTGTTGGTTGAAGTGGACATGCTGTCGGTCGGCTCGTTCGCCACCGCGTTCGCGGGCCCGCCGGTCAAGGAAAAGGAGCCGGAACATGCGTGAGACCGGCTACGCAGGGCATCACGCGCCCGTCGACGTCGCGATGATCGGCTTCGGCGCGATCGGCCAGGCGGTGTATCGCTCGGTCGAGTCGGATCCGACGGTGCGCGTGTCGCACGTGATCGTGCCGGAGCGCCATATGGCGTCGGTGCGTGAAGTGGTGGGCGCGTCGGTCGATGTGGTCGCCTCCGTGTCCGCGTTGAGCAGTCAGCCGCATTTCGCGCTGGAATGCGCTGGGCACAGCGCACTGGTCGATCACGTGGTGCCCTTGCTGAAAGCCGGTACGGATTGCGCGGTGGCGTCGATCGGCGCGCTGTCCGACATGATGTTGCTGGACGCGCTCTCCGCTGCGGCCGATGAAGGCGACGCAACGTTGACGCTGTTGTCGGGTGCAATCGGTGGCGTGGACGCATTGTCTGCCGCCAAGCTCGGCGGCCTCGACGAAGTGCTGTACACGGGCCGCAAACCGCCTTCGGGCTGGCTCGGCACGCCCGCGGAACAGCTCTGCAATCTGCATACGCTGAGCGAAGAGACGGTGATTTTCGAAGGCAGCGCGCGCGAAGCGGCGCGCCTGTATCCGAAGAACGCCAACGTCGCAGCGACGATCGCGCTGGCTGGCCTGGGTCTGGACCACACCATGGTCCGCCTGATCGCGGACCCGAACGTATCGCGCAACGTGCACCGTATCGTGGCGCGCGGCGCGTTCGGCGAGATGTCGCTGGAAATGTGCGGCAAGCCGCTGCCGGACAACCCCAAGACGTCCGCACTGACCGCGTATAGCGCGATTCGTGCGCTACGCAATCGCGCGGCCCGCTGCGTGATTTAAGACATTCGCTGATTAGCTGATTAGCTGAAGCAAACCGGAACGACCGACATGACTCACTTCGATACCAGCCTCGTGCCCACCGGCGATATTTTCATCGGCGGCGAATGGCGGCAAGGGCGTGGCAACCCGTACAAAAGCCTGTATCCGGCGGATCAGTCGGTCAACATGGAAATCTCGACGGCGAACGCCGACGACGCACGTGAAGCCGTGGAAGCCGCGGATATCGCATGGCGTAAGGCGGATTGGTCAGGTCTGAAGCCGCATCAGCGCGCGCTGATTCTGTATCGCATCGCCGATCTGATCATGGCGCGTCACGAAGCGCTTGCGCAACTGCAGCGTCGTGACAACGGTAAGCCGATCAACGAAACGCGCGTGCTGGTGGCGAGCGCTGCGAACACCTTCCGCTATTTCGCGGCCTGCCTCGAAACGCTCGATGAAGAAGTGACCCCCTCGCGTGGCGACTATCTGACGATGAGCATCTACGAGCCGATCGGTGTGATCGCGGCGATTACGCCGTGGAATTCGCCGATTGCTTCGGATGCGCAGAAGCTGGCTCCGGCATTGGCCGGCGGCAACGCTGTGGTGCTGAAGCCGGCTGAAGTCACGCCGTTGGTCTCCTTGGCGCTGGCTCGTATTTGCGAAGAAGCCGGTGTGCCGAAGGGTGTCCTGAGTGTGGTGCCGGGTAAAGGCTCGGTGATCGGCGACGTGCTGGTGCGCCATCCGTTAGTCAAGAAAGTGTCATTCACGGGCGGCACCGAAGTCGGCCGCGGCATCGCGCGCATCGCTGCGGACAAGCTGATGCCGGTCTCGCTCGAACTCGGCGGCAAATCGCCGACCATCGTGTTCGATGACGCCGACCTGGATCATGCAGTGAACGGTGTGTTGTACGGCATTTTCAGTTCGTCGGGCGAAGCGTGTATCGCGGGCTCGCGCCTGTTCGTGCAGCGCTCGATCTACGACGCGTTCATGCAGCGTCTCGCGGAAGGTGCACGCAAGCTACGCGTCGGCGATCCGTCGCGTACTGAAACGCAGATGGGTCCGCTGATTACCGCGGCACATCGCGAGACGGTTGAGCGTTACGTCGCATTGGGTCTGGAAGAGGGCGGCCGGCTCTTGTGTGGCGGCGAACGCCCGGTCGGCGACGGCCGCGAGCAGGGTACCTACTTCCAGCCGACGATCCTCGAAGGCCTCACGAACGACGCCCGCATCTGCCAGGAAGAAATCTTCGGCCCGGTGCTGGTCGCCATGCCGTTCGACGACGAAGCATCGCTGCTGAAAGAAGCCAACAACAGTGTGTTCGGCCTCGCCGCAGGCATCTGGACGCTCGATTACAAACGCGCCTACCGGATCGCCCGTGCGCTCGAAACCGGCACCGTGTGGATCAACACCTACAAGCTGTTCTCGATCTCGACGCCGTTTAGCGGCTGGAAAGAGAGCGGCATGGGACGCGAGAAGGGCCGACTCGGCATCCGCGAATACATGCAGCAGAAAAGCCTCTACTGGGGCTTGAACGACGCGCCGCTGGCGTGGGCGAACTAATACGCGAAATACGCAAGAGGCACGTTATGACGATTCTCGGCATTGAACAGATTATTTACGGCGTGACGGATCTCGCCACCTGTCGCCGCTTTTTCGCGGACTGGGGCTTGAAAGAAGTCGCGCACGACGAAACCCGTGCACGCTTCGAAACGCTGAACGGTTGCACGATTCTTGTGGTCGATGCGAACGACCCGTCGCTGCCGCCCGCGTTCGAAGAAGGTCCGACGCTGCGTGAAGTGACGTGGGGTGTGGCAACGAAAGCCGAACTCGACGAACTACGCGGCCGCTTTGCGGGTCAACCGGGCCACTTCGAAACGGAAGACGCTGTAGGTTGTATCGATCCGAACGGTATGGCGATTCGCGTTGAAGTGACCCGCAAGCGTGTGCTCGACATTCACGGTTCGCCGTCGAACGTGTGGGGTCAGACGTTGCGCGTCGATCAACCGTCGCCGATTTACGAACGTGCTGAACCGGTTGAAGTCGGCCACGTGGTGTTCTTTACGAACCAACTCGCGGCACAGGAGAAGTTCTACCAGGAACTGCTCGGCTTCGAAATGTCGGACCGTTATCCAGGCCGCGGCGCGTTTATGCGTTGCGCGCCGCACGGCGGCCACCACGACATTTTCCTGCTGGCCTTGCCGGGCGGTAAGCGCGGCCTGAATCACGTCGCGTTCACTGTGCGCGATATCCACGAAGTGTTCGGCGGCGGCATGCATATCAGCCGCTGCGGTTGGGATACGCAACTCGGTCCGGGACGTCATCCGGTGTCGTCGGCGTACTTCTGGTACTTCCAGAATCCGGCCGGCGGCCTGATCGAGTACTACGCCGACGAAGACCAGCTCACACCTGAATGGCAGCCGCGAGATTTCGAACCGGGCCCGACCGTATTTGCCGAATGGGCGATCGACGGTGGCATCGACGGCAATACGCGTCGCCAGAAAAACGCGAAGGCGCCGGAAGGCAAGTTCATGACGGAGCGAAAAAATGACTGACGCTGCTGCTGCAAAGGCTCAAGCTGCACACGCCGGACTCGAAGCGCCGCGCACGATCGTCGTGATCGGCGGCGGCCAGGCGGCGGGTTGGGTCGTGAAGACGTTGCGCAAGGAAGGCTTCGACGGCCGCCTTGTGATGATCGCCGATGAGATCCATCTGCCATACGAGCGTCCGCCGTTGTCGAAGGCCGTGCTCTCAGGTGACGCCGATATCGAAACCGTGCGCCTCGTGAAGCCCGAAGATTTCGAAGCGCTAAACGTCGAAACATGGCAACCGGAGTGCGCGACGTCGATCGATCGTGAACAGCGCATTGTGCGCACGCAGTCGGGCCGCGAAGTGCAATACGACCGGCTTGTGATTGCAACCGGTGGCGCGGCACGCCGTTTGCCGGACGCGCTGGTGAAGACCTCGCACGTCACCTATCTGCGTACGCTTGACGAAGCCGTCGCTTTGGGCGAACGCCTGCGTGCAAGCAAACGCGTGCTCGTCGTTGGCGGTGGCTGGATCGGCCTCGAAGTTGCCGCGACCGCGCGCAAGCTGGGCGTGGAAGCGACGGTAGTGGAAGGCGCGCGGCGTCTGTGCGCTCGCTCGTTGCCGCCGATGGTGTCGGATTTCCTGCTGCAACTGCATCGTGAAAATGGTGTGGACGTGCGTTTGAACGCATCGCTCGTGTCGGTTGCGGATCATCCAAACGACGCCAACCGCATTCGCGCAACGTTCGCTAACGGTTCCACATTGGACGCCGATTTCGCGGTCGCCGGCATCGGCCTCACGCCGCACACGGCACTCGCGGAAGCCGCGGGTATCAGGGTGGAAGACGGCATCGTCGTCGATCATTTCGGTGCGACCGACGACCCGCGCATCTTCGCGTGCGGCGACGTTGCGAATCATCCGAGTGCCTGGCTCAAACGCCGCGTGCGGCTCGAATCGTGGGCCAACGCGCAGAACCAGGCGATCTCGACGGCGAAGGCGTTGCTCGGCAATTTCGAACCGTATGCGGACATTCCGTGGTTCTGGTCCGATCAATACGACGTCAATCTGCAAATTCTCGGCGATATTCCGGGCGATGCGCAACTCGCCGTACGCGGCGATCTGCCAGGCAAACACGCCACGCTCTTTCATCTGGAAGACGGCACGATTCGCGGTGTCATCGCCATCAACACGCCGCGCGAACTGAAACTGTCGCGCAAATGGATGAACCAGGGCCGGACTATCGACCTTGCCACCCTGACCGACGCCTCAACGGCGCTTGCCTAACCACACCTACGGACGGCACCACGGCATGAGAACCATCGACAACACCATGGGGGACCGCAGCAGCGCCGGTGTCTCAGGCCCCGTGACCCGGGGCTCGATCATCGCGCGTCTCGAGCGCTTGCCGAAGAATGCGATGCAGGTGCGCGCGCGCATACTGATCGGTCTCGCGACGTTCTTCGACGGTTTCGACGTGATCGCAATCGCGGCCACGCTGCCGATCCTGATTGCGAAGTGGCATCTGACGCCTTGGGAGATCGGTTTTCTGATCGGCTCTGGATCGGTCGGGCAGTTGATCGGCGCGTTTGTGTTCCCGTGGTATGCGGAGCGCAAAGGCCGCGTGAAGGCGATTGCGTTGAGCTCGGGGATCATCGGCATTACGAGTATTGCGTGCGGCTTTGCGCCGACCTTCGCGGCATTTGTCGTGCTGCGCGTGATTCAGGGGCTCGGGCTTGGTGGCGAATTGCCGGTGGCCGCGACCTATATCAACGAGATCAGCCGTGCACATGGCCGTGGCCGTTTCGTGCTCTTGTATGAAATCGTTTTTCCGGTTGGTTTGCTTGCGTCGAACGCGTTGGGTGCGTGGATCGTGCCGCGTTTCGGTTGGCAAGCGATGTACTTCATCGGCGGCATGCCGTTGATTCTGTTCTTCGTGCTGCGCAAACTGGTGCCGGAATCGCCGCGCTGGCTGGCCGAACGCGAACGGATGGCCGATGCCGATACTGCCGTGAACACTTTCGAGCGCGCTGTGAAAGGTCCGCTTCCGCCGGTTGCCAATGCGGCCGAGTTCGACGCGATGGCCAATCGCCATCCGAAGCGCCGTATGAGCGATCTGTTCGGACCGGCGTATCTGAAGCGCACGATGGCTGTAGCGATGCTGTGGATCACCTGCGGCTTCATTCAGTACGGTCTGTCCACCTGGCTGCCGACGATCTATCGCACGGTTTATCACGCGCCGCTGCAGTTGGCGTTGAATCTGGCGGTGGCGGCTTCGGTGCTGGGCGTGGTGGGTTCGCTGACCTGTGCGCTGCTGGTCGACAAGGTGGGGCGTAAGCCGATCATCAACCTGTCGTTCTTGGCGTGTGCGTTGTCGTTGCTGCTGGCTGGTGTGTTCCACAACTCGTCGGTGTATGTGGTGGCGACGTGTTGTGCCTTCTCGCTTGGGTTCCTTGCTTGCGGTTTCATCACGGCGTATGTATACACGCCGGAGCTGTATCCGACGAGTATCCGCGCGATGGGTTGCGGTGTGGGCGGCGCGTGGCTGAAGGTGGCGGCGATCTTCGCGCCGGCGATCGTGTCGAAGACGATGATCGGCGGCAACCTGGAAGTGGCGTTTTATATTCTCGCGGCTGTGCCGTTCATTGCGGCGATCGCGGTGCACTTTCTCGGGATTGAGACCAAGGGGAAGGTGCTGGAGCAGCTCGAGGCTTGATGCGTTTTAGCGTGTGATGGGTTTGGTGGGCGGTTGATGTAGTACCGCAATGGCAGGAAGGCGAGGGGCGCACTGGGTGGTGCGCCCTTTGCCTTTTGGGGTGACGCTGTTGTCGTTGACGCTGGGATGCTGCGATAGATCCTTGAATCTCTAAGATTGTCCTAAGAGGATTCTTATAGATTCAGCGAGTCGATGAGAGGCTTGGTCATTGATCGTCTTATAGTGCTGTTGGCTGTAGGAAATCTATTAGTTAATAAAGGACGCGTCCGCTACAAATCAAATTCGGTTTTCGATACCTTTCTATTGGTTAGTAAAACTATAAATCGTGTGAAGGGTATCGATGATCAGACTATCCAGATTCTGTCGCCTGGGCTCCGGCACATGGAAAAGAAATCACCGGGCGCAAGTCGGGCGCGTATTGAGTTGCTGCACTGTGGTGTGGCTATCAACGCTCCCGGTGGCTGCTTGTGCCGATGACATCACCTACGGCTACGACGCATTGGGCCGTCTCACCTCGGTGACTTTCGCGGGCGCTACTGCGTATTACGACTACGACGCCGCAGGCAATATCACGGCGATCAGACGGCAGGGGGTTCTGGCCGCGACGGTTCCGGCGAACGGCACAGATTCGTCGCACGCGTCGGATGCCGGGGCATTGTCAGCTTTACCAGCCTCGACTCAGGTCAGCGTGCGTTAGGCCCGCGGTGCCCGGTTCCTTCTTCCTCTCTTGCAGGCCCTTATGCGATCAATTGATGCCTTTGCGGCGCGTCGCGCGCTGCTGCGTCCGTTCGTGCTGTTTTTCTTCGTGCTGATGTCGTGGTTCGTGGCGCCGAACGCGCGCGCCGACTGCGACACCCGTTATATCGCCGCGGGCGCCTACCCCGCCAGTCCGCAATGTCCGCTGAAAGCCGCAGCAGCAGACTTCGGCGGCATGGGCGGCTACGTATGCGGCGATCCGAACGTGATCGCGGCTTACTGCAGCGGACCGGCGAGCACCGACAGCACCGAACCCGTATCGGTGGAAGGCGGTATGCCCGACAACGGTGATAACTGTTCGGACGATTCCACCGCAGGCTGCGGCAACAGCACGTCGGGTGCCGAGCCCGTCAATCTGTACACGGGGCAGTTCTATTTCTTCGCCCACGATCTGGCGGTTGCCGATACGATTGCGCTCGACCTCGCGCGGGTCTACCGCAGTGGCGCTTACGACAACGCCGGGAAGCCGCTGGTTGGGGCGTTCGGCGTGGGCGGCGGACTGACGTTCGACACGATCCTCGCGGTGAGCCAGGACCGGCAGCGCTTCGAGTTGCGTCAGGCAACGGGCATTCGTGTGCCGTTCACGCCTCGCGTCGGCAGCAACGGCAACGGTTGGGACGACCTGACAAGCCCTGGCGAGTACTACCGCGCCCGCATCGACGCCGCAGGCAGCACCGGCATGACGCTCAGCCTGCGCGACGGGCGGGTGCAGCGCTTCACGTCGATTGGCGGTGTGTACCGTCTGAGTCGCATCGAAGACCGCAACGGCAATGCGCTTGTGATTTCACGCGATAGCAAAACCGGAGCAATCACCAGCGTGACCGGCACGAACGGCCGCACGCTGACGTTCACCTCGATTGTAGGTGCGCGCGGCACATCGCTCATATCGCGCGTGACTGATCAGTTGAGCCGCCAGGTGAATTATCAGTACGACAACCAGGATCGCCTCACGCAGGTGACCGACGCAGGCGGCGGCATATGGAAGTACGGCTGGGACAGCAAATCACGGCTGGTGACGGTCACGGACCCGGAAGGCAATCTCCAGGTGACCAGCACCTACGACGACAGCGACCGCGTGGTTGCCCAGAAGCTTGCGGACGGCAGCACTTTCGCGATCGCCTACACGGTGACCGGCGGCAAGGTCACGCAAACCGAAGTGACGGACCGGCGCGGCAGCATCCGCCGTCTCGAGTTCGACACGAATGGCCGCGTGGTGCGCAACACCTATCCGGCAGGGCAGCCGGCGCAGCAGGTGCAGACGTTTGCGTACGACGCGACGGGCCGGGTGACGAACCTCACGTCGACCGATCGGCAGTACACCTATACCTATGACGCGAACGGCAACCGCACGAGCGAGTCGGACCAGTATGGCACGCTGCACACACGCACCTACGACAGCTATAGCCAGGTACTGACGGACGCAGAGGCGGGCGATCCGCAGCGGGGCGTCGCCACCGTCTACACGTACGATGCGAAAGGTAACCTGCTGACCGTCACCGACCGGCTGGGCAACCGCACCACGCAGACGAACGACAGCCAGGGCCGCCCGCTTACGGTGACCGACGCGCTCAGGGGCGTGACGCGTTACACGTACACCGGCGCTGACCTGACGGGCATCACTGATCCGCTGAACCGCACCACGCAGTACACAGCGGACGCAGCGGGCCGCGTGACGGCGGTGCAGGATCCGCTGGGCAACAAAACAAAGCGCACGCTCGACGGGCTGGACCGCACCACCGACATCACCGACGCACTCGGTGGCGTGACCCGCTTCACATGGGACCGCAACGGTCGCCTGTTGAGTCAGGGCGATCCGAAGGGCGTCACGACGCGCTACGCGTACAACACGATTGGGCGTCCAGTGAGTAAAACGGACGCGCTGGGGCGCAGCGAGACCTATACGTGGACGCCGGCGGGGCAACTGCAGAGCGTGACGGATCGCAAGGGGCAGGTAACGGGGTACACGTATGACGAAGCTGGCCGACTGGAGGGGACTGCCTTCCAGCCCGCGGCGGGCGTGGTGTCCACGCGTAGATGGAGTTACATGTGGGACGACACGCTGAACCGCATCGGGGGGGTGGACGATTACGCCAGAGCCGAACCGGGCGGTGCGGAAAGGCGCACTACGTCGACGCTCCTCTACTACGACAGCGTGACAGGAAAGTTCGTGCGCACGCTTGAGTGGCCGCGGCAGTCGGGGAGCTGGTCGTACCGGTACAACGCTGCAACACGTGAACTGGACGGCATCGACATGTTCGGCGTGACGGTGACCTACAGCCGCGACGCAGAACACCGGGTGACGCAAATCCAGTCGGTGGAGAACGATGAGGCGCCGCGCCGGTTCGGCTATGGCTACGACGTGCTGGGCCGTCTTGCGCAGGCGACGCTGGCGAATGGCATTACGGCGAACTATACGTGGGATGCCGCGAGCCAGCTGACGGGCATCACATACAAAAGGTCCGACGGCAGCGTGCTGGGTGACCTGACCTACGGCTACGACCTGGCGGGCCGCCGTACGAAGATGGGCGGCAGTCTGGCGAAAGTGGACCTGCCGCAGCCGGTAAGCGACGCGCAGTACAACGGCGCGAACCAGCTCACGCGCTGGTCGGGCAGGACGTTCGCGTACGACCCGAACGGCAACCTCACGGGCGATGGGCTGAACCAGTACAGCTGGAACCTGCAGGGCCTGCTTGGCGGGGTCACGGGCCCGACCACGGCGGCGTTCAGCTACGACGCATCGGGCCGTCGCAGGAACATGACGGTCGACGGCAGGCAGACGAGGATCGTGTGGATCGGCGACGAGCTGAACCTGCTGCTGCCGGATGACGACTGGTCGAAGCGCACCCGCCTGTTCTCCCCGTATCCCGCAGGAGGACTGGACGAACTGACTTACCGGCGTATCGGTGATGACGCGAGCCAGGACCGGTATGTCCTGCGCGACGGGAACAACAATGTGATTGCGCTCACGGACGCGAATCAGCAGATCGTGACGCAGTACCGCTACGAACCCTACGGGAAGACGACGCTGGTCGGGGCGGCGGACGCGAACACCCAGCAGTACACGGGCCGGGAGAATGATGGGACGGGGCTTTATTACTATCGGAACCGGTATTACAACCCGGCCACAGCAAGATTCATCAGTGAGGATCCGATTGGCTGGGAAAGTGGGCAGACGAATGCGTATGCTTATGTAGGTGGGAACCCGGTCCAGTTCAGCGATCCGTCCGGATTGCAAGCAATGGGATTTCCGGTCCCAGCAGGTCCGATGCCAGGCGGCGGGTTTGGACCGAGGCCGCCTGGGTCTGGTTCGCAGGGACTTGATGACTGGCTGAGCAACCCCTCTGGCGGAACTTTTGCGGACAGCAACGCTGATGATCCTGTTGTTTATCCTGACAATCCAAAAGGATCACCGGAGAAGTTCGGCAATATCACGGGTAGTCGCGGAAAGCAATGTCTCGACGGCTCTGTCTGGGAGAAGGACACGTCCAGTCATGGCGGCGATCAGTGGAAACGCTGGCCGAATCGGAAATCGTGGGAAAAGAAGCAAACTCCCCAAAGCGTCTGGCCCGACGGGCGCATACGAAAATGATGACTGAAGGAAAAAACATGTCGCTCGAATTCAGCAATTTGTTCTCCCGTGCAATTTCTGAGTGGCCTGCCGAAATTGACTTGCGTTCTCTCTCGACGAGCAAATCAGGATCGGATCGATATTCCGTTGATGGACTCTATGACATGGCCGATGAACGTGAGAGTCGGTATATTGGCTCCTCTGAAGAGACGATCATGCGCAATTTGCATACAGCGCTCTATGAGGTTCTGCATGGGGTCGCCGCCTATGTGATACGAATCAAGCTATCTGATTTGCGAGCCGAAGCTGTCCGGGTTCGGCTGGAGCGACGTCTTCGAGAATACCTAGCTGCGCCTGATGATTGTAGTCCCCAGGATATCGAGTTAGGGAAGCGCTACTTTGCTGAGAACAGGAGGGATGCTTAGGTTCTTTCCAGTTCGTTCGTCTGGGCGGTCAAATAGTTAGACAACAGAAGGGTCGCGCGAGCGGCCTTTCGTTTGTCTAGCCCCGATTGGGCGGAGTAGTGAACTAGAGGTGGTCATGGCCAAGTGAGCATAGATACGATCATCTAAATGCAGCTACGACGCGACCACCCAACTGCAAACCGCGGAGTAGGGCTGCAGTACCGATGTATTACTATCGCAATCGCTACTACAGTCCGCAAACCTCAAGATTCATCAGTGAGGACCCGATCGGCTGGGAAAGTGGGCAGACGAATGCGTATGCTTACGTAGGTGGGAACCCGGTTCAGTTTAACGATCCCTACGGTCTACATAAGGGCGACCAATGGTACGGGTACAACGATAGGAATTTCCGCGATTGGGTGCATGGCATAAAGCAGGACGAAGGTATCCCGGGTCCAGTTAATTTCACTAAGCCCATGCTTGACGACTTCTGGACTCAGTGGAACGGCCAAGGTTGTCCGGCGGGGAAGGGTGGCAAGAGCGGCAAAGGTGGCCAGTCGCGGTATTAACTTATTGGACGAAACATGTCAGCTTGTGCGCGGACCTATGTAACGCTTTGTATTTATGGTTCTGATGCGGACACGATGAATCGCATGGCGGACGAGATCAAAATGTCGCCGACCAGAACCAGCAACAAGAACGGCCTTCTTGGCTGGTTCTTCGACACCAAGGAACTCGACTCTGTCGACGTCGCGGATCATTTGGATCTTTTACTGCGAGAGTTGGAAGCGTATGGCGTTGACATGAAAAAGATTAAGGAGATGGGCTGCTGGTACCGAACTTACTGCTTCTGGTCTTCCGTTTCGGGAAATGGTGGCCCTGCGCTTGGGCCGAAGCAAATGGCGGCACTGGCATCGCTGGATATGGAGTTGCACTTTGATTTGTGGTTTGACCCGCCGGAAGAAGAGTAGCTGTAGCGGGATTGTGAATTGAAGAAGGGCCGCTTGCGGCCCTTCTGCTTTTAAAGCGGCGTAATGATGAGCTTCTGGTGTTCGACGGTGATACGCACGCGGGATCCGGGCCCGAAACCGGCGGTCTCGATCCAGCGCCCGGAGAGCTTCATCCACGGAAAGGTGGGCGGGTCCTTGCGCAGATGGGAGGATGCGCAGACGGGTAACCTAGTGACGCAGGAATACCGTGTTGAGGGACCGGTGTCGATCATGCTGACGACGACGGCGATCGAGATCGATGAGGAACTGCTGAACCGCTGCCTGATCCTGACGGTCGACGAGGGCCGCGAGCAGACCGAGGCGATTCACCGTTTGCAGCGTCACAAGAGGACGCTCGATGGGCTGCTAGCTTAGGTCCCTTTAACACAAGCATCGGTGTTTCCAACGGAGTGGAATTTAACCAGTCTGATTCTTCAGGCCTTCCGGGATTCGGTGGAAGGCCCTATCGAGGAGCCGGCGGCGGTATTGCGATCGGCTTCCCAAGTGCAGGTTTTGGAGGGGCTGCTTGCGCAGCAGTCGGCATTGAGGTGACCTATACTCGTGGCAAATAAATTCATGTTCTGGCCTGTGATCAAGGTGGTAATACTATTGGTAGTGCTTGTGGCAGGATTGTCCGTGCAGCCCGTTGCCAATATGCCGCTTGGGAGTTGGGTATTCATAGGCGCGCTAGCAAGTGCGATGGGTTTTTTCCTGGCCTTGTGTGTTCTCTTTTTAAACCATCTTTTCTGGCCAAAAGGTAAAAAATGGGGGGCTGCCGGCATGGTCGAACGGTTTGTTGTCACCGTGGCAACTGTTTGATTTTTACTCTATGGTTTTGATGGTTGTGGTTGTCAGTAGCGGATTTTCTCTATGGGCGAAGCACGGGTGGCGTGAGGCTACGTTGGCATTGTTCCCGTTCGGAATGGCGTGTGGGATATGGATTGGCGTTCGACTTGGGGTTGTGATTTTTAAGTCCAGAGTGCTTGCGCCTTCGTGAGGGAATTTTTGTATAGGGTTTATCTACCGCTGACCCTCGCGTAACCGGCGATGCGCCACCTGCAATTCGGCATACGTCAATAGTGCGGTACGTACGTTCGACTGGTGCAACAATGACGTGACCTTCCAACTGCAAACCGGGTTGGTCTATCGTAGTACCGATGTATTACTATCGGAGCCGGTACTATAGTCCGCAGACCGGACGGTTCATCAGTGAGGATCCGATTGGGTGGGCCAGTGGGCGGACGAATGCGTATGCTCACGTCAACGGGAATCCGGTTCAACTTAACGACCCGTTCGGTCTCAGGTCGACAGGTACGCCGGGCAACAATCAAGCTCAAAACAAACAAGTTAGCGATATCGTTAGGGAGCTTGGCTTGACCAAAGGTCAGCGTCGTAAGTTGCATGACGCGATAACTGGTCAAGACTACGGCTACCATGAGATCAAAGCGAAAGCGATAGGTATGTTTTGCCCGACCAATAACTAGGCGGAAGTATGTTGCGTGATGACATAAAAGACGCTTTTTCGGACGTCTGCGGCTTGCCCACCTGGCAGGTCCGGAAAGGCGTCGGATCGTACCTTACCCTGGAGTACGGTGACCCGCATCTGCGGATTCAGGAACCGCGTTTGTCGCGATCGGAGTTGCCTGAAGTGCACAAGTCCGCAGATCGTCGTCGGGTAGTCGTGTCTGGTCGGTGGCACCTTTGGATCTATATGTGCAACTGGACGATAAGCTCGAATGGTACGTGGCTCGCGGACAACGAGGCGTCGAGCGAAGCCATCAATGAAGCGTCGCAATATCTCGATGGGCAAATATTGATGTCGATCGAGGTCTTACCGAAAGATGTAAAGACGGTCTTTCGGTTTGATCTCGGCGGAGAGCTTGCAACATGGCCATATCTGGACGAGGGAGATCGATATGAGGAGCAATGGCTGCTCTACGACTATGAGGCGAAGAAGGTGCAGACGCTTAGAGGTGACGGGACTTGGCTTTGTGAGCCATTAGATGATTGATCTGTTGCCGCCGTTGCCGCATCGTGTCTAGCCGTACAAGACAAATATTGAATTGCAAATCGCTATATTTGTTGTCTGTCGTGGTTTAGATAACAAAGGGCCGTGTTTCACGGCCCTTCTGCTTTTAAAGCGGTGTAGTGATGAGTCTCTTGTGCTCGACGGTGATACGCACGCGGGATCGAGGTTCAAAGCCGACGGTCTCGATCCATCGCCCGGAGAGCTTCATCCACTGAAGTAGGGTCATCCCATGCACAGGTGCCCACGCGAGCGGTTATTGCGCCGTCCGCTGCGATAGACGTCGTTGTTTCAGCTCTTCAATAATCCAAACACTCATCAATCCCGCGCTCACGCAAGCGATGATGTCCGGCTTGGAGAGTGCAAGCGCCAACCAGACGAGGTGTACGTAGCCACGGAAAAAGGGCGGCACAACCCGACGCAAATCAGCCCAACGCGTCGTCGCCAACACACCACCCGCTGCGGCCATCACCGTAAAAAGCGCCCACGCAAATTGCGTCGAACGCTCGTCCCTTTGCAACAGCAAAACGATCAACGTGACGAAACCCGCAAACCACATCGTCGCTCCAAACCATGCGAGGCGGGGGCGACGTGCGAGCCAGCCGCGACACTCCTGCTGCGCAAAAGAGAAGAAGAAAGCAAACAGCACGCCGTGCGCGAACGGCATCTGCCACGCGCGAGGATCCGTGGAGAGCCAATGGCCGGCGAAGCCGAACCCGATCGCTCCGACGGCGGCGAGTATCGCGAGTTGTTTGATGCGCGGCCATCCATAGATCAGCGCGGCCCACATCGTGCAGATCCCGAGTGTGTCCATTGCGATCGACGTCAAGCGCCCGCTGCCTCCGTCGCACAACGCGGCGGCGGTCGCGCCAAGCCACACCGGAATCCATCCGTAACGCAGCCAGCCAATCGAGCGCAGCATCCGCAGCCGCTGTTGCTGTGGTTCAGACAGCAGCACAGTCGTCGCGGCGCTGGTGACCAGCGTCACCATCAGAGTGACCAGAAGCACGGCCAGCTGAACGGGCGTCCATTGATCGAACCACCGATCGCTATTCAGGTTCATCGACGCGTTGGCGAACAGCAAGCCGCACCATGCGCTCAGCACAAGCGCTGGACCGAACAGGCGGCCCGCGCCAATCCGGAACGACAGGCAGCGGGTCCAGAATTCGACCTTCTCGCTGTCGAGCCGCAGGCGTACGACATTCGGATGATAACGACCGAGCGTGGTCAACAACTGTTCCATCTCGGTTCGCACGCCAGCGCGCAGCAATGCATGTGCGCCGGCCGCCAACTGAGGCTGCGGCCCCTCGAGCAGCGCCATTGCATTTGTGAAGCGTAGGCGCAACGCGTTGTAGTCCTCATCGGCGAATACACGATCCAGCGCGAGTGTTGCGATGGCTGCGTTGCGCCGCCTCAGGTGGGCAGCGTTGTCCCGCCATCCCAGGACAGCACTTAGATTCATACGCAGCGTGGCCGGCGCATCCTCGTTCAAACAATGAACCAGCGCTTGCCATTCGAGTTCGTCGCGCGTCTGAATATTGACGACGACCGCAAATAGATCCTGCAGCGAACGACGCGACTCGAGCTGACCCCGTTGCGAGACGAAGTGCTGCCACAACTGCACGGCGCTTTCGAAGGCGTCGTGTTCGCGGAGGTGTGCCTCAGGCGGTGGGCTTGGCACCGAGACTGGCACTGAAGCCGACACCACGGCTATCGTCCCCGCAGCGCCGCCGCTAGCCATCTGTAAAGCCGACTCATACGCGTACCGAAGCCGCTGAAACGCTTCAGCGTCCTCATCTGGGCGTTGCTGTTTCAAAAGACGCGCATAAGCGCGGCGCACGGTGCGCTCGTCGGCGTTTGCCGCAATGCCGAGCACGTCCCACGGCCAGTGGTGGGCAGAAGTCGTATCCATAGCCGGTCAGTACGTCACATGCACATCGAAGCGATCCAGCAACGCGCTCAATTCGCTACGCGCATGGGCGATTTCCTCGGCGTTCTGCCGCTCGAGCAGCGACTGAAAGCGCGCGATATACGCGGCCAGATATTGCCGATGCTCCCCCAGCGTTTCCTCATAGACACGATCTGCGCGCGTGAGCAACGTGCGATTTTCCAACTGATCGCGCGGATGGATCTTCAACGCAGCCAATGCCGCGAGTCGTTTGCCAATTTCTTCAGGCGTCAGCACGCCGGGGTTTTCTTCGATCACCATCGCGCGCTTCACGCCGCCGGGAAACGCAGTGGCTTCCACTTCCAGCACGCCGTTGACGTCGTAGGTGAAGCGCACATCCGCACCCGCCTGGCCAGCCGGCTTGACCGGCACATCGAGCGTGAATTCGCCAAGCGGCACGTTGTCGACCGTCAAACGCGCTTCGCCCTGGAACACCTTGATGCTCAACTTCTGCTGACGGTCGCTGACCGTAAAAATGCGCTGCATGCGGCTAACCGGCACGATCGTATTGCGCTCGATGATCGGCAGAAAATGCCCCGGCACATACTGATTGGCACTGACCTGCATCGCAGTATCGATGCCGAGGCTATACGGCGCGACATCCGTCAGCACCATTTCGTCGAGACCTGCGTCTCGCTTAACGAGCCCTGCCTGCACAGCAGCGCCGAGCGCGACGACTTCATCCGGGTTCAGATTGGCGGCGGGCAAACGGCCGAACATCTTCGAGACCAGCTTGCGCACCATCGGCATACGCGAGGCGCCGCCGACGAGGATGATTTCGTCGAGCGCATCCACGGCGATCTTCGAATCGCGCAATGCGCGCTCGACCGGTTTGCGCAGACGTTGCAGCAGATGCTCGCAAGTCCGTTCCGCGGCCGCCGCATCGAGTTCGAGGCTGTGCTCGTTATCGCCAACCGTAAGCTTGAGCGTGACGCTATCGGCGCCGCTCTGCGTGAACAGACGCTTCGCACGTTCGGCCTGCTGATGCAGACGTTGTGCAGCAATGGGCGTGAGCGATTTGACTTGAAGGCGATTGCGCTGGCAGAACAACTCAACAAGCGCCTCCGTGAAATCCTCTCCACCCAGAAAATTGTCGCCCGTGCTGGCGCGCACTTCCATCACGCCTTCGAAGAAGTCGAGCACCGATACATCGAATGTGCCGCCGCCCAGATCGAAGATCAGGAACTTGCGTTCACTGTCGCGCTGATGCACGCCGTACGCGAGCGAGGCCGCGGTCGGTTCGTTGACGAGGCGCAGCACATTGAGCCCGGCCAGTTCGCCGGCGATGCGCGTGGCCTTGCGTTGCGCGTCGCTGAAATAGGCGGGCACGGCGATCACGGCGTCGCTTACGGTTTCGCCGAGAAACGCCTCGGCATCGGCCTTCAGCGATTTGAGCACCAGCGAAGACAGTTCCTCCGGACGCAGTGTCTGCACGCCAAGCGACACGTTGCGATTCGTGCCCATGTAGCGTTTGAAGTTGGCGGCGGTGCGTTCGGGATGCGTATGCAACCGGTCATGGGCGGGCCGGCCGACGAGGATGGAGCCATCGTCGTCGATCGAGACGCACGACGGCGTCAGCACGTCGCCCAGCGGGTTCGGGATGAGGGCAGCCTCGTTATTGCGCCAGACGGCCGCAAGACTATGCGTGGTTCCAAGATCGATGCCGATGATCGAAGGCATGTACAGTTTCCGATTCGTTTTGCGCCCCTCCGTGAGGAGATCGCCCAAGGTCGCGTGGGAGCCAGATGGCGCTCCGTCCAATGGCGATAACGGCAGGCTGCCTGCAAACTTGAGCGGTGAAGGGGAACGAATGCGGTGAGAGTCGATGAGGACGATGCGCTACGCATGCCGGCAGGATCGGCCGCCGGGTATGCGAATGCGGTGCCTGGTCGCGCAAGAATGGCGACGCGAGAAGGGGATGCAAAGCGGGGACGCAAACCCCGCTAGGCGGGCCTGCTGCGGTGTATCACAACGCCTTGCGGTAGATCAGGAAACCGGAGTGGTCCGCGACCTTGTCGTACAGCTTCATTGCCGTGTGATTCGTCTCATGCGTCTGCCAGTAGACCCGTTGCAAGCCGTCGGCCTTGGCGCGCGCATACACCGCTTCGATCAACGCACGGCCGACGCCTTTGCCGCGCTCCGCTTCCAGCGTGTAGAGATCTTGCAGATAGCAGGTCGGCGCCACCATGGTCGTGTGACGGTGATACAGGAAGTGCACGAGGCCAAGCAACTGGCCGTCGCGTTCGGCGACCATCGCGTGCATCGGCTCGTAGGCATCGAAGAAACGCCCCCATGTGACCTGCGTGACCTCGAGCGGCAATGCCGTTTCACCCGAGCGGCCGTAGAACGCGTTGTAGGCGTCCCACAGCGGCAGCCAGGCGTCGAAGTCGGCGGGCGTGACGGGGCGGATTTGAATCGCGTCGGACATGAGTGTGGCTCCTTGTGTGGTGATGGTTGCGGGCGAGTGGCTCGCGGCTGCTATGGCTGGGTCGACTAGGCGTAGAAGGCTGCACCAACCGTCAGCATAAGAAATTTGTGGCACCATTGTTAGCTCCACAATGCGACCGAAATTTGGAGCCACGGAATTGGACTACGGCCTGTTGATGTCGAACGTCGAGCGCGCAATGGGTGGGCGCAAGCTCACGCAGCAGGACTTGCTCTACGAGAGTCTGCGTCGTGCGATTCTCGATGGCGATATCCGCCACGGCAGCCGTCTTCTTGCGACGCGAGCGCTTGCCGAACAATTGGGCATTGCGCGCAACTCGGTGCTTTACGCGTACGAGCGGCTCACCGACGAGGGCTTCATCACGGCGAGCCGGCATGGTTCCATTGTCAGCATGGTGAGCGGTTCAGGCGCTTCGATCTCGGCAGCAAGCGGCAGCGTGCCGACGCCTGAAAACCACCTGTCACGCCGTGTCGCCGACCTGCCGCGCGAGCGCACGAATCCCGACGACCCCACGCCGTTTCGTCCCGGCGTACCCGCACTCGATGAATTTCCGCTCGCGCAATGGCGTGCCTCGATGGAGCGCGCATGGCGTGTGGTCGAACCGCGCGAACTCGGTTACGGCAACAACGCCGGGCACCCTGCATTGCGCCGCTCGATCGCGGAATATGTGCGCGTGTCGCGTGGTGTGCGGTGTTCCGCGGAGCAGGTGTTCATCACCTCGGGCACGCAGGCGAGTCTCGATCTATGCGCGTGCATGCTGGCAGACCCCGGCGATAGCGTCTGGGTTGAGGACCCCGGCTACCACGGTGCAAAGGCTGCATTCCAGGCCGCTGGTTTGCAACTGGTGCCGATTCCCGTCGACGCCGCCGGCATGGCGCCGACGCCCGATCACTGGGAACAGACGCCACCGCGTCTGATGTACATCACACCCTCGCACCAATATCCGCTCGGCAGCGTGCTGAGCCTCGAGCGGCGCTGGTCGATCATCGAGAACGCAGTGGCGCGCGGCGCGTGGATCATCGAAGACGACTACGACAGCGAACTGCGCCACAGCGGTCCGCCGTTGCCATCGATCCAGGGCCTCGCGGCCGACACGCCGGTGATTTACCTCGGCACCTTCAGCAAGACGATGTTTCCGGCGCTGCGGATGGGCTTCATGGTCGTGCCGGCGCACCTCGTCGCCAATATCGACGAGGCGCTCAGCGAGATCGCACGGCAAGGCCGCGTGGCTGAACAGATCGCGTTGGCGGACTTCATCGATAGTGGGAAATATGCGCGGCATCTGCGGCGCATGCGGCGACTGTATCAGCAGCGCCGCACCGCATTGGTGAATGCGATCGAGCGGCATATGGGCGACCTGGTGACCGTCTCGTCCGACGGCGGCGGCATGCATCTGACGATGCGGCTCGATGTGCCGCTGCGCGACCAGGACGTAAGCGCAGTAACACGCGAGCACGGTTTGCAATCGCTGCGCTCAGTGCGTTTTGTCAGCCGCCTGCTAAAGACGCCGCGCGCTACAACGGCTTCATGCTCGGCTACGCGGGTGTCAAACCGCACGAAGCCGACGCGCTGGTGGCGCGACTCGCCGCCGTAGTGCGTGGGCTACGCTAGATCACGAACGAACGTCGTATTGTTATGACGAAAGAGCGCTAGACCGCTTCCGCCCTGAGCCAACGCGCGACCCCGGCGTCGTCATCGGAATCCAGCGCTTGCGCGACCCGGCGCCCGACTGCCGCGCCGAATTTATAGCCGTGGCCCGAGCATGCCGACACCACCAGCGTGTTGCCGATGCGCTTCGAAAAAAAGCGTTCATCTGCAGTGAACGTGTAAGCGCAGGTTTTTACTTCGGTAACCGTATATTCGGCGATGCGGCTGAACGGCGGTGAAAACAACCGGCGCAGACTGTCGCCTTCTCCGGGCGCCGCGATGCGATTGGCATCAGGATCAGGCGCACGTGATTTGTGCACACTGGCGCCGAACTTCAGACCGACATCGTCGATTGGCGGCAGCACGTAACCGCTGCTTGCGCCGCCAATATCGACGATAGCGGGCGCATTCGACCATGCATCCGCCAGATCCGCGGGTGGCTCCATATAGGCGACCACGTTGCGATAAGTCATCAGGTTTTCGGCGAGCGCGGGGAACAGTTGTAGCGTCCACGCGCCGGCGGTGACCACGAGCCGGTCGGCGCGAATGATCGTGTCGTCTTCGATCCGCACGGAGGCCGCATGCGCATCGACTGCGAGTACCTTGGTATGGGTGCGAATCTCGGCGCCGCGCATCTTGAGCCAGGCTTTCATGTCGCGAGCGATGCGTTCGCTAAACAGCGCACCGCCATCCTGATCGAGGTAGGCGTAGCGAAACGTGGCAGGGTCGAGAAACGGATAACGCTCGGCCGCTTCGCGCGGGTCGAGCTGTTCATACTCGAATTTCATCCGGTCGAGGCCGGCGCGAAATTGCTCGCCGCCATCGCCTGCGTGTTGCGAAATGCCGAGCACACCGCAGTTCGCATAGTGGGACACGCCCAGGTCATTCCACAGCAGATCCCAACTATCGAATGCCTCGGCGATGGTGCGTGCGTAGCCGTCAGCATCGCCATAGGCGCGGCGGATCATGCGACTTCGGTCGCCCGAGGCGGCGAGTGGGTTCGGAATCGAGCCCTGCTCAATCAGAGTGATGTCGTGTCCCAGCTTCGCAAGCGACCACGCTGTGCTCAAACCGGCAATGCCCGCGCCTACGATTGTCACCCGCATGCCATCTTCCCCCGAGTCGATGTATCCGGGTCAGAGTCTAGCAGTGGGAAAAATAAACCGGTACGCGTTCTGGTAACGCGAAAAATAAATCGGTATGTGTTCTAGCGAATCGCCGCACGAGCCAGCGGGGACGATCCAGCGTGCTACGAGGCAGGCGGTGGTCTCCGCGCGCCGCCAAATCAGTGTTTGTGTTTCGAGGTATGGCGCAGCTTGTCGCGTACTTTTTTCGCGGCGAACAGCGGCACGTAATCGAATACACGCGCTTCGTGCCGGTAGTCGGCCAGTGTGTCTGCATACATCTTCGAGACCGTTTCCGTGGGGGTATCGGTTTCCTCTGCGATGCTTCTCACCACTTCGTCGACATTAGGCTCGGGTTGGGACATGGAACTCTCCGGGGCAAACGGGGTGGACCGGCGGGGTTGCCGGGAACGGGCGCACGACAGGAGTTTCATTAGAGGATGCGATTGGCCGCGATGCCAATTGAATTGGTCTATCGAATGACTCGCTCCACAGAGATTTTTGTCTTGCGCTGCAGCAAGCGCCCGCCCCACGCGGTGAAGCGAGAAATCAATGTGTATGCCGGTGATGAATATCTGGGAAATGCGCGTGCGCGTGCGTGATCGGCGCATGGGAATGCGGATGCGTGTGCGGCTCGTCGCCGTCCCATGCGAAATCGTGCTCGTGCTGGTGATGCGCATCGTGCCGATGACGATGCGTGTGGTCCAGCGGGGCGTGAGTGTGCGGATGCTCGTGACGTTCGCGGATGTGCAGCCAGACACCCAGCATCATCAGGGCAGCGGCCACCCAGAACAGCGGTGGCGGCATCTCCGGCCACAGCAGCCACGATAAGGTCACGCCAAATAGCGGTGCGACCGAGAAATAGGCGCCGGTACGCGCGGTGCCGAGATTGCGCAGTGCGACGACGAACAGCACGAGACTCACGCCGTAGCCTGCGAAACCCGTCAGCATGGCGAGTGCGACAGTCGCGGCCTTGGGCCACGCTGCACCAAAAGTGAGCGCGAGCGTCACGTTGACCGACCCGGCCACGAGCCCTTTTACGCAGGCAATGAACATGGCGTCGTGAGTCGACACCTTGCGCGTGAGATTGTTGTCGACCGCCCAGCAGGCGCAGGCGCCAATTAGCAGCAGTGTGCCGGGCGGCAAGCCGGCCGCGCCGGGCTGCCACGACAATGCCACGCCGCCCGCGACGATCGCGGCCATGCCCAGGAACACCTGAATGTCGACGTTCTCGCGAAACACGATCCACGCGATCAACGCGGTGAATACGCCTTCGAGATTCAGCAACAGCGAGCCGGTGGCGGCTGGCGTCGTTTTCAGACCCAGCATCAACAGTGCCGGCCCCGCGACACCACCGGCCACGATCGCGCCGGCGAGCCACGGCACTTCGCGCACCGGGAAGCGGTGGTGACTGACCGGCTGCCCGTCCGCCTGACCTTTCAGGCGGCGCGCCAGAATCACGGCGGCAAGGCCCGTGCCGCTGCCGAGGTAGAACAGTCCGGCCAGCAGAAACGGCGACAGCGAGCCGAGCAGCGACTTGGCGAGCGGCGTGGTCGCGCCGAACAAGGCGGCGGCGAGCAGAGCGGTGAAAGCTGCGTTGAAGCGAGTCGGCATGAGCGGAAGATTCGGTGGAGGCAGGCGTTGCCGACACGATACCGCTATCGGGCCGCGGACGCCTAGCTCCGTTGAACAGATGATCGGGCCGGAAATCCCGCCCGCGTGCATCCGATCGCGCCCTTACAGCGTATAACCCGCATCGCCATCGAATGAGGCCCCCATGCCGCCACTTGCCGCCGCCGTGATCGCCCTGATTGCGCTCATCGTGATCTTCAGCGCCGTCTGGGCGTGGCAGTTGAAGACCGGGAATGCCGGCATGGTCGACCCGGTCTGGGCCTATTCGCTCGGCCTGGTCGCGGTGCTCTATGCCGTGCTCGGCAACGGCGATCCGGTATCGCGTGCACTAACCGCGCTGGGTGGCCTGGTTTGGGGCGTGCGGCTCGGCACGCATCTGTGGAGACGCAATTTCGGCAAACCGGAAGACGCGCGCTATCGCCGCTTCCGTGAAGAATGGGGCGACAAGGCAGCCAGCAAGATGTTCTGGTTTTTCCAGGTGCAAGTCGTGATTTCGATGCTGCTGTCGATCGCGTTTCTGGTGCCGTCGTATCGGAGCAGCCCACCGGCCGTCGGCTGGATCGTGCTGGCGGTTGTGGTGTGGATCGCATCGGTAGTCGGCGAAGGCATCGCGGACCGTCAACTCAAGCGCTTCACACAGGACCCGGCCAATCACAACAGCGTGTGCCGCGTTGGCCTGTGGCGCTATTCACGGCATCCGAACTACTTCTTTGAATGCGTGCATTGGGTTGCTTACATCGCGCTGTCGATCGGCACGCCCTGGGGTTGGGCCACCTTGTTGCCGCCGGTGCTGATGGTGTTTCTGCTGCTGAAGCTCTCCGGCATCCCGCTGCTCGAAGAAAGCATGGCGAAAAGGCGCGCCGGTTACGCCGATTACATGCGCACCACCAGCGCGCTGATTCCGTGGCCGCCGCGGCATTGAGATGAGCCGGCCACGGCGAGCGCGTGTTCATGTTCATGTTCGGCTACGCGAACGGGAATGAGTGGGGCGTGGGACACTATCGGTTTGTAAAACGCTAAACCGAATCCTGACCCGCGCCTCGGTATGACCGCAAGGAAACCCATTTCACTGAACACGTTGTTGCACGACATTCGCGCCTGTACGGTGTGCGCGCCGGTGCTGCCGCATGCGCCGCGGCCGGTCGTCGTGGCGTCGGCTGATTCGCGCATTCTGATCATCGGCCAGGCGCCCGGTGCGCGCGTGCATGCTTCGGGCATTCCATGGAGCGACGCGAGTGGCGCACGTTTGCGCAACTGGCTCGAAGTCTCCGACGAGACCTTTTACGACGCCTCGAAATTTGCCATCGTGCCGATGGGTTTCTGCTTTCCGGGCAGAGGGGCGAGTGGCGATTTGCCGCCGCGGCCCGAATGCGCCGCGCTTTGGCATCAGGCCTTGCTCGCGCAGTTGCGCGAGGTGCGGCTCACGTTACTGATTGGCCAATACGCACAGCGTTTTGGCCTCGGTGACGCCTTCGGGCCGACGCTAACCGATACGCTGCTGCGCTGGCGAGATTACGGCCCCCACGTGATACCGCTCCCGCACCCCTCGCCGCGCAATATTGCCTGGTTCAAGCGCAACCCGTGGTTCGACGCGGATGTATTGCCGACTTTGCGGGCGCGGGTTGGCGCGGCGCTCCAGGCGTGATTTGCCTCGCGCCGTCGAAATACGTCGAAATAATCGGAAACACACAATTAAGCGACTGACGGAATAAAACGGCAAACTGATGCGTTTGCTTCATACCGGCGGCGAGATCAGGCCTGCTGCGGCACGGCCGAATTTTCAAACAGCTTTCGCCAAAAAACCATTTGCAGACGGAACGACCGATGAATACTCACGCCGACTCCCTGACCGATTCGACCGGCACGCCGCTGGCGTCGCGCTATACCCGCACGGCGATAACGCTGCACTGGCTGATCGCGCTGCTGATGATCGGCAATGTCGTACTCGGCCTGACCGCGGAATCATGGCCCGACGACTGGGTGCGTCCGGTAGTCGACACTCATAAGTCGATCGGGATCACGGTGCTCGGTCTCGCGCTGATGCGTATCTTGTGGCGCGTGACACACAAGCCGCCGCCGTTGCCGCGTGAGTTTCCGTCGTGGGAAAAGATCGCCGCGCACGTTGCCCATTTCCTGCTGTATCTGCTGATGATCGCACTGCCGCTATCCGGCTGGCTGCACGATTCCGCGTGGAAAGATGCCGCCACGCATCCGATGCGCCTGTTCAATCTGTTCCCCTGGCCGCGCATCGGTTACGTGATGAATCTCGATCCGGTGCTCAAGGAGTCCTTGCACGACCGCTTCGGCGCCTTGCATACGTGGCTTGGCTACGCGCTGTATGCGTTGCTGGCGATGCATATCGGCGGCGCGTTGAAGCATCAATGGATCGATCGCAAGTCGGTTCTGAAACGCATGGTGCGGTAAGCACCGCCACGCTGCTTTCTATCTAATAACCACCAACGACGGACTCAGCAGTCATTTTGAAGAAAACTCTGGAACAGGCACTCGCCCTTGCATCGCCGCGCATTCTGCCGCGTCCCACTACGCTGCTGAGCACGCTGATTCATTTCAGCGTCGTCGTGCTGTGGTTGTTGCTGTTCGCCCGCGCATTCTTTCTGCAAGGCGTGGTGGCGTGGTCGACCGGCATTGCGTACGTCGTGTACGACACCTTGCTGCTTGCGTTCGTCACCTGGAAAACGCTGCCGTTGATGCGGCCCACGCCGCCGCTCGAGCCGGACTTCGATGCGCGCAACTTGCCGGGCATGGGGGTGATCGTCGCGTCGCATAACGAGGCGACGGTATTGCCGGTGACGCTCGCCGCGCTGCTGCGCCAGACGCATGGCCCGGCGCAAATTGTGATCGCCGACGACGGTTCCACCGATGCCACCCATGCGCTGCTCACCGAACGCTTTGGCCTCACTGCCGCCGCTAATGGCGTTCTGAGCGCGCCGAGTTCGCTCTACCCGAATCTGTACTGGCTGCGCGTGCCGCACGGCGGCAAGGCGCGTGCGCTGAACGCCGCCATCATGGTCATGACCACCGAGACCGTGATGACCGTCGACGCCGACACGCTGCTCGACGACGACGCCACCTACGCGATGCGCGCCGCCTTCGCGAGCGAGCCGAAGCTGGTCGCGGCGGCCGGCATTCTGGTGCCGGTGTGCGGCAAATCGGTGTCGGGCCGCGTGTTCCAGTGGTTCCAGACCTACGAGTACATGCGCAATTTCATCGCCCGTTTTGCGTGGATGCGCGCCGATAGCCTGCTGCTGATTTCCGGCGCCTTCGCGTCGTTCAGGCGCGACGCGCTGGTCGACGTGGGCGGTTTCGATCCGCAGTGCCTGGTCGAAGACTACGAACTGATTCATCGGCTGCGCCGCTATTCGGTCGATCATGGTCTCGGCTGGGACGTGCGTGTGGTCGGCGATGCGCATGCGCATACCGACGCGCCGGACAACCTCGGCAGTTTCCTGCGGCAGCGCCGCCGCTGGTTTGCGGGTTTCCTGCAAACGCAATACTGGAACCGTGACATGACCGGCAACCCGCGCTACGGCACGATGGGCATGCTGATGCTGCCGGTCAAGGCCATCGATACGATGCAGCCGATCTACGGGCTGACCGCCTTCGCGCTGCTGCTCGGCTTTCTGTTCGGCGGGCACGGCGCGATCGTCGTGTCGATTTTCAGCGTGATCGGCCTCAAGACGGCGATCGACCTCGCGTTTTATCTCTGGTGTATCCATCTGTACCGCCGCTGGACCGGCGAGCGCACCGGCTCCAGTTTGTGGATGGCGGTGCTCGCGGCGATCGCCGAGCCGTTCACATTCCAGTTGGTGCGGCACGTCGGCGCACTGCTCGGCTGGCTGCATTTCCTGCGTGGCGGACGCTCGTGGGGCGTGCAACGCCGCTCCGGGCTCGTGACGCGCGACGAGACCTAACCACCAAGCGCCTCGTTTGAAGACCGTAGGGTCGCACGCAGGCGCGATTGCGCCCATGGACTGCGCAGTGGGGTATGGCATGCAGGTGGCGGAACCATGCCGCTTCGGCTTCGAGTAGACTGTACGGCGATGTCGGCCCGCGAATTGCAGGGCGACCACCTTCCATCCGCTCGTGCACGGAGGCTCCACCTATGCATGCTGTTCCCCCGCTCGAACAAGACACCGTCGATGCGCCGGCCCATACGTCTTCTGCTCATGCCGCCGCGCAAACCAACGCGCCAACAGGCGCGAATGCACACGCGCCGGATCAGGCCGCCAACGACGCCCCAGTGCGCGATCTGCGCCGCGTCGGTATTCACCCTGATTACTGGTATCCGCTCGCGTGGTCGCATGAGGTGAAGCGGGGCAAGACGCATGGTGTGACGTTCGCGGGTGAGCCGATCGTGCTGGCGCGTACGGAGTCCGGCAAGGTGTTTGCGCTCGAAGATCGCTGCGCACATCGTCAGGTACCGTTGCATCAGGGCGTGGTGGACGGCGAGTCGATCCGCTGCGGGTATCACGGCTGGACCTACGACTGTTCGGGCACCTGCATCGACGTGCCGTATCTGGGCCGCGAACGTCTGCCCAATGGCGTGCGCTCTTATCCGTGCCGCGAAGTCGAAGGCCTGATTTTCGTGTTTCCCGGCAATGCCGAGTTGGCCGAAGAGCGGACGCTACCCGCGTTCGGCGCCGTATCCGACAAGAAGTACAAGACGCGCCGTTTCGGCCGTCCGGTCAATTGCCACTATTCGTTCATGCACGAGAATCTGATGGATATGAACCATCAGTTCCTGCATCGCCGGCAAATGGGGCAGATGCGCGCGCGGTCGGTGGGTCGTCGGCGTGGCGAGGGCTGGGTCGAAGTCGATTACACGTTTGCGCGTATGGCTGGCCAGCAGCCGATCGGCGAAGCGATCGTGTTCGGCCAGAGCCGCAAGACAGGCGGCGACAACGACAAGGACGTGATGACGATCCGCACCGAGTATCCGTATCAGACGCTGCAGATCCGCACGTCCGATCAGACGCTGGTGATGGATTTGTGGATCGTCTATGTGCCGCTCGATCGCGAGCAGCGCACGAACCGCACCTTTGGCCTGCTGTCGATTCGCAAACCGGGCATTCCAGGCGTGCTGAATCTCGCGTGGCCGCTGCTCGTGTGGTTCACCGAACGCATCTTCAAGGAAGACCGCGAAATCGTCGAAGCAGAACAACGTGCGCACGATTCGCAGGGCGCGGACTGGAATCACGAGGTGTTTCCGGTCATCAACGAATTACGCGCCTTGCTGCGCGAGAGCGGCGCGCCGGATCACGTGGTGGGCGCTGGTACCGGTGGCGCCGCGGTGATCCGCTTCTGGGATTCGCGTCACGGCAATCCATTGTCGAATACCTGATATTCGAGCTTTTTGGGGCTTCGGCCGTTGCCGCGATCGTGGCGGCGGTGTCGGAGCATGCTGGCGAGGTGGCTGTTTCGTAGGCCGCTTTCCGCCCGGCGGAGAATGAATCCATCTCCACCCGGTAGGGAATTCAAGCCGATCGACTAGCGATAATGGCATCTGACACGCCGAGGTTTGCGCCAATCGAGATGCGCCCGCCTCCGACCCGTGTACTATTTCGCTTTTTCCGATCTTTAAGAACGCCTCGTGACTACGCAACACATCCCCACCGCATCCCGTAAATCCCTCACTCTGCTGCAACTGCTGGGCCTCATCGGCGCCGCTGGACTGATTGCGGCGATCGTGCTGAACCAGTTCGTCTGATCCCGCCGCGAAGCCCTCGCTTCAAGCATTCGACTCTATACCGGCGCTCGCCGCCGGCTTCATCGATATTCCGATTTGCCATGTACAAGAAGGGCGTCGCTGTAGAAATCCAGTTTTCTCCCGAACGGCTCAACGACGGCGCTGGCGATCCGTACTGGATCGATTTGACGCAGGTCGAAGCGCAACGGCTGTTGGAAAGCCTGCAGGCACGCCTTGCTGAAAATAGTGCAGGTACCGCCGCGCCTTTGGTCGTGAGCCTTGATGAGATGGCGGCGTCGCGAGCGGCGGTCGATGCCCCGCATGCGGCGGAAGAAAGCGCCGCGCTTGCGGACGACTTCAAACAATGGGTCTGCGTGATCTGCGGCTGGATCTACGACGAAGCCGCCGGCTTGCCGGAAGAAGGTATCGCGCCGGGCACCCGCTGGGCAGATGTCCCGGCCGACTGGCGCTGCCCACTGTGCGACGTGGGCAAGGAAGATTTTGCGTTGGTCGAGTTTTAAGCCGGATAATCCGCGCCGACCGTCGTGGCCTCCCACGCATCGAAGTCGCCGCGCATGAAGTCCAGCTTCTTTCGCGCCAGTTCGAGCGCCATCTTGCCGAGCAGCAAACGCAGCGGCGGCTTGTCTGACAGCGCGGCGTCGATGATCGCCTGGGCGGCGCGCACCGGATCACCCGCCTGCTTGCCACTGCGCGCCTCGGTCTGCTTGCGGCGCTCGCCTGCCGTGGCCGCATAGTCGTTGATCTCCGTAGCCGATTGCTTGATCGACGGACCTGCCCAGTTCGTGCGGAACGGGCCGGGTTCGACGATCAATACGTCGATGCCGAGCGGCTTCACTTCCGTCGCGAGCGATTCGGACAAGCCTTCCACCGCGTATTTGGTGGCGTGGTAATAGCCGGTCGCGGCGAAACTCGTGATGCCGCCGATCGACGACACATTCACGATCAAACCACTGTGCTGCTCACGCATGATCGGCAGCACGGCTTTCGTTATGTCGACCAGGCCGAACACGTTGGTCTCGAACATGGCGCGGACTTCGTCGTCCTCGCCTTCTTCGATCGCGGCCAGATAGCCGTAACCCGCGTTATTGACGAGCGCGTCGATGCGCCCGAAACGCTGCTTGGCTTGCGCGACCACGTCGTCGATCTGCTTGCGGTTCGTTACGTCGAGCGGCAGAACCAGCGCGCGATCGCCGTGTGCTTCGGCGATATCTTTCACTTTCGACGGGTCGCGTGCGGTGACCACCGCGCGCCAGCCGCGCTCCAGCACCAACTTCGCTAACTCGCGGCCGAAGCCGGTGGAACAGCCTGTAATCAGCCAGACGGGATTGTCTCGATTCATCATTTGGGAAACTCCTGTTGATGGGCGAACGTGGCGCGGTTTGTTCGTCGAATAGCGCCCTTATTGCTGCTTGCGTTTTGAGTGGGTTTTTAATTGTATTCGCAACGCGTCTGCCTCGCTTTGCAGCGCGTCGACGAACGCAACGGCCAGCGGATGGCTTGGGCGATGCTCCGGATGAACCACGCTCACGCGAAACGGCAGCGACACGGCAAGCGGCCGGATATGCAGATTGCGGCCCGCGAAATCCAACGCCGTAAGCGGATTGACGATGGCCACGCCGAGACCTTGCCGCACGAAACTGCACACGGAGACAGCGGTGGGCGTCTCGATCATCTGGCGGCGCGCGATGCCCGCTTGCGTGAAGGCTTCGTCGATCTGAATCCGGTACGGATCGTTCGACGACAGACTGATGAAGGGTTGATTCGCGAAGTCCCTCAAATCGATCACGCGCTTTGCGAGCAATGGATGCCCATCGGGCAGCACGCAAACTTCGTCCACTTCGAGCAAAGGTGTCAAGCGTGTTCCAGCAGGCGGCGCGCCGTGTTCGGTCAGGCCGAGGTCATAACGCTGCGCGGTCAGCCATTCTTCGAGAAACGGCGATTCCTGCGTCGCGATCGAGAGGCTGACGCCGGGCTGTACATCGTGAAAACGTTTCGCCGCGCCTGGCAGGATCGAGTGCGAAAACGCGGGCAACGCGATGATGGAAAGCTGGCCACCCTGAAATTCGCGCAGACTTGCCGCCGTGGACGCTACCCGTTCGAGACCGATATACGCGCGCTTGATTTCATCGAACAGCGTCAACGCGGACATGGTCGGACGCAAGCGACCCTGCACGCGTTCGAACAAGGCAAAACCGATGCTCTGTTCCATGCGCGCAATTTCGCGGCTTACCGTGGGTTGTGAAGTGAACAGCATCTCGGCTGCCTTGGTGACGCTGCCTGTCGTCATCAACGCGCGGAATACTTCGATATGTCGATGAGTGAGCGCCATGATGTGTATATCAAGAATGAATGGGTTAACGATAAATAGGTATTTTACTGAATGACCGGTTCTCAGCATCATGTTGCTCACTAATGCTTCGATATAGAGAGCCGCCAACCGTGACCACATTCAATCCACCGCAACTCGTCGAACTCGCGCATCAGTACGGCACGCCCATTTGGGTCTATGACGCGGACGTGATCCGCCAGCGTATCGCCGAATTGCGCAGCTTCGACGTGATTCGCTATGCACAGAAGGCGTGTTCGAACGTGCATATCCTGAGGCTGATGCGCGACGAAGGGGCGATGGTCGATGCGGTGTCTTCAGGCGAAATCGCGCGTAGTCTCGCGGCGGGTTTCCAGCCGGACGGCGATCCTGAGGGCGTGGTGTTTACGGCGGATCTTGTCGATCACGCGACGCTGGCCACCGTGATCGAGCATCGCATCACGGTCAACGCCGGTTCGCTCGATATGCTTGAACGCGTTGGACGACATGCGCCTGAAGGTCATCGTGTGTGGCTGCGAATCAACCCCGGTTTCGGGCACGGACACAGCAACAAGACCAACACGGGCGGCGAGCACAGCAAGCACGGCATCTGGCTTGACGACGTGCCGCTGGCGATCGCTATGGTGCGGCGTTACGGTCTGAAGCTGGTCGGGCTGCACATGCATATCGGCTCCGGCGTCGACTACACGCATCTATCGCGCGTGTGCGATGCGATGGTCGAAGCGTTGCAAGGCTTGGGCCACGATATCGAAGCTATTTCGGCCGGTGGCGGTTTATCGGTGCCGTACAGGGAAGGTGAGCCGCGGATCGACGTCGAGCATTATTTCCGTCTTTGGGACGCGGCGCGGCGGCAGATCGAAACGCATCTTGGGCATCGCGTGAGACTCGAAATCGAGCCGGGGCGCTTTCTGGTTGCAGAAGCGGGTGTGCTGGTTGCCGAGGTGCACGCGCTGAACCGGCGGCCGAACCGGCAGTTCGCCTTGCTGGATGCGGGATTCAATGATCTGGTGAGGCCGTCGTTCTACGGCAGCCATCATGAGATGACGGTGGTGAAGGGTAATGGCGTGCCGAGCGAAGCGCCGGCTGGCTCTTTCGCGGTGGCCGGGCCGTTGTGCGAGGCCGGCGATGTGTTTACGCAGGAGGCGGGCGGTGTCGTCACGAGCCGCTCCATGCCGGCGCCGGAAGTAGGGGACTTCATCGTGTTTCATGACGCCGGGGCATACGGCGCGTCGATGTCATCGAACTACAACAGCCGGCCGTTGGCGCCTGAGGTGTTGCTGGAAAACGGCACGCCGCGGTTGATTCGGCGCAGGCAGACCATCGAGGAGTTGATCGCGCTCGAAACGCCAAATTGATTCTGTCGAGCGTGGTCGCTGCGAACCGTCGGCCGTACGCCAGGCCACCGCAAGCGTTGTGCATTGCGAATGCACGTTCGACTCTAAATCGACCCTCGTCGGGCTTTTTTATGCCCCAGCGCTCATCGCGCCCGCACCGTGCGCGTGTATGACGCAATCATCGTCGCGAGTTCCTGCGCGGCGGGCGTCACGGGAATCGCCGCGCGCTGCAGCAGGCACACGTTCTGTTCGACCGCCCGTTCGCGCACATTGATCGACGTGAGCGTGCTCGCAAACGGTCCGCGTTTGACGACAATCGACGACTCCAGCGACAGGCAGTCCGTCGCGCCCACCAGATGCAGCGTCTCGTACAGACCTTCCACCGTCGCGATGATTTTCGGCGACGGCAGGCCGTGGCTCTCGAACAGATGGTTCAGGCGATTGACCTGCGGATCGTCGGTGAGATTCGGCGACGGCGTTGCCACCCATGTGCAATCGACGAGATCGGCAATCGAGGTGGCGCCTGCTTTTGGATGACCGCGACGGCAGACGACCACGGGATCGGACGGATAGAGCGGCGTCACGGACAGATCGGCCGTATCGGTGTGCTTCGACACTAGCGCGACAGCGAAATCGAGCCTGCCTTCGCGAATCCACGAAATCATCATTCGCGAGGTGCCGGTGCGCAAATGTACGGCGACCCGCTCGAAGCGCGCGCGGAATTCCATCAGCACCGGAGCGAAGGCGTCAATCAACGGCTCGGTGGTCATGCCGAACGTGACCTCGCCCGCGTAGTCGCCGCGCAGTTGCTGCACTTCCTGTTCGGCCCGCTCGCATTCGCCGAGAATCGCGCCGGCGCGCTGCAAGAGCCGCTGGCCGAGCGCGGTCAGCGCGATGCCGCGGTTCGTGCGGGTGAATAAAGTCGCGCCCAGCATCGATTCGAGATTCTGCAACTGCTGCGTGATGCCGCTCTGGGCGATGCCGAGCGCCCGCGACGCAGCGCGGATGCTGCCGTGCTCGGCAACGGCGGTGAACGCGCGGAGCTGGGAGATCGTCAGCGCCATGAGAAGTCTCTGTGATCGGTAAAAGTGATCATGATATTACTTTTGAGACTTCTTTGAGGCGCAACGGCGGCATAGGATGGCCCTGTAGTAATCCGCCCAACCCACACCCGCCTCCCATGAAAATTCCGCTGATGATCTTGAGCGCCGCGCTGACTTTCAGCAGTGGTGCGTTTGCCGCCGACCCCGCCGCGCTGCGCCTCGGTATCGATCCGACCTATCCGCCGATGGACTCCAAGGCGCCCGATGGCAGCTTCAAGGGTTTCGACGTCGATCTCGGCAACGAAATCTGCCGGCGCATCCATGCGCGTTGCCAATGGGTCGAACTCGAGTTCTCGGGGATGATTCCCGCGCTGCAGGCGCGCAAGATCGACGCGATCCTTTCGTCGATGGCGATCACGGACAAACGCGAACAACAGATTCTGTTTTCGTCGAAGCTGTTCCAGTTCAAATCGCGGTTGATCGCGCGACAAGGTTCGGCGCTCACGGGCGGTACGAATGCGTTGGGCGGCAAGCAGATCGGCGTGCAGTCGGGGACACAGTTCGAGAGTTACGCGCTGAAGAATTGGGCGCCGCTTGGCGTGCATGTGGTTGCGTACAAGAGTCAGGAGGAGGTGTTCGCCGACTTGCAGAACGGTCGTCTCGATGGCGCGTTGCTCGGATCTGTTGAAGCTGACTACGGCTTTTTGCGTACGCCGGCGGGGAAGGGGTTTGCGTTTGTCGGTGAGCCGCTTTCGATGGGTGACCGCGGCGTGGGCATCGGCCTGCGCAAGGATGAGACTGCAGTGCAGGCGTCCATTAACGAGGCGATTGCTTCGATGCGCAAGGACGGTACGTACGCGCAGATCGCGAAGAAGTACTTCGACTTCGATCCGTACGGCAATTGATTTTCTCACTTCATATTCTTTTCCAGGCTTCTCGCTCTTATGAACAAGCAATCGATTCCGCTTCTATCGCCGGCTATCGGCACGCACCGCGAACTGGTGTCGTTTCATTTTGGTCCTGCGGATAGCGGACAGAAGATCTATATCCAGTCGTCGCTGCATGCCGATGAAACGCCTGCGATGTTGACGACGGTTTTGCTTAAGCGTCGATTGCTTGAACTGGAGAAGCAGGGTGCGTTGAACGCGGAAATTGTGCTGGTACCGGTGGCGAATCCGGTCGGGCTTGGGCAGTATGTGCTCGGGCAGTTTCTTGGGCGCTTCGATCTGGGCAGCGGCAAGAACTTCAATCGACACTTCATGCAGTTTTCGAAGCTGGTGGAGCGGGCTAAGGAGGCGTTGGGTTCGGATGTTGCAGAGAATCGGCGGATTGTTCGCGAACTGATCGCTGCTGAACTCGCCGAGCAGAAACCGTTGACTGAGTTCGAGTCGCTGCAATTGGCGCTGCTGAAGCTCTCGTTCGATGCAGATGTGGTGATCGATTTGCATTGCTCGTTGGAAGCGGCAATGCATCTCTATACCAGTGAAGCTGCTTGGCCTGAGTTTGAGCCTTTGTCACGGTATCTGGGCGCGCAGGCTTCGTTGCTGGCGACTAACTCGGGCGGGGAGTCGTTTGATGAGACGCACAGCTTGTTGTGGTGGCAATTGCAGCAAGCTATGCCGGTTGATAAACCGGTACCCAATGGGGCGATTGCTGTCACTGTGGAGTGCCGTGGGCAGCGGGACGTGTCTTATGAAGTCGCGCAGGAGGACGCAGACGCGTTGGTTGATTATCTGGTCTGGCGCAAAGCTATCAAGCTTGATGTGAAGCCTTTGCCCGCGTTGCTTGCGCCTGCTACGCCGCTCGCTGGAAGCGAGCAGTTCTATGCGCCTGTTAGCGGAATTCTGATTCATCGCGCCAAGATCGGCGACACGATTCGTGTTGGCCAGGCGCTGTTTGATATCGTCGATCCGTTGACTGATGAGACGACTACGCTCGTTAGCAATACCGAGGGTGTGTTTTATATGCGGCGCGCGATTCGGTTTGTGACAACTGGGGCACCGTTGGGGCGGGTGACTGGGAAGACGGCGTTCAGGACCGGGGTCTTGTTGGGGGCGTGAGTTATTCGTTTTGCTGACGGCCAGGCGCACTGGTGTTTTCAGACCGCGCCAGCCTGCTGGGTGCGTCTGCCGTCTGCAGGTTTTCTTACTTCCTTCCCACCAGATACGTCACACCATTCGGACCGTAACGCTCTGCATGCGGTTTGTTCGCGGGCAAGTGAAAGACGTCGCCGACTTTGTACGCCTGCTCGGTGTCATCCACGCGGATGTGCAACTCGCCTTCCAGAATCAACGCTTTCGCCTCGAATGAATGTTCATGCACATCCATCGTGGTGTTCGCCTCGCGCGTCACAACGACGGCCTCAGGGAATCCTTCTTTCGTCAGGCTTTCAGTGAATGCTTCGCGGTCCATGGCGTCTCCATCGGTAAGTAGGTGCGGAGATTCGCTGTAACGCTATCCGCCAATTCGTGCAGAGCGCAGCCGTATGTCATGCCAATGCTGTTACGCCAGCGCCGACCTTCCTGCGCGTTCTCGTGCGCGGCGCCACTGATTCACCCAGCCCTTTCCTGCGCCGTGCAGCGTTCGATTCTGCTTCCTCCGCATCGGCCATCACGACCGTCATTTTCCCCCGCTCAATGTTCGCCTCGGTTTCGTACTGATGCGCCGTACGCTCCAACAACTCCGCAAGCAACATCTGGTCGCGACGGTCGCAATGGTTCATCGCGATACCTTTGCGCAGCGTTCTGGCGAGCATAGCCAGCGATGAAAGCCGTTCCACATACGTGCGGGTTGCTTCCAATACCTCTCCGGCAAGTCGCTTATATTCAGCGGGCTTCACCGAAAGACGAGGGTTCATAAATGGAACTTCAGCGGGTTTGCTCATGGCGCGATTTCCGGTTGATTCTCGAAATCGCCCGACACTCGCTGCAAACGGGTGGGCGGGCACGTAGCGAGGTTGAGAGACCGGTGCCACACCAAACCGGCGAGCCTCGCGGCTCCCTCGCCACGGCCCACCCATAAATAGACGAGCTGAAGCAAACGCGCGACCTGCGTAGCAGGCCGAACGGGTTATGGCATTCGGGCTCTCACACCCGGTCATCATTGTTTTGACGACCGCCAGATTATAAGCGCGCCCTTCTCTTAGAATTCACTTTGTTAAGCTAACTATATAACTTTGGCCAATCGGCCTAAGACGGCCGCAACATTTCCTCAGCGCAACGACATCAAACCTCTGAACTTCGATCAAGCGACCCAACAAAGCAGCCGCTCAACCGAAGCCCATCCACCTTCCCCCGCCCTTAATTCACCACCAACACCGGCGCCACAGCCGCCGGATCACTAATACTCGGCCGCCCATTCTCAACGTGCCCAGCCACGCGACGCGAGAAGCTGGCGTCATCGTTACTCGTCACCGTCAAGTCATACCAGTGATGGCTCGACGCCAGCACCCAAGCCTCTTCGATATGCGCCTCCGCCGGCACCAGCACCGGACGCGTCCGCGCCCCATACGCGTTGTCGGTCACCGTCATGCGCGCAACACCGCCGCCCTTGTTGCTGAACTTCAGAAACACGTTGCCGTTCGCAACATCGTATTGCACCTTGATTTCCGGCTGCGCGGGCTTGCCGTTGCCATGGCCGCCTGAGGCTGCCTGCGCCGTTTGCGCCGTCGAAGGTTGCGTATTACCCGCAAACTTACGCACGAAGCCATTAGGCCCGAACACTTCAAACGCATACACACCGTTCGTCGTCAGGTCAAAACTTTCATTGAGCGACTTACCCGCCTCGACGGTATAACGCCACGGACCATCCGTGCGATTCGTCGAGTACACGTAGAAATGCGCGCCTTGATCGCCGCTATTGGCGAGCACGATCTCGAACGTGTTCTTCTTCACATCCGCGTGCCCGTTCACATGCAACTCATACGGCAACGCGCGGGCGAAGCGAATGCCGCTTTCCTGCGGGTCAATCGCGCCAAGCGTCGTGGGGACGGTCGGCTTCGGCTGCGTCGCGCACTGGTTGTCGGCGATGCTCTTGTAGTTGCTCGTGTCCGGCAGCGGCGGCACCTTCGAATCCGGCGTGCGGAAGTCGAACGCCGTGGTCAGGTCACCGCACACTGCGCGGCGCCATTGCGTGATATTCGGCTCATACACACCAAAGCGCGTTTCGATGAAGCGAATCACCGACGTGTGATCGAACACCTGCGAGCACACAAAACCACCCTTGCTCCACGGCGATACGATCGTCATCGGCACGCGCGGGCCGAGGCCGTACGGCAGGCCGTCCGCGGTGTAGCTGCCGCCACGCGCCGGATTCACCACGTTGTGAATTTCACCGTCGGTGCTGACCGTCGACTGACCTTGCGCCGGGGTCGTCGCCGGTTGCGGCGGCACGAGGTGGTCGAAGAAGCCGTCGTTCTCGTCGTACATGATGAACAGCACGGTCTTGCTCCACACTTCGGGATTCGACGTCAATGCATCGAGAATCTGCGACGTGTATTCCGCGCCGTATGCGGGCGTATAGCTCGGGTGCTCGGAGTACGCAGCCGGCGGGCACAGCCACGACACTTGCGGCAGCTTGTTGGCCAGCACGTCGGCCTTCAAATCGTCGATGGTGCGCACGGTTTGCGCGCGCTCATACAACGGCGAACCCGGCTGCGCGTTGATGAAGTTCGCGAAGTTCTGCAGAACGTTGGTGCCGTAGTTGCCATTCAACGGATCGGCGCCGGTCAAACCCTGCTGATACACCTGCCACGAAATCCCCGCGGCTTGCAGGCGTTCCGGGTACGTGGTCCATGAGAGCAATTGATAATTCGGCGGACCGTCGCCGTCGACGAAATCGTTGTTGTCGAGCAGCGGACCGCCCAGCGTGCCGGTCGGATCGACCATGCCGGTCATCAGATACGAACGGTTCGGGTGCGTCGGTCCCGGCAGCGAGCAGAAGTAGGCGTCGCAGATCGTGAATGCATCGGCCAGCGCGTAGTGGAACGGAATGTCGCTGCGCAGGTGATAGCCCATCGTCATGTCGGTCTTGTTCGCGGGCCACTGGTCGTAGCGGCCGCCGTCGATCGCGGCATGCGTCTTGTACCAGGTATGGTCAAGATCGCCGACGCATTGTGCGCTGGTCGTCGCCGTGTTCAGATGGAACGGCAGCACCGGCTGGGTCGGGTCTTCCTTCGACGGTTGATACCACACCGGCTTGCCGCCCGGCAGCGGAATCGGGAAGCGGTCGTTGTAACCACGTACGCCGCGCAGGTGGCCGAAGTAGTGGTCGAACGAACGGTTCTCCTGCATGAACACGACGATGTGCTCGACATCGCGGATCGTGCCGGTGCGCGAAAACGCTGGCACGGCAAGCGCATTGCGAATGGACTCGGGCAGCGCGGTCAGCGCGGCGGCAGCGCCGGCGGATGAAGCCACGGTCTGCAGGAAACGGCGACGGCTATTTGATGTCATCGAATATCACCTTCTGCGGGTGGGGAAAGAATAGCGCGCCTCGCGCGCGCCGGAGGAGTCAGGTCAATTGCTGTTGGCGTTGTCGCCCGGTGCGTAATGCATCACGGGCGCGACTTGCTGGCTGTCGGCAGCGAGGCTGGCTTGCATGTTTTGGGTGATGGTGTCGGACGCGGCGGCGGGGCCGGCTGCGAGCGGCGCTGATGCGTTGAGCATTCCCGCCGCGGGGGCTGTCGTGGCGTTTTGCGCGACAGCGTTATTAGCGGCGGTTGGCGATGAAGACGTCGAGGCCGAGCCGGAGTCATCGGCGCCGCAACCGCTCAACGCGAAAGTTGCGAGTGCAACGAAAACGGCGCTGGCCAGGCGGGTGTCTGTTCTCATGTCTGCATCCAATGTGTGGCGGCGGATGCAGTCTCCATTCCTTTCGAGAAATAATTGTGAAACGTTTGCGAGTGGATAGACTTGCGTCGCAATGTCGGCTGGTAGAAAGGAAATGGAAAGCAGTAAGCAGGAGAATGGTCACGTTAGCGCCATACGGCTGAAGCCTTGGCACACCGAACGATTTGCGGCTTTGTATACCTTGGCAGCGCCATGACACGCATCGAAAGACCTTTCGACATCACGCGTCTCGAAGACGAATGGCTCGAAGCAGACGGCTTCGGCGGCTTCGCTTCGGGAACCGTCGGCACACTGCGCACGCGCCGCTATCACGCGTTGCTGCTCACGGCTACGCGCGCGCCTGGCGGGCGCGTGGTACTCGTGAACGGGGTGGAAGCGTGGCTCGAAGCGGACGGCCAGCGTTATCCGTTGAGCATGCAGCGGTATGTGCCGGACGTGATCTATCCCGACCTGACAGCGAGTCTTCTCGCGTTCGACACCGACCCGTGGCCGACATGGCGTTTGCAACTCGATCCGCAGAAAACGCTGATAGCGGAAGTGTTCGTGAGCAAAGCGACGCGCGAAACGGTTTTGCGTTGGCGGCTGGAAGGTTCTGAGGCGGCTTCTGGCGCGGGTGCGTTCACCCTGAAAGTCCGGCCCTTGCTCTCCGGGCGCGATTACCATGCACTGCACCACGAAAACTCCGCGTTCAATTTCAACGTGCAGACGAGCAGCGATCAGGCGTGCACGAGTTGGCAGCCTTATGGCGACCTGCCGGTCGTTAATGCGGCGACCAATGGCGTCTACGCGCACGCACCTGATTGGTACCGAAACTTCTGCTACGTTCGCGAGCGCGAGCGTGGCCTCGATTTCAGCGAAGACTTGGCAACGCCCGGCGTGTTCAGCTTCAATCTTGCCGATGGCGAAGCGGTGATGATCCTCAGCGCGTCGATCGCATGCTCAGCATCCGTGTCGGAGCCGTCCTCAGTATCCGCGTCGGAGCCGGCAGGTAGGAAGGCAGTCGCCGACTATGCAGCGGAGTCGGCCGGCACCGGCAACCGTGTAACGAAGCCGGCAGGCGTGAACCTAGCCCCCCACGCAACGGAACTCGCAAACATCGAACAGCAGCGCCGCAGCGCACTCGGCTCACGTCTGCAACGTTCCGCCGATGCCTACCTCGTTGCCCGCAACGAAGGCCGCACGATCCTCGCCGGCTTTCCATGGTTCACCGATTGGGGCCGCGACACGTTCATCGCCATGCGCGGCTTGCTGATCGCAACGGGGCGCCTCGACGAAGCCGAAGCGATCCTGCTCGAATGGTCGCGCACCTTGTCCGAAGGCATGCTGCCGAATCGCTTTCCCGACTACGGCGACACCCCGGAATACAACTCCGTCGATGCATCATTATGGTTCGTCGTCGCCGTCCACGACTATCTGGCGACGAATCACGCAAAAGCCGGCACGCGAACGCGCCTGCAGCAGGCAGTCGAAATTATCCTCACGGGCTACACGAACGGCACGCGCTTCAACATCAAAGCCTCCACCGACGACGGCCTCCTGAGCGCCGGCGTCCCCGGTGTACAACTCACGTGGATGGACGCAAAGGTCGGCGATTGGGTGGTCACTCCACGCATCGGCAAACCCGTGGAAGTGCAGGCACTCTGGATCAACGCATTGCGCATTGCAGCAACGTGGAATCGGCAATGGCAGCAACCTGCGGACCGGGCACTGCAAGCGTTTCATGAACGTTTTACCGATCCGTCGACGCAAACGCTCGTCGATAACGTCGATATGGATTTCGTGAAAGGTGTGGTTGACCGCTCGATCCGCCCAAATCAGATCTTCGCCGTAGGCGGCCTGCCGTTTCCGTTACTCGAAGACGCGGCGGCGCGCGCGGTGGTCGATCAGGTCGAAGCGCACCTGCTCACGCCGCTTGGCCTCAGAACGCTCGCCCCGTCCGATCCTGCCTACCGCGGGCACTACGGCGGCACGCCGCTGGAGCGCGATGGTGCCTATCATCAAGGGACGGTCTGGCCATGGCTGCTAGGCCCATTCGTCGAAGCATGGCTGCGGGTTCACGGCGCCGAGCCGGATGCCCGTACACAAGCCAAAGCGCGCTTTCTCGACCCGCTGTACGCGCATCTCGATCACGCCGGTCTCGACCATCTCTCCGAAATTGCCGACGGCGATGCGCCGCACACGCCCGCCGGCACGCCGTTTCAGGCGTGGTCGCTGGGGGAGTTGCTGCGCATCGAAAACCTGCTTGCCCGATTGGAGTCCATCGCCCCTTAAACCGCGCTACGATGTGAGTCCCACCGCCAGGCCCGACGCAAGGACGTAGTCATGCCACCGCTGCGCGCTGCCAATCTGCTCGATACGATCGAAGGTTCCCGCCTGCACTCCGCCGACTGTGCCCATTGGCAACGCTGGGGGCCGTATCTCAGCGAGCGTCAGTGGGGCACGGTGCGCGAGGATTACAGCGCGGATGGCACCGCCTGGGACTCTTTCCCCCACGACCACGCACGCAGCCGCGCTTACCGTTGGGGCGAAGACGGCATCGCCGGTTTCGGCGACGACAAACTGAGCTGGTGCGTGTCGCTCGCGCTGTGGAACCGCAAAGACCCGATCCTGAAGGAACGTCTGTTCGGCCTCACCAACGCCCAGGGCAATCACGGCGAGGACGTGAAGGAGCTGTACTTCTACGTCGACGGCACGCCGACGCATTCGTACATGCGGATGCTCTACAAGTACCCGCACGCCGCCTTTCCGTACGACGATCTCGTGCAAGAAAACGCGCGGCGTGGCGGCGACATGCCGGAATACGAAATTCTCGACACCGGCGTGTTCGACGATTGCTGTTACTTCGACGTGCAGGTTGAGTACGCGAAGCATGCTCCCGACGACATCCTGATGCGTGTGACGATCGAGAATCGCGCGGACGAGGCGGCTTCGCTCGACGTGCTGCCGCAGATCTGGGCGCGCAATTCGTGGTCGTGGAAGGAAAACAAGGACAAGCCGTCGCTTGTCGCGGGCAAGGATCACAACGGTGAAGTCCATGTGGTCGGCAAGCAGCATGGCCATGAGCCGATCGTCGTGACAGCGTGGTCGAAAGACGCGCCGCGGATGGCGTGGCTGTTCTGCGAGAACGACACCAACGTCAAGCGTCTGTTCAACATGGAGGGTGCCGGGCCGTTCAAGGACGGCTTCAACGACTACCTCGTCCACGGCGACGAACAGGCGGTCCGCCGCGACGCCGGCACGAAGGCGGGCGCGCACGCGTCGATTGAACTCGGCCCGCATTGCCGCGCCGTGGTGTACATGCGCTGGCGTCCGCAGTCGAGTCCCGACGACACGCAACTCGATGCGGATGCGGTGTTCGCTCACCGCATCGCCGAGGCCGATGAATTCTATGGCGCGCTGCAACATGAAATCGACGATCCCGATGCGCGCCTCGTGCAGCGCCAGGCGCTCGCCGGCATGCTGTGGTCCAAGCAGTACTACCAGTACGACGTGCAACGCTGGCTCGAAGGCGACCCACTGCAACCCACGCCGCCTGCGTCGCGCAAACGCGGCCGCAATGTGGACTGGCGGCATCTGTGCAACGCGGACATCGTGTCGATGCCCGACAAGTGGGAATACCCTTGGTACGCGTCATGGGACCTGGCGTTTCATGCAGCCGCGTTCGCGCTAATCGATCCCGCGTTTGCCAAGCGGCAATTGCTGCTGCTGGTAAAGGACCGCTATCAGCATCCAAACGGCCAGATACCGGCCTACGAATGGGCGCTCGGCGACGCGAATCCGCCTGTGCATGCCTGGGCCGCGTGGCGCGTCTATGAGATCGATCGCGCGCTGACCGGCAAGGCGGATCGGGATTTTCTGGAACTCGTATTTCACAAGCTTCTGCTGAATTTCACGTGGTGGGTGAACCGCAAGGATGCGGACGGCCGTAACGTTTTTCAGGGCGGCTTTCTCGGGTTGGACAACGTCGGTATCTTCGACCGTTCGTCGCCGCTGCCAACCGGCGGTCACATCGATCAGGCCGACGGCACCGCATGGATGGCCGCATACGCGCTCGACCTGATGCGGATCGCGCTCGAGCTCGCGTATGCGAACCACGTGTTCGTCGATATCGGTGTGAAGTTTTTCGAGCACTTCCTGTATATCGCCGAGGCAGTGAGTTGCGACGACGGTTGCGATACCGGTCTATGGGACAGCGAAGACGAATTCTTCTACGACAAACTGCGCTTGCCCGATGGCAGCAATATTCCGATGCGCCTGCGCTCGATCGTAGGCCTGATTCCGCTTTTCGCGGTGCACGTGCTTGAAGAGCGTTTGCATGGTCAGTTGCCGGGTCTGCGCGAGCGGCTCGTCTGGTTCCTCGAGCATCGCCCCGATCTGGCGAAGCTGGTCTCGCGCTGGAACGAGCCCGGCAAGGGTAATGCGTTACTGCTCTCGCTGCTTCGCGGGCATCGGATGAAAGCGCTGCTGCGCCGGGCGCTCGACGAAAGCGAATTCCTCTCCGATCACGGCGTGCGGGCGCTGTCGCGATTCCATCGCGACCATCCGTTCGAGTTCAACCACAACGGCACCAGCGTCACCGTCAAGTATCTGCCGGCCGAATCCGACACACGGGTGTTCGGCGGCAATTCGAACTGGCGCGGGCCGGTGTGGATGCCGGTGAACTATTTGCTGATTGAATCGCTGTACGAATTTCATCGTTACTACGGCGATAGTTTCCGCGTCGAATATCCGACGGGCTCAGGGCAGAAGTTTTCGCTCAGCGAAATTGGTGACGAACTGGCGCGCCGGGCGACCACCCTATTTCTGAAGGACAAAAACGGCGAACGTCCGGTGATGGGCGCGTATCCGCTTTTGCAGGCGGACCCGCGTTCGCGCGATCTCGTGCTGTTCCACGAGTATTTCCATGGCGACAACGGGCGTGGTGTGGGTGCTTCGCATCAAACCGGCTGGAGCGGCCTGGTGGCACTGCTTCTGCAACCGAGGGCGATGGGCGCATCCGGCAATGTGCCGCTGGCTGGCGAGCCGGACCGGGCGCCGATACCCACGTCGACTTCGGCACCTGCGCCGGCATACACACCTGAGTCCGCGCCCGAACCTGCGCCTGCGCTAGTAACGGCGGTGACCAAGTAGCGAGGTCTTTCATGTGCCGCCACGTCCGTTCCATTGGCTTCCTTCCTTAAGCGAATCCCATGTCGACTACTCCGAACACTCCAACTTCCGCCAGTCGCGAACCCAGTTGTAAAGTCAGCGCGGGTCCGCATGAAGCGCCTTCGTCGCCGGCCGGCAAGCGGCCTGCGCCGCCTTGCACGTTGGTGATCTTCGGCGCGGGCGGTGACCTGACCAAACGGTTGCTGATGCCGGCGCTGTACAACCTCGCAGTGGACGGCCTGCTCGATGACGGCATGAAGATCATCGGCGTGAATCACGGCGAACGCGAGACGAGCGTATGGCGTGAAGACTTGCATAAGTCGCTGCAACAGTTCGCCGCCGACAAAGCGAGCACTTTCCACGCCGGCAAGCTCGACGACAAAGCGTGGGACTGGGTCGCGCAGCGGCTCGAATACATGGCCGGTGAGTTCGAAACCGACGATACGTTCGCGAAGCTCAAGCAAAAGCTCGATCAATCGCCGGGTGGCAATGTGATTTTTTACCTGGCGGTCACTGCGCGCTTCTTCAAACCGATCGTCGAACATCTCGGCAAAGCGGGCTTGCTGAAAGAAGGTGAGGGCAGCTTCCGCCGCATCGTGATTGAGAAACCATTCGGCACCGATCTCGCTTCGGCGCGTGATCTGAATGCGCACATTCTGTCGTACGCGGACGAGTCGCAGGTGTATCGCATCGATCACTTTCTCGGGAAGGACACCGTGCAGAGCATTCTCGCGGTGCGCTTTGCGAATGCGCTGTTCGAACCGATCTGGCGGCGCGAATATATCGACAGCGTGCAGATCACCGCGGCCGAAACGATCGGCGTGGAGGGACGCGGCAAATTTTACGAGCAGACCGGCGCGTTCCGCGACATGCTGCCGAACCACCTGTTCCAGTTGCTCGGCATGGTCGCAATGGAGCCGCCCAATTCGTTCGATGCCGAAGCCGTGCGCGACAAGAAGGCCGAAATCTCCGACGCAATCCAGCCGCTGACTGCCGACGACGTTGTCTTCGGTCAATACGCAAAGGGTCCGGCGGGCATCGGCTATCGCGAGGAACCGGACGTCGCACCGGACAGCACGACCGAAACCTACGCCGCCGCCCGCGTGTATGTGGAGAACTGGCGCTGGGCGGGTGTGCCGTTCTACCTGCGCACCGGTAAGCGGCTCGCTGCGCGCCGTACGGAGATCTCGGTGCAACTGAAGCCGGTGCCGTTCCGTCTGTTCCGCGATACGCCGGTCGACGCGCTGACGCCGAATGTGCTGACCTTGCGCATCGATCCCGCGCACGGCACGAGTTTCGATTTCAATGTGAAGACGCCGGGGCCGGTGATGCAGATCGGCGCGGTGCAGTCTTCTTTCGACTACGCGGACTTCTTCGCCGAACGGGCGAACGTTGGCTACGAGACCTTGCTGTACGACTGCATGCTGGGTGACGAGACGCTGTTCCAGCGCGCCGACAGCATCGAGACGAGCTGGTGCGCGGTGGACGACGTGCTGCACCCGAAGACTGGCGGCGCGATGCCGGTGCACGGTTATGCTGCTGGCAGCGAGGGACCTGCTGAAGCAGACGCGCTGCTCGCACGCGACGGCCATGCATGGCGGCCTTTAAAGCAGGATGCAGTCGAAAAGAAGTAATTCCATGAGGCGCACCAACACAATCGGGGGACACCGTGGCCACACGTAAGACGAAAGCAAAAAGCAGTATCGAGCGGATTCTGGCGATCGATGTCGGTGGCACGGGCTTGAAAGCCGCGATCATCGATGCGGACGGCCAGATGAAAACCGACCGTTTGCGCGTGCCGACGCCGCATCCGTGCACGCCGGATCAACTGGTGGATGCGTTGGTGAAGCTGGTCGAGCCGCTCGTCGAAAAGGAGCCGCCTACGCTGATGTCGATTGGTTTTCCGGGTGTGGTGCGCAACAACCGCATTTTGACGGCGCCGCATTTTGGCGTTGAAGGCTGGCATGACATTCCGCTCGCGGATTCGCTGGCGCAGCGCCTCGGCGGTCTGCCGGTGCGCATGATCAACGACGCGGAGATGCAGGGCTTCGCCGCGATCGAAGGCCATGGGATCGAGCTCGTCCTAACGCTTGGTACGGGCGCGGGCACGGCGCTGTTCCGCGACGGCGAGCTGATGCCTCACCTCGAGCTCGCGCACCATCCGGTCAGCAAGAAGGGGGTGGCGTACGACGAGTACATCGGCGACGCGGCGCGCGAGAAGGCGGGCAACAAGCGCTGGAATCGCCGGGTCCAGAAGATAATCGGCATTCTCGATGCGCTGGTGAACTACGACAAGCTGTGGATCGGCGGTGGCAACGCGGCACGGCTGACGTTCAAGTTGCCCGCAAATGTCGCAACTGTTTCGAACGATGCAGGGATCGAAGGGGGCGCGCGCTTGTGGCATCCAAAGTCATTGCGTGAGACGCGGCAGTTGCCGGAGGCGAATGAGCGGACGGGTCGGTTCAAGTGATGCGTGGTGTGCTGATGGATTCGTTGCGGGTCGGCGGAATAAAGTGCCCGATCGATACGTTTGTCACCGGTGGCTGTGACGCGCGTTTGTTGCGCCATTGCCTTTTTCAGCTTAGCTAACTTATACACGGGGAGGCCAACGATGATTCGAAGCGATACCACTGGCGTTGCACGACGCCTGTTATTGGTCAGCATGTGTGCCGTGCTGACTTTTGCTGCAGTGAGTGCCCGCGCGGCCGATGCATTCGCGCTGTCGTCGCCGGGTGTGGCCGACGGCGGCACACTGGATTCGAGCCATGCGGCGAGCGCGAACAATTGCGGTGGCGGTAATGTGTCGCCGGCCTTGCAATGGCGGAACGCGCCTGCCGGCACGAAGAGTTACGCGATTACTATTTTCGACCCGGACGGCGCGAAGGGTCTGGGCCTTGTGCACTGGGTGCTATATGGCGTCGCGCCGTCGGCGACCGGGCTCGGCGCGGGTGCGACGCCGGCCGGTAGCGTGGCCGGAACGAACCGGACGGGTGGCCCTGGCTATTACGGACCCTGCCCGCCGGTCGGGGACGTCCCGCATCACTATGTTGCGCAGGTTTATGCGCTTGATTTACCGCCCGACGCATTGCCGGCAGGATTGACGCGCGACGCGTTGCAGGCGGCTATGAAGGACCATGTGCTCGCTGCGGCGAGTACGGTGCTTCGATACGGACGGTGATTTCTGTGCCTTCGAAGGCGGCGGCCGGGCAACCGATGCCGCCGTCAAAGGCACCCCACTATCGGGCCGCATCACCCCATCGATACTCCAGACTCACCTCATCAAGCTGCGCCTTAACCTGTGCATCGAGCACAAGCTCCGAAGCCGCCAGCGTATCGCTCAACTGCTCAGCGCGACTGGCGCCAATAATCGCCGATGTAATCAGCGGATTCGCCAGCACCCACGCAAGAGAAATCCGAGTCAAAGACTCGCCCGTCGGCGTGGCGATCGCCTTCAGTTTCTCGATCGTTTCGAACTCGCGCTGATGCCAGTACCGCTCCTGATACATGGCCCCCGCCTTCCCGACGGTTTCGGTGAATCGCCCGGACGTGGGCGCAGCATCCACGCGATGCTTACCGGTCAGCAAACCACCCGCCAGCGGGTTGTACGGCATCACGGCTAACTGCTCTTCGGCCGCCAGAGGCAACAACTCCCGTTCGATCTGCCGGAACAACAGGTTGTAGCGGGGCTGCACCGATACAAACCGCGCCACGCGCAACACATCGGCGCGACCCAGCGCCCGCGCCAGCCGATACGCCAGGAAATTCGACACGCCGACATACCGCGCCTTCCCGGATCGCACGATCACGTCCAGTGCTTCGAGCGTCTCATCGAGCGGGGTGTTCGCGTCGTCGGAATGGAGCTGGTAAAGGTCCACGTAGTCCGTGCCGAGCCGCCGCAGCGATGCGTCGATCGCATCCAGCAGATGTTTGCGCGACGCGCCTTGATCCCACGCTGACGGCCCCATCTTTCCGACCGCCTTCGTGGCCAGAATGAAGCGGTCGCGCTTGCCCTTCAACCACCGTCCGACGATCTCCTCCGTGCGTCCAGCAACACTTCCGTCGGCGCCAAGCGGATAGACGTCGGCGGTATCGATGAAGTTCACGCCGGCGTCCGCCGCTGTGTCGAGAATCCGCCGCGAAACGTCTTCTTCAGTCTGCAGGCCAAAGGTCATCGTGCCGAGACACAGGTGCGAAACGGTCAGGCCAGTGCGGCCGAATTTGCGGTATTGCATGGTCAACTCCGAAGATGGACGGAACAGTTGCGGTATGCGGTGTTGTAAAAAGGATAAACGGTGTGGCGATTTCGTGTTCGGCCGCCGGCACACGCGAGCGTGACGGGCCGTTAGTATTTAGAAAGCTTTCCGTGCCGCTCGACTGATTTGCGTGAATGCCAGGTGCTTTCATCGTCGAGCTACGCCATCCGGGTCATGCAGATCGACTCTGCTGAGTGTTGAGAGAAGTTGACGTGTTTATCGAGGATATACACAGCCATGTCTATTCGTCTAACAAATATCCAAACTTGCCATGTGCCGGGCTGCTTGATATTACAAAGAAGTAATTTTTAGTCGACCGCGAAGCTTCGAAAATTACATTTTCCATACGCTCGTAAAAATCCGAAACAATTCCATTACGCGAGGTAAGGTTCGGCGCGATTGATGCGTCCTTATGCATATGGAATGATATCGATTCTCATTTAACCATCAGCCAGCCATCCCGTCGTCTTTGCTCCAAATAGGAGACCGGCAGCCAGCCAATTGCGGTTTTGTCATCGATTCCATGTCGAGCATGCGGATCGGACAAGCGCCTATCCGACGGGATTTCCCATGTTCAATCACACGCCGCTTGCGACTGCGTTAGCGCTAGCTTTTGCCGTTCCATTTGCCACGCCCGCCGTCGCGCAGACCGCTCCGCAAGCTGCGTCGCAGCCGTCGGCGCAAAACGCGCCGTCGCCCGCAGTGGCCGACAACGCGACCTTGCCGGCCATCGGTGTCGCGGCGCAAGCCGAGCAACAGGACTTCCAGGCAGAACGCTCGACGGTCGGCGCAAAGACACCCACCGCATTGCGCGACATTCCGCAGACGGTGACCGTGATCAACAAGGCGGTGCTCGCCTCGCAAGGTGCCACGTCGTTCCAGGACGCGCTGCGCAATGCGCCGGGCGTGACGATCGGCGGGGCCGAAGGCGGCCAGATCGGCAACAACATCAACTTGCGCGGCTTCACCGCGCAGAACGACATCTATCTGGATGGCTTTCGCGATCGTAACCAGTACTATCGCGACACCTTCGACCTCGAAGAACTCGAAGTGCTGTACGGTCCGTCGTCGATGTTGTTCGGTCGTGGCTCGACGGGCGGCGTGATCAACCAGGTCAGCAAGAAGGCAAACCTGAAAGACTCGGCTGAAGTCACGGGCATGATCGGCACCGACGACCGCTATCGCAGCACCGTCGACGTGAACCATAAGCTGACGGACACCTCCGCGATTCGCCTGAACGCATTCGGCCAAAGCCTCGGTTCGACGCGCGACGAGATGAAGAACAAGGACTACGGTATCGCGCCGGAAGTGCGCTTCGGCATCGGCACGCCGACTGAAGTCACGATCTCCGCGCTGATCCAGCACAACTACGACATGCCTGACTACGGCGTGCAGGCGTTGAACGGCCGCCCGTCGCCAGTGCCGAAGAACACGTTCTATGGCTTGACCAGCGACCGCACGATTCAGGACGTGCAGACGTTCACCGCCGCGATCAAACACAGGTTCTCGGACCAGCTCACGCTGACCAACCAGACGCAGTTCTCGCACTCGATGACCGACGCGCGCGAAACTGCGCCGCAAGCCGTGCTGACGGGGCCGCTGGCCACCAGTACGGCGTTGACCAATGGCAATTTCACGACGCTGTCGCCGTCGCAACTGTTCATCAAGTTGCAAAGCCACGACCGTGTGATCGAAAACCACTCGCTGTACAACGACACCTCGCTTCAGTACAAATTCGACACCGGGCCGCTCAAGCACGAGTTGATTGCCGGGGTCGACCTGGGCCACGACAGCTATTCGAATCAGGCCTACACGCGCAACAACTTGCCGGTTGTTTCGATGGTGAACCCGGCGTATCTGTCTTCGCCTGCCGGTGTGACCACCACGGTCGGCAACCGCGCCGACTCTGGCTCGAACGAAATTGGCGCTTACTTGAACGACACCGTGTCGATTGGCCAGCACTGGAAGGTGATCGGCGGTTTGCGCTGGGATCGCTTCCAGGCGCAGATCCACAACACGATTAGCCTGCCGGGCTACGCGACGCAAACCAACTTCTTCACCAGCGTTCGCGCCGGTGTGATTTATCAGCCGACCGACTGGCAGTCGTACTACGTGTCGTACGGCACGTCGTTCGATCCGTCGCTCGAAGCGCTGACGGTCACCAACCTGACGCAGAACCTTGCGCCGGAGTCGACCAAGTCGTATGAAGTCGGCGGCAAGTGGGATCTGCTGGGCGGCAATATTTCGGTAACCTCCGCGTTCTTCCGCGAGGAAATGACCAACGCCCGCACGCAAGTCTCGCCGACCGAATACGAACTCGACGGCGACATCCGCGTCGACGGTTTTCAGGCCGGCGTGACGGGCCACATTACCGACAAGTGGCAAGTGTTCGGCGGCTACACCTACATGGACGCCATCATCCTGAAGGCGCTCGACGGCACCCAGGGGCACGTGCCGGCCAACACGCCGCGCAACACGCTGACGTTCTGGACCACCTACGCGATCACGCCGCACTGGGAAATCGGTGGTGGCCCGACCTATATGTCACCGCGCTACGCGTCGAACACGAACTACGTGCAGGTGCCGGGCTACACGCGCTGGGATGCGACCGCCGCCTATCATGCGAAGCAATACGACGTCCGGCTGAATCTGCTGAACCTGACCAACAAGATGTACTACGACGCGCTCATCCAGTCGGACGGCGGCCGTTCCGTGCCGGGTATCGGACGCACGCTGCTGGCGACGTTCGACTACCGGTTCTGAAGCGTGCCTCATTGATGCGGTCGGCCTGCCGTTCTCGCAAACGGCAGGTCGACGTAACGAGGCCAAGGAAACTCAAGATGCTGCTGCATATTCCGAATGTACTGAACGCCGAGCAATTGCGCTTTGTGCGTGAGCGGCTCGACAGCGCCGGCGACGCGTGGGTCGATGGCCGGGCGACCGCCGGTTATCAGGGCGCGCCGGTTAAACGCAACCAGCAGATCGCCGAGCATTCACCGATCGCGCGTGAACTCGGCGATGTGATTCTCGCGTCGATCGAGCGCAACCCGCTCTTCATTAGCGCGGCGTTGCCGAATCAGGTGTATCCGCCGCTCTTCAATCGCTACGAAGGCGGCATGGAATTCGGCAGCCATGTGGACGGTGCGGTGCGGGTGCTGCCCAACGGCGTGAAGCTGCGCACGGACGTGTCGGTGACGCTGTTCCTCTCCGAACCCGGCGAATACGACGGCGGCGAACTCGTTGTTGAAGACACCTACGGCGTGCAACAGGTCAAGCTGCCGGCGGGTGACATGATCGTCTACCCCGCCACCAGTCTGCATCAGGTCACGCCGGTCACGCGCGGTGCGCGCCTCGCCAGCTTCTTCTGGGTGCAAAGCCTCGTGCGCAGCGACACGCAGCGCGCATTGCTATTCGATATGGACACGGCGATTCAACGTCTGAACGCCACGCATGCCGACGATGCCGCGCGTCGCAGCCTCGTCGGTTGCTATCACAACCTGTTGCGCACCTGGAGCGAAACGTGAGCGTACCCGAGGCTATTGAATTCCGACCGGCTGAGGCCATCGACGCCGAGGCCGTCGAACCGCAGCGGCTTGACCGCGACGAACTGAAAGCACGGCAGCGGCGCTCGCGCCGCGCTACCTTCGTCAAATGGTTGCGCAAAGTGCATGGCTGGATCGGTTTGTGGGGCGCCGCGCTGGGTTTGCTGTTCGGCACTACGGGTTTTCTGTTGAATCATCGTGGCGGGCCGCTCAAGGTGTCGACCGGCGAGCCGCAGGTGTCGGTCGTGCAGGTGCCGTTGCCACAACCGGCGCCGGAAACGCCGCGCGAACTCGGTAAGTGGCTCAAGCAGGAACTGAAACTGGCCGGCGGCCCGGGACGCGCGCAGAAAGAACCCGCGCATCCAGTCGCGTGGGGCGAGCGCAGCGTGCTCCAGCCCGAGCACTGGCAGCTCACCTTTTCGTCGCCGCACGAAAACACCGCCGCGGAGTATTGGGTCGGCAATGGCTATGTGACGGTGAAGCGCAGTGAGAACTCGTTTCTCGCAACTTTGACGAACCTGCACAAGGGCGTCGGCCTGAGCGTCGGCTGGGTGCTGCTGATCGATACGCTGGCGGGCAGCATCATTCTGCTGTCGCTCACCGGCGTCCTGCTTTGGACGGAGTTGAACAAACGCAAAACCGTCGGCGCGGTGTTGGTGGTGGGGTCGATCGTTGCTGCTGTGTGCATGGGGCTGCTCTAGCAGACCCTGAGGGTGCGGCGTAGCGGCAGTGGCGCGCACGCCCGGAACCCTGCACGGCCGCCAGCGGAAAAGTGGGCGCTCGCGCTAGAATCGTCGCAGACCGCCAAAACCGTTGGCCCTGCCGGAATTGATTCCGATTAACGAGCACCCTCATTCCCATCGGACCATGATGAAAACCTCACGCCGCCATTTTCTGATGCTGAGTGTGGGCGTGAGCTCATCCCTCATGCTGTCCCGCGTCGCGTTCGCCGACACCGCGAACGCACTGAGCGAAGCCGATCCGAAGGCGCAGGCCGTCGGCTATAAAGAGGACGCGTCAAAAGTCGACAAGGCGAAATTCCCTGGCTACGCCGCCGGGCAAACCTGCGCCAACTGCTCGCTATTCCAGGGTAAGGCTACCGACGCCTACGGTGGTTGCACGCTGTTCGGCGACAAGCAGGTCGCCGCGCGTGGCTGGTGCAACTCGTACTCGAATATGTGACCGGGCTAGCGGCCGTTCGCAGCTACGCGTGCCTTGGCACCTAGTTCAAAGCGCTCAGCACGAGCTCATGCGAACGGCCAATCCACAGCGCCGCGTCGCGGTGGTCCCGTAAGGCATCGCCGGTATTCGGGTGCAGAAAAATATCGAGCGCGCCGTGATTCAGCGTGAGCCAGCCGACGAGTTCGGCGAACTGCTCCTGCGCGAATGCGAGCTGATACGACCACATCGGGTGCGGCCCGACCGGGCGTTCGTGAAAGCGCCCCATTTGCAGTTTGCCGTTCCAGTGTGCTTCGATTTGCTCGCGAAAGGTCCACGCGGCGTCGCGGCTACCTGAATCGAAGTAAACATGGGCGTGCCAGCTTTCGATGGCCGAGGTGTCGCGAAAGGTCATAGCGGGTTTCGTACCGTCTTTGTCAGACGGTCATTCTGCTCGAATTTAGGCTGACGCGTGCGGTGCGCGCCGCATCAGAAACTCTATTTCCTCTTCGGCGACGATTTCGAAGCCCAGGCGCTCGTACAGGCCACGCGCCTATGTTTCGGTCGCCCAACCTCACGGCTCAAGTCTGAAGAAACCGCGACACCGCGGCGATTCGGCAAACTGGCCTGCCAATTCCCCTCGTTTCGCGCAATTGCATTCTCGTGCGTTCACATAAACTGTTTTCCATGGAGCGACAAGTCACCGAGCCCATCGACGCGGTCTTCCCCCGCGTTGTTTTGAACCGTACCGTTGATGGCAGTTTGCCGCGTTTGACCAACGTGGCAGGGCAGTAAAGCAGTAGGAAGTCGAAGCAATGCAAATAGTGCGCAATCGCAGCATCCATGCGCACGGATCAGCAGGGGGTTGCAGCGAGGCGATGTTGATGGCGAGGAACCGAGCTGTAACGCAATACCGCAATACCGCCGTAAAGCAATACCGCCGTAAAGCAGTACCACCGTTAAGCAATACCGCAATATCGCAGCAAAGCAATAACGCAGTAGCGCAGTAGCAGTTCAGGTAGCAACAGCTTTGGTAGTCTGTGGTGGTTATAAAAGTCGGCAAGCATCCACGCGCCTGTACGACTCCTCCATCCTGTCCGGCCCTGTTCCCTCGCGGGAGCAGGGCTTTTTTTTCGTCGGCGCGGCCAACGTGACTTGTATTTATCCGATCCGAACCTATATGGCAGCGTTGCATTTCCGGCCAGCCGCAGCGGAAAATCTGCTCGCGCGTGGCGAGACGCCGCGCACATTCGAGACTTTGAGTTGTTTAAGTCTGTCTTAATAGTTGCTTGCCATGATGGCTACACAGACTCACATTAAGGGCCTGTCAAGCCGCCGGCGCATCGGCGGCGTTTGCCACCGGAGAGCACACCATTCGGTGGCAAAGCCGAGAGTTAGCGAAGGAGGTTGAATCGATATGTCCAGTAAATCGCGAGTCCGCAAGCACACCCAGCCGGCCATGTCCCCGCTGCTGCGCGCGCTGACCTATAGTCGCACCGCCCACGAGCCAGTCACCGCGGCGATGCTCCTGCAGTGCTACACCGCCCTCGATGCATTCCGGCGCGGTCGAGGCACGCGGGATTTGCACCTGACCTTGAGCCGGCATCTGCTGGTGTCGCAAGAGTTGGCGCGTCTTGGCCTCGGTGAAGACGTTATTGCCGATATCGAAAGCGCGCATGCGGCGATGGTGCAACTCGACGCGCGTGAGCATCAAGACGGCGCCTGGCTGCTCGAAGACAGCGAATACGCCCGTCTTTGCACCGCGCTGGCGATTCTGGATGGGCAACTGTCGGTCGCATCGTTGAGCGAGATTGCGAACGCGGAGACGAAGATGATCGAGGGGTTGATGAGATCGGCCCATACGCAAGCGATTGTCGAAGCGACCGTTTAAGCAACGTCGCGCTCTGCCGCAAGCTAACGCTCAAACGAAGAACGCCCCTGTGGGGGGCGTTTTTTCGCATCAGCGCTGATCCTGCTGTTGTTAGCCAATCCGACGCACCCGGTTAATTTACTCCGGCTATAATCTCCGGCATGAAATTTCTGCGGACTTTGCTCCTCTTGTTGCTATGCGCTGCGCTGCCCATTAGTGGGCTGGCGGCCAGCGGCTTGACGGGAGAATGTCCGATGCAGATGAGCATGAGTGCCGACGAGAGCGATGCGATGTCGGCTGACATGCCCGGCTGCGAGTCGATGCATTCGTCGCAGCCCGAAAAAGCCAAGGGCTTTTTCTGCAAGGTAATGGCGCAATGCCAAATCGGCAGTCTGTATCACCCGGTCTCTCCGACCGGGATAACCCGGCCTGCCGGGTCATCGAGCACCGTTTTTTTCCACTACGCGCAGTCGCTTCCGGTCCGTGAGCCGACCGGACCGTGGCGACCTCCTCGCGCCATCTAATCCCTTGCTGACAGGTTCACCGCATTTGCGGTGAGGTCGTCCTGCGTCCAGGACGTGGACTCCCTTTGGGAGTTCGCCGTTGGGGTTAGAACATGCCATTCATTTTTCGCACGCCGTCAACCCGGCGTGCACCACTGCGCGCGCGTTCGCTTTTCGCCGCGCTGATTCTCACGAGCGGCGCGGCACACGCTCAGCAAGCAAGCTACACGCTCGATGCGGCGCTTCAGGCCGCCACCGACCGCTCTTCCGCCATGGGAGCCGCACAGGCCTCCGTACGCGCCAGCTCAGATGCCGCCGTTCGGGCCGGGCAACTGCCCGATCCGATGCTCAAAGCGGGTATCGACAACCTGCCGGTGAACGGATCGCAACGTTTCACCATCGGTCAGGACTTCATGACCATGCGCCGCATCGGCATCGAGCAGGAATGGGTATCCGGTGATAAACGTCGCCTGCTCTCCGCGCGGGCGAACGATGTGGTGGACCGCGAGCGCGCCGGCTATCTGCTGCAGCTGGTGAACACACGGCAACAAACGGCGACAGCCTGGTTGAACGCCGTCTATGCAAAGCAGGCGCTCGCGTTGCAGCAGGAGCTGGTGCGTCATATGGACCACGAACTCGACGCGACGAAAGCGTCTTACCGGGCAGCCAAGGCAAGCGCAGCCGACGTCGTGCAGGCGCAGGCGATGCTTGCGCAGACGCAGGATCAGCTACTCAAAGCACAACAGACGTTTCAAACCGCACTGATCGGCCTGTCCCGCTGGACTGCTACGCCTGTTCTCGATGTGAGCGGCGATCCGCCCGCGCCGCAATCGTATGTGTCGTCTCTGCCACCGGACGAGCTTCGCGACGTTCAGCCGGTGCTTGTGGCCGCTTCGCGGGACATCGCCGTCGCCGATGCCGATACGGCTGTCGCCAACAGCAACCGCAGTCCCAACTGGACGTGGGAAGTCTCTTATCAGCAGCGCGGCGGGCAGTACTCGAACATGGTTTCGGTCGGCGTCAGCATTCCGCTGCCGATCAATCGCAAGAATCGCCAGAACCGCGACGCCGATGAGAAGGCGGAACTCGGCACCAAAGCGCGGCTGATGTACGAAGACACGCAGCGGCAAGTCGAAGCGGATATCCGCACGCAGTCGGCGACGCTTGCCAGCGGCCGCGAGCGCATCACCCATCTCACCGACTCCCTGCTGCCCGCTGCGGACCGGCGCGTCCAGCTCGCTGCCGCGGCCTATCAGGCGGGGAGCGGGTCGCTTGCGGACGCGTTTGCTGCCAGACGTGCATTGCTCGATGCCCAGTTACAGGTGCTCGACCTTCGGCGCGAGGTGTCCCAGACCTGGGCCCAGCTCGAATACCAGGTCGTGCCCGCGTCGATGTCCATCAGCCAGTGAAGGAGCACACCATGCAAAAGAAACAACTGGCACGCGCGGTTCTCGTTGCGTTCGCCGCCGCCGCTTTGTTAGGCGCAGGCTACCTGGCCGGCGTGCGCCATTCCACGCAAGCGGGTTCGGCTTCTGCCGCCACGATGCCCGCCACGACATCTGCGGCAGGGGACAAGGCCGACCCGAAGACGGGCCGCAAGGTGCTGTACTGGCACGACCCGATGGTTCCGAATCAGCATTTCGACAAACCGGGCAAGTCGCCTTTCATGGACATGCAACTCGAACCGGTCTTCGCCGATGACGCAGGCACGAGCGGCGTCAAAATCGATCCGGGCTTGCAGCAGAACCTCGGCATCCGCTACGCGACCGCGCGACGGCAGGACGTGACCGAAGGATTCGATGCCGTTGGGACCACGCAATTCGACGAATCGCGCGCCGACGTGGTGCAGTCGCGCGTCACGGGCTACATAGACCACTTGTACGCGGACGCACCGATGCAACGGATAGCGAAAGGCGCGCCGATCGCGTCGCTCTTCGTGCCGGACTGGCTGGCGCCGCAGGAAGAGTACCTCGCGCTCAAACGCAGTGGTATGGACAGCGGCATGCTTGACGCGGCTCGCGCGCGCATGCGGGCGATGTCGATACCGGACGGCGTCGTTGCGAATCTCGACCGGAGCGGCAAGGCGCAGACGCATGTCGTGCTGACCTCGCCGGAAACGGGCGTGGTCAGCGAGCTGAACGTCCGCGACGGCGCGATGGTGACGCCCGGACAGACGCTCGCCAAGATCGCCGGCCTCTCGACGTTGTGGCTCATTGTCGAAATACCGGAATCCCTTGCACTAACCGTGCAGCCGGGCATGACCGTGGACGCGGCATTCGCGGGCGATCCCACTCAGCACTTCAAAGGGCAGATCCGCGAAATCCTGCCGGGCATCAGCACCGGCAGCCGCACGCTGCAGGCTCGTCTCGAGATCGACAACGCCGCGTTCAAGCTGACGCCGGGCATGCTGATGCGCGTGCGGATCGGTGCGCAGAAACCGGCCTCGCGTCTGCTCGTTCCATCCGAAGCGGTCATCACGACCGGCAAGCGCACCGTGGTTATCGTCAGGAACGGTGATGGCCGTTTGCAGCCGGTGAATGTCACCGTCGGCAAAGATGCTGGCGACGAAACCGAAGTGTTGAGCGGTTTGACCGATGGCGACCAGGTCGTGGCGTCCGGCCAGTTTCTGATCGATTCGGAAGCCAGCCTCAAATCGGTTCTTCCTCGCCTCGCGGGGAGCGCAAACGCAGACCCGAGCGGGCCCGCGCCCGCATCCGCATCCGCCGCGACCGGTGCATCCCAAACTTACGACACCACCGGCAGGGTCGAAAAGGTGACTGCTGAAGACATCACCTTCTCCCACCAGCCGGTCCCGGCTTTGGGCTGGGGGAAGATGACGATGGCATTCGGTAAACCGTCGCCCACGGCCTTTCCGGACGCAAAACCCGGTGACGTAGTGCACTTCGCATTCCGGCAGACGGACGGCGGCTACCAGTTGACGACAGTCGAACCGGTAGGAGGCGCCAAATGATCGCGCGTCTTATCAGATGGTCGATTTACAACCGCTTTCTGGTGCTGCTTGCCACCGTGCTCGTCACGGCATGGGGCGTCTACTCGGTGATGCAAACGCCGCTCGACGCGCTGCCTGACTTGTCCGACACGCAGGTCATCATCAAGGTGTCGTACCCGGGCAAGGCGCCACAGGTCGTCGAGGACCAGGTCACCTATCCCCTCACCACGACCCTGCTGGGCGTACCGGGGGCGAAAACCATTCGCGCGTATTCGTCATTCGGCGATGCGTTCGTCTACGTCCTGTTCGACGACAAAACCGACCAGTATTGGGCGCGTTCCCGTGTACTCGAGTATCTGAACCAGGTGCAGAGCAGGTTGCCTTCAGGCGCGACGGTATCGCTTGGGCCTGATGCAACCGGTGTCGGTTGGGTCTACGAATATGCACTCGTCGACCGAAGCGGACAGCACGACCTGGGACAGCTTCGCGCCCTGAACGACTGGTTCCTGAAGTTCGAACTGAAGTCGGTACCGGATGTGTCCGAGGTCGCGAGCATTGGCGGCATGGTGCGTCAATATCAGGTCGTCCTTGACCCGGACAAACTGCGCGCTTACGGCATCACGCAGGCGATGGTCGCCGACGCGTTAGGCAAGGCGAATCAGGAATCGGGCGGGTCAGTCGTCGAGATGGCGGAGTCCGAATACATGGTGCGATCGTCCGGTTACCTGCGCACTATGGATGACTTTCGCAACGTCGTCCTGCGTACGAACGAAGCCGGCACGCCCGTGCTGCTGGGCGACGTCGCGCGTATTCAGATCGGACCCGAGATGCGACGCGGCATCGCAGAGCTGAACGGCCAGGGCGAAGTTGCGGGCGGCGTCATCGTGATGCGTTCCGGCAAGAACGCGTTGACCACCGTCGATGCGGTGAAGGCAAAGCTCGCCGAGCTGAAGCGTTCGCTGCCCGCGGGCGTGGAAGTCGTGACGACGTACGACCGCTCACAGTTGATCGAACGCGCGGTGGACAACCTGAAGGACAAGCTCGTCGAGGAATTCATCATCGTCGGGCTCGTCTGCGCTGTCTTTTTGTTTCATCTGCGCAGTGCGTTCGTCGCGATCCTGTCGTTGCCCTTGGGCGTGCTGGCCGCCTTCATCGTGATGCGGTATCAAGGCGTGAACGCGAATCTGATGTCGTTGGGCGGCATTGCAATTGCCATCGGCGCGATGATCGACGCGGCCATCGTGATGATCGAAAACGCGCACAAACATCTCGAAGCGTACGAGCACGCGCATCCCGGCAAGGCGATCAGTTCGGCTGAACGTTGGGAACTCATTGCCACGTCGGCCGCGGAGGTCGGGCCGGCGCTGTTCTTCTCGCTGCTGGTCATCACGCTGTCGTTCATTCCGGTGTTCTCGCTCGAAGGCCAGGAAGGCAAGCTGTTTTCCCCGCTGGCGTTCACGAAGACCTACACGATCGCAGCGGCGGCGGGCCTGTCGGTGACGTTGGTGCCGGTGTTGATGGGTTTGCTGATCCGCGGCCGTATTCCGCACGAGAACGCGAACCCGATCAACCGCGTGCTGATCCGGCTCTATCGCCCGTTGCTGGAGGCGACGTTGCGTCGGCCGTGGGTCGCGATCGGTCTGGCGGTGGTTGCGCTCGCAGCGTCGGCGATTCCGCTTTCGCGGCTTGGCGGCGAATTCATGCCGCCGCTCGACGAAGGCGATCTGCTGTATATGCCGACCGCGCTGCCGGGCATCTCGACGGAGAAAGCGAGTGAACTGCTGCAGCAGACCGACAGGCTCATCAAGACCGTCCCGGAGGTGCAGACCGTATTCGGCAAGTCTGGCCGCGCTGACTCGGCGACCGATCCCGCGCCGCTCGAGATGTTCGAGACCACGATTCAGTTCAAGCCACGCAGCCAGTGGCGGCCGGGTATGACGCCGGAGAAGCTGGTCGACGAACTGGACCGCACCGTCAAAGTGCCGGGGCTCTCGAACGTGTGGGTTCCGCCTATCCGCAATCGGTTGGACATGCTGTCGACGGGCATCAAGACGCCGGTCGGCGTCAAGATTTCGGGCCCCGACCTCGGGCAAATCGACAAGGTGGCAACGCAGGTCGAAGCAGCGGTCAAGACCGTGCCCGGTGTGACGTCCGCACTTGCCGAGCGCCTGAACGGCGGGCGATACATCGACGTCGATATCGACCGGCTGGCAGCGGCACGTTACGGCCTCGCGGTGGCCGATATCCAGTCGATCGTATCCACCGCAGTCGGCGGCGAAAACGTCGGCGAGGTCATCGCCGGCCGGGAGCGCTTTCCGATCAACGTCCGCTATCCACGCGAGATCCGCGATTCGCTCGAGAAGCTGCGCGAGCTGCCAGTCGTAACCGAGCGTGGCGCGCAAATCCAGCTGGCTGACGTGGCGCACATCACGATTGCCGATGGCCCGCCGATGATTCGTAGCGAGAACGCGCGGCTCGCCGGTTACGTGTACGTCGATATCCGCGATACGGACCTGCATTCGGCCGTGCAGGCCATGCAGCGCGCGGTCGCAGAGAAAGTGACGCTGCCCGCGGGCTATTCGATTGCGTGGTCCGGTCAGTTCGAATATCTGGAGCGAGCGGCGGCGAAGTTGCGCACCGTTATTCCCGTGACGCTGGTGGTCATTTTCGTGCTGCTTTTTCTGACGTTCAACTCCGTGGGTGACGCGCTGCTGCTGATGTCGACGGTGCCCTTCGCGCTGGTCGGCGGTTTCTGGTTTATCTGGATGCTGGGGCATGCCGTGTCTGTTGCGACCGCCGTGGGATTTATTGCGCTCGCGGGCGTGGCCGCGGAGTTCGGTGTCGTGATGTTGCTTTACCTGAAGGGCGCGTTGAATCGCAGACTCGACGCAGGCGAGCCGCTGACCGAAACGCTGCTTCTCGATGCGATTCGAGAGGGGGCAGTGCAGCGTGTGCGTCCCAAGGCGATGACGGTTGCGGTCGTGCTTGCCGGTCTCATACCCATCATGGTCGGGCACGGCGCCGGCTCCGAAGTCATGCAGCGCATCGCCGCACCGATGGTCGGCGGGATGATCACGGCGCCCATTCTTTCGATGTTGGTCATTCCCGCAGCGTGGTTCCTGCTGCAACGCCGCCGCGCGAAGCGTCTGCCCGACGCGCGGCTTTCTCACGCAGTACCTTCCGGCACAGCCGTGCCAACTACTCAAACTGGAGAACTTCAATGAAGAAATGGATTGTTGCGTTTGCTGCTTTCGGCGCCATTGCTGCGGCCCCCGCGTTTGCGGGCGACGATATGGCGGGGATGAACATGTCCATGAAGCCGGCGGCTTCAAAGGACTCACCGAATGCGGCGCTCACGGATGCGGAGGTGAGAAAAGTGGACCCGGCCTCCGGCATGGTCACGCTGAAACACGGCGCGCTGCAGAACGTCGGGATGCCGGCCATGACCATGGCCTTCAAGGCGAAGGATGCCGCGATGATCAAGCAGATTCACGAAGGCGACAAGGTGAAGGTGCGCATTGAAGACGTCGACGGCACGATGACCATCGTGAAACTGGAAAAAGCGTCGTGATGCGTTGTTGATGCGAACTCGCGGGCTTGTTGCTTGGGCCTGCGAGTTTGCAGGACTACGGTTGCGTCGATGGCCGATTGAATTCCTGCGCTAAACTTTCAGAACGCCCGGTGACGGCGACTCACAAGGAGACAGGTGTCATGGAACGCTCTGAATTCCTCGCAGTCACGCGGCAACTAGCCGCCGCCGCTGAGCTTCTAGCCAAGGCCGGTCCAGAGGACTGGCGATTCGACGCGTTCCAGATGCTCGCGTTCTTTCGCCGATACGACCAGCCGGGTTCCGGTTCGAACGCAGTCGCAACGTCCAACGACGAACTGTTCGCGCGCACCGGCCACGCCGCACTGACGATGGCGGGACGCAATGAGTTTGCTGCGTCCCACGCACTTCTCGAGCAGGCCCGGTCGCTGTTGCCTTCGGCATGAAAGCCGCTGCGACGGGCCGGCGTTTCTTGTTTGTCCTGCTCTAGTCGTTGTACTTCGTCAAGTCGTAGTACGTGATCCCATTCTGCCCGCCACCCAATTGCACGAGCCGCGAACCACCGGACGTCAACGCCGGGAACGGGCAGTTCGTGCAAGTCTGTACGCCCCCGGCATTGACTCCCGCAAAGACGGTGGTTTGAAACTGGCCGACCGATGTGTTGTTCGGCGCGCTGATCGAGAAGCCATCGATTGCAGTCGTCGAGCCGGAGCCCGTTCCAGGGGAGGCCTGAATCTGCACTGACGTCACCGGATACGCGAGATTCTGTCCGTTCACGAGGCTCGACCACGTCACGCTCATCGCGTACTGCGCGCCGGCCAGCGACCCGGCTGGCGTGAGGAACTGGGTCGCGAAGTCCGGCAGTAGCGTCGGCCACGCAACCGCGCTGCCCGCCGCCGCGTTCAACGGGCTGCCCGGATTGATGATCGACGACTGGCCGAGCTGCACGCCGTTCTGGTCGTAGAACGTCACGGTGTAGGTCGAGTAGAGGGGCACGGTGCTCGCGTCGATCGATTGCGCCGAGTAGTAGCCGCTCGAAGCCGCCGGCGTGAAGTTCGCGGTCGACGACAGCGATTGCCATGACCAGCGATACAACTCCGTATTACTGCTGGTCGTCGCCGGCGAAACCGGCGCCGCGCTCAACGGCAAATCCGACAGACCCAGCGAGCTGCTGCCGAGCGCATTACGCTGCATCAGCCAGACCGGCGCAGCGAGGCCAGGTCCTGTAACGGAAGCCGAATACACCGTCGGATTCGAAGCCGTCGGAATCGCAATCGTGAGACCCGACTCGTACCGGTTCACATCATTCAGCTTCGAATCGAGGAAGGTGCGACGCTGGATTTGCGACATGATCGATACAGCGAATTGCGACTGATTGCCGATCAGATCCCAGCCGAGCTGCGTGCCGTTGGCGAGCGTGACGGGCGTGGAGAGCTGTTGCGCGATGGTGTAGAGCACACCGGCTGCCGTGCCGCTCGCCAGCGTGACCGGCAACTGCACGAGCGCAAGCTGCTTGCCGTTGCGCGTGAAGAAGGCAAGCGTCTTCGGCGAACCGAACACCGCACCATTGAAGGTCGCTTCCGTCAGACCGTGGGCTACGGCCAGATCGGTCGAGCCGTTTTCGAGGTAGGCAGAGTCGATTGCCGGCGAGCATGACGTGTTGAGCGTGCCGCTCGCCGCGCAGGCAGTCAGCAGCGACGCAAGCGGCTCCAGATAGTTGGCCGCCGCGGGCGGCGCTGCCAGCGTGACCGATTGGGAAGTCTGGTTGTTCAGCGCGACCGTCGTGCCCGGCGTCGCGTTCGATAGCAGCAACAGGCCGCCGTTGGCCGCCGACACGACCGACACCGTGTCGATCACCGCATCGGCGCCGGTGTGGTTCGGCGTAAAGGCCACGCCGATGGGATCGAAGCCCGCCGTCTGGATGCCGTTCTGCGCGAGGATTTTCGTCAGTATCGCGTCGAGCGTGATGGTGGCGATCTGCACGGACGGCAGCGTCACCTTGGCCAGCGCCGTGGTGGACGCGAGGTCGAGCGGGTTGCCCGAAGCGGTCAGCATCGCGGCAATCGCCGTGGTCAGCGTGGTGACGTTGGCGACTGCCGGCGCCGTGCCATTGGGCAGTTTGGCGAGCACGGAGACGAGCGGGGTAGAGATGCCGGTGGCGTCGCTGGCGACGATCAGGAACGGCGCGGTCATGCCTTTCACCGAGATCGTGTACGCGCCCTGGGTGTTGGTGGCTGTCGTGGCCTGAGCGCCGGTCGCATCGGTCAGCGTGACGGTTGCGCCCACTACGGCGCTGCCGGTGGCGACCGTGCCGTTCACCGAGGTAGCCGTGACCGTCGGCGTGCTCGACGATGTTGAGCTGGAACCGCCGCCGCCGCAACCGCCGAGTTGGAACAACGCAAAGGCCACTGCGGCCGCGACGCCGCTACGCACTAACGATCGATGCATGAATTTCCCCGATACCCTGTTTATATGATTCGTTTGTTATGTCGGCAGATTATGCCGATAAATTTAATTGCATTTGTCGCGCCGGTTTCTCGGCTTGAAAGCAGATTATTTGCTGCCTTTAATCCACGCGTAATGCGTTCACGACGCGCTTAAGCGCGTCGGGAGAATACTTCAAAGTGGCGTTGTCGTGTCACGCGAGAGAGCGGCTGAATAGGAGAATATGAAGGGTGGTCGCGTTTGCGAACCCGTCATATTCTCTGATCGAATTGTTTCAGGCAGTTCAGGCTTAAATCACTTGCCCAACTCGTGTCCGATAATCCCGCCGGCTACCGCGCCGCCGACCGTGCCGACCGCGCTGTGATTGGTCGCCTCGTTGCCGATGACGCCACCTGCTGCCGCACCGCCAAGGGTGCAGCCGGCCGTCAGTGTCAGTAGCGCCAATGCCATTGCAATGACGCCCATTACAGATCGATTTCGCATGATGTCACCTCGGATGTGTATCGATACAACCGAAGCAGCAATCCACGTGCCGCATCCGTATTACGAGTGTCCGTAGGGCTTGCGGTCCGTCGATGCCCGGGCAGTGAAACGGGTTTGCTGGAGTCATCCGCGCTTGCTAGACTGGCTTTCGCAACCCAACTGTAAGCGCGCTCTTGCCGTCATACGCCTCGCTGGCGTTCACGCCCACGGCGCGATCAATCGGAGACGCCATGTCTTACATGCTGCTTATCGTCGAACCCCCGAATCAACGCGTCGAACGTGGTGAGCAGGCGGGGCGCGAGGTTTATGACCAGATGGTGCGTTTCGCCACCGGCCTCAAAGAGCGCGGCAAGCTGGTCGCAGCCGAAGCGCTGACCTCCACGAATGACGCCGTGCGCGTGCAGGTGCGCGATGGTCAAGCGAAACTGCTCGACGGTCCGTTCGCCGAAGCCAAGGAAATGATCGGCGGCTTCTACCTGCTCGATGTTGAAACCCGCGAAGAAGCGGTGGCGATCGCGCAAGCCTGCCCGGCGGCGTCGTGGTGCACTGTCGAAGTCCGCAAGCTTGGGCCTTGTTTCCTATAAGCAGGTTCGCCCATTCATGGCTATTTTCTTGGGGTTTTCCCTAGGCTGACGACAAATATGTCGATCCGGCCGCGCATCGCTCGTCGTGTGAGTAAGGAGCCAGCAAACAGATAACGGCTCTCCACCAACTACACACCACCCTAGGAGCGATTGCGATGCGATTCATGATCATAGTGAAGGCGACGGCCGTCAGCGAAGCCGGCGGCCAGCCGGACGAAGCCCTGATGGCGGCGATGGGCGCCTACCATGAAGAACTGACCAAGGCCGGTGTGCTCCTCGACGCAACCGGCCTGAAACCGAGTTCGAAAGGATGGCGCATCCACTACAGCGGAGGCAAGCGCACGGTGATCGACGGCCCATTCGCGGAAACCAAGGAATTGATCGCCGGCTACACGCTGATTCAGGTTCGCTCCCGCGAAGAAGCCATGGAATGGGCGCGGCGCTTCCCGGCGCCGTTCGGCGAGCAGGCCGAAGGCGAAATCGAAGTGCGGCAACTGTATGAACTCGAGGACTTCGAGCCGAGCCCGGAAGTGGACCGCTTCCGCAAGCTGGACGCAGCCAAACATTAATCGCGACGCCGATCCGACCGCCGAACGAGGCGCCGATCCGGCCACATCGAGAGGATTCATCATGCTCAAAGTTATTCTGATCACCGTCGTTGCGGCGGTGGGTCTGCTGCTCATCTACGCGGCGACGCGGCCCGACAACTTTCGCATCGAACGCAGCGTGCGCATCGAGGCGCCGCCCGAGCGGGTCTACGGGTTGATCGACGATCTGCATCAGTTCAATCGCTGGAATCCGTTCCTGCGCAAAGATCCCGCGGCGCAGGGCACTTATAGCGGCACGCCGAGCGGCAAGGGTGCGCGCTATGCGTGGCAAGGCGAAAAGGTTGGGGTGGGGCAGATGGAGATCGTCGACACGGCGGCGCCGGCGAACGTGACGATGAACCTCGATTTCATCAAGCCGTTCGAAGCTCATAACATCGCCGATTTCACGTTGAAGCCGGAGGCCGGCGCGACTCAGGTCACCTGGGCGATGCATGGGCCTGCGCCGTTTCTGTCGAAGCTGATGCAGGTGTTCGTCAGCATGGACCGCATGGTCGGCAAGGATTTCGAAGACGGCCTGGGCAATCTGAAAACGTTGGCCGAGGCAAGCTGAGTACGCGGGATCGCTGTATGCGTGGCGCAGTGCGATGCACTGTGACACCCCGGCGAGCCCACAACCCGATCACTGGATTCCATCATGCATAAGCAGATCTACGTCAACCTCGCCGTCGACGACCTCGAACGGTCGAAGGCATTTTTCAGCACGATCGGTTTCAGCTTCGAGGCGCAATTCACCAACGAGCAGGCCGCGTGTCTGATTATCGGCGAGAACCTCTACGCGATGCTGCTGGTCAAGGACCTGTTCAAGTCCTTCACGCGCAAATCGCTTTGCAATCCGAAGGAAAGCACGGAGGCGTTGCTGGGCCTCTCGTGCGAGAGCCGGGGCGAGGTGGATGCGCTGGTTGCGAAGGCGCTCGCCGCCGGCGGCACGGTGCCGCGCGCGCCGCAGGACTACGGCTTCATGTACGGGCACGGCTTCGAAGATATCGACGGACATATCTGGGAGCTGATCTACATGGATCCGAACGCCAAGGCAGCGGGCTGATCCCGTGACAAAACCGGCCACCCATCGTGCCATCGAGGCAGTCTGGCGGATCGAATCCGCCAAGGTCATCGCCCACGTCGCGCGGATCGTGCGTGACGTGGGGCTCGCCGAAGAACTGGCGCAGGACGCGCTGGTCTCGGCGCTCGAACATTGGCCTGACGCGGGTGTGCCCGACAACCCGGGAGCGTGGCTGATGGCGACCGCGAAGAATCGCGCCCTCGACCGCTTGCGCCAGGAAGCGCTGCATGCCCGCAAGCGTGAAGAGTTGGGTCACGATCTTGACGCAATGGAGGCGCACCTCGTGCCGGATTTCGTCGATACCCTCGATGCCGCACGCGCCGACGATATCGGCGACGACTTGTTGCGCCTGGTGTTCACGGCATGCCACCCGGTGTTGTCCACCGACGCACGTGTCGCGCTGACCCTGCGCCTGCTCGGCGGCCTCACTACGGACGAAATCGCGCGCGCGTTTCTCGTGCCTGAGCCGACCATCGCGCAGCGCATCGTGCGGGCCAAGCGCACGCTGTCAGCGGCCAAAGTGCCGTTCGAGGTGCCGCAGGCGGATGCGCGTGCGCCGCGGCTAGCCTCGGTGCTGCAGGTGATCTATCTGATTTTCAACGAAGGCTATTCGGCCACAACCGGCGACGACTGGATGCGTCCGGCGTTGTGCGAGGAAGCGCTGCGGCTTGGGCGGGTGCTGAGTGGGCTCGTGCCGGACGAAAGCGAAGTGCATGGCCTCGTCGCGTTGATGGAAATCCAGGCGTCGCGTACGCATGCGCGCACCGATGGCGAGGGCCGGCCGGTGCTGCTGCTCGAGCAGGACCGCAGCCGCTGGGACCCGCTGCTGATCCGCCGCGGGCTGGCCGCGCTCGGCACCTCGCATGCGTTGGGCGGCGCGAGCGGTCCCTATGCATTGCAGGCGGCGCTGGCCGCGTGTCATGCGCGTGCCCGCCGTGCCGAGGAGACTGATTGGGCGCAGATCGTCGCGTTGTACGACGCGCTCGCGCAGGTGACGCCTTCGCCGGTGGTGGAATTGAACCGTGCGGTGGCAGTCGGCATGGCGTTCGGACCGGCTGCCGGTCTGGAAATCGTCGACGCGCTCGCCGCTGATGCAGCGCTCGCGAACTATCACTGGTTGCCGAGCGTGCGTGGCGATCTGCTGGAGAAACTCGGCCGTGTGGAAGAGGCGTGCGCCGAATTCGAACGCGCTGCCGGCATGACGCGCAATGCGCGCGAGCGTGAACTGTTGCTCGAGCGTGCTGCGCGCGGCCGCGCGCATTGAACCGTACGTAAGTAACTTACCGGATCAACTGACGCCGCACCCAACGCGACGATCAAGCCGCCGCACACGCGATCGATCCACGCCTTGCAGCGCCGATACTGCGGGGCTGCAGTGTGCGCAACCGCGACGAAGTTCGGGCCGGGGATCACCACGCCGTTCGCGTAATTACGCCGAAAAGAACGCCACAGCGGCAGTGATCACACCCGCTGCGGCAATCCCGAACGACAGATTGCGCAGCCATTTCTTGCGAGTCAGCAACGTGATCGCGCAGAGGGCGATGGCCACCTGAATCAAGGTCGTCGCTTGCGCCCAGCGATGATGGCCATGCAGCAGCGCTTCGCTTTTAGCGTCGTTGTCTACGACTTCCTTTTCGATCGCTTCAGCCTTCGCGCGGATCGGCTCTTTCTGCTGCTTGTACTTGTCGACGTCGGCGGCGAACTTCGCGTGCGCATCGGCATTGCCGAGCGACAGCGCCGCACCGAGTTCAGCGAGATTCTCTTTCTCGCCCTTAGCCTGGTAGTAGTTCCATTGATTCGCCGCTTCGGTCTTTTTAATGGCGGCTTCGTTCTTGTAGTACAGCGCCAGATTTTCGCTGTTGCCGCTCTGGTAGGCGCACAGTGCGCCGATCGTCGCGAGGATCGCCGTCATCACGGCCATGCGGCTCGCAAAGGGATCCGAGTCATGGTGGCCGGCGTGTTCAACCGCATGGTCGTGCGGACCATGCACTTCATATTCTTCAGACATCTGACTCTCCGAGTGAAGCTTTTCTTGTGATCTCCGGGCAGCGCGCATGGCGATGGTACATGCGCGGGCGATGCTGCAAGCGCGGCTCGCCGGCCCAGCGGGCTCCATCTTAGCGTGCGGCGCCCGGTGATGGAAAAGCTATCGGCGCGAAGGGATGTCGATGACAGACGTTAATGAAAGGACGTCAGTGAATACCGACGGCCAGCCACGTCCGCACGAACGGGATCATATGCTCGCCGGCCAGCATGCCGAGCAACCCGACGAGGGCGATGGTCGGCGGCGCGGGCGACTTCACCTGCATCACGCTGTAGATCAAACCGACCACGACGCCGGCCACGAGCGAGATCAAATACGCTTTCATGTTGTTCATACCCATCTGAAATGCGGGTAACCACGCCCGCCGGTCGTTTCGGCAATTACATCGTGATGACGACCCGGCCGCGCGTGCCGGCGGCCACCGCCTCGTAGGCCTCGCGTGCCCGTTCGAGCGGGAATGCCTGCGCGATGGCCGGCCCTTGAAGCTTGCCGCTTTCGAAGCCTTCCACCAGCGCCGTCATCAACGGCGCCGATTCGGCGACGACCAGCTTGGCGCTGTCCACGCCGAGCAGTTGCGTTTCGTTGTGATAGAAACCAATCAGGTCGAATTCCACGCGGCGTTTGCCCGTGGCGCTGATTTCCAGCACCCGGCCGCGGCGCTTGACGAGACTCAGTGCGGTCTCGAAGGCGACGCCGCCGACCGTGTCGTACACCACGTCCGCGCCGGCGCCGCCGGTCAGCGCCTTCAGGCGTACGGCCACGTTTTCGTCGGACGGAATGTAGTCGTCGACCAGCCGGCCCGCGGGCGTTTCGGCGCAAAGCAGATGGCGGTCGACCGCGATCACGCGCGCGCCCCGCGCTTTCGCGATCTGCACCACTGCGCCGCCGACGCCGCCGCCCGCACCGATCACGGCAATCGTCTCGCCCGCTTGCAGGTTTGCGTACTCGACCGTGCCGAGCCACGCGACCACGAAGTTCACGCCGATCGCGGCGGCCTCCGTGTGGCTGAGTGTGGTGGGCTTGCGCGACAGGGCGGCGAGCGGAATCTTGATGAACTCGGCGTGGGTGCCGTCGCGTGTGAAGCCGATATCGCCGCCGGTGCCCCAGACTTCTGCTCCGAGCCATTCTGCGGGACCGGCTGTCACGACGCCGCTGAAGTCGCGGCCGGGCGTGCGCGGCAGGACGGTGTGTTCGAAATGGCCGGACACGTTCTTGACGTCGCTTGGATTCACCGAGGCCGCCTTGACCTGCACGACGGCACTGTCCGCGTCGGCTTGGGGCGTCGGCAGATCGACGTAGTCGAGCACCTCGGCGTTGCCAAAAGTCTTGAACTGAATCGCTTTCATTGCGTGTCACTCCTGTTGGGTCTTGCGCTGCGTCGTGCAGCCGATGAGCGTAGTCTAAGTGGCCGGTACGGAGGCGTTGAGACAAGGACTTTCGAATTTCGGACAAGACGTGCTGTGCGGCGGCTTACTGGCCTCGCTGGGCGTCGTTAGGACGGCAGCGCAAACGGCTTGGCCGACGGTGGAGGGCGCGGCTGTTAGCACGATTCGTTAAGCCGCCAGCGAGCGCTGGCTTAGCTGCAAGGGCGAATCTTGCTACCGTCAGCGCGAATAACTTGCCCGTCAGTGGACAGCTTGTCTTGCGCCTGCTCCGGCGGAGCGTTAGAAGCCGCCTCGCTGAGCGTACCGCTCGGATCGAAGCCGGTTGGCGGCGCGCCTAACTCGCGGCGGAACATGTCGCTGAAGCTGCTCGGCTGGAAGCCCAGTGAGCGCGCAATGCTGCTGACCGGGCGTCCTTCGGCGAGACCTGACACGGCCACTGCCAACTGCACCTGACGCCGCCATTCGGCAAACCCCACTCCCAACTCACGCGTGAAGAGACGCGCCAGCGTGCGCACGCTTGCGCCGACCGAGGCCGCATGCTGTTCGAAGCTGATCGCGATCGAGGGGTTGTCGATCACCGCGCGGCACAACGCATCGAGCCGCCGGTCCGAAGCATCGGGCAGCGCGATGCGCAGCGACGAGCGCGGCGCGTGCGCCAACTCCAGCATCGCGAGACGGTACGCCGCTTCAAGATAGGTCTCGTCGCGAGCGAGCGAGTTCTCGTGCTCCGCAATCGACGTGATGAGTTCGCGCAGCAGGCCGTTGATCTCGAACACGTCGCTGCGCCGGCTCAGATGGCCGACGTTGCGCTCGTGGAGGTAGAGATTGCGCATCTCCACCTCGCTCATCATGTGGATGGAGTGCACCGTGCCGGCCGGCAACCAGACCGCGCGCTGCGGCGGCACTACCAGCGCTTCGCGGCCGACTTCCACCCACATCACGCCCGACACCGCATAGAGCACCTGTGCCCACGTGTGCGAATGCGGGTCGATGCGCAGCCCACGCGGATAGCACCGCGCGAGGGAGCGGGCGTCGGCGTCGTCGTGAAGTTCAGGTGGGCGGGCTTTGGGCACGGCGGTTCGGTTCGCTGTTTGCTCTTTGCGGATGGGGGGCGCGGACCTTGGTGGTCCGTGTGCGAAGCATAGCGCGAGGCGTGGAGCGGCGGATATTCTCTGGTTCCGCTTACGTGCGATGCCCCATCACCAGCAGCAGCAACGACAAGGTCACCACCGACCCCACCGTCGACAGCAAAATCGTGCGCGACGTGATGTGCGCTTCGCGTCGATAGAACTCGGCCAGCATGAATGGGCCGGTGCCGGTGGGCAGCGCGGCCAGCACGACGGCCATCTCGACCAGTGTGGCTGAGAGCCCGAACACGCGCGCCGCGAGCCACCAGGTCAGCGCCGGCTGCCCCAGCAGCTTGACACCGGTCAGCAGCAGCGAGATGCCGCCCGCACCCGCCTCTGACGGGCGCTTTTCCGCGAGGAACAAGCCAAGGCTGACCAACGCGCACGGACTGGCGGCACCGCTCAGCAGCTTCAAAAACGTCTCCGCGCTTTGTGGCAAAGCGACATGGGTACTCGCGAGCAGCACACCCGCAATCGGTGACACGATCAACGGATTGCGCGCCAGCGATCCCAACACCTTCAACCCTAGCTTGTGCGGCGTGCGTTCGGTCTGCAAGCCGACTTCGATCAGCACGATGGCAAGCGCAAAAAGCACGCACGCGACGAGGATCGTGGCGATCGTGGTCGGTGTCAGGCTGGCTGAGCCGAACGCGATCATGCCGAGTGGGAAGCCGATGTAGCCGGTGTTCGGATACGACGCCGCAATCGCGTCGACGCTTGCGTCGGCCAGATGCCGGCCGCCGATCATACGCAGGGCGAGAATCGGCAGAAACGCGCCGATGCATCCGATCGAAAACGCCGCGACGAAGGCCGGCTGATAGAGCTGTTGCCACGTGGCATGCGCCATCGTGTCGAACAGCAGCGCCGGCAGCGCCAGCCAGACGACGAAGCGGTTCAGTTCGGACGCGGAGTTCGGTCCGAGCACGCCACGCCGGCGGCATGCAAAGCCCGCGAAAATCAGGCCGAACACAGGAAGCAGAATCTCGAGAGTAGCTAACATCGATTAGAAAGAAAGCGTGGGCGCAGGGAGCGATGCGCCAGCGTAGTGGCTTGCGTTGATACAATCCAATACTGTTTTCTGCCATCGACAATACCTTTTCTGCATCGTCATTCAGCACGAGGACGTTGTGATCGATATCAAGCCGCTACGCTACTTCGTGACACTCGCCGAGACGCGGCATTTCGGCCGCGCGACGGCGCGCCTGAATCTGTCGCAGCCGCCGTTAAGCCGGCAACTGGCGGCACTGGAGGCGAACCTGGGTGTGACGCTGCTCGAACGCAGTCCGCGCAGTGTCACGCTGACCGCGGCGGGCGAGCGCTTTTACGCCGATGCGAAGGCGATTCTGGCGTCGGTGGAACAAGCCGTCAGCAATGCCCAGGCGGCGGCGCATGGCGACGCCGGCAAGCTCGCCATCGGCTTCACGATGTGCGCCGCGTACAACGTCGTACCCGGCTATGCGCGCGCGTTCGGCGCCGCGTTTCCCGAGGTCGCATTGAACCTGCGCGAGGTCGTATCGAACGATCTGGCTGCGCAGGTGCTGACCGGCCAGATCGACGCCGCGATCATGTTTCCAAACGTGCCCGACAAGGGCATCGTGACCCGGACGATCCTCCGCGAGCCTTTGTGTGTGGCCTTGTCGCGCAGCCATCCGCGAGCGCGAGCGCGGCGTCTGAAGATCGCGCAACTGGCGGGCGAGCCATTCGTGCTGGCGTCCGAGGAAGTCGCGCCGAGCTTGCGCACGACCATTCTCGAGCATTGCCGCTCAGGCGGCTTCGAGCCGGATATCCGCTTCGAAGTGCAGTTGCAGCAGACCGTGCTCAGTCTCGTCGATGAAGGGGTGGGGGTGGCGCTGGTGCCGGCCTCGATGCGCAAAGCGCAGCTCGCGGGCGTGGTGTTCCGGCCGCTGGTCGATGCGCCGCTGATCGAGCAGGTGCTGGCGTGGTCGCCGGCCAATCGCAATCCGTGTCTGGCGCGGTTTCTCGAGATGGCGTGAGGGGCGGTTTCATGAATTCGCCAGACGGTCGGCGGTGTTCGCAGGATCGGCTGGATAGCGCATGGCGTCCTGCTTTTTGGCGGCGAACCTGGCGCGCAAAAAATCTGCGATCATCCCAGGCACTCTTCAACGCTTCTCAACCTCATAGCGTCTACGCCAACCACCCGCCCGCCTATGTCCAACCGCCCCACGCTTCTCACCACCGACCGCCTGATCATGCGTCCGCACGCGCGCGACGATTTCCTCGAGAGCTATGCGATGTGGTCTGATCCCGAAGTGATCCGCTACATTGGCGGCAAGCCGTTTACGCGCGAAGAAGTCTGGGCGCGCCTGCTGCGCTACGCCGGGCATTGGGCGATGCTGGGATACGGCTATTGGGTGGTGCGGGAAAAGAACAGCGGCCGGTTCCTGGGCGAAGTCGGCTTTGCCGACTACCACCGTGAGATCGAGCCTTCCTTGCTGGACACACCGGAAATCGGTTGGGCGCTGGACCCTGCCGTCCACAACCGCGGCTACGCGACCGAAGCCGTGCGTGCGGCACTGGGTTGGGCCGATGCGAATTGGCCTGGCGGCGAGACGGCCTGCATCATCGCGCCGGAAAACCAGCCTTCGCTGAACGTCGCGCGCAAGTGCGGTTACCGTGAGCAGCTTCGCACGACGTACAAAGGCAACCCGACCATCGTGCTGCGGCGAACGGCAGGCGTTGCCTGAGCCGTCGCGCGGCACTCGCCTGAAGTCTATTGAATCTCTGAAGTCTCGGGATCGACGAGCCGGCCTTCTGGCCGGCTCGCAACCAGCCCGCAACGGGCTGCCTTATTGACCGCTTTCGCCCGCCGCTGCCCGCTGCCGCGCGATCAGGTCCACCAGCCGCTCAACCTGCTTACCCTGCGCATCGAAATTGCCGGCGTCGAGCCAGCGTGCATAGCTCGGACGTAGCGCGGGCCATTCGCTGTCGATGATCGAGAACCACGCGGTATCGCGATTGCGTTCGCGATAGACGATCGCCTGCCGGAAGATCCCTTCGAACGTAAAGCCATAGCGCAACGCCGCTGTGCGCGACGGTTCATTGAGCGAATCGCACTTCCATTCGAAGCGGCGATAGCCAAGGTCGTCGAACACATGGTTCATCAGCAGGAACATCGCTTCGGTGGCGATGCGTGTGCGTTTCAGGCGCGGCGAATAGGTGACGTGCCCAACTTCGATCACGCCGTTCGCGCGGTCGATGCGCATCAGCGCGAGCGTGCCGACTGCCTTGCCGGTAGCCAGATCGATTACCGCGTAGTGCAACGGATCAGGCGATGCGGCCATGCGCGTCAGATGCTCGCGATACGCGGCAAGGCTCTCGAATGGTCCAACCGCCAGATAGGTCCAGTCGCGGCCATCGGGCGCCGAGCTGTAGGCCTCGTATAGGTCCGCCGCATGGCGTTCGACGTCCACCGGTTCGATCCGGCAATATTGGCCCACCAGCGGCTCGCGGCCGGGCGCCTGGGCGCCTTTCCAATCCGGCACGGGGACGCCAATCGGCTGCTCGAACGCGTTACGTCTGGGTTCCATGTCTGCTCTCCTGTCGATAGTTGGATGATCGTTGCTTATGGAGAACGATACGGCAAACGTGGTATGTTAAAAAGATCCAGCAGAACAGCATTTGATAGGTCCAGCCAGGATGATCGAAATCATTGGCCCACTCGCCAACCCGGCCGCCGCGACCACCGCCGGCAGCGGCGAAAAGTCCGTGCCGCTGCAAAAGCAACTGATCGAACGCTTGCAACAGGCGATCCTCACGGGGCGTTTGCCGGCGGGGTCGCTGCTGCCGTCGTCGCGCTTGCTGGCGGCGGAGATGGGCGTGTCGCGCAACACGGTGGTGATCGCGTATGAGCATCTGGCCGCGGTCGGTTATGTGGTGGCCGATAAAAAGGGTACGCGCGTGAGTCCGCTCTCCAGCCCTTCGGCACGCGGTGAAACGCGGACACCGTCGGCCGCGCCGGAGGTTGCCTACGCGGCGCGCGTTGAGCAATTCGCGGCCACCCGCACCCATGCCGACAACACCTTGCCGCTGACACCGGGCACGCCCGCGCTGGACCGCTTTCCACTGGCCGCCTGGCGGCGCGCACTCGAACGTTCGATGGAGCGCGCGTTGCCGCTCGCGCTCGGCTACGGCGACCCGGCGGGCGAGCCGGCGCTGCGCGACGCGATCGCCGCGCATTTGCGGATGGCGCGCGGTGTGCGCTGCGAGGGTTCGCAGGTGGTCATCACTGAAGGCGCGCAGGAAGCGCTGAACCTGTGCGTGCGGCTGTTCACCAATCCGGGCGACATCGCGTGGGTGGAAGATCCGGGCTATCGCGGTGCCAAAGCCGCTTTCAACCTCGGGGATCTGAGCATGCTGCCGATGCCGGTCGATTCCGAAGGCATCGCAGTGCCGCCCGACGCGTGGCGCGCGCATCCTCCCAAGCTGATCTACACATCGCCCGCGCATCAGTATCCGACCGGTGCGGTGTTGTCGGTGGCGCGTCGGCTTGAACTGATCGCGCAGGCGCGCCGCTGTGGCGCGTGGCTGATCGAAGACGACTACGACGGCGAATTCCGCCATACGGGTGAGCCGATTGCCAGCATGCAAGGGCTGGTCGAGGACGCGCCGGTTCTGTACGTCGGCTCATTCAGCAAAACGATGTTTCCGGCGCTGCGGATCGGCTTCGTGGTGTTGCCGCGCGTGATCGCCGCGCACACGGCCGTTGCGTTGCAGGAGATGCTGCGCGGCGGGCATCGTCTGGAGCAACTGGCGCTGGCGCATTTCATCGATAGCGGCGAATTCGGGCGGCATCTGGGCCGCATGCGGCGGTTGTATCGGGAGCGCCAGCAGGCGCTGCGCGATGCGCTCACCATGCATTTCGCGCCGTCGCAGATTCTGGGCGGCAATTGCGGCATGCATCTGACGCTTCGCTTGCCGCCGCATATTTCCGATCGGACCCTCGCCGAACGCGCGCTTGCCAGGCGGCTCAATCCGCGTGCGTTGTCGGGTTTTGCATTGCAGCAGCGCGAGGAGACGAACGGCCTGGTGATCGGCTACGGCAGCACGTCAGCCGAACAACTGGCGCTCGCTGTCCGCGTATTGGCCGAGTTGGTGCGGAAGATGACGGGCGAGTCGAGTGGCGAGTCGGAAAACGGGGCAGCAAGCGGTTCGACAAGCGTGCCGGCGAGCGGTTATGCAACCGGGCGCGCTGTGTAAGTTTTTACGTTTGTCCGCGCGGCCCATGTCGCGCTATCGTGTCGTTTATGCGCGGCGAATTCGAAGTGCGCGACCTCGACGAATCGCCCGCAGGTCATGCCCAGCGCACCGCCCTGCAGCATCGCGTGACATGCGGCGCGCGCCTGCCGGGCCACTACCGGGCTCGGGCATGAAGAATGCCTTGCTTGTGGTTATCTTTGACGATTTATCCGACCGGAGACGACATGAAGGAAATCGAACCGACCGCCTGGTTTGAGCTTGCTGCCCATACGCCTGTCCATGAAGGCTGGTACGAGGTGCAGTTGACGAGCGGCGACACGGCATTTGCGAAATATGGCGACGGCGTATGGACCGAGAAACCGCTGCTGGTGTTCACGCACTGGCGCGGCCTTTCCTCCGACCCGTCGAAAGCTGCGGACGGCGAGGCAGAATCGATAGGCGCGGAGGCCACCGCGGCTCAGGGCGTGCGCGCCGCATGGAACGCGTTCTTCCCGGGACTCGGCGAAGAACAGCACAAACCGCTGGACGCCCTGCCCAACGGTAAAGCTCCGCATTGACTGACGGATTGCCTGGGCGGCGGCTCACGGCTGCCGCCTGATGGCTTGTGCATTCACCGACAGGGATAGGGATCGAGACGCGCATGCAAGGCGGCTGTATTCGACTGCGATTTAGCGGTTGCGTCCGGCTACGATCGTTTCCCCTTCAGCTCCCAGTACCCACTTCCCAGCAGTCATTTCCCTGCCGTCACTTCCGCTTCAACGCTTCGGCCGCCATTCTGCCGATGTCTATATCGATGTCCGGCGTCTCGCCCGTTTCGAGAATCCACGCCGCGGACAGACCCGACCACGCGAGGATCCATTGCAGCAGACGGTGTCTGTCGAGCCCGGCGACGTGCGCCACGCGCTCGACGCGTCGCTCGAACCGTCCGGGTGCCAGCGCGGACGCCTCGTCCGGATTGCAGAAGATGTTCGCGTAGTCGAAGCCGCGTTCGCCGTAGAGACCTTTCGGGTCGATCGCCAGCCAGCCACGCGCGCCGAAATCGAGGACGTTGCCGTGATGAATATCGCCGTGCAGCACGACCGGGTCTTGCGGCGCGGCGAGTAGGGCTTGTGCTGTCGCGGCGCTGTCGGAGAGCCAGCCGCCGTATTGCTGCGCGGCGGGCCAGAGACTCTGAAACCAGCGTGGCAAGCCGATCAGTTCGGGCAGTGGTTTGTTGCGCGGTGCGTGGAGTCGTGCCGCGGCGGCGCAGAGGATGTCGATAGCGTGGTCGTCTGCCTCATCGTCGCCCGTGCGGGCGAGGTCCGCTAACGCGTGATTGCTTTGGGCGCGCTCCAACAGCAGGGCGTCGGCATCATGCGCGAGCACGCGGGCCGTGCCGTCGCCGTCCCACCACACCATCAGTTGCGCGCCGAATTTCTCTTCGGGTTCCTGAGCAACTTTCAGCATCGCGGCGACGCCATGCTGGCGCACCGGCAGCAGACGGCTGCTATGCGTGCGAATCGGCTCGCCGTCCGGTAGCAAGTCCCATTTGACGAGGTACTCGGCGAACATCGCGCTTCAGGCTGCAAGTGTGGCTGCGTGGACTGCGGCTGCGAGGGCGATGGCCGGTGTGGCCAGCGGTTTCGCCCCGGCCGTGACCAACAAGGCCGCGCCAGCCATCGATGTTTGTGCAAATGCCACGAGGTCCGCGCCGTTTTCGTAGGCCGCATCGGCAGCGATGGCGATCATGGACAGGTAGCCTGCCGTGTCGTCTGCTCTGAAACGGTCCCATGCGCCGCTTACCAACTGGACATCTACATCCGCGCCGGTATGCGTGGCGGCTTGAGCGAACACGCGTCTGGTCGGGTCGAGTGTGGTGGATACGGTGCATAGCACGACAACCTTGCCGCCATCTTCCACCGCGCGTTGAGCCAATGCGGCATCGGCCCGTAAAATGGGTACCGGTGCGGCTTGCGCGGCTAGGGCTTCATTCACTGATGGGCCGAGCGTCGAGCAGTTGAGCAAAACGGCGTGGGCGTTGTCCTTCAGCGTAAGGAGCACCTCTCGGGTTTGCGACGCGATTGCGTCGGTCAAGCCACCGGCTTGCTCAGCGGCTGCGAGCAAGTCGGCGCGGACCACGTGCGTCAACTCGAGTGCCTCGAATCCGGCGGCGCGGGTGGCTGCATCGAACAAGGCGATGTTGCTGTCAGCGGTGTGCAAGCAGACGATGCGCACGGTGTCTCCAACGGGTTGCGGTGGTTTTGCATTCTCGCCTGAAACGAAGCCCGACCAGTTCCTGTCATTCGATACGATCAGCCAAATTGTTGGCAATCAGCGCATGTTCGATTGGGACGCGAGCTGAGGTCATCGTGGTGTAGATGGTGGGGCGAACGCAAGCTGCTGCGTGCGTGACGTTTGGTTCTAAGGGTTTGTACTTACTTTTACAACATTGTTTTGTTCGGCAAGTACTTAATTGCGAGCACGCCCCAGCCTAGACTGCAAGCACTGAAACGCAAACGGGCGTTTGCGGACAAACGAAGTCGAGAGGTAAGCATCATGAAACTCGTTCAATCGCTCATCGTCGCAGCTGCTCTTGCAATTCCGGCTGCCTCATCTTTTGCTCAATCCAACCAAGCGGTCGCTCCGACCAATGTTCAGGCCGCACAAACTAGCGTGAATCAAGGAAGTGGCGCTGCGACCGATTTTGGCGGTGTTGCTGACGGTACTTCAGCGTCGGGGGGCCATCATGAACTGCGTTCGTTCGGCACCGCCGTCTCCCACTTGGGACATAAAATTCAAGGCTCTGTTCGCCCGGACCCGAATGATGGAATGAAGCCCGTGTTCTTCGGCGGCGCGTAAATTGACTGGATTGATTGCAGCCTTGTGTCGTTGATTGAGTGGTGCCTAGACGTCCTTGGTCTGTTGAGGGAATGACGTTGAAACGCGCAGATAGATCTGCGCGTTTTGCCTTCAGGAATCTGCCCGTGTATTGCAGACTTTCATGTCAGGTCGTGAGCGTGAGCCTGTTGTGGCGCTGGTCACGTCGATGTGTGTCGCTTCTGCTTCAACGAGGCCCGATTGCGAGACTTGGTGGTGCCGTGAGGGCCGACTGAACGGCGCGAAAGAGCGCGACGGAGTTTACCGGTCTGTCAAAAGAATGTTCGATGCCGTACGGAGAGTGTTAAACCCACCAGCTAGGCTACGTTGGTACGGTCGCCTGCCGCAGACATTTCAACGCCCGGACGTAAGAGCCACGGTTGCCTCCTGGCGGTCGGCAAAAGTATCGCCATCGAGGTGCTGCCGCCCCTGAATCATGTCGTATGCCATACGTGGAGTTTCGATGGATCGCTTCGCCCCCTCAGTGGTGTCGCGTGCACACAGCGACCTCACGGGACGCACACCCGTCTACACAAGCACGCCCGAACGGATCGGCGCGTCGCAGTTGACCGCGTTCACCGCCTTCCTGCGGATCTGTACCGGCCAGCCCCTGCCTGACTACGAAGCCCTGCACGATTTTTCCGTGCGAGAGTTTCGAACATTCTGGCAATGTTTCGTGCAATGGTCATTGGGACTCAACTGGTCAGGCAACGCTGAGCCAGTCTGTATCGGCGACGATTGCGAGCACGCGAATTTCTTCCCGCAGATGCAACTGAACTATGCGGACAATCTGCTTGGGCTGTCGGTGGCATCTCCCGACGCGCCAGCGCTGACTGCCTGCCATGCCGACGGGCGTCGCGTGCGTCTGACCCGCGCCGAACTGCGTGAGCGGGTGGCGCGTCTCGCACACGCGCTGTCTGAGTTGGGACTGGGCGAAGGGGACCGCGTGGTGGGCGTGATGCGCAACGACGCGGATGCGGTCGTGACTGCATTGGCCGTTACCGCCCTCGGTGCAACTATGTCGACCGCCGCGCCCGAGATGGGTGTCGATTCGATCCGCGATCGCTTCGAACCGCTCGCACCGCGACTGCTGTTCGCGCACACGGCGGCGCGGACATTCGACACCGGCAGGTCGGTGGCGAGCAACGTCGCCGATCTCGCTGCCGCGTTGCCGTCTCTGCAAGGTGTCGTGTGTCTCGACGACGGGACTTTGCCGAGCACAGTCACGCAGTCGATCTATTCGCTCGGCGAGTTGCTCGATGCCGGCGACGCGGACCGTTTTGTGTGGCGGCGCTTCGCTTTCAACCATCCGCTTTTCATCATGTTTTCGTCGGGCACCACCGGCAAGCCGAAGTGCATCGTGCATGGCACCGGCGGCACCCTGATCGAGCATCTGAAGGAGCATCGGCTGCACAGCGACCTGGGACCAGGCGATCGAATGTACTTCCACACCAGTTGTGCGTGGATGATGTGGAACTGGCAGTTGTCGGCGCTTGCTTCCGGCGTCGAGATCGTGACGTACGATGGTCCGATCTCGACGGTCGATACGCTATGGCGTCTAATTGCCGAAGAGCGCGTCACCGTGTTCGGCACGAGTCCCGCTTATCTGAAGATGTCCGAGGATGCAGGCGTGGAACCGAAGGCGCAGTTCGACCTCGGTGCACTACGCGCGATACTGTCCACCGGTGCGGTGCTGTACGACGCGCAGTTCGAGTGGGTGCGCGATCACGTGAAGCCGCTGCCGCTGCAATCGATCTCGGGCGGCACCGACATTATCGGCTGCTTTGTGCTTGGCAATCCGAACCTGCCGGTCTACGCGGGCGAAGCGCAGTGCAGGAGCCTTGCGCTGGATGTACAGGCGTGGGACCAGGGATCGCGGATCGGCGGCGTCGGCCAACTCGTTTGTGTGAATGCGTTTCCTTCACGTCCGCTCGGCTTCTTCGGCGACGCGGAGGGCGATGCCTTTCATGCCGCCTATTTCGCCAGCAATCCAGGTGTCTGGACGCATGGCGATCTCATTTCGTTGTCGCCGGAGGGCGCCGTACGAATGCATGGTCGTTCCGACGGCGTGCTGAACGTGCGCGGCATCAATGTCGGTCCAGGTGAAATTTACCGCGTGCTGAACGACATCCCCGAGATCCGCGAGGCGATGGTCGTCGAGCAGAAGGTGCGGGATGCGTCCGCCGGCCACGCGGACCCGGAGAATGTCGAGTCGCGTGTCGTGCTGCTGCTGGTGCTGAATGATGGCGCGGCGTTGAGCGGCGCACTTGCTGCCCGGGTACGCCGTGATCTCGCGCGTCGCGCGTCGCCTGCGCATGTGCCAGACCGGATCATTGCGGTCGATGCGTTGCCGATCACGCATAACGGCAAGCTTTCCGAAGCCGCGGCGCGCAGCGCGGTCAACGGACTGCCGATCGGCAACGCGGCGGCATTGCGCAATCCCGAGTGCCTCGAGGCAATCCGGCGTCATCCAGCGCTGAATCTGGCTACGCGCGAGTTGCCGCCGGTTGGCGAGAGCCGCGAACAACTCGAACGGTATTTGCAGGCGCTATGGGAGAAGCTGTTCGGCGTCGCACCGATCGGTCGCGACGACAACTTCTTCGACCTCGGCGGTCATTCGCTACTCGCGACACGCTTGCTCGCTGACGTACGCCAGTCGACCGGACGCACGATTCCACTCGCGATGCTGATGATCGCGCCGACGATCACCCGACTCGCCGCGCTGATTTGCGACGACGCGCTGCCGCCGTCTTCACCTACGCTCGTGCGAGTGCGCGCCGGGACCGGTATGCCGCTATTCCTCATCCATAGCGCAAGTGGTTCGGTGATGGAATGCCTGGCGTTGATCGGCTCGCTGAAGAGTCCTCGCCCCGTTTACGGATTGCTGGCACGAGGTCTCGACGGCGAGCAGCCGGCACTGTTGCGCGTCGAAGACATGGCGGCCAGCTACATCGAGCAGATGCGTACCGTCCAGCCGAAAGGGCCGTACGCGGTAGCCGGCTATTCGTTCGGCGGTCTGGTTGCGTTTGAAATCGCGCAACAACTGCGCCGTGCCGGCGAACAGATCGAATTGCTTTTCCTGCTCGATACCTACGTGGACGAACATTGCCGTCCCTGGACGGCGCGGTTGCGGCGCCGCGCCGGCTCTGTCCGCGCACATTGGCAAACGGTGCGTGAGCTGCCTGCGGCGCGACTTCCCGGTTATGTGAAGGACAGGTTCGCCGGTGTGGCGGATCAAATTCGGATGCGTGTTGGCCGTATGGCGCTGCGGCCCGAGGGCTACACCGCAGTGCTGCCACCGGCGATGCAGCATATGCGCGAAACGATGCGGGTTGCGATGACGACCTATCGGCCTAAGCCTTACGATGCGGGACCGATTGTCTATGTGCGTGCGGCAGTCTCGCAGAGTGCGTATGGCGATCCGATGCTGCTTTGGCGGCGTGTCGCGCGAGCCGGGCTGGTGGTGGCGGAGGTGTCCGGTGGCCATGCCGACCTGATCGTCGAACCGAATGTGCAGTTCGTTGCGGCGGCGCTCGACCGCGGGTTGGGGGAGTGATGACTTCGGCAAGCGCCATGCGACACGTTGCACCCGTTTTGCGTGTCCCCGCTACAATCTGCCAGATCCATTTGACGCGGAAGAGCACGTATGAAAGTCACCCGGGAACCCGTCGCATTGTCGCGGGCCACGCAGTTACTGAATCATGGCCCTGTCACGATCATTACCAGCGCGCACGGCGGTCGCTCGAATGTGATGGCCGCATCGTGGGCGATGCCGCTCGATTTCACGCCGCCAAAGGTGGTCGTCGTGGTGGACAGCCGCACGCTCACGCGGCAACTGATTGAAGCGAGCGGCGTGTTCGGGCTGCAACTGCCGAGCCGCGGATTTGCCGCGCAGACGTTGGCGGTCGGAACGAACGCAGGCGCTGAACTCGACAAATTCTCCGCCTTCGACCTCGAGACTTTTCCCGCACAAAAAATCGATGTGCCGATGCTGGCGGGCTGCATCACGTGGATGGAATGCAAGGTGATTCCGGATGATAGCCAGCGACACGATCTGATCATTGGCGAAGTGGTCGCCGCCTATGCGGACAGCCGCGTGTATTCGAACAACCGCTGGCACTTTGGCGATGATCCGGATCTGCGTACGTGCCATTACGTGGCGGGCGGGACGTTCTTCGCTACAGGCGATGCGTTTGAAGTCGAGCCGGTGGCGAGCGGCGCGGGGGATTAATCGGTTAGCGGCTACGTTTCTGCTCGCGGGCAAGCGTGTCTCACGTATTGCCGTCGGCAAACGCCGTGAGTGCGTCGCCCGCCAGCCGGTAGCGAACCCATTCGCTTTGCGCGCTCGCGCCGATCGATTCATAAAAGCCGATTGCAGGCCCGTTCCAGTCGAGCACGCTCCATTCAAAGCGCCCACAGCCTGTTTCGCAGGCAATTTGTGCGAGGTGGCGAAGCATCTGTTTGCCCGCGCCACTGCCACGCGATGTCGGCGATATGTATAGGTCTTCCAGATAAAGCCCCTGTTTGCCGAGCCACGTCGAATAGGAAAAGAAGTAAACGCAAAAACCGATCGGCTGGCCGTTCATTTCGCAGATCAAAGCCTTCGCCGTGGATGTGGCGGAGAACAAGCTCGTTTCGATGTCTTCGACGTTCGCGACAACTTCGTGCTCCGCTTTTTCATACACCGCGAGTTCGGTGATGAAGCGGAGAATCAAGGCGGCGTCGGCTGCGTGGGCGGGGCGGATGTGGATGGTCAAGGTGAGGTGCTCGGTCGATTGGATGGTGGGTCGAAGTTTAGCGAAGATGCGGCGGCTCCGAATCAAACATCCATCGTATCGCTTATCCAGATGTGGGAGAAAAGCGGTCACTGGGAGAAGTTCGGCGCGGCGATGTATTCGTTGGCCGACGCGCAAGAGGTGATGCAAGCGCTCGACGACGCGGGCATAAGAGGGCAAAAGGTCATTCACGCAACAACATGCCTCTAATGGGTACGGAACATGAGGCGTATTGCAGCTTTATGTAATAGCCGCCCTTCGCCCCGCCAACTACCATCAGAAAGTTGGCACTATAAACCGTTCAATTCAGACACTACGGCTTGGAGATTGCACTGCGGATCTCGAGGTGGTCGCGGGCCGGATGAACGTCCTGCCGGGCAATTCACGGCACCCGGTTCCGCAGCTCGTCCTGGAGAGAGGTCTTGGCCTCTAAAGCGCTATTGCAGTCTCTCTTCCAATGGCAATGACCCGAAAGGACACACGATGACCCTGCCCCGAATCAGCGGAACGAATGTTTCCGCGGACGCGAGCCGCTCCGGCCGATTGTTTTTCCTCGAATTGAGCGGTGGCCGCATTCACTCGATCAATCCCGACGGATCCGACCTCAAGACGATCGTCGCGGATTGCCGCCTCCCCGACGGCATCGTCGTGGACGTGGATGCCGGTCAAATCTACTGGACCAACATGGGTTCGATCGGTCTCCATGACGGCTCGATCGAACGCGCCGATCTGGATGGCAAGAACCGCGTGGTCATCGTCCCGCAAGGCGTCACGCACACACCGAAACAGATTCATCTCGACAAGGCGAGCCGCAAGCTCTATTGGTGCGATCGAGAAGGCATGCGCGTGATGCGCGCGAACCTCGACGGCTCTCAAGTCGAAACGCTGGTCGCGACCGGGCATGGCGACCAGGACCGGCTCGACCAGACCCGGTGGTGCGTCGGAATCACGATCGATCCGAAGCTCGGGAAACTCTACTGGACGCAGAAAGGCCCGGACGACGCCGGCCTGGGCCGCATCTTCCGCGCCAACATCGACATCCCGCAGGGCGAAGACCCGACGAACCGCTCCGACATCGAAGTGCTGTTCGACCGGTTGCCGGAGCCCATCGACCTTGAGCTCGACCTCGCGAAGCGTGTCCTCTACTGGACCGACCGCGGCGATCCTCCGCGCGGCAACACCGTCAATCGTACGTCGATCGATGGAACGGCGACGTCTGAAATTCTCGTTACGCACCTGATGGAGGGAATCGGCATCGCACTCGACACTCCCGGTAATCGGATGTTCGTCACGGACCTGGGCGGCTCCGTCTATTCCGCCGATCTCGATGGAAAGAACCAGCGCAACTTCCTCTTCGCCCAGGGCAACCTCACCGGCATCGCCTACGCCGAAGTCTGACCCACGCATTGGAGACATGACATGACTGATACCAAGCCCATTCGTCGCATCGCCATCATCGGCACCGGCGTGATCGGCGCCAGCTGGACCGCCCTGTATCTCGCCAAGGGACTGCAGGTCGTTGCGACGGACATCGCGCCGAACGCGGAAGCCCAACTGAGGAAGTTCGTGGAGTCCGCCTGGCCGGCGCTCACGAGATTGGGCCTTTCGCCTGGAGCGTCGCAAGCGAACCTGAAGTTCACGCCCGTTCTCGCACAAGCGCTCGAGGATGTGGACCTCGTCCAGGAAAACGGGCCCGAGCGGATTGATTTCAAGCAGAGGCTCTACGGGCAACTCGACGAGCTGCTGCCTGCCGACGTGATCATTGCTTCGAGCTCGTCGGGGCTCACCATGAGCGAAATCCAGAACGGCGCCGCAGGGCATCCCGAGCGTTGCGTCATCGCTCATCCGTTCAATCCGCCCCACCTGATTCCGCTGGTCGAGATCGTCGGCGGGGCAAAGACCTCGGAGACGACAATCCAGCGCGCAGCGGATTTTTATACGTCGATCGGACAGCGGACGGTGCGGGTCAACAAGGAGATGCCCGGCCACGTCGCAAACCGGCTGCAGGCTGCATTGGCCCGAGAGGTGTATTACCTCGTCGCCGAGGGTGTGGTGAGCGCCGCCGACGTCGACACCGCCCTCTCCTGGGGGCCGGGCCTGCGCTGGGGCGTGATGGGCAACATGATGCTCAACCATCTCGGCGGCGGTCCGGGCGGCATTGAGCACTTCTTCCAGCAGTTCAGCGGCCCGATGGCGGCCTGGTGGAAGACCCTCGGCTCGCCGGAGCTGACACCCGAGGTGCAGAAGAAGCTCATCGACGGCGTTCATGCCGAAGTCGGATCGCGCTCCATCGAGGAGTTGGAGGCGGAGCGGGACGAGATGCTGCTCGGCCTCATCGAACTGCGCACCAAAGGAAAGGCGCGTTAAAGGTACGGATAGGTACGGATGCGGCCACTTCACGCGTGGCCGCGGCTCGCGTGGACTGACCGCGGGCAGTTGACACTCCCTTATCGAAAAAAATTCCTCAAATGAAAGACTCGACCAATCTTGCAATCGAAAGCGAACCGGACCTGCTTACCGGAATCATTCAATCGAAGCTCGCGAATCCGGCGCGGAACTCGGACATCGATCTGCACGGCGCGCTCAATGACGTACTGAAAGACGTCGGGTTATCGACGGCGGACAGCGGTGGCAAGATCACTTTCCGCGGCCGGGATCCGATCATTCCCGCGCTCTTCCGGTTCGGCTCGTTGTCCGCGATCGCCCTGGCCGCCAAGGCCGTCGGCGTCGCTGCGCTATGGCGACTGCGCAGCGGCGAGGAACAGGACATCGAAGTGGACGTTCGTAAAGCGTTGCGGCGCTTCGCCGGGTTCTTCGATCTGAAATGGGAGACGATCAATGGACGTCCTCCGGCGCTCAAAGTCGATACGAATCTCTTTCGCGAAACCCGCGACGGAAGACACGTCGTACCCCTGAACATCTATCCCAAGCTGGCTGCCCGTGAGCTCAGCCTGCTCCGGTGCGACTCCAGCCCGGAAGCCGTGCGCAACGCCATTCTGCAATGGCGCGCGGACGATCTGGAGAATGCGGCGGCGGAAGCCGGGATCGTCATCGCCAAGGTGCGCACCTTCGAGGAATTCCGCAAGGAGCTTCAGTACACCGAGGTCCTCTCGAGAATGTCGCTGATCAACGTGGAAAAGATCGGCGAAAGCGAGCCGATCCCTTTCGGGAAAGATGGCACCAGTCCGCTGGACGGCATTCGCGCACTCGGAATGGGTCACGTGATTGCCGGAGCGGCCATCGGAAGAGACCTGGCTTTGCACGGGGCCGATGTCCTCAACATCTGGCGGCCGTTCGACGACAGCGAGATCGAGGCGTTCGCGTGGGACACTCAGGTCGGGATGCGCTCGACGATCCTGGACTACTCGAAGGAGGACCGTGCGAAATTCGATCTCCTGCTGAAGGATGCCGATGTCTTCTTCGCGAACAAGCGTCCGGGCTATCTGGAACGCCATGGTCTCGAGGCCGAGGAGCTCTGCGGCAGGAAGCCCGGGTTGATCCATGCCAGTGTCCTGCTTCACGGCGCCAAGGGCCCCTGGAAGTATCGTCCGGGATTCGATGAAATCGGCGCGGCCGTCTCGGGGCTGTTCGCCGTCGAAGGTACGCTCGCGCGTCCGAAATCGCCGCCGATCATCCCCATTGTCGACAACGTGGTGGGCTGGCTCGGCACGGTCGGCGTACTCGCGGCGTTGCGCCGGCGTGCGATCGAGGGTGGCAGCTATCGAGTCACTGTTTCTCTGACCCGAACCGTGCTGTGGCTGTTCTCGCTCGGCATCTTCGACAGGGACTATGCCCAGGCGACCGCCGGATCTTCCGACCAGCACGCCTACGTCGCCCCCGACCTGTTCACGGCAGAGACCCCACTGGGCACATATCAGGGCATGACCGACCAGGTGGTCTTGTCGAAGACTCCCGGGGCCTTCAGGACGGTGCTCACGCCTCGGGGTTCGAGCAAGCCCGAATGGCTGTCGCGGTGAAGGGTTGATCGACCTTATGTGAAGCTTTCCATAAGGCCGACAACCTGGCGATCAGGAGCGTGACGTGAAAGGCGGTTGATCGGCCTTATGCGAAGCTTTCCATAAGGCCGATGACCAGCCGCTGGGAATTCCGCGCCGTATTGGCTCTTAATCGGCTACAGCCTACGGTAATGGCATCCGCTCGACCTGAGCCAAATTTCCACGGTGTGGTGTGTGCCGGTTGATGCGGATCAGGCGATTGATCCACAGCACGAGGCGCTCCAACGACAGCGCGTATGCCTGAGCTTTAACGCCGATGGCCGGTCAATATTGTTCGCGACGCAACATAGTCGAGTGCTGCGATACGAGCGTAGCTGAGCCTCGGTCTGTCAACGCCGACGGGCGAATGATGGCCTCGGCGGAAGAACGTCCACCCTCGCCCTATCTTTCCTTATCCGTTCGGCCAAATCAAACATTTAGCCTACAAGGTTGAAGGCAATCCACGTCGCCTGATTTATAATTACCTAGTCGTCGGGAAACATCCGATGACTAGGTTTAGCAGCCTACCGCTTGAAACCGCACACCCGCTCACGCGGGGCGTGCGTCTACCTCTGCACGTCTATATTTCAATGGGCGGGCCGTGGTGGGGAGCCGCAAGGCTCGCCGGTTTGTTTCAAGCCCGGTCTGCTAACCTGCTACGTGCCCGCTCACCCCTTCCAGCGAGTGTCGGGCGATCCAAGAAGTAACAGGGAGATCGTCACCATGAGCAAGTCCAACAGAAATCAACCCACTTCACGTCCGCCTGTCGACGCAATCCAGTACGAAAAGCTTGCCCTGTCGGCATTCGATTTATGCGACCGGCATCTGGCTCAACTGGATACCTTGATCACACTTGCGTCCTCGATATGTAGGAATCCTTCCATCACGCTAGAGGAAAGACGGCGTCGTCAGACGCTTCTTGAATTGCTGGTGGACACGGCTGAGCAATATCAGCAGGAACTCGAATGCGACCGCGAGTTGTACAAGGTGATTGCGCTCGATGCGAAGGGCGTTCCGCAAAGTCGCATCACGGCACGCCACGCAGCGAACCTGCTTGCAGAAGAGGTGGCGCAACGAGCAGGCGAACCGATAGCCACCGCAAACGTGCCGCAACGCCAAACCCCGGCAGAGAAAACTGCCGCAACGTTAAGAACCGACGCGGCTCAGCAACCGGTCGTCGCGCAACACTAGGCGATCAAGAAGGGCCATCGGGTGGCAGGGCGGTACAGCCGAAGAATCGTTCGGAAATTGCCCGCACTGAGACGGTTGTCGTCCGTCTCAGTGCTGTCACATAACCCTGACCATCGGCAACCCGTGTCACACGGCGCAACCTCACCGGCCTACCATCGCGACTACCTGGAATATGTCATATCAATCTACCAATAGAGCGCTTAAAGTAGGAGAAAGCACCTCCATCCCGGTTGTCGGTCTGAGTCGACCCGATTACTATGCGTGTTAGCTTTGGCATCAACGTTTCGAGACCTCATGTCGCAGAACGTGAACAGAAAGGGCGGCGTAAGGCGTCGATCATCCTGGCACACAAAGGAGTCTTGAATGTCGATTGAAAAAGTCTTATATCGTGCTCATGCACACGTCACCGGCGGTCGCGACGGACGCGCGACGATTCCCGACAGCAACCTCGATCTCAAGCTGACCACGCCGAAGGAGCTCGGTGGCGGAGGCGGCGACGGAACGAACCCCGAGCAACTCTTCGCGGCGGGATATAGCGCATGCTTCATCGGGGCAATGAAGTTCGTTAGCGCGCGCGACAAGATCGCGTTGCCAAAGGACGTCGCCATTGATGGCAATGTCGGCATCGGACAGATCCCCAATGGCTTCGGCATTGAAGTCGAACTGAAAATCTCGCTGCCGGGCATGGACCGCGCAGAGGCGGAAGCGCTGATCGCCAAGGCGCACGTCGTCTGTCCTTATTCGAACGCCACACGCAACAACATCGACGTCAAGCTGACGCTGGTCTAAGCCGCGCGTCGTCACGCGCTATTTCGAGTGCAAGCAGCGGATGCCGTGTCGCGCAAAGCGGCGCGTATCTCTGAGGTTCATGACATGGACAATGCCGCCGAAGACGCTGCTCGCACCCGAATCCAGCCGCAACGGGCAATTGCCGAGTTTGCCAGGGTTCTCTGGCATCTGCGCGCCATTCTGGCGATGCTGCTGATACTTTTCCTCATTTTGTCGGTCGCCATGTATTTCGTTGGGGGGGCCGTCGATGTAGCCACACGCACGCACGCATCGCTAGGCCACACTTTCTATTTCTGCGCGGTCACGGCGCTGACTATCGGCTACGGCGACGTGGTGCCGACCACCACACCTGGTCTGATCGTCGCGGTTTTGCTTGGACTGCTCGGCGTGTTGATAACGGGTGTGATAACTGCTTCCGCTGTTTATGCCATCCAGGTGGCTGCGCATCTGACCGGGCGACGCGAAGCGCAGTAGCCGGCAACAACGAATATGTCATTCCAGATGGTCGCTACGTCTCCTAATATGTGTAGTTAGCGTTCTGATATGCTTTTTTCCGTGCGCCGACATGTGAATTCGATGTCGGTACCACTGGCAGGCGGTATCCACTCAAGAGGGTAGAGATCCATGACCAGTCAATCGAATTCGCGGGGCGTGATCGGCGTCATCACCTTGCTCTTTACGGTGCTGACCGCGCTCTATCTGTTGATCGGTGGCGCATGGCTGCTGGCGGTCGGCGGCTCGGCGTACTACGTCGTCACAGGCATCGTGCTGTTGGGCGTGGCCTGGCTGCTTTGGCGACGCAGTCCAGCCGCGCTCGTGCTTTATGCACTCGTGCTGATCGGCACGGCGATCTGGGCACTCTACGAGTCGGGTCCGGACTTCTGGGCACTCGCGCCGCGCTCCGGTGTACTCGTTATCTTCGGCGTATGGTTGCTGCTGCTCGTGAGCTGGCGGCTGGAGGGCGAACGCAAGCTGGGTGTCGCGTCGCTCGTCGTCGCGCTCGTCGCATGGGCGGGCATACTCGTGTACGCCAACTTCAACGATCCGCAACAGGTCAATGGCACACTGAACGCTTCCGCGCCCGCGAGCGTCGCCAGCACCGGGATCGACGCCTCCGACTGGCCCGCCTATGGGCGCACCCAGGAAGGCACGCGCTACTCGCCATTGCAGCAGATCACGCCTGAGAACGTGAAGAATCTCCAGGTGGCCTGGACCTTCCGCACGGGTGACATGAAGGGGCCCAACGATCCTGTCGAGATTACCAACGAAGTCACGCCGATCAAGATCGGCGACTTGCTTTACCTATGCTCGCCGCATCAGATCCTGTTCGCGCTCGACGCGAAGACGGGCACGCTCAAGTGGAAGTTCGATCCGCGACTGAAGAACGATCCGTCGTTCCAGCACGTGACTTGCCGCGGCGTGTCGTATGTCGATCTGTCGGCCAGTGCCACGGCGGCCGCACCCGCTGCGGCGCCGGCGAGCGATGCAGCCGCACCCGCGGCAGCGTCGGCCAGCGATGCCGCCGCAGCTACAGACGCCTCGGGCGCTGCTGCCACGCCTGCCTCGGGCGCCGCAGTCGCAGACGCCTCAGGCCCCGCTACGGCCGCCTGTACGCGCCGCATCTATCTGCCGGTCAACGACGGCCACCTCTACGCCCTCGACGCGCTGACGGGCCAACGTTGCGCGGGCTTCGGCAACAACGGCGACCTCGACCTTCAACACGCCCAGCCTGTCACAACGCCGGGCATGTACGAGCCCACCTCGCCGTCGATCATCACCAGCAAGGTGATCGTCGTGGCGGGCGCAGTGGAGGACAACTTCTCGAATCGCGAGCCGTCGGGTGTCATTCGCGGCTTCGACGTGCGCACGGGTGAATTGCTCTGGGCGTTCGATCCGGGCGCGAAGGACCCGAATCACATTCCGGGCCCAGGCGAACATTACACGTGGAATTCGCCCAACTCTTGGGCACCCGCCGCCTACGACGCGAAGCTCGACATTGTCTATCTGCCGATGGGTGTGAAGACGCCGGATATCTGGGGCGGCGACCGCACGCCGGAGCTGGAGCAATACGCCACCGGGCTGCTCGCACTCAACGCCTCGACCGGCAAGCTCGCCTGGTTCTACCAGAGCGTGCACCACGATCTGTGGGACATGGACCAGCCGTCGCAGCCCACGATCGCCGACATCACCGGCAAGGATGGTAAGACCGTGCCGGTCGTGTACGCGCCGGCCAAGACCGGCAACCTGTTCGTGCTCGACCGCCGCACCGGTGCGCTAGTCGTGCCGGCGCCCGAAACGCCCGTGCCGCAGGGCGCGGCGCCCGGCGACCACGTTGCGCCGACACAGCCGTTCTCACAGCTCACGTATCGTCCGTCGAAGAACCTGACCGACGCCGACATGTGGGGCGCGACGATGTTCGACCAGCTTGTGTGCCGCGTGATGTTCCACAAGCTGCGTTACGAGGGCACGTTCACGCCGCCGTCGCTACAGGGCACGCTCGTGTTCCCGGGCAACCTGGGCGTGTTTGAGTGGGGCGGTCTTGCCGTCGACACCGACCGCCAGATTGCCGTCGCGAACCCGATCGGCTTGCCGTTCGTCTCGCGCCTGATTCCGCGTGGCCCGGGCAACCCGCTGGAACCGGAGCCGGGTGCCAAGGGCAGCGGCACGGAGTCAGGCATCCAGCCGCAGTACGGCGTACCGTACGGCGTGACGATCAATCCGTTCCTCTCGCCGCTGGGTCTGCCGTGCAAGCAACCGGCATGGGGCTACATCTCTGCGATCGATCTCAAGACCAATGAGATTGTGTGGAAGAAGCGCATCGGTACCGTGCGCGACAGTTCGCCGATTCCTCTGCCGTTCAAGATGGGCATGCCGATGCTGGGCGGTCCGAGCGTCACTGCGGGCGGTGTCGCGTTCATCGGCGCGACGGCGGACAACTACATCCGCGCGTTCAACGTGAACAACGGCGAGCAGGTCTGGGAGGCTCGCCTGCCCGCCGGCGGTCAGGCCACACCGATGAGCTATTCGATCAACGGCCGTCAGTACGTCGTGATCGCGGCGGGCGGCCATGGCTCGTTCGGCACAAAGCTCGGCGACTATGTGATTGCCTACGCGTTACCGCCGCAATAAGCGGCACGCGCCGCGCATGCGGTTTTTCTTGTCCCTTACGCGGCGCATTGAATGCGCCGCTTTCTATATTGTCGAATGAACCATTCACGCTTTGCGCCGCGAGCCTGCGTCGTGCTGACCTCGATCGCGGTGCACGCCACGCTTGCGCATGCGCAAAGTGCCGTCACGCTCTACGGCGCACTCGATACGAGCATTGAAGTCACCAATCCGGGCGCGGGCTACGTTGCTCGTATGGATTCCGGCGCTTATCGGGGATCGCGCGTCGGCCTGCGCGGCGCCGAGGACGTCGGCAATGGCGTCAAGATCCTGTTCACTCTGGAGAACGGTTTCAGTTCCGCCGACGGCACCTTTGCCGTCGCGAACACGGTCTTTAATCGCCAGGCCTGGATCGGATTGGATACGCTTTACGGCACCGTGCGTGTCGGCCGTCAGTACTCGCCTATCTATATTCCGTTCAAGGGCGGGCTCGATGCTTTCGACGCAGGCACGATCGCTTCCGGTCTCGACAACCTCTCCAAGATCACACCCTACGAGAGCAATGCGATCACCTATCTCTCGCCGGAATTCCACGGATTCTCCACGACCATCATGGCATCGCTGCGCGACGGCGACAGCAGCAACGACGGCAACGGGCTCGCCGCCCACATCGAAACCTTCGCATGGCGCGAGGGACCGTTCCGCATCTCGTACGCGCATCAACAGACGCACGGCGACGGCGCGCTGCGCGCCAACCTGGGCGGCGTCTCGTACGTTTTTGGCCCCGTCACGGGTTTTCTATCGTTCTTCAACGGCGATGGCGGTACGCCGCGATATCACAACGACGGTGTATCCGTCTCCGCGCGCTATGTCGTGAATGCGCAATTTCGTGCCTCACTCGGCTACACCTATCTGCGTGACCGCTCGGGTGGCGATAACAACGCCGATCAGTTCAGCGCGGCATGCGAGTACGACCTCTCTAAGCGCGCTCTGCTTTATGCGAGCGCCGGCTGGTTGCGCAATCGCGGGCAGGGTGAGTTCACGTTGCGCGGGGTTAATGTGACGGGCCTCACGCCATCGTGGCCAGGGGCCTCTGTGCGAGGCGTGCAGTTCGGCATGATCGAGCGTTTCTAACGTTGCGCTGTAGGAGCTTGTCCGTTCATCCCTGCGTGGATCGGGCGAGCATACGCCCGCTGCCTCACCGGACTACAATCAGTTACGTGACCCTAATCATTCATTGGCTGCGCGCCGGCTTCGACGGGCGCATTGATAAACCGGTCAACCAGGTTCGCAGCAGAGTAGCGGTTTAAGCAGACCTGATCGCAGTCAGCCACACGTGGCGTCCCGGCAAAGGAGGGGCGATGCATTGGCAACCGAGCTCCGGCGTGAACGTCAGACGCATCGCAATTATGGTTGCGGTCGTCGTGGGCGTCCTGATCGTCGCGGGGCGCCTCACTGGCGTCGTGGTCGACTGGCTGTGGTTTGCTTCAGTCGGTTACGTCGACGTTTTCTGGACGACGGTCTCCGCCAAGGCGCTCCTCTTTGCCGCCGCGTTCGTAGCGTCGGCGAGCGTAATAGCTGCATCGGGGTTTCTTGCGCATCGTTACGCGCGGCGTCCCGGTAGCTGGCAAGTCGAAACGGCTCGTCTGTCAGGTACGCCGGAGTTCATCAGTGAACTGGCAGACCAGCTCGCACCGCGCATTCCCTGGCGCGCCAGCATTGCCGGCGGCGCTATTGTCCTGGCGCTGATCATCGCTGGCGGCGAAATCTCCAACTGGGATCTGGTGCTGCGCTTCCTGCATCAGATGCCCTATGGCGACCGCGATCCTGTTTTTGGACAGGACATCAGCTTCTATCTGTTCTCGCTGCCCACCTATCTTGCGTTCAAGAACTGGCTGCTGCAGTTGATCTTCTGCAGTGCGCTCGTTGCGGCCGCGGTTTATGGGGTTCGCGGCGACGTTACGTTCGAGCGGGCGCCGCGCGTACTCTCTGCCGCTGCCACCGCTCATGGTTCAGCGCTGCTCGGTGCGTTCTTTCTCCTGAAGGCGTGGTCTTACACACTCGACCGCTTTCTGCTGCTCTACGGAGATAACGGCGTCGTGGTCGGCGCCGGCTATACCGACATCCACGTCGAGCTCCCGGTCTTGTGGGTGCTTGTCGGCCTTGCTGCTGTTGCAGCCGTTGCGTCGTGGGTCAATATGCGCCGGCAGGACTATCGAATTCCTGTCGCCTCGGTGTTGTTGGTGTTCGGCACCTCGTTCGTGTTCGCCTTGATCTACCCGGCGCTCTTTCAGCGCCTCTATGTCAAGCCGAGCGAACTGCAACTGGAGATGCCCTATATCAAACACAATATCGCGCTAACGCGAATGGCCTACGGCCTCACACAGATCGCGGTAAAACCGTTTCCGGCCGAGCAGGAATTGAATCTCGCCTCGCTCGAGGCTAATCGCGCGACCATCGACAACATCCGCCTATGGGATGTGCAGCCACTGATGGATACCTACGCGCAGTTGCAGGAGATCAGGACGTACTACAAATTTTTCTCCGTCGACATCGATCGCTACCGGCTCGACGCCGGATATCGGCAGGTGATGCTGTCGGCCCGCGAGCTGGAGTCTTCGATGCTCCCCGCGAACGCTCAAACCTGGGTGAACCTGCACCTCCTGTTCACACATGGCAATGGCGTCGTGATGTCGCCCGTCACCGAAAAATCGACGGAAGGGTTGCCGTCCTTCTATCTGCAGGATATTCCGCCCGTTGCGCACGGCGGGCCGGCCATTCGCGAGCCGCGTCTGTATTTCGGTGAAGGGGGTGAAGGTTACGTCATCGTAAAAGGCAGCGTCCCCGAGTTCGACTACCCCAAGGGCAAGGACAACGTCTACACCGCTTACAGCGGGAGCGATGGTATTGGCATCGGCAGCAGCGCGCGCCGCAGTCTCTTCGCCTGGCAGTTCAACGATCCGAACATCCTGCTTACCGACTACATCACGAACGGTAGCCGCATTCTGCTGCACCGTAACATTCAGGATCGGGTGCGCACGATCGCCCCGTTCCTCAGGCTCGATCATGATCCCTACCTCGTCACAAGTAACGGGCGTCTTTTCTGGATGCAGGACGCGTACACGACGAGCAGTTGGTTTCCCTACGCACAGCCGGGCTTCGACGATGGCGCCAACTACATCCGCAACGCAGTCAAGGTGGTGATCGACGCATATAACGGTACGATCGATTTCTATGTCAGCGATCCTAACGATCCGATCATACGGACTTATCAGCGCATTTTCCTGGGTCTGTTCAAGTCTCTCGCGGCGATGCCGCAAGATCTACGGAAACATATCCGCTACCCGGAAGAACTGTTCCTGATCCAGTCGCAACTTTATCGGGCCTATCACATGGATGCGCCGGAGGTTTTCTACAATCGCGAGGATCTCTGGCAGTTCCCACGGGAATTGATCGGCATTGATGGCGCGAATAGTCCCGGCACGCCGATGACGCCTTACTACATGATCATGCGGCTGCCCGAGGAACCGCGTGAGGAGTTCGTCCTGATGCTGCCGATGGTGCCTAGCCAGCGCGACAATATGATCGCGTGGCTCGCCGCGCGTTGCGATCCGCCTAACTACGGCAAGCTTGTCGTCTACTCGTTTCCGAAGGATAAGCTCGTCTATGGGCCGTTCCAGATCGAGGCGCGCATCCAGCAGAACACCGAGATTTCGCAACAGATTTCGCTGTGGAACCAGATGGGCTCGCGTGTCATTCGCGGCCATCTTCTCGTCGTGCCGATTGAGAACTCGATCCTTTACATCTCGCCGCTCTACTTGCGTGCGGAGTCGGGTCAGTTACCTGAGTTGAAGCGGGTGATCGCTGCGTATGGGGATCGGGTGGTGATGAGGGAAACGTTGGGCGAAGCGTTGGCGGCGCTTTTCAAGGAAAGTGGTCCGCTCGCGTCGCAGCCTCAGGGGACGGCGGATGCGCGTGCTCGCGAAGCGCTTGCACATTATGACCGTGCGATCGAGCGATTGAAGGCGGGGGATTGGAGTGGGTTTGGCGTGGAATTGGACGCGCTGCGGCCGCTGCTTGAGGCGCTGGGTGGGGGACGGTCGGAGGGGAAGAAGTGACTCGTGTGTGATCGAATGAGGTGGGCGCCTGGTGCTATGGATCGCGCTCGCGCGATCTTTTTTTGGGGCCGGTGTGTTTCGCCCCCTTCTGGCGTATTTGAACATGCACTGAGTTGTATGACGCGGCCAAAGTTCCAGCGGCAGTGTTGCAGTGTGGTTAACGGTCTATTGACAAATGGTGGCTCTTATCGCGTGAGGTTTGCCTCTACCATTGCACCGGTGCTGCATGCGCCAGTCATAAAGGAGTCTCATGAACCTCGCTTCGATCCGCAAAGACGCCTTTGCGATGCCCGTTCACAATCCAGCCTACCCCCGGCCGCCGTACCGCTTCATCAATCGGGAATACTTCATCATCTCGTATGAGACCGATTTCGATGCGTTGCGCGCCATCGTGCCGGAGCCGTTGCATCCGGAAAACGACCTCGTGCATTACGAATTCATTCGCATGCCTGATTCGTCGGGCTTCGGTGACTACACCGAAAGCGGCCAGGTCATCTCGGTGCGAGACCAGCAAGGTCGCCTCGGCAACTACACCCATTCGATGTACCTCGATGACGAAGGTCCGATCGCCGGCGGCCGCGAGATCTGGGGCTTTCCGAAGAAGCTGGCCAGGCCGACCTTGAGCGTCGATGGCAACGACACGCTGCTCGGCACACTCGACTACGGCACACAACGTATCGCAACCGGCACGATGGGCTTCAAGCATGTGCCGCTCGACATCGAGGCCGAGCGCAAGAAGCTTGCGGATACACCGAATTACCTGCTGAAGGTGATCCCGCACGTTGACGGTTCGGCGCGCGTGTGCGAGCTCGTGCGTTTCTATCTGCGCGACGTGAGCGTGCTGGGCGCGTGGTCGGGTCCCGCCGCGCTCGAACTGCATCCGCACGCATTGGCGCCAGTCGCCGATCTGCCGGTGAAGCGGGTGGTCGGCGCGCGGCATGTGATCGCCAATCTCACACTGGATATCGGCGAGGTTGCGCTCGATTATCTCGCCACAACCGAGAGCGTGAAGCTCGCAGTCAATCAATAACGCTCCGTGAACCGATAAGGAAGGAACGCAACATGTCGTTGAACAATAAAGTCGCGCTTGTGACGGGCGCAGCAAGCGGTATTGGTGAGCAGTGCGCACGCAAACTCGCTAGCCTCGGCGCCGCAGTGGTGATTGCCGACCTGAATCTCGAGAACGCGCAGAAGGTGGCCAGCAGCATCGTCGCCGCGGGCGGTAAGGCGCTGGCGGTTGCAATGGATGTTACGAATGAAGAAGCGGTTAATAGCGGCATCGAACGCGCGGTGCAGGAGCTCGGCAGCATCGATGTGCTCGTGTCGAACGCGGGTATCCAGATCGTCGCTCCAATCGAGGAGTACGCGTTTTCCGACTGGAAGAAAATGCTGGCGATCCATCTGGACGGCGCCTTCCTCACCACCAAGGCTGCCATCAAGCACATGTACGCGGGCGGCAAGGGCGGCTCGATCGTCTACATGGGTTCGGTGCATTCACACGAGGCGTCGAAGCTGAAGTCCGCCTATGTGACAGCCAAGCATGGCTTGCTGGGACTGGCCCGGGTGGTTGCGAAGGAAGGCGGGCCGCGTGGCGTGCGGGCGAACGTAGTGTGTCCGGGCTTTGTGCGAACCCCGCTCGTCGACAAGCAGATTCCCGAGCAGGCCAAGGCGCTCGGTATCTCCGAAGCCGAAGTGGTGAAGAACGTGATGCTCAAGGAAACCGTCGACGGTGAATTCACCACGGTTGAGGACGTCGCCAATACGGTTGCGTTCCTTGCGGGCTTCGAATCGTCTGCGCTCACCGGGCAGTCGGTGATTGTCAGCCACGGCTGGTCAATGCAATAAGGGGTCGCGTATGCGCAGCAGCACAAAAAAAATCAACGGGCAGCCGGATGTGTTTGCGCTGCCGCGCTACGACGAGATCGCGCTGGTGCTTCAGGGCGGCGGCGCGCTCGGGTCTTACCAGGCCGGCGTCTACGAAGGCCTGGCCGAGGCCGGTGTGCAACCGAACTGGATCGCCGGCGTCTCGATCGGTGCGCTTAACACGGCCGTCATTGCCGGCAATGCGCCGGAAAACCGCGTGGAAGCGTTACGAGGTTTCTGGAATTCGATCTGCCATCCGCTCGACTGGGTCGGTGGTCTGGGTGAATGGATGCTGCCTGGGTTCGGCGCGCACGACCTGTCGCGCAAGTGGGCAAGTTTGTGGGCAGCCAGCCGCGCGTTGACAGAGGGTCAGCCGGGTTTTTTCTCGCCGCGCAGCCCGTTGCCCATGGCAGGTTTCGGCAAGCAAAGCCCCAACGCGGTCAGCTACTACGACACGGCCGCCCTGAGGGAAACGCTGTTGAAGTTCGCCGATTTCGACCGCATCAACGATGGTGACATCCGCGTTTCAGTGGGCGCGGTGAACGTGCAGACCGGCAACCTGGTGTACTTCGACAACACGAAAATGCGTCTGGAGCCGGAGCATTTCATGGCGTCAGGGGCGTTGCCGCCAGGTTTTCCGGCGGTGGAGATCGACGGCGAGTACTACTGGGACGGCGGCCTGGTTTCCAACACACCGCTGACCGAGGTGCTTCGCGATTCGGACCACAAAGATACGCTGGTTTTTCAGGTCGATCTGTGGAGCGCGAGAGGCAATGCGCCCGGAGATTTTCTCGACGTGTCCGAGCGCGCCAAAGACATTCAGTACTCCAGCCGTACGCGGGCGATTACCAGCATGCTGGCGGATCGTCAGAAGCATGCCCGTTTCATCAAGGAACTGCTCGCGCATGTTCCATCCGATCTGCGCAGGGCCGATCCACTATTCCGTCTCGCTGAAGAAGCGGCCGACGGCAGCGCAATCAATGTGGTGCATCTTATCTATAAGAACAAGCCATATGAGGGGCATTACAAGGACTACGAGTTCAGCGTCGACACGATGCACGAGCATTGGGAAAGCGGTCTCGACGACATTCGCGATTCGTTTGCCCATCGGGAGTGGTTCGATGTGCCGAGCCGCGAACAGGGCTTCGTGACGCATGACGTGCATCGCCGGCCCGGCTCCGTGCCGCAGTCCGATCGTGACATGCCCGAACTGCCCCTGGGAGCGGAACGAAAAGTCGCTGCATGAACCGGCGCTGGGCCCCATTGATCCTAGGCCGTAGGCGGTCGCCGGAATTGTTGAAACACCGTCGGCTCCCATTCCTGACTCGCCAATAACAAGCCGGTCCCGCGTCGCTGGTTCAAAGGAGCGGCCGCAGATTCCTTATGCAAGGCGGCGAACCTGCTACGCAGCCGCCTTAGCTCAAGCTGGAGCTGCGAGAACGCAGCTTCTGTCAGCATGCCGTGAGTGAACTCCAGCGTTTCATTCGGTTGGTCGAAGCGCCCGGCCAAAAAATCGCTTAGACCTTCCCGTCGGAAGAATTGGCGAATCGGCCCGTTTGGCAACCAGTCAAAATCTCGCGCGATGCGGAGTCGAATCCGGTCCCCTGGGAGCAGCGCGATTACGCCCATACGATCGAGTACCAACAGTCGCTTTAAGCATTCCGCCTTGCTCATCTGGTAGGCCGCGACGATGTCCGCGACTGACCAATGGTTAAACGCACAGACAGCCACAAGCAATAACTTGCTGTTCGATACGAGTTGTGTCTCCTGATGCTCCGTCAGCGTGGATAGCTGAGGAACCGAAGATGACGCTTCCTGTAAGAGTTCGGTCAGCGTGAATCCGAAGAACTGGCTGATCTGTACCAGTCGCTCCACGGTGAATCTTTCGCTCGAAAACAGGCGTTTCACGCTTGGTTCTGAAAGTGCCAGCGCACGCGCTACGTCCCGGTATGTCAACCCTTGGGCCTTGAGTTCTCGCTTGATGCCCGCCATTCGGTGTCCGAACTGAGTTGTCGAGTGTTCCGTGTGGGTTGGTGTACGTCTTCGCATACCTGCAGCGATCGGCGATCGGACTAGGGCCGCGTCGGACCGGGTTCGGCCAAGAACCGCCGGTGGTTGATCACGGAATGCACACCTCAGATTGTCCAGAATCCTTCATAAAGGAGACATTCGCAGAGATTAGCGTGGCAACGTTCGGTCGAAGCGGCCGCTTATGCCTTTCCAGTTGCGACCACTCGAAAATGTCCGCTTCGATGCAATTCGAATAGATGCTTTCAACCATCGCTGCCTTGGAAAGCAGACCTTAAAGCAAGCTTTATGGCGACGGTTCTATTCTTCGTATGGGGGCGAGTCGCGTTCCTTTTTACTCTCACGCCAATACGTTTGGTTCGCCGTGCATTGATCAGGAAAACGAGGACTATGTGTGACGTCCAATCGCCGGGCGCTCGCGGAAAATACCGTCTCACCACGATCGGGACATGAGGTTCTCGCTTCAAGGCTGAACCTCATACGGTGGACATGTGGACAGGCGCTGATCGTCTACCGCACGGCCGACGGTGAAGTGATACAGGCTTTGCCAGGTGTGATCCTCCACGCCGAGCAGTGCGTGCATTTCATCATCGAAAAAGCAGCCAATCCCTGTCGCGCGCACGCCGGCGGCTTCGGCTTCGAGATAGAGCGCCTGGCCAAGAATGCCGCATTCCCAGAACAGATGGCGATAACGCCATGGCTGCTTCAACGCGATTCCGAATCCTGCGATCATCCCCAGCGCAAAGCAGGAATCGGCGCCGATATCCTGGTGGCAGCAGATCGACTTTGCCGTGGCGCGCAAATCGTAAGGCAGTAGAAGATAGAGCGGCAGATGATCGGGGCCGGTCTTTTGCCACAGCCATTCTGGACGTAGAGACCGCTTGAGATCCGGCAGCGCGCCCGGATTTCTCA